>NZ_UYXQ01000015.1 GCF_900624995.1 Pseudomonas antarctica
CCTCCGACCTACGGAACCCGACACGGCAGGCTGGCCAGCAACGGCACCAAGGCACGGCCAACGTGGCCGGCACCGAATACGGCGATCTGGGCTTGTACCTGACCCATGGGTTCGAACAGCAGCACGGTCACGCCGCCGCAGCACTGGCCCAGGCTGGCGCCGAGGCTGAAGCGCTCCAGATGGGTGTTTTGCTGGCCACGCACGAGCATGTCGCGGGCGATCTGCATCGCCTTGTATTCCAAGTGCCCGCCGCCGATGGTGTCGAAGGTCTGTGCGGCGCTGATGACCATCTTTGAGCCGGCATTGCGCGGCGTGGAGCCGAGCTCTTCGATGATGGTCACCAGCACGCAGGGTTCACCCCTGTTCTGCAGGTCGGCGAGGGCGCTGATCCAGTTGTTCATAGTCACCTCCAGTCAGATCGTTCCCACGTTCCGCGTGGGAATGCATACCGTGACGCGCTGCGTCACAAGAGCGGACGCAGAGCGTCCATGGCGGCATTCCCACGCTGAGCGTGGGAACGATCAAGCCAGCTCAGTTTCGACGGCTTTTGCAGCGGTCAACTGCCGCATCTGCTCACACCCCCACAACACCCTTTCCGGTGTCGCCGGCGCATCAATCTTGGGCTGATGGCGATACTCGCCCAAACTCGCCACGGCATCCTTGATCGCGCACCACGAGGCAATCCCGAGCATAAACGGCGGCTCGCCCACGGCCTTGGAATGGAACACGGTGTCTTCCGGGTTCTTGCGGTTTTCCACCAGCTTCACGCGCAGGTCCAGCGGCATATCCGCCACGGCCGGGATCTTGTAGCTGGCCGGGCCGTTGGTCATCAGCTTGCCTTTGTTGTTCCACACCAGCTCCTCCATGGTCAGCCAGCCCATGCCCTGGATAAAGCCGCCTTCGACCTGGCCGATGTCGATGGCCGGGTTCAGCGAGGCGCCTACGTCATGGAGGATGTCGGTGCGCAGCATCTTGTATTCGCCGGTGAGGGTGTCGACGATCACCTCGCAACAGGCCGCGCCGAACGCGAAGTAGTAGAACGGCCGCCCGCGCGCCTGACTGCGGTCGTAGAAGATTTTCGGGGTCTTGTAGAAGCCGGTGCTCGACAATGAGACCTGGGCGAAATACGCCTGCTGGATCAAGCTTTCAAAGGTCAGAATCTGATCGCGCACGCGCACATGGCCGTTGTGGAATTCCACGTCCGCTTCGCTCACGTCGTATTTGCGCGCGGCAAATTCCACCAAGCGTTGCTTGATGGTTTCGGCGGCGTTCTGCGCAGCCTTGCCGTTCAGGTCGGCACCGCTGGAAGCCGCCGTCGGCGAGGTGTTGGGCACCTTGTCGGTGTTGGTGGCGGTGATCTGTACGCGGTCGATTTCGACTTGGAACACTTCGGCCACCACCTGCGCAACCTTGGTGTTCAAGCCCTGGCCCATCTCGGTGCCGCCGTGGTTCAGGTGGATGCTGCCGTCGGTGTAGATGTGGATCAGCGCGCCGGCCTGGTTCAGGAAGCTGGCGGTAAACGAAATACCGAACTTCACCGGCGTCAGCGCCAGGCCTTTTTTCAGGATCGGGCTATGGGCGTTGTACAGGCGAATCGCTTCGCGGCGCTCGGCGTATTGGCTGCTGGCCTCAAGCTCGGCGGTCATTTCCTCGAGCATGTTGTGCTCGACGGTCTGGTAGTAGTGGGTGACGTTGCGCTCGGTCTTGCCGTAGTAGTTGGCCTTGCGCACCGCCAACGGGTCCAGCGCCAGGTGGCGGGCGATGGCGTCCATGACTTCTTCGATGGCGACCATGCCTTGCGGGCCGCCGAAGCCGCGATAGGCGGTGTTGGACGCGGTGTTGGTCTTGCAGCGATGGCCGTTGACCGTGGCGTCACCCAGGTAATACGCGTTGTCGGCGTGGAACATCGCGCGGTCGACAATCGAGTTCGACAGGTCGGGCGAGCAGCCGCAGTTACCCGCCAGTTCCAAGTTAATGCCGTGCAGGCGGCCGCTGTCGTCAAAGCCCACGTCGTATTCGATATAGAAGGGGTGACGCTTGCCAGTCATCAGCATGTCTTCGACGCGCGGCAGGCGCATTTTGGTCGGCTGGCCGGTGAGGCGCGCGACCACCGCGCACAGGCACGCGGGGCTGGCGGCCTGGGTTTCCTTGCCGCCGAAACCACCGCCCATGCGGCGCATGTCGACCACGATTTTGTTCATCGACACGTCGAGCACTTCGGCCACCAGCTTCTGCACTTCGGTGGGGTTTTGCGTGGAGCAGTAGACGATCATGCCGCCGTCTTCGGTGGGCATCACCGACGAGATCTGGGTTTCCAGGTAGAAGTGTTCCTGGCCACCGATGTGCAGCGTGCCCTGGATACGGTTTTTTGCCGTCGCCAGCGCGCCCACCGAATCACCGCGTTGGTGGGTATGGCTGTCGAGCACAAAGTGCTTGTTACGAAAGGCCTCGACCACATCCAGCACCGGTTCCAGGTCTTCGTATTCGATCACCGCGGCCATGGCAGCTTTGCGTGCGGTTTCCAGGTCGCGGGCGGCCACCGCCAGCACCACTTGGCCGACAAACTGCACGGTGTCGATGGCCAGCAACGGGTCGCCGGGCATCAGCGGGCCGATGTCTTTCAGGCCCGGCACGTCTTCGTGGGTGATCGCGATGCGCACACCTTCAAAGGCGTAGCAAGGCGCAGTGTCGATACTGATGATGCGGGCGTGGGCGCGGTCTGACATGCGCGCATACAGGTGCAATTGGTTAGGGAATTCCAGGCGGTCATCAATGTACTGCGCTTCGCCGCTGACGTGCTTGGCGGCGCTGTCATGCTTGACGCTGCGCCCGACTCCGGAGGTCAGGTCCTGGGTAAATAGCTCGGCAAGTTCGGCCTGGGTTTTAACGACGGCGTGATGGTTAGACATAAGCGGTCACCCGAGTCTCGATGTGCGGTGTTTGCAGTTCGATAAAGTATTTACGCAGCAAGTTCTGCGCGCTGAGCAGGCGGTATTCCTTGCTGGCGCGGAAGTCCGACAGCGGCGTGAAATCCTCGGCGAGGGCGGCGCAGGCTTTCTCTACGCTGGCGGCGTTCCAGGTGGCGCCGACCAATACGGCTTCGCAGCTTTTCGCGCGTTTTGGCGTGGCGGCCATGCCACCGAAGGCCACGCGGGCTTCGCTGATTACCCCGTTGTCGATCTTCAGGTTGAAGGCGGCGCACACAGCGGAAATGTCATCGTCCAGGCGCTTGGAAACCTTGTAGGCGCGAAATAGCGAATGGCCTTTAGGCACGATGATTTTCTCGATGAACTCGCTGTCTTGGCGCGCGGTGACGCGGTAGTCGATGAAGTAGTCTTCCAACGCCAAGGTGCGGCGCACATTGCCCTTGCACAGTACGATTTGCGCACCTAGGGCGATCAGCAGCGGCGGTGAATCACCAATCGGCGAGGCGTTGCCGATGTTGCCGCCCAAGGTGCCCTGGTTGCGGATTTGCAGGGAGGCGAAGCGGTGCAGCAAATCGCCGAAGTCCGGGTATTCGTGATGCAACGCACCGTAGCAGTCGGAAAGGGCGGTGGCGGCGCCGATTTCCAGGCGGTCGTCGTAGTTTTCGATGCGCTTCATCTCGTCGATATTGCCGACGTAGATCATCACCGGCAGGGTGCGGTGGAACTGCGTGACTTCCAGCGCCAGGTCGGTGCCGCCGGCCAGCAGTCGGGCTTGTGGGTAAGCGTCATAGAGGTCGGCCAGGTCGGCGACGGTCAGCGGCACCAGGCAGCGTTTGTCGCCACTGTTGAGCTCGCCGGTTTGCGTTGGCGCAATGGCTTTGAGGCGCGCGATGGTCTCGGCTTGGCGGCTGTCGAACTGGTCGACTGGTTTGTTGCAGCAGGCTTGTTCGGCGGCCGCAAGAATCGGGCGGTAGCCGGTGCAGCGGCACAGGTTGCCGGCCAGGGCTTCGTGGGCTTTTTGGCTGTCGGGCGCGTCGCTGTTCTTTTGCAGGGCAAACAGCGACATCACGAAGCCGGGTGTGCAAAAACCGCATTGCGAGCCGTGGCACTCGACCATGGCCTGTTGCACGCTGTGCAGTTGGCCTTGGTGCTTGAGGTCCTCGACGCTGATCAATTGTTTGCCGTGCAACGACGACACAAAGGTCAGGCACGAATTGAGGCTGCGATAACGAATCCGCTCCGCGCCTTGCGCGTCAGTGTGCAACTCACCGACCACCACGGTGCACGCACCGCAGTCGCCGCTGGCGCAGCCTTCCTTAGTACCGGATTTGCCCAGGTGCTCACGCAAATAGTTGAGCACGGTCAGGTTGGGGTCCAGGGCGTGCTCACTACGGAGTTCCTGGTTAAGTAAAAACTGGATCACGGAAGGCCTCGCAGACTCATTATTGTTGTTAACCGCTTTGCGCCGAATCTAGTCATGTCTGACTTTTCGGTCAATGATTTTCTGACCGGAAGGTCAAGAAACTGCGATCGCAACACGTTCAATTATGGTCCAGTCTTCTGGAACCGGCGTTTTTGGCGGCGTGTGGGTTTTCAACGCTGCTTATTTCATGCCAAATTCGCCACCGTGGGCGTAGCGCCATCAGCGGGCCAATGCGCTACACTGCCGCGTTTGTACAGATAGAAGAATCTGAAGGGAAAACATGACGTTCAAGGCGCCGGACAGTCTCGCCGAGCAAATTGCTCACCACCTCGCCGAACGTATCATTCGCGGCGATCTCAAGCCTGGGGAGCGGATCCAGGAACAGAAAGTCACGCTGGCATTAAATGTCAGCCGTGGTTCCGTGCGTGAAGCCTTATTGATCCTCGAACGTCGCCACCTGATCGCGATTCTGCCGCGCCGTGGTGCCCACGTCACCGAGCTGACCGCACACAAGGCGCAGAGCCTGTGCACGTTGATGGGCGAGTTGTACATTCTGCTCGGTAACGCAGTGGCCCTGGGCTGGCAGACCCAGGTCGACATGGCGCCGTTCCTGCAAATCCAGCAGCGTCTGGTGGGCAGTTTTGAGCGTCAGGATATCCGTGCCTTCGTCGAAGAAAGCTTCAACGTGATGCGCGCTGCTTACCCTTTTGCCAACAACCCCTATTTGCAGGAAACCGTCGAAAACCTGCAGCCGGCAATGAACCGCGCCTATTACCTGGCGCTGGATCAACGCAAGGCATCCATGAGCGAGTACCTGGCATTGTTCGAGCAACTGCTCGCCGCCGTGCTGGCCCGTGACCTGGTGCAGATTCGCCAGGTACTGTCGGCCTATGGCCAGCGCAGTTCCTCGCTGGTGATCGCTGCGTTGGCGGACGCCTAAGCGTGCGGCTCAAGTGCATCAAACTGGCGGGGTTCAAATCCTTCGTCGACCCGACCACGGTGAACTTCCCCAGTAACATGGCGGCAGTGGTGGGGCCCAATGGCTGCGGCAAGTCGAACATCATCGACGCCGTCCGCTGGGTGATGGGCGAGAGCTCGGCAAAAAACCTGCGCGGCGAGTCGATGACCGACGTCATCTTCAACGGCTCCACCAGCCGCAAGCCGGTGAGCCAGGCCAGTATCGAGCTGGTGTTCGACAACTCCGACGGTACCCTGGTCGGTGAATACGCGGCCTACGCGGAAATCTCGATCCGCCGCAAAGTGACGCGCGACAGCCAGAACAGCTACTTCCTCAACGGCACCAAGTGCCGGCGCCGTGACATCACCGATATCTTCCTCGGCACAGGCTTGGGCCCGCGCAGCTACTCGATCATCGAACAGGGCATGATCTCCAAGCTGATCGAAGCCAAGCCCGAAGACCTGCGCAACTTTATCGAAGAAGCGGCCGGCATCTCCAAATACAAGGAGCGCCGTCGCGAGACCGAAAACCGCATCCGCCGTACCCATGAAAACCTCGCCCGCCTGACCGACTTGCGTGAAGAACTGGAGCGTCAGTTGGAGCGCCTGCACCGCCAGGCCCAGGCCGCCGAGAAGTACCAGGAATACAAGGGCGAAGAACGCCAGCTCAAGGCGCAACTCTCGGCCCTGCGTTGGCAGGCGCTGAATGATCAGGTCGGCCAGCGCGAAGCGATCATCGGCACCCAGGAAATCAGCTTTGAAGCGCTGGTGGCCGAACAACGCAATGCCGACGCCAGCATTGAGCGCCTGCGTGACGGTCACCATGACCTCTCCGAGCGCTTCAACTTGGTGCAGGGGCGCTTTTATTCGGTGGGCGGTGATATCGCCCGGGTCGAACAGAGCATCCAGCACGGCCAGCAGCGTCTGCGCCAGTTGCAGGACGACTTGAAGGAAGCTGAGCGTGCGCGCCTTGAAACCGAATCGCACCTGGGTCACGACCGCACCTTGCTGCTGACCCTCGGCGAAGAGCTGGACATGCTCACCCCGGAGCAGGAAATCACCAGCGCGGCCGCCGAAGAGGCCGCCGCCGCCCTGGAAGAATCCGAAACCACCATGCACGGCTGGCAGGAGCAGTGGGACGCTTTCAACCTGCAATCCGCCGAGCCGCGCCGCCAGGCCGAGGTGCAGCAGTCGCGCATCCAGCAGCTGGAAACCAGCATGGAGCGCCTGGCCGAGCGTCAGCGTCGTCTGCAGGAAGAGCGCGTGTTGCTCGCCGCCGACCCGGAAGACGCGGCAATCATGGCGCTGAGCGAGCAACTGGCTGAAAGCGAAATGACCCTCGAAGAGCTTGAAGCCAGCGAAGAACAGCAAGTGGAGCGCCTGGAGCAATTGCGTCAGCAACTGCAACAGGCGACCCAGGCGCAGCAACAGGCCCAAGGCGATTTGCAGCGGCTGAACGGACGCTTGGCGTCCCTCGAAGCCTTGCAGCAAGCTGCCCTGGACCCGGGCACCGGCACGGCCGAGTGGCTGCGCGACCAACACCTGGCCGAACGCCCGCGCCTGGCCGAAGGCTTGAAGGTTGAGGCGGGCTGGGAACTGGCGGTGGAAACCGTGCTCGGTGCCGATCTGCAGGCTGTATTAGTCGATGATTTTGGCGGCTTCGACTTGGCCGGTTTCTCCCAAGGCGATCTGCGTTTGCTCAGCCCGGCTGCCGATGGCACCCGCGTGCCAGGCAGTCTGCTCGACAAAGTTGAAGCGGCGATTGACCTGTCGCCATGGCTGGGTCAGGTCAAGCCCGTGGACTCGCTGGAGCAAGCCCTGGCCCAACGCGGTCAGCTGGCGGCCGGCGAAAGTCTGATCAGCCGCGATGGCTACTGGGTGGGCCGCCACTTCCTGCGTGTGCGCCGTGCCAGCGAAGCCGAAAGCGGCGTATTGGCCCGTGGCCAGGAAATCGTCAACCTGAGCGCCGAACGCGAAGAGCGTGAAGCCACCCTGGAAAGCCTGGAAACCGAACTGCAAACCCTGCGCGCCACCCAGCGCCAGCAAGAGACCGGCCGTGAGCACCTGCGCCGTCTGTTGCAGGATGAAGCGCGCCAGCAAGGCGAACTCAAAGCCCAGCTGTCGGCGAGCAAAGCCAAGGCCGAACAACTGACCTTGCGCCGCACTCGCCTCGACGAAGAAGTGGCGGAGATGGGCGAGCAGCGTGTTCTGGAACACGAGCAAATCGGCGAAGCGCGCCTGCAGTTGCAGGAAGCCCTCGACAGCATGGCGCTGGACACCGAGCAGCGCGAACTGTTGCTGGCCCAACGCGACAGCCTGCGCGAACGCCTCGATCGTGTGCGCCAGGAAGCCCGTCAGCACAAGGATCACGCCCACCAGTTGGCGGTGCGCCTAGGCTCGCTGCAGGCTCAGCACACGTCCACGCGCCAGGCCCTTGAGCGCCTGGAGATGCAATCCGAACGCCTCACCGAAAAGCGCGAGCAACTGAGCCTCAACCTGGAAGAGGGCGAGGCGCCGCTGGAAGAGCTGCGGCTCAAGCTGGAAGCGTTGCTCGACAAACGCATGAGCGTCGACGAAGAACTCAAGACCGCGCAGATCGCGCTGGAAGACACCGACCGCGAACTGCGCGACGCGGAAAAACGCCGGACCCAGGCCGAGCAGCAATCACAGCTGATTCGCGGCCAGCTCGAACAACAGCGCATGGAATGGCAAGCCCTGACCGTGCGCCGCAAGACCCTGCAAGACCAGTTGCTGGAAGACGGCTACGACTTGCACGGCGTGCTTAATACGTTGACCGCCCAGGCCAACGAGAAAGACGCCGAAGAAGAACTTGAACGGATTGCTGCACGTATTCAGCGACTCGGCGCGATCAACCTCGCGGCCATCGACGAGTATCAGCAACAATCGGAGCGCAAACGTTATCTGGATGCCCAGGACGCCGACTTGGTGGAAGCCCTGGACACCCTGGAAAACGTGATCCGCAAGATCGACAAGGAAACCCGTAATCGCTTCAAAGATACCTTTGATCAGATTAATGGTGGTTTACAGGCGTTATTCCCGAAAGTTTTCGGTGGCGGCAGCGCCTACTTGGAACTGACGGGCGAAGATCTACTCGATACAGGGGTGACGATCATGGCGCGGCCTCCGGGCAAGAAGAACAGCACCATCCATTTGTTGTCCGGTGGCGAGAAGGCCCTGACGGCATTGGCCCTGGTATTTGCGATCTTCAAGTTGAACCCGGCGCCGTTTTGCATGCTCGACGAAGTTGACGCGCCGCTGGATGACGCTAACGTTGGACGCTACGCCCGGTTGGTTAAAGAGATGTCCCAGACCGTGCAGTTCATCTATATCACCCACAACAAGATCGCCATGGAAATGGCGGATCAGTTGATGGGTGTGACGATGCACGAACCGGGCTGTTCGCGATTGGTAGCGGTGGATGTCGAAGAAGCGATGGCGATGGTGGAATCCTGAACCGCGCCGGGAAAGGATTTTTATAGCGGGCTGTAGGAGGGTTTACGGGGCTGGCGAAAGTGGCAAATGGACATATTTTTTCAAGCCATTTTGACAGACGGTGTAAAGTTATCTTTGGTCGTGCTAGTTTAATGTCAATTTTTCGTATGCGTGGGCAAAACGTCAGTCAGAACATAGAGTTGGCGCCACGTTTTAAAGCGGTTTGCACGGTGCTAAACCCCTTATTTTTCAGCATTTTTTATTAGAGGCACGGGATTACATGGAAATCGGTCTGCGCGAGTGGCTGATCGTCATCGGCATTATTGTCATTGCCGGTATTCTTTTTGATGGCTGGCGCCGCATGCGCGGTGGCAAGGGCAAGCTTAAATTCCGTCTGGACCGCAACCTGTCCAACTTGCCTGACGACGACGGCAGCGCCGGGCTGCTGGGGCCGCCTCGTGTGCTGGATACGCATAAAGAGCCGCAATTGGACGAACACGACTTGCCGTCGATGAGCGCGCCGGTCCGTGAGGGCCGTGAACCGTCTTCCAAGCGTGGCAAGCGCGGCAGTGCTGCCGTTGCCGAGCCGCATCAGGGCGACCTGAACCTGGACGTCGATGACGGCCCAAGCTTCAGCAGCCGCGATGACGACTTCCCTGACGAGACCCCAACCAAGGGCGCGGCGCGCCAATCGGTCAACGATCAGCCGGCCGCCGAAGAAGTCTTGGTGATCAGCGTGATCTGCCGCGACGCTGCTGGTTTCAAAGGCCCGGCGCTGTTGCAGAACATCCTGGAAAGCGGCCTTCGGTTTGGCGAGATGGACATTTTTCACCGCCACGAAAGCATGGCGGGTAACGGCGAAGTGCTGTTCTCCATGGCTAACGCGGTCAAGCCGGGCACCTTCGATCTGGACGATATCGACCTGTTCAGCACGCCGGCCGTGAGCTTCTTCCTCGGCCTGCCAGGCCCGCGTCACCCCAAACAAGCCTTCGACGTGATGGTGGCCGCCGCACGCAAGCTGTCGCAGGAACTCAATGGCGAGCTCAAGGACGACCAACGCAGCGTCCTGACTGCCCAGACCATCGAACACTACCGTCAGCGCATCGTTGAGTTCGAGCGTCGCGCCCTGACACAGAAACGCTGAGGATTGGTCTTCAGCGTTGTCGGTAGAATAAGCGCACTAACATATTGAGCAGCTTCGGCTGCTCTTTTGCTTTCTGAGAGAACACCCATGACCGCCGCCCATACCCGCATCCTCCAACTGCGCGCTGAACTGGATCAGCACAACTACCGCTACCACGTCCTCGACGAGCCGAGCATTCCGGACGCCGAGTACGACCGGTTGTTCCACGAGCTAAAGGCCCTGGAAGCTGAGCATCCGCAGTGGGTGACGCGTGATTCACCGACGCAGCGGGTCGGCAGTGCTGCGTTGTCGGCGTTCACTCAGGTAAAGCACGAAATCCCGATGCTCAGCCTCGGTAACGCCTTTGATGAAACCACCATGCTCGAGTTTGATCGCCGGGTCACCGAAGGTCTGGACTTGCCGGTGGGCGATCTGTTCGGCGGCGGCGCGGCGGTGCAATACAGTTGCGAGCCCAAGCTCGATGGCCTGGCGGTCAGCCTCTTGTATCAAAACGGCGAGCTGGTACGCGGCGCCACCCGTGGCGACGGCACCACCGGCGAAGACATCAGCGTGAATGTGCGCACCGTGCGCAATATCCCGCTGAAGCTGCACGGCAGCGGCTGGCCGGCGACGCTTGAAGTGCGTGGCGAAGTGTTCATGTCCAAGGCCGGTTTCGAGCGGCTGAACGCCTCGCAGTTGGAAGTCGGCGGCAAGACCTTCGCCAACCCCCGTAACGCTGCTGCTGGTAGCCTGCGCCAGCTGGATTCGAAGATTACCGCCAGCCGCCCGCTGGAATTCTGCTGCTATGGCATTGGCCAGGTGACGGCGGATATCAGCGACACCCACATCGGCAACTTGCAGCAATTGCAGAAGTGGGGCATGCCGATCAGCCACGAGTTGAAGTTGGCCAATGGCATCCAGGAATGCCTGGACTACTACCGCGACATTGGCGAACGGCGTAACAGCCTGGGTTATGAAATCGACGGCGTGGTGTTCAAGGTCAACAGCATTGCCTCGCAGCGCGAACTGGGCTTTCGCGCCCGCGAACCGCGCTGGGCCATTGCGCATAAATTCCCGGCCATGGAAGAGCTGACCGAACTGCTTGATGTGGAATTCCAAGTGGGCCGCACCGGCGCGGTGACGCCGGTGGCGCGCCTCAAGCCAGTCAAGGTCGCGGGAGTAACCGTGTCCAACGCCACTTTGCACAACATGGATGAAGTCGCGCGTCTGGGCCTGATGATCGGCGACACCGTGATCATCCGCCGCGCCGGGGATGTGATTCCGCAGGTCGTGTCGGTGGTCACCGAGCGCCGTCCGCAAAGCGCGCGTGCGGTGCAGATCCCCGAGCATTGCCCGGTGTGCGGCTCCCACGTGGAGCGCACGCAACTGGTGAGGCGCAGCAAGGGCAAGGAAACCGTCAGCGAAGGCGCGGTGTACCGCTGCGTCGGGCGCCTGGCCTGTGGCGCGCAGCTCAAGCAGGCGATTATCCATTTTGTCTCGCGCCGTGCCATGGACATCGACGGTCTGGGCGACAAGACCATCGAACAACTGGTGGATGAGAAGCTCATCGGTTCGCCGGCCGATCTCTACAAATTGAAGTATGAGCAGATCATCGACCTGGAAGGCTTTGCCGATATTTCCAGCAAGAAGTTGATTACCGCCATCGAAAACAGCAAGACGCCGACCCTGGCGCGCTTCATCTACGCCCTGGGCATTCCTGATGTAGGCGAGGAGACCGCCAAGGTGCTGGCGCGCTCGCTGGCGTCCCTGGAGCGCGTGCAGATGGCCTTGCCGCAAGTGCTGACGTACCTGCCGGACGTCGGCCTGGAAGTGGCGCACGAGATTCACAGCTTTTTCGAAGACAGCCACAACCAGGAGGTGATTGGCGCGCTGTTGTCGCCAGACGAATGCGCCCTGCAATTGCAGGAGCAGGGCGACCTGAGCGCCGAGTTCGCTGCCAGCACCACATTGGGCGGCTTGCTCGACAAGCTGTACGTGCCCAGCGTCGGCCCTGGCGCTGCGCAGAAACTGGCGGATAAATTTGGCTCTCTGGAAGGCGTGATCAAGGCCGACTGGCTGGACATGCGCCAGGCGCTGCCCGAGAAGCAGGCCAAAGCCGTGCGCGACTTCTTCGATAACGCAGACAACGCCAACCATGCCTTGGCCATCGAGCAGCAGCTCAAGGACTTCGGCATGCACTGGCAGAGCGAGAAGAGGGTCGTCGAAGGCTTGCCGGAAGCCGGGCATACCTGGGTGCTGACCGGCTCCCTGGAGTTGATGAGCCGCGATGTGGCCAAGGACAAACTCGAAAGCCTGGGCGCCAAGGTCGCGGGTTCGGTGTCGGCCAAAACCCATTGCGTGGTCGCAGGGCCTGGCGCCGGCTCGAAGTTGGCCAAGGCCACCGAGCTGGGGCTCAAGGTACTCGACGAAGAAGCGTTTGTGGCGTTCTTGGCCAAACACAACATCACCGTCTGACGGCGCGTGTGGGCCGTGAGCTTATTGTGGCGAGCGGGTTTGCGCCGTGTTGGGCTGCGCAGCAGCCCCATCGCGCGTTGAACGATTGCAGGCGGAATATGATCTAGTCTTGGTCACCTAGGGAGAGTTCGCCATGTTCCGCTACTTCGAGCAACTCAGTTCGCGCATCGGCGCACCGTTCATGGGCCAAACCTCGCGCAACAGCAAGGTGTGGCAATGCCGTTGCGGTCAGTCCCTGTTCTTTCGCAACAGCCAGTGCCTGGCTTGCCAAGCGCTGCTGGGCTATCAGCCGCAGCAAAGCCGCTTGTCGTCGCTGCAACCTGGACCGGTCGCCGGCACGTGGCTTGCGGACGACAACCTGGCGGCCGGCGCCTTCCGCCGCTGTGCCAACCTCGACACTCCGGCAGCCTGCAACTGGCTGATTCCCGCCCATAGCACCGCACCGTTATGCGTGGCCTGCAGCCTCAATCGCACCATTCCCGACTTGTCTGTGCCGGAAAACCCCGAACGCTGGGGCAAAGTAGAAACTGCCAAGCGCCGACTGGTCGCGCAATTGATCAGCCTGGGCTTGCAGGTGGTGCCTAAAAGCGTCGATGAAGACGCCGGCCTGGCTTTCGATTTCGTCGGCATCGACCTGGAGGGCAACGCGCCCACCACGGGCCATGCCAACGGCTTGATCACCCTGGACATCAAGGAAGCCGACGACGCCCATCGCGAAAAACTCCGCGTACAGATGCGCGAGCCCTATCGCACGCTGCTCGGCCATTTTCGCCATGAGGTCGGGCACTACTATTGGGACCAACTGATCGCTAACAGCCATTGGCTCGAACCGTTTCGCACCCTGTTCGGCGACGAACGCGCCAGCTATGCCGAGGCTCTCGACCGGCATTACCAGCACGGCCCGCGTCCGGACTGGGCGCAAACGTGCGTCAGCGCCTACGCCACTATGCACCCCTGGGAAGACTGGGCCGAAACCTGGGCCCACTACCTGCACATGATGGACGCCGTCGACACGGCCCTGGGCTTTGGCATGAGCGCCCGCGAGATGGACTTGGATTATCAGCCCTTCCCCCTGAGCACGCTCCACGACCCCGAACACCCCGGTGGTGCGGCGTTCCTGTCATTCGTCAATGCGTGGATCGAACTGGCTGGCATGCTCAATGAGCTGTCACGCAGCATGGGCCAGCCGGATTTCTATCCCTTCGTGTTGCCGCCGGCGGTGATCGCCAAGCTGCACTTCATTCACCTGGTGATCCAGGAGGAGGGTGGCAGGGCCGATGAGTCCGTGATTCGGTAGTGGCACAAGTGCTTGAGTCGATTCATATTTTAATCCGGCGTCAACGGTTGTAAGTTCCGATCAGATCGGTACAATGGCGCGGCTTGCCGAGAGGCCAGCGTCGTTATGGTGACCCCATCGGTCCCCCCGCAACGATTACCCGTGAACCTGGTCAGAGCCGGAAGGCAGCAGCCACAGCGGGAACATTGTGTGCCGGGGTGTGGCTGGTGGGGTTGCCTCCATAACGCTCTGCTTGTATCCCCCAAATTCCAATCTTTTATGTGTTTTGCTGGCATTCACTGCCTGCGAAGTGTTTTTTGCTGTGCGCTCGATAGCACTACGGGCGGTAAAGGGGGAATGCCTTTATCACCGGCACTATTTCCTGCCCGATTGCCGTCACGCTTTGTGAAAGCTCGGCCGGTGTCTGCGGTTTATCGGCCGGTACGTTCCTGGCGAAATGAAAGATGATGGTCTGGCCCGTGCCGCTGTCGCGGTAATACTTGAAGAAACTGTATTCACAAAAGTGCCCGTCTTTACGCAGCGCCGAGGGATAAAACAGCATCAAATACAGGATCCCGGTGCGGTTGTCCGTCGACATGATCGCCGGCATCTGCGGGTTTTCCTTCTGGTGCAGTTGGACGGTGCGTGTGCGCAGTTCCAGGGGTTCGAAGCGGTTCAGTTCGGCAGGGACCACGGTGAAGTCCACCCTTTCATTCCAGGCTTCGACGCTTTCGTTCTCTGGGAAATACTCCCGCAGGCCATTTTTCTGGAATTTCAGTACAAACGTTTTGCCGTCGAATATCACTGAATGGGTTTGCGCAATTGAAGGGCGCGACAGATCAGGTGCCACGGCGCCAGGGGCCTTGGCGCCATTCACAGTAGCCCAGAAGGGCTATCACCTGCGCTGAAGGGTGGCATACTTGGCGTTTGCCCGCTGAAACGACCTGCGCGTCAGATGATGATAGCCGTGACGAATCTTCACTGGCTCTGAGGATGTATGCACCCCGAACATTTTGATTTATCCAGCCCCGTTTTCTTGCCCATCACCTTTGAAACCGCCAAGGGCGTGTTGGAAGCCGCTGACGTAAAGGCACTTGTCACCCTGACCAATCCCGAATTGGCCGCGCTGCTGGTCATACAGAACCTGGCGCAAATGCCTGAAAAGGATCTCACCGCTCAGAATGCCGAGAAAATTCTGGCCAAGCTGATTGGCTGGGCTGTCGAGGCCAGGCATTTAGCGGTTGGGGGGTTACAGTCGGAGGCACGGCGTCTGTTCGACCCGCGTAAGTTGTACTTCGGCCTGGACGTCGTGAAAAAGTTGAAGCTGCGTTTTCTGCTGGCCGATGAAGTCCTGGCGCAGGCGTATCTGTTGCCTGATGGCCAGTGGGATGCGGGGTACAAGCTGCGTCACCTTCAAGGTAACAACCCGTTCAGTCAGCAGATGGTCACGCCCAGGCATCGCGAGCGTTGGTTG
Source organism: Pseudomonas antarctica (assembly GCF_900624995.1). Lineage (GTDB taxonomy): Bacteria > Pseudomonadota > Gammaproteobacteria > Pseudomonadales > Pseudomonadaceae > Aquipseudomonas > Aquipseudomonas antarctica. The sequence continues at coordinate 15,109 of NZ_UYXQ01000015.1, forward strand.
AGCGTTGAGCAAGACAAACTAATCAAAACCTTTCGTGCCAATTTGGACGAGAACCTGCATGTGCAAGGCTATGCCGGGATAGGCAAGAGCCACCTGCTGGTTGCCTTGATCGAACACCTGCAGCCGGGAAAAGCACTGCTGTTGGCGCGCAGCGATGACAAGTTGGACACACTGCGTCGACGCATGGTGACGCAGACTGAGAAGCGAGCAGGCCAGACCTTCCAGGGCTTTGCGAGCACCTTGTTGTACGGCCCAAGGGCCCAATCGGCGCGTACGCCGCTGAGAGGGCCGAGCCGGGAAGCGCTGGCGCAGGAGTTGAATGTCCTCGGCTTTCGTCACCTCGATGCGCCCGCTGCCCTGGAGGTGTGCTTCAAGGTGCTCGAATGCTATTGCAGTTCCCGGGATTACAGCCTGTCGGAGCGGCACCTGCCTTTTTTCAAGCAGCCTCTGGCCAGCGTGGATATCAGGGTGCTCCTGGAGTATTCGAGCCGTGTGTGGCGCTACCTTGAGGCGAACCCGCTATGGGCCAGCCAGACGGGCTTTGATGCGTTGTTGATGATCAAGCGTGCAAGCTTGGCGGGCTGTGTGGTGCCGCCTCGTTATACGCACGTGTTCATTGACGAGAGCCAGGATATTCCCGAATCGTTGATGCAGATTATTGAGCGTGGCCGTCAAGTGCTGATTACCCTTGGGGATGAGTATCAGCAGACCCGTGGGGTCATGGTCACACGGGGGCGCGATGTTCGGCACAGTAATATCAGCTACTCCGTGCGATCAGGCCGCAATGTCGAGCAATTGGTTAATCCGCTGATCCACCGGCACTCGAACAAGAGCAAGGTGCTTTTCGAGGGCGCCCGTGATGCTGACGTCGGCATTGAGTTTTACCCGATGGGCTTTGTGCCACCGCAAGGCTGTGTGGTGTTGACCGCGTCCAAATGGGACATGATGAAGTGGGCCCTGCAACTGCACGATGCCAATTGTGCATTCAGTTTTGCCCAGGCCGCGGCGCAGCGCGATCTCATCTATTTCATGACCACCGCGATCGAATTGTTCAAGTCGGACTTCTACACCCCCGGTCAGAGCACAAAGGGCGTGCACCCGTATTTCAGCGACTTGCCCGACTGGAAACAGGTGCGTGAGGCCAATCAATTTGATGAAGCGTTTCTCTGGGTTGAGTCCGAGTTGGATAATGGCTTCAAAGTCGCCGATTTAACCCAATTGAACCGGATGATCGGTCCACCCGGCAAAAGCTGCCTGCTGATGATGGCGGAGGACGCCGGGGGCATGGAGTTCGATCGGGTTCTGCTGACGACCGAACTGCTCACCAGCGTGAGGTTCAAGAATGCTTATGAGCTGGATGCGCGGATCTGTGCTGTGTACATCGCAATCTCGCGCGCCAAGCAGCAGCTTTATCTTCCTTACGATGTGGTCGAGTGGATCGAGTACCACGGTCATCAATACCGTGAAACCCCCGGTTTTTGAGGCGTTGCACAGGTCTTACTGAGCACGTTTTTAGCAAGCCAATACGGCAATCTGCTGGACAACTCTACGCCGCGTGCTAACGTCATAAATGGTTTTTTAGAACATGACCGTGGTGCTGGAGTAGTGAAGATGTGATGGCACTTATTTCCTTAACAAGGATGATTGCCATGACCAGCCCTCAAGGGTTACCCAGTCTTATCAGTGCCTCTGTGGGCACCCCAGGCAAGGCCCACAATGTGCCTGCTGATGTTCACACTATCCAGCTTCTGTTGAATCTGATCGCACCCACATCGGTTTCGCCCTTGGTGTTGGACGGCAGGTGCGGGCCTCTGTTGATCCACCGCATCCGCGACTATCAGTTGAATCGTCTCAAGTTTGCCAATGCCGATGGGGTGATTGACCCGGCAGGTCGGACCTTCAGCAGCTTGGTTGAAGAGGCGCGCAAGGCAAATTCCGCCCCCCAGGCCAATGAGTTTGCTGCCAAGGTTAAACAGCTCCCTGGGCTCGCCCCGGCGCCGATCCAACCTCTGTCGGACAAGCAGCAATGGGTTACGACGGCCACATGCGATGGTGGCGTAACCCTGCTCGAAGCTGACTTTCAGAACGCTGCCATTCAGTTAGGTGGCGCTATCTCGATGAATATCATCAAGGCTTTCGCCACTGTCGAGTCCGGTGGGCGCTCCGGGTTCGGGCCAGCCAAAATGCCGATAATTGCCTATGAGAGGCACATCTTTCGTAAATATACCAAGGGCAAATACGACAAGAGCCATCCCTATTTGTCTGCTCCTTACCTGGTCAAGGCCGACCAGCAATGGCGAGCCAATAACAAGGACCAGGCGACGGCGTGGAGGACCTTGTCCGATGCGTTCAATTTGGACCAGAAGGCGGCGCTGATGTCGGCGTCCTACGGAATGTTTCAAATCATGGGCTTCAACTTCGCCGCCTGCGGCTACAAGACCGTGTTCGATTTTGTCAGCGCGATGAAGCTCAATGCTGGCCACCAATTGCAGGCGTTCGTCGGTTTTTGCCGCAAGAACCCGGCCTTGCTCAAGGCCATGAAGAATAAGGATTATGCCGGCATGGCCTTCAACTACAACGGCAGTGATTATGGCGACTACGACAAGCGAATCCAAAAAGCCTATGAGGCATTGGAAAGGAAAAAGTAGCCGCGCATGACGGCTGTTTCACAACGCTCATAGCGCCTACTGGACAACCGAAAACCATCTTGTTAGTTTGCGCCGGCCACTTGTTTCAATATGTGACAAGTGTGCCGGCTTGATATTGAAGTGCTATCACTTCTTTAACTAACAAGGATGTCTGTGATGAAAAGCCTGCAAGGGTTGCCCCGTCTTATCAGTGCTTCGGTAGGCGCGCCCAGTAAAGCGCGCAACTTGCCTGCCGATGTTCAGTGCATCCAGTATTTATTCAATTTGATCATTCCCAAGATGGGTTTCCCGCTGACCGAAAACGGCAAATGCGACGGCCAGTTGGTGCAGTGCATCAGCCAGTATCAGTTTCGCCATCTCAAATACGCGCACCCCGATGGTGTGATCGACCCTACCGGCCGGACCTTCAATAGCCTGATCGAAGAAGCGGTGAAGGTGCCGGTGAAAACCTTCCCGACCATGCGTATTCCGAGCTTTCTCAATGTGTTCGGCAATAACAACGGCGACGCCGTGCAGGCCACGGTCAATGTGTACCTGGACCGCATGCGCGCGATGGTCGAGGCCGAGCGGCGCAACCGGCAATTGATGCTCCAGGCCACGTGCGATGGCGGCATGACGCTCACCGAGACCGACTTCCAGAACGCCGCCACACACTTGGGCAGCGGTATTTCGGTGAATATCATCAAGGCCTTCGCTACCGTCGAGTCCGGTGGGCGCTCCGGTTTCGGTCCCGCCAAATTGCCGGTGATCGCTTTTGAAGGGCACCTGTTTCGCAAGTACACCAAGCATATCTACGACCAGGCGCACCCGCTGCTGTCGTATCCCTATGTGAAGAAAGCCGGGCCGCAGTGGCAGGCCAATAACAAAGACCAAACCAAGGCGTGGGAAACCATGGCCACCGCGTTTGCGCTGGACCAGGAAGCGGCGTTGATGTCAGCGTCCTGGGGCATGTTTCAGATCATGGGGTTCAACTACACCTCTTGTGGTTACAAAACCGTGTTTGAATTCGCGGCGGCATTAAAGATAAATGCTGGCAACCAATTAAAGGCATTCCTCGGTTTTTGCAGCAAAAGCCCGGCGTTGATCAAAGCCATGAAAGACAAAGACTACGTCGCCATGGCGCGTAACTATAACGGCAAGGATTACGGCGATTATGACCGCCGTATCAAGCATGCCTACGAAGCACTTGAGGGGAAGAAATAAGATGATCCGATTTCTAGCAGTGGGCGTGTTGTCGTTATGTGCCGTGACGCCCGCATGGGCCAGCACCGCCGAGTTGCACTCGGGCAAGTACGAAGGGTTGATGCTGGCGGTCACGCCTGATCACCAAGTCGAAGGTTACTACGTAGAAGAATTGGGCGAGGGCGTGACGCGCACGTGCACGTTCTATCTGCAAGGCAAGCCCGAAGCGCTCACCACCTGGCTCGATGAGGCCTACCCTGGCAGCGTGGCGGCCTCCTCCGACGGCGTGACGCTGACCGTGGAACAGGGCCGTCAGCATCCGGGCTGCATGAGCGTGCTGATGCCGGAAATCGCCACCGGGCTGGACCTGACCCAGACCGCCAGCAACCAATGGATCGGCCTGGTGACGGTGACTGCCGACAAGGCGCCGCTGCTGAAAACCCCTGGCGACACTGCTGGCAAGCACCCGTATATCATCAAGGATGATGTGGTCGGCGTACTGGCGTTCAAGGATGGTTGGGCCCAGGTGGCGTTCACCAATGCCAAGGACCATACGTTCACCGGCTGGATCAGCCAGGACCAATACAGTCGCCTGTCTGCACCCAAAAGCTGAGCCAGCAGCCAGAGCTGTGTAGAACTGAGCCAACCCTCTACGCCGCAACGTGCCATGCACGTTGCGGCGTTTTTATATCCGGGGTTCAGGCCTTGTTGCGGTTGAACAGCCTGCGGATCACAGCGAGCAGCGCCACCACACCGATCACCAGAAACTTCTTCGCCGCCAGCAGGAATATGCCGATCTTGGCGAACAACCCGGCCTTGGCCGCTATCCCACCGGCAACCAATGCAGCCAGGCCATAAGTGGCCAGCTTGTCGGTCTTCGGGTTGAAGTCGGTGTACAGGTTGCCATCGGTAAAGTTGGTAAAGGCCAGAATCTGGGGCATTTCCTGCTGGATGGTGGCCAAGTCGGCCATGGCGGCGACGGCGTTGAGTTCCAACACGCCTTCACGGCCCAGCACGCGGATACTGTAGTTGAGGGTGGTCTGTTGGGCGTCGTCGGCCTTCAGCTCGCGTGCCCAATACATTTTGTGAGTGGTGGCGTCGTAGCGCGGCGGCTCGGCCCAGCCAAGCAGGTGCAGGCCAGCGTAGCCTTGTTTCTGGCGCTGTTTGTTGTCCTCTTCGTCTTCTTCCTGCATCTGCTTGAGCAGTTCGGCGTAGTCGATTTTCGCCGCGTCCTCGTCGGAAACATGCCCATCAGCCTTGTAGCTGACGATCACACCCCAGCCGCGTTCCGACAACGGGCTGACTGCTTTTGGCACGATCATGCCCAAGGTCTTGAAGCCTGGCGGGTTACCCCAGCCATCGGTCAACAAGCGCTCGGTGTCGGCGGGGTCGAGGTAGTAGAACTCATCGTTGAGCTTGAGCGTTGCTATGCCACTGGGCAGAGTGACCGTGCCGGTCTTCTGCTTGAGTGAGGCGAGGAAGTGCTCAGCCGTTTCGGCGGGTGCGCTGGCTTCGTCAGGCGCAGGCGCTGGGGCAGCAAAGGCGGGTATGGCAGACAGGCTCAAGGCGGCCGCCGCGATCAACGCGCGGAAGTAATTCATGGTAGTCCCTTACATTTTGAATTAATTTCGCGGGAGAATATCTGAAATTTGCCGCTTAGGTTAGCCAAACGTCTCGCGCAGCAGCTCGGCGAACGCATCCCGTGCCAAGTGTCGCTGGGTGTCCTTGTGCCAGAACAGCAGGTTGTCCACGGCCTGCAACGCCTCAAACCGATAAGACGCCAACTGATTCGCCTGCTCATAGCGGGCCAGGATGCCTTCCGGCGCCAACGCCACGCCAATCCCCGCGCTGACGCAGCCGATGATCGTGCCCCAGCTGGCATAGGTGGCGATGCTTGGCTTGAAATCGTGGGGCTTGACCCAGTTTTCCAGCGCCGCGCGATACGGGCAGCCGGGTGGCCAGACCAGCAAGGTGCGCCCGGCCAGGTCTTCGGCGCTGTTGATCGGCGCGCTGGACGCGCTGGCGATCAGCACCAGGCGTTCGCTGTAGACCACGCTGTGTTCGAGCTTGGCGCGTTTGCCACCGGACGCCACCAAGGCCACGTCGAGACGGTGGTGTTGCAAATCGTCCAGCAACTGCGCCCAGGCGCCGGTGACCAGTTCGAGCGAGACGTCGGGGTAGCGCCGATGGTATTGCGCCAGTAACGGCGGCAGGCGGCCACTGGCACTGGACTCGACGGCGCCAATGCGCAAGGTGCCGCGGGGAATGGCGTTGGCATCCACCGCGCGTTTGGACTCGTCCACCAGCGCCAGGATGCGTTCGCAGTAATCCAGGAAGATCTCACCGGCGGCACTGATCGCCAACCCGCGGCCCGCACGAATAAACAGCGGTGTGCCCAACTCGCTTTCCAACTGTTTGATGCGCGTGGTGATGTTGGACGGCACGCAGTGCAACTGCAGGGCGGCCTGGGCCACGCTGCCGGTTTGCGCCACGGCTCGCACCATTTTCAGTTGGGCCAGTTCCATTGCTCAGTTCCAATGATTTCAGAAGTCAGAAACACTTAATGGTCCTACGCGTTGCGCGGGCCAAGACTGACGGCATTCCTTCTCGGTTGCCGGACGTCATCGATGAATACCCCGTCACCCTTAAAGCTTACGCTAGTCGTCGCTGGCGTCATCCTCTGCTGGGCCTATTCACCGATTGGTGTGCACATGGGGCTGCACAGCTACAGCCCTGGCCAGTTGGCGCTGCTGCGGTTCCTGATCGCATCAGTATTCATGGCGGGCGTGGCGTTGGTGGTGGGCATCGGCCGCCCGCGTTGGCGCGATGTGCCGTGGTTATTGGTACTGGGTTTTTTCGGGGTGTTCGTGCACCACACCAGCCTCAATTACGGGCAGCAGTGGGTGACCGCGGCGGCGTCGAGTGTGCTGGCGCAGTCGGCACCGCTGTTCAGTGTGTTGATTGCGTTCTTCTGCTTGAAGGAGCGGGTCAGTGCCTGGCGTTGGGGTTGTGTGTTGCTGGGTTTGCTCGGGGTGTTGGTGGTGATCTGGGGCGATCAGGGCGTGGGCGACATCGACCCGCATGGTTTGCTGATCCTGTTGGCAGCGGCCTCGTGGAGCCTTTACTTCGCCATCCAGAAACACTACGCCCATCGTTATAGCCCGCTGACCATGGCGTGCTACATGGTGTGGGCGGGCACCCTGATGCTGAGCGTGAACCTGCCGGGCTTGGCCAATGCCGTCGGGCAGGCGCCGCCGCTGGAAAACCTGGCAGTGCTGATACTCGGCATTTTCCCCAGCGCCTTGGCGTATCTCGGCTGGGCCTACGTGTTGAAACACGTCGAGGTCAGCCGCGCATCGGTGGCGATGTACCTGATTCCGCCCGTGGCCATGGTGATGGCTTCGACCCTGCTGGGCGAGCACATTGCCCGGCAGGTGATGCTGGGCGCAGTGATGGTGCTGGCCAGCGTGGCGGCCATCAGCCTGGAGGGCCGCTGGCGGTCAGTCGCTCAGGCTGAACGCGCGCAGCCGGTGGCCATCGAGGTCCTCGGCGACAAAGGTGTAGCCGAAATCCAGGGTCGTCGGTGACTGGATGATCGTCGCGCCGCGCGCAACCCATTGATCGTGCAGGGCCTCCACGGCAGCTGGGTCGGGCAACGAAAATCCGACCTCGCCACCGCCGCCGGTAATGTGCGCTGCCGGCTCCACGGTGTGTCTCGACCACAACCCCAGCTTCACGCCGTTGTCGAGAATGAACAGGGCAAAGGTCGGGTTCAGTTCCACCGGCGGCTTGTCCAGCAGGCGGCTGTAGAAGTTGGCGCTGGTGGCCGGGCTGTCGACGTAGAGCAGGAAATAATGGGCGACGCTGGTCATGTGGGTTCCTTGAGAACGGGCGATTACGTGAGCCCAGTCTATAAGGCGGTGCTGTCAGTTCTTGTCAGGAGTGTGCAGGGGCTGCGCATTCTCACCGGTGTAAAGCTTGATGGTGTCGTCGATCTCTCCCGACATCTTCATCTGCTGCAGCGTGCGTAAAATCTGCTGCACCGGCACGTTCGGATCGTTACGCACGATGCAGCCCAGGCGTTGCTCGTCGACGATCGCGACCTTGTGCAAGCGCTGCTTCGGCGGCAGATTCAGGTTGAAGCGGTCCAATGTCCATTCGTTGATCACCGCATAGTCGAAACGACCGGCCACCAGCTTATGCAGCACCAGTTCTTCGCTGCGCGAATCGTCACGGGTCAGTTGGCCGTTGGCAAACAGCGGGTCGAGTGCCGCGTAGCGGTAGTTGAGCACTGTGCCGATCGGCTGTGGTGCCAGTTTGCCCACTTGCACAGGTGACCGCGCAGTGTGGCTGCTGACCATCACATTGCGCTGCACCATCAGCGGCACGCTCCAGACGTAGTCGCCGGGCAGGTCGTCCACCCAGGCCTGGGTGACATAACAGCGCACATCAATGTGGCCGCGCTTCATCGCATTGGCGATGCGCCCTCGGGCCAGTACGTGGAACTTGGCGGGGCGCCCGACTTGGGTGGCCAGGCTTAACATCAAGTCATACAAAATGCCCTGGGTCGGCCGGTTGTTCTCCAGTTGGACCATGGGCATCGCCCAGCTGTCGGAAACCGAGAAGCGCAACGGCGTGGGTGCCGCGAGGCTGGCACCGCAAATCATCCATAAGGCGCCCAGGACTACGCGCATACACTCTCCGGGTTCAGGCCTTTGCGGGGCCATTGAGGAGAGCTTAGTCAGATTAGACGAGCGTGCCGGATGCAATTTCCCCCTTGCTCCGCTAGCATTACCGGCTTCCGCTTCCCAGTTGCGACGGTTTTCGATGAGTTATCAGGTTCTTGCACGTAAATGGCGCCCGCGCTCGTTCCGCGAAATGGTCGGCCAGACCCATGTGCTCAAGGCTCTGATCAATGCCTTGGACAGCCAACGGCTGCACCACGCGTACCTGTTCACCGGTACGCGGGGGGTGGGCAAGACCACCATTGCGCGGATCATCGCCAAATGCCTGAACTGTGAGACAGGTATCACATCGACCCCCTGCGGCACCTGCTCGGTATGCCGGGAGATCGACGAAGGGCGTTTTGTCGACTTGATCGAGATCGACGCCGCGAGCCGCACCAAGGTTGAAGACACCCGCGAGCTGCTCGACAACGTGCAGTACGCACCGAGCCGTGGCCGCTTCAAGGTCTACCTGATCGACGAAGTGCACATGCTCTCCAGCCATTCCTTCAACGCCTTGTTGAAAACCCTGGAAGAGCCGCCGCCCTACGTCAAATTCATTCTGGCCACCACTGACCCGCAGAAGCTTCCTGCAACTATTCTGTCGCGGTGCCTGCAGTTCTCGCTGAAAAATATGACCCCTGAGCGGGTGGTCGAACATTTGACCCACGTGTTGGGTGTCGAGAACGTGCCGTTCGAAGACGACGCCCTGTGGCTGCTCGGGCGCGCTGCAGATGGTTCGATGCGCGATGCCATGAGCCTCACCGACCAGGCCATTGCCTTCGGTGAAGGCAAGGTCATGGCCGCCGACGTGCGCGCCATGCTCGGCACCCTCGACCACGGCCAGGTGTTCGGCGTGCTGCACGCGCTGATCGAAGGTGACGCCAAGGCGTTGCTCGAGGCCGTGCGCCACTTGTCGGAGCAAGGCCCGGACTGGAACGGCGTGCTCTCGGAAATCCTTAACGTCTTACACCGCGTTGCGATCGCCCAGGCCTTGCCTGAAGGCGTCGACAACGGCCATGGCGACCGCGACCGCGTATTGGCGTTGGCCCAGGCATTGCCGGCCGAAGACGTGCAGTTCTACTACCAGATGGGCCTGATTGGTCGACGCGACTTGCCCCTGGCACCGGACCCGCGCGCAGGCTTCGAAATGGTCCTGCTGCGCATGCTGGCGTTCCGGCCGGCGGATACGGCAGACGCACCGAGACAGCCGCTAAAGCCAGTGGGGATCAGCCAGGCCACAGTTGATTCCGCCAAACCAGTGGCTGGCGCGGCAAGGGTCGCGCCAGTCGTTGCTGCGCCTGCGCCGGCAGCTCCGGCGCCTGAACCTGTGGTCGCCGCGCCTGTGGTTGAGCCTACGCCGGTGATCGAGCCTGAGCCTGAGCCGGCCCCGGTGGTCGATCTGCCCTGGAACGACCCGGTAGACGCCGAGCCTGAGGTTGAACTGCAGCCTGCCGTGGAGCCTGTACTGGAAACCAGCGGCGAGCAGCCCGAACTGACGCCAATGCCAGCATCGACGCCTGACAGCGTGGTGCAGGCGGCGCCCGAGTGGGTTTCAGCCCCCGTTCCAGAGCCGACCGTTGCCCAAGTCGAAGCCGCCACCCCGGGCATCGACCTCGACGACGAGCCGCCACTGGACGAAGATTACATCGAGCCGGACATGGATTCGGCCTACAGCTATCTGGATGACCTGGCCAGCGAACACACCGCCGAGCCTACTCCTGAGCCCGAAGCGGAACCTGCTGCCGCCCCGGCCACCGGCCTGGCGTTGCAATGGCTGGAATTGTTTCCGAAGTTGCCGATCTCCGGCATGACCGGCAGCATTGCCGCCAACTGCACCTTGATTGCCGTCGAGGGCGACCACTGGGTGTTGCACCTGGACCCTGCCCATAGCGCCTTGTTCAACGCGACCCAGCAGCGACGGCTCAACGATGCGCTGAACCAATACCATGAGCGCACCCTGACCATCACCATCGAGTTGATCAAGCCCGAGCAGGAAACCCCGGCCCAGGCGGCAACCCGTCGACGTATCAACCGTCAGCGCGAGGCCGAAGAATCGATCCAGGGTGATCCGCTTATCCAGCAAATGATGCAACAGTTCGGCGCGGTCGTGCGTCACGATACTATTGAACCTGTCGAAGCCCCGGTGCCCCAAGCGTCATGACACGGGGCTATTAACTAAATTGATCCACGTACTTTTGAGGTGATTCCCATGATGAAAGGTGGCATGGCCGGCCTGATGAAGCAGGCGCAGCAGATGCAGGAAAAGATGGCCAAGATGCAGGAAGAACTGGCCAACGCCGAAGTCACCGGTAAAGCCGGTGGCGATATGGTCAGCGTAGTGATGACCGGTCGTCACGATATCAAGCGCGTGAGCATCGACCCAAGCGTATTGCCAGGCACCAGCGAAGATGACCTGGAAATGCTTGAAGCGCTGTTCGCTGCGGCCGTCAACGACGCCGTGCGCAAGATCGAAGCCAACAGCCAGGACAAAATGTCCGGCGTGACGGCTGGTATGCAATTGCCGCCGGGCATGAAGATGCCGTTCTGATCGGTGAGCTTTCGCTAGAATGAAAATGCCAGGCATCGAGCCTGGCATTTTTGTTTGTGCGGTGATCGTTTCGGTGGGCAGTAACCTCACGCCGCCTGGACGCATTGCGTTCAATATGAACCCTGGCGCGCCAGACAGGGTCTGCACCCTATACCGATGGATTCGATAAAGGAGTTCCCTGATGTCTGAAGAAACGATTCTGAACCAGCGCGTTGTGCTGGTTTCGCGCCCTCAAGGCGCACCGACCCCGGAAAATTTCCGCCTGGAACGCGTGAACTTGCCCGAGTTGGCGGAGGGCCAGGTGCTATTGAAAACGCTGTACCTGTCCCTCGATCCCTATATGCGTGGCCGCATGAGTGACGCACCGTCCTACGCCGCTCCGGTTGAAATCGACGAGGTTATGACCGGTGGCGCTGTCAGCCGTATCGAGCAATCGCGCCACCCGAAATTCGAAGTGGGTGACCTGGTAGTCGGCTCCACCGGCTGGCAAAGCCACAGCGTTTGCGACGGACTTAATCTGATCCCGGTGCCCAAGGGCCTTGCGAGCCCGTCGATGGCGCTGGGTGTGCTGGGCATGCCGGGTATGACTGCGTACATGGGCCTGATGGATATCGGTCAGCCCAAGGATGGGGAAACCCTGGTGGTGGCGGCGGCGTCCGGCGCGGTCGGCTCGGTGGTGGGCCAGGTGGCCAAGCTCAAGGGCTTGCGCGTGGTGGGTATCGCCGGTGGCGCAGACAAGTGCCGCTACGTGGTGGATGAGTTGGGGTTTGACGCCTGTATCGACCACAAGAGCGCCCATTTTGCCAATGAATTGGCCCAGGCCTGCTTCAACGGCGTGGACATCTACTTTGAAAACGTCGGCGGCAAGGTGTTCGACGCGGTGCTGCCGTTGCTCAACCCCAAAGCACGGATTCCCTTGTGCGGCTTGATCGCCGGCTACAACGCCCATGAAGCGCCAACCGGTCCCGACCGTCTGCCGGCGCTGCAACGCACCTTGCTGACCAAGCGCGTGCGCATCCAGGGCTTTATCGTGTTCGACGACTACGGTGATCGCCAGCCTGAATTCCTCAGCGCCATGGCGCCGTGGGTGCGTGATGGCAAGATCAAGTTCCGCGAAGACGTGGTCGAGGGCCTGGAGCAGGCGCCCGAAGCCTTTATTGGTTTGCTTGAGGGGCGCAACTTCGGCAAGTTGGTGGTGCGCGTCGCGCAGGATTGACCATTTGACGCTAATCCGAGGCGCGGGTATAAACCGCGTCTCGTTGTTTTGTCGGACCATTCGCTCATGAGCTTCAGCCCCCTGATTCGCCAACTGATCGACGCCCTGCGCACCTTGCCGGGTGTGGGTCAGAAAACCGCCCAGCGTATGGCGCTGCAACTGCTGGAGCGTGATCGCAGCGGCGGCACCCGGTTGGCCCAGGCCCTGAGCCAGGCCATGACCGGTGTAGGCCACTGCCGCCAGTGCCGCACCCTCACCGAGGAAGACCTCTGCCCACAATGCGCCGACCCACGCCGCGACGACACGCTGCTGTGCGTGGTGGAAGGGCCGATGGATGTGTACGCGGTGGAGCAAACCGGTTATCGCGGCCGCTATTTTGTGCTTAAAGGGCACCTCTCGCCGTTGGATGGGCTGGGGCCGGAAGCCATCGGCATTCCGCAACTGGTGGCGCGCATTGAAGAACAGGGCACCTTTACCGAGGTAATCCTGGCGACCAACCCGACGGTGGAGGGTGAGGCAACCGCGCATTACATCGCCCAGTTGCTGACCAATAAAGGCTTGATCACCTCGCGTATCGCCCATGGCGTGCCGTTGGGTGGTGAGCTGGAGTTGGTGGACGGCGGGACGTTGGCGCATTCGTTTGCAGGGCGCAAACCGATCGCCCTTTAAAGAACAACACAATCTGAAAGGTAGGCGGGGGCTTGCTTCCGATTGCAGTGTCTCAGTCAGCCTGGTTAGGGCTGGCCCACCGCTCTCGGGGCAAGCCCTCTCCCACAGTGGTTGTGTGGTGTTGGCGGGAAATGCATTTGGCTTGAAAACCAAGCAAGCGCTTGGTAAGTTCGTTCCACCTCACCGTGGAGCTTGCCGATGTCTGCCTACCAGGATTACTTCGACCCCAGCCACCAATTGGTCCGCGACAGCGTGCGCCGTTTTGTCGAGCGCGAGATGTTGCCGGGCATTGAGCAGTGGGAGGAGGCCGAAAGCTTTCCCCGTGAGCTGTACCTCAAGGCCGGCGCGGCGGGCATTCTGGGCATCGGTTATCCCGAAAGCCTGGGCGGCAGTCACGAAGGTGATCTGTTCGCCAAGGTTGCCGCCAGCGAAGAGTTGATGCGCTGTGGTTCCGGTGGGGTCGTGGCAGGCCTGGGTTCGCTGGATATCGGCCTGCCGCCCGTCGTCAAATGGGCACGGCCCGAGGTGCGTAAGCGCGTCGCGCCCCCGGTGTTAGCCGGGGAGAAGATCATCGCCTTGGCCGTCACCGAGCCTGGTGGTGGCTCCGATGTAGCCAACCTGCAAACCCGCGCCATCCGTGATGGTGAGCATTACCGCGTGAGCGGTAGCAAAACCTTTATCACCAGTGGCATTCGCGCCGACTTCTACACCGTGGCCGTCCGTACGGGCGGGCCGGGCTTTGGCGGTATCAGCTTAGTGCTCATCGAAAAAGACACCCCCGGTTTCACGGTCGGTCAGCCGTTGAAGAAAATGGGTTGGTGGGCGTCGGACACGGCTGAGTTGTTCTTTGACGACTGCCACGTGCCTGTGGGCAACCTGATCGGCGTCGAGAACATGGGCTTTGCCTGCATCATGGGCAATTTCCAACGTGAGCGCCTGGCCCTGGCGTTGATGGCCAATATGACCGCACAACTGGCGCTGGAGGAAAGCCTCAAATGGGCCGCCCAACGCGAAGCCTTTGGCAAGCCCATCGGCAAATTTCAGGTGCTCAAGCATCGGCTTGCCGAGATGGCGACTGCGGTGGAAGTGTCTCGGGAATTCACTTATCGCCAGGCGGCGAAAATGGCGGCGGGCATGAGTGTGATCAAGGAGATTTCGATGGCCAAGAACCTGGCCACCGACACCGCCGATCGCGTTACTTACGACGCGGTGCAGATCCTCGGCGGCCAAGGTTACATGCGCGGCAGCCTGGTGGAGCGGCTCTATCGTGACAACCGCATCCTGTCCATCGGTGGCGGCACCCGCGAAGTGATGAATGAAATCATCAGCAAGCAGATGGGGCTTTGATGGCGTCAGTCCAAGCGACCTTTAACGCTCAGTCAACGCAAACTGGGTCAGACAAAACGTCGGAATCCCCATGTCTTGCAAGCGCTGTGAGCCACCCAGCTCCGGCAAATCAATGATTGCCGCCGCTTCAAAAATCTTCGCGCCCATGCGCCGCACCAGGTTAGCGGCAGCGATCAAGGTACCGCCGGTGGCGATCAGATCATCGAACATCAACACCGAGTCGCCTTCGCACAGGCTGTCGGCGTGCACTTCCAGGAAGGCTTCGCCGTATTCAGTCTGGTAGCCCTCGGCCAGCACGTCAGCCGGCAGCTTGCCCTGCTTGCGGAACAGGATCAGCGGTTTGTTCAGTTGGTAGGCGATGATCGAGCCGATCAGGAAGCCCCGCGCATCCATCGCGCCGATGTGGCTGAAGTCGGCTTCGACATAACGTTGGGCAAAACTGTCGGCGACCAGGCGCAGGGCCCGGGGCGATTGAAACAAGGGCGTGATGTCACGAAAGATCACCCCAGGCTTGGGGAAGTCGATGACGGGGCGGATCAGGGATTTGATGTCGAACGAATCGAAGGTCATCGTCGAAGAGTCCTGGGAGCGGAAAACGGACTCGAAGTATACCTGCGGCTTCGCTGATTGGCGCGGCCGCAGGTGCCTGCATCAGCTTTCCAGCGAGCCCCCCGCCAGCGCGCAGAGCTGGATAGGGTCGAGGATGTGCACTTCCTTGCCTTCGGCGGCAATCAGCTCGTTCTGCTGAAAACGGGTGAACACGCGGGACACGGTTTCCACCGCGAGGCCCAGGTAATTACCGATTTCATTGCGTGACATGCTCAGCCGGAATTGGTTGGCCGAGAACCCACGGGCACGGAAACGTGCCGACAGGTTGACCAGGAACGTGGCGATGCGCTCGTCGGCGGTTTTCTTCGATAACAGCAGCATCATCTGCTGGTCGTCGCGAATTTCGCGGCTCATCACGCGCATCAGTTGGCGGCGCAACTGCGGCAATTGCAGGGCCAGTTCATCCAGGCGCTCGAAGGGGATTTCGCACACCGAGGTCGTCTCCAGCGCCTGGGCCGACACCGGGTGAATCTCCGTGTCCATGCCCGACAACCCGACCAGTTCGCTGGGCAGGTGGAAACCGGTGATTTGCTCTTCGCCGCCGTCGCTCAGGCTGAACGTCTTCAACGCCCCCGAACGCACTGCATAAACGGAATCGAATTTGTCGCCCTGGCGAAACAGAAACTCGCCTTTTTTCAGGGGGCGACCACGTTTAACGATTTCGTCCAGCGCTTCCATGTCTTCCAAATTCAACGAAAGTGGCAGGCAGAGGGGGGCCAGGCTGCAATCCTTGCAATGGGCCTGGCTGTGAGCGCGCAGTTTGACTGGCTCGGACATTTCTTAAATCCTTGTGGGGAAACACACATAAGACGTAAGGGTAACGCACCGGGGTGCTGTGAGGCCAGCGTGTACAAAAAAGCAGCAAAGATATAAAGCTTTTTGTATCGGGGTCGATACAAGATGACAACTCAGTAACCATGGACCAGAGTTATGTCTTCCATCAGTAGTATAAATCCTTCAAGTATTCGTATTCCTGCTGCGCCACAACCCCAAAAGGACAAGGTGGGAGACACTACCAACAACTCGTCACCGCTGGCCGATTCCACGGCGGTCGAAGGTGTGGCGGTTACGATTTCCGGTGCGGCGATGAAGGCTGCGGCGGATGAGAAAACCTCCAACAGCGATATCGACGACAGCGGCCTGTCGGATAACGTCAAGAATCTGCTGAAGATGATTCGTGAGATCAAAAAGCAGATTGCCGAGAAGCAGGCTGAGATGACTGCGCTGATGGCTGATAAAAACCTCAGCCCTGATCAGATGCGAGCCCGCCTCTCTGGTCTGCAAAGTGCGCTGAGCGCTTTACAAGCGAGCTTGAATGGCGCTCAGGCGTCCTTGACTAAGGCGATGAAAGACATGCCTGCCAACGACGCAGCTAAGACCGCTGCCCTGGCAATGAAGTAGCTGCCTTCAGATCACCCGCGAAAATCGTTGCCTGTTCTGGTGCTCCAGGTAGGCATCGAACACCATGCACACCGAACGCACCAACAAGCGCCCGGCGGGCAGTACGCGAATGCCTTGCGCGTCCAGCTCGATCAGCCCGTCGTCGGCCATCGTCTCCAACTGCGGCCATAGTTCGTCGAAATAGCCGCGAAAATCGATATTGAAGGCCTGTTCGATCTGTTCGAATCTCAGGCTGAAATTGCAGATCAACTGCTGAATGACCTCACGGCGTAACCGATCATCCGTGGTGCACACCAAGCCACGGCTGGTGGCCAGTTGCGCGCCGGCCAGAGCGTTCTGGTAGTGATTGAGGTCGCTGCTGTTCTGGCAATACAGGTCGCCGATCTGGCTGATCGCCGACACCCCCAAACCAATCAAGTCGCAATGCCCGTGGGTGGTGTAGCCCTGGAAGTTGCGTTGCAGCGTGCCTTCTTCCTGGGCCACCGCCAGTTCATCATCCGGCAGGGCAAAGTGGTCCATGCCGATGTAACGATAGCCCGCGCGGGTCAACTGCTCGATGGTGGTTTGCAGCATCAACAGCTTTTCCGCCGGTGAGGGCAGATCGTCGGTGTTGATCCGCCGCTGTGGCATGAACCGCTCCGGCAGGTGCGCGTAGTTAAACACCGACAAACGATCGGGTTGCAGCTTGATCACTTCCTCCACGGTGCGCGCGAAGTTGATCGGCGTTTGCTGGGGCAAGCCGTAGATCAGGTCGATATTGATTGAGCGAAACTGCAGGGTGCGCGCCGCATCAATCACTGCGCGGGTTTCTTCAAGACTTTGCAGGCGATTGACCGCACGTTGCACCTCGGGGTCGAGGTCTTGCAGGCCAATGCTCACGCGGTTGAAGCCCAATTCACGCAGCAGGCCCATCGTTGCCCAGTCGGCTTCACGCGGGTCGATTTCGATACCGTAGTCGCCGGAATCATCGCCCTGCAAATTGAAATGCTGACGCAGGCATGCCATCACCTGGCGCAGTTCGTCGTGGCTGAGAAAGGTCGGCGTACCGCCGCCGAAGTGCAATTGCTCAACCGGCTGTTTGGGGTCGAGGTGGCAGGCCATCAGCTGGATTTCCTGCTCCAGGCGTTGCAGATAGGCCTGGGCGCGGCCACGGTCCTTGGTGATGACCTTGTTGCAGGCGCAGTAGTAGCAAATGTTCGCGCAGAACGGTACGTGCACATACAGCGACAAGGGCCGTACGGCTTTGCGGCTGTCGCGCAGGGCGTGGAGCAGGTCGAAGGTGCCGACTTGGCTGTCGAATTGTACGGCGGTGGGGTAGGACGTGTAACGCGGCCCCGCCAAGTCGTAGCGGTGAATCAGATCGGTGTCCCAACGAATGGCGTCGAGCATGCGGGCGGTCCCCGGGATTGGCTAGTGGGCCGAGTCTAGGGGCAGGGTTGGGATGGCATCTTGATTTGCATCAACGGGGAGCGGCGCTATGCCACAGAGGCAAGGCACTAATGGCCCATCAGCCAGTGCTGGTGCGGGCCGGGCAACGTCCATAGACCAAAGAGAATCACCAGCAAACCACCGGCTACACGCACGCTGCGTTTGCGCAGCAAAGCCGTGACTCGCTCAGCCGCCAGCCCGGTAGCCAGCAACACCGGCCAGGTACCCAGCCCGAACGCCAGCATCAGCAACGCACTGTCTACCGCGCTTCCCTGGCTCGCGGCCCACAGCAGGGTGCTGTAAACCAGCCCGCATGGCAGCCAGCCCCACAGCGCGCCCAGCAGTAACGCGCGGGGCAGGCTGGACACCGGCAGCAAACGGTTGGCGATGGGCTGTATATAGCGCCACAGGCCGCGTCCGAGGCTTTCGATTCGGGTGAGGCCGCTCCACCAGCCGGCCAGGTACAGGCCCATGCTGATCAGCAGCAAGCCGGCGAGCACACGCATGAACATCGCCGCCGGGCTGTTGGCCACCGCCCAGCCGGCCAGGCCGATCAATAACCCGGCGGCGGCATAGCTGAAGATGCGCCCCAGGTTGTACGCCAGCAGCAAACGAAAGCGGCGGCTGCGTTGTTCCTTGGGGATCGCCAGGGTCAGCGCGCCCATCAGCCCGCCGCACATGCCCAGGCAGTGGCCGCCACCCAGCAGGCCAAGGATGAGCGCGGAGACCAGCAGCGGCGCGAGTTCAAGCATGGGGTGGGTCTTTGGGCGGTTGCTCTGGCCCGTTGGCTTCGTCGACAGCCGCCAAGTGGTTCGGGTCCTGGTCGTCAAACAGCACGCTGTGGGCCGGGCCATCGAGGTCGTCGTACTGGCCGCTGTCCACCGCCCAGAAGAAGATGTAGATGGCGACGCCGACTAACAGCAGTGCCGCTGGAATCATCACGTATAGAGCTGGCATCTGCACTCCATGCTCGCGCGGCTCAAGCCGGCAGCGAGCGGGTTACTAAGGTGGCGCTTTTAGCCGGCGCGCTCGGCAGGCCAGTCAGGCGTAAGGCATTGAGCACCACAGTCAACGAGCTGAGGGACATGCCGATCGCCGCCCAGATCGGGGTGATCCAGCCGAGGGCAGCAAACGGCAGCATAAGGCCATTGTACAGCCCGGCCCATAGCAGGTTCTCGATGATTACCCGACGGGTGCGCCGTGCCAGGGTAAACGCCTGCACCAATGCGTCGAGGCGGTTGGACAGCAGTACCGCGTCGGCGCTGGTTTTCGCCAGGTCCGTGGCCGAGCCCATCGCCACACTGATATCGGCGGCGGCGAGCACCGGCACATCGTTGACGCCATCGCCGAGCATCAGCACCTTGCGCCCTTCCTTGTGCAGTTGTTGCAGCACCTGCAGTTTAGCGTCGGGGCGCAGGCCGCCGTGGGCCTCGTCGATGCCTAAGTCGGCGGCGACACTGGCGACCATCGGCGAGCTGTCGCCCGACAGCAACAGCGTGCGCCAACCGCGCGCCCTGCACGCGGCCAGCAAGGCCGGCGCGTCGCTGCGCAGGCGGTCATCCAGCACGAACCAGGCGAGGGCGCCGTCACGGTCGCCGAGCAGCAGCCATTGGCCCGCCTCATCCGGAGACTCGGGGATCAGACAGCCGCTCAGTGCGCAAACAAAAGCCGGCTCGCCGATGCGCAATTGGCGCTCGCCTACGTGGCCTTCAAGGCCCAGGCCAGGGAAACTGAGGACTTCATCGGCGGCCAACGGCGCACGGCCAAAAGCCCGCGCAATCGGATGTTCGGAGCGGTTTTCCAAGGCGGCGCCGAGGCTCAGGCATTCATCGCTGTTCAGCGTGCTCAAGGGGCGGATCGCGCGCAGTGCCAGGCGGCCTTCGGTCAGCGTGCCGGTCTTGTCGAAGATCACTGTGTCGATCTGATTCAAACCTTCCAGCACATGCCCGCGTGTCAGCAACAGCCCGAGTGTATGCAGCGTGCCGGTGGCGGCGGTGAGCGCGGTCGGCGTGGCCAGCGACAGCGCGCACGGGCAGGTCGCTACCAGCATCGCCAGCACAATCCAGAATGCCCGCGAGGCGTCCAGCTCCCACCACAGCAGCCCGATCAAGGCGGCGGCGATCAGCGAACACAATAGAAACCATTGCGCCGCACGGTCGGCGATTTGCGCCAGGCGTGGTTTCTCGGCCTGGGCGCGCTCCAGCAGGCGCACGATGGCGGACAGGCGCGTGTCGTGGCCCAAGGCGCGTACCTCGACGGTCAGCGCGCCTTCGACGTTGAGTGTGCCGGCGGTGACCGCATCACTCACGTTGCGGGGCTGCGGCAGGTACTCGCCGGTGAGCAGGGATTCATCGATGCTCGATTGGCCGTCGAGAATCACCCCGTCCGCCGGCAATACCGCGCCGGGATGCACCAATACACGATCACCCACGGCCAATTCGCTGAGCAGGATGCGTTCGCTCTGGCCATCCTGTTTGAGGCGCAGGCACGAGGCGGGCAACAGGTTGACCAACTGCGCGGTGGCGGCGGCCGTGCGTTCCCGCGCTCGGCGCTCCAGGTAGCGGCCGGCCAGCAGGAACAGCGCGAACATACCCACCGCGTCGAAGTAAAGTTCGCCCGTACCGGTAATCGCGGTCCAGATACCCGCCAGATACGCACCGCCAATCGCCAGGGACACGGACACGTCCATGGTCAGGTGCCGCGTGCGCAGGTCGCGCAAAGCGCCCTTGAAGAACGGCGCACAGCTGTAAAACACGATGGGCGTGGTCAGAAACATCGCCACCCAGCGCAGGATCACGTGCAGCTCCGGGCTCAGGTCGATGTTGAATTCCGGCCAGGTGGCCATCGTCGCCATCATCGCCTGGAACCACAGCAAGCCCGCCACACCCAGTTGGCGCAGGGCCAGGCGGTTCTCGCCAGCCAGTTGCTCGGCGGCGCGATCCGCCTGGTAAGGGTGGGCGGCATAGCCGATGTGGCGCAGCTCGCTGAGCAGCTGGCTCAATGGCAATTGCCCGTCGGCCCAGCGCACGTGCAGCCGGTGGTTGGACAGGTTCAGCCGCGCCTCGGCCACGGCGGGCAGGCTGCGCAGGTGTTTTTCGATCAGCCAGCCACAGGCGGCGCAACTGATGCCTTCCATCATCAGGGTGGTTTCGGCGAGTTCGCCGTCGTGGCGCACAAAGGGTTTTTGCACGTCGGCGCGGTCGTACAGGGCCAGCTCGTCGGCCAGTTGCACCGGCAGCGCCTCGGGGTTGGCCGAGGCTTCGCTGCGGTGCTGGTAATAGCTTTCCAGCCCACCGGCCACAATGGCTTCGGCCACCGCTTGGCAGCCGGGGCAGCACAGCTCGCGGCGCTCGCCGAGGATTACGGCGGTAAACCGGCTGCCGGGCGGCACGGGCAGGGCGCAGTGGTAGCAGGGGGTTGGGGTGCTCATGGGTATAGATCTTAGTCGGCTGTCCGATGATCGTTCCCACGCTCTGCGTGGTAACGCCTCGCTGGACGCTCCGCGTCCGCTGTTGTGACGCAGAGCGTCACGGGCTGCATTCCCACGCAGAGCGTGGGAACGATCTAAGCGCAGGCTGTTTAATTCTTCAGGTCTTCAGCGCCCTGCAACGGCTCATCACCCAGCAGCAAGTCCTTGTCGTGGCTGACCTGTTCTTCTTCGAACAGGCGCCAGGTTCTATCGCCCTCGACACCGAGCAGTTCCACGAAGCGCCGGCCTTCTACTTTGTCGGTGACCTGGCCGATGTAGCGGCCGGGTTCGCTGTCGCTGCGAGCCAGGTTGATCTTGCGATCCTTCTCCGGCTGGGTCGGGGAAATCAGGTTCAGTTCCAGGGTGCTCGGGTTGCTGTTGCCGGTCAGGTGCAATTCGACTTCACCGGTCAACTCGTCCAGGTGCACCTTGGCGCGCAGTTGCAGGGTCTGGGCCAGCAGTTCGCGGTCCAGGGAGCGGTTAATGCCTTTGCCAGCCTCGTAATAGTTGTCGTTGACCAGGTTGTCCGGGTTCTTCACCGCAATGGTCACCATGGTCAAGGTCAAGGTCACCGAGCAGGCCAGGATGGCAATGATGATCCAGGGCCAGAGGTGCTTGTACCAAGGGCTTGCGGCAGTCGCTACGGGCATTGTTTCGCTCTCTGTTTGTTAACGGACTTGAGGGCCGATGAATCGGCTCTTGGCTTCAATGTGGACACTGTCGTCATCGGCATCCCGGAGGACGAATTTCACTTCGTTGGTGCTCGACGGCAGTTGCTCGGGTGCGCTGGACAACTCCACCGGCATGCTGAAGATTTCCCCGGCCGCCACCTTGATCTCGCGTCGCCCCTGCAGCTTGAGGTCCGGCAGGCCCGAGGCGTCGAGCACATAGGTGTGATCGCGCTGGTCCTTGTTCATGATCTTCAGGCTGTAGACGTTTTCGATGCGACCTTCGGCATTTTCGCGGAACAGCACGCGGTCTTTGCTGACGTCGAAACCGACCAGCGAGCGCATGAAAAATGCGCCGGCCAACAAGCTGATCATCGCCAGCAACACCAACGCATAACCGATCAGCCGCGGGCGTAGCTTGTGGGTTGTCTGCCCGGAAAGGTTGTGCTCGGTGGTGTAGCTGATCAGGCCGCGCGGGTAGTCCATCTTGTCCATGATGTTGTCGCAGGCATCGATACAGGCGGCGCAGCCGATGCACTCGATTTGCAGGCCGTCGCGGATGTCGATACCGGTGGGGCACACCTGCACGCACATCGTGCAATCGATGCAATCGCCCAGGCCCTGGGCCTTGTAGTCGATGCCTTTTTTGCGCGGGCCCCGCACTTCGCCCCGGCGCGGGTCGTAGGAGACGATCAAGGTGTCCTTGTCGAACATCACGCTTTGGAACCGTGCGTACGGGCACATGTAGATGCACACCTGTTCGCGCAGCCAGCCGGCGTTGCCATAGGTGGCGAGGGTGAAGAACCCGACCCAGAAATACGACCAGCCATCGGCCTGGCCGGTAAAGAAATCGAACACCAGTTCGCGGATCGGCGAGAAGTAGCCGACGAAGGTCATGCCGGTGACAAAACCGATCAACAGCCAGAGCGTGTGCTTGCTGAATTTGCGCAGCAATTTGTTGGCGCCCATTGGCGCTTTATCCAGCTTGATGCGCTGGTTACGGTCGCCTTCAGTGACCTTTTCACACCACATGAAGATCCAGGTCCACACGCTTTGCGGGCAGGTATAGCCACACCAGACGCGCCCGGCGTACACGGTGATAAAGAACAGGCCAAAGGCGGCCACAATCAGAATGCCCGAGAGCAGGATGAAATCCTGGGGCCAGAAGGTTGCGCCAAAAATGAAGAATTTACGCGCCGGCAGGTTCCACCACACGGCCTGATGGCCACCCCAGTTCAGCCACACGGTGCCGAAGTAAAGCAGGAACAAGCCGGCGCCACCGAGCATGCGCAAATTGCGGAACAGGCCGGTGAAGGCGCGGGTGTAGATTTTCTCTCGCGACGCATAAAGGTCAACGGATTGACTCGAGTTTTTGGCAGGCGGGGTAACGTCATGTACCGGTATTTGGTTGCTCATCATTGCATCCCACGGCGGTGGAGATTTGCCTCGGCCAGTACGTGCCAACCGGGGTCAAAAATAGGGTCTTGCAGTGGCGTAATGATACGCCCCTGATACTGCTGAAAGGGTGCGACCTTTGGTCGCGTTGGGGGAAATCAATTGATGGTGTATGTGACGTGGATCAATTGACTTGTGAAGTATGGCTGGTTTTTGCGCGCAGGCTGGTCATTCGCCCCACGGATTAAGCAATGGAACGCCGCTCGATTTGAAGTCACTGACATTGCGCGTGACGACAGTAAGTCCATGAACCAGAGCAGTGGCAGCAATCAGCGCATCACTTTCATTCGCCTGGTCTGGCACATGCAGATGGGCGCAACGCAAAGCGACTGCGGCATCGACCGGCAGGATTCTGGCCTCGAATGCCGGCAGGACATGACGCTTGAGCCAAGTACGCAAAACCTTTCCCTGGGCCGGGTCTTTGCGCTCCAGGCGCAGTACCAAGGTTTCCAATTCTTTAAGCGTAATCGCGGAGATAAACATACGCAGCGCAATGACGCTTTTGGCCCAGGCGACCACGTTTGCGTCGGCCTGGGGTTTACGAAGCTCAGAGATTACGTTGGTGTCGAGTAGATACATCAAGAGAGGTCCACGGGTCGATGAGTGATCACGGCGCGTTCGGTTTCGAAGTCGATTTCGGCCGCTTCTGGCATCACCAATAGGTCAACGATGTCGGCGTTGAGGCCTGTCAGTTTCTGGTAGTCCTCAATGCTTAGCAGTACATGGGCAGGCTTGCCGCGATCGGTGATAAAAACCGGCCCCTGACGGGCGGCTTTTTTGGCACCGCTTGTGTCTTGATTGAATTCACGGCTGGAAATGGTGGTGATGGTCATGGGGAGTCCCCCTTCGGCAGGCTATATGTAGTTACGTTACTACTTGCCGATGGCAGGCATCAAACTCGTCGTTACCAGCGGTCATGCGTCCATTGAATCGCTCAGGCGTTAGAAACGAAAAAGCCCCGCAATGCGGGGCTTTTTCGGTGTCGAGGCCTTACTGCTCCTCAGCTTGCTTATCGCCATGGGACAAGCTGTAAACATACGCCGCCAGCAAGTGCACCTTGTCATTGCCCTGCAACAATTCCTGCGCAGGCATCTGGCCCTGACGGCCGTAACGAATGGTCTGCTGCAGTTGTGCGAAGCTCGAACCGTAGATGAATGCGCCCGGGTGTGTCAGGTCGGGGGCGCCCATCGCGGGTGTGCCTTTACCGGCAGGGCCGTGGCAGGCCACGCAGTTGGCGGCGAAGAGTTTCGCGCCGTTGGCCACGTCAGCCTTGGCACCTTCCGGCAGTTTGCGGCCGTCGAGGTTGGTCACCACAAAGCCTGACACGTCGGCCACGCCTTGCTCGCCAATGACTTCGGCCCAGGCCGGCATCACCGCGTGGCGGCCCTTCATGATGGTTTCCTTGATGGTCGCCGGCTCGCCGCCCCAGCGCCAGTCGGCGTCGGTCAGGTTGGGGAAACCGTAGGCGCCCTTGGCGTCGGAGCCGTGGCACACCGAGCAGTTGGAGGCGAACAGGCGGCCACCCGTCTTCAAGGCTTGCGGGTCTTTGGCGACGTCTTCAATCGGCATCGAGGCGAATTTGGCGAAGATCGGCCCGAACTTGGCGTCCGACTTGGCCATTTCCTTTTCCCATTCGTGCACACCGGTCCAGCCGGTCTGGCCATTGGCGAAGGGGGTTTGCTTGTCGTTGTCGAGGTAGTTGTAGCCCGGGAGCAGGCCTTTCCAGTTGCCCAAACCTGGGTACAGCACCAGGTAGCCGAGGGCGAAAATGATGGTGCCAACGAACAGCATGAACCACCACTTTGGCAGTGGGTTGTCGTATTCCTCAATGCCGTCGAACGAGTGGCCGACAGTCTCGTCCGTTTGCTCGGTGCGCTGGCCCTTGCGGGTCGACAGCAGCAGCCAGGTCAGGGCGAAGATGGTACCCAGGCTCAGGACTGTGACGTACAGACTCCAGAACGTAGTCATTCTTTGTTACTCCTAGACGCTTGCTCGACGTGCTTGATGGCTTCGGGGTCATCCGCAAAGGGCAACAGGGTTGCGTCGTCAAACTCCGACTTGCGTTTGGGGCTGAACACCCACAATGCCAGGCCGATAAAGGCCACCATCACCACCACGGTGCCCAAGCCACGAATCATCCCGATATCCATGAAGATCACCGTTTGCTTTTGATGATGGTGCCAAGGCCTTGCAGGTAGGCCACCAGTGCGTCCATTTCGGTCTTACCCTTAACGGCTGCGGCTGCACCGGCGATGTCTTCATCGGTGTAAGGCACGCCCAGAGTGCGCAAGACTTCCATCTTCTTCGCGGTGTCCTTGCCGTCGAGCTTGTTTTCTACGAGGAACGGGTACGCCGGCATTTTCGATTCCGGTACTACGTTGCGCGGGTTGTACAAGTGCGCGCGGTGCCAGTCGTCGGAGTAACGTGCGCCGACACGGGCCAGGTCCGGGCCGGTGCGCTTGGAACCCCACAGGAAGGGGTGGTCCCACACACTTTCCCCGGCGACCGAGTAGTGGCCGTAGCGTTCGGTTTCGGCGCGGAACGGGCGGATCATTTGCGAGTGACAACCCACGCAGCCGTTGGCGATGTAGATGTCGCGGCCTTCCAGTTCAAGCGCGCTGCGCGGCTTCATGCCTTCGACCGGCTTGTTGGTCACGTCCTGGAAAAACAGCGGAACGATTTGGGTCAGGCCGCCGATACTCACGGCGATGACCATGAAGAAGGCCAGCAGGCCGATATTCTTCTCGACTACTTCATGCTTCATCAGTGAGCTCCCACAACGGCGATCTGGGTGGCGGCCTCGGCTTCTACCGGGTCGCAGGCACGCACCGTGCGCCAGACGTTGTAGGCCATGAGCAGCATGCCGCTGGCGAAGAACGCACCACCGATGGCGCGAACGATGTAGCCCGGGTGGCTGGCTTGCAGCGCTTCGACGAAGGAGTAGGTGAGGGTGCCGTCATCGTTGATCGCACGCCACATCAGGCCCTGGGTGATGCCGTTGACCCACATCGAGGCGATGTAGAGCACGGTGCCGATAGTGGCCAGCCAGAAGTGCGCATTGATCAGCCCGACGCTGTGCATCTGCGCACGACCGAACAGTTTGGGGATCATGTGGTACAGCGCGCCGATGGAGATCATCGCCACCCAACCCAGAGCGCCGGCGTGGACGTGGCCGATGGTCCAGTCGGTGTAGTGGGACAGCGAGTTGACGGTCTTGATCGCCATCATCGGCCCTTCAAAGGTCGACATGCCGTAGAACGCCAGCGACACCACGAGGAAACGCAGGATCGGGTCGGTGCGCAACTTATGCCAGGCGCCCGACAGGGTCATCATGCCGTTGATCATGCCGCCCCAGCTCGGGGCCAACAGGATGATCGACATCGCCATGCCCAGCGACTGCGCCCAATCGGGCAGCGCGGTGTAGTGCAAGTGGTGGGGACCTGCCCAGATGTACAGGGTGATCAGCGCCCAGAAGTGCACGATGGACAAGCGATACGAGTAGATCGGACGCTCGGCCTGTTTGGGCACGAAGTAATACATCATCCCCAGAAAGCCGGTGGTGAGGAAGAAACCCACGGCGTTGTGGCCGTACCACCACTGGATCATTGCGTCCGTTGCCCCGGCGTAGGCCGAGTAGGACTTGAACAGGCTGACCGGCAGGGACGCATGGTTGACGATATGCAGCATCGCCGTCACCAGGATGAAGGCGCCGTAGAACCAGTTGCCCACATAGATGTGCTTGGTCTTGCGCTTGACGATGGTGCCGAAAAACACCACGGCGTAGGTCACCCAGACGATGGCCAGCAAAATGGCGATCGGCCATTCCAGCTCGGCGTATTCCTTGGTGGTGGTGTAGCCCAGCGGCAAGGTGACGATGGCACCGACGATGACTGCTTGCCAGCCCCAGAAGGTGAAGGCGG
This sequence comes from Pseudomonas antarctica, assembly GCF_900624995.1. Lineage (GTDB taxonomy): Bacteria > Pseudomonadota > Gammaproteobacteria > Pseudomonadales > Pseudomonadaceae > Aquipseudomonas > Aquipseudomonas antarctica. The sequence continues at coordinate 42,396 of NZ_UYXQ01000015.1, forward strand.
CGAGGCCATCGGAGATCAGTCGCGTCTGGCAGGTTCGCTGCACGACATAGTAGGAGGTGGCAAACAAGGCACAGCCACCGAAGGCGAAAATCACCAGGTTGGTGTGCAGCGGGCGCAGGCGGCCAAAGGTCGTCCATGGCAAACCGAAATTCAATTCCGGCCAAACCAATTGCGAGGCGATGAACACCCCGAGCCCCATGCCAAGGATCCCCCAGACCACCGTCATGATGGCGAACTGGCGGACTACCTTATAGTTATAAGCAGTCGGACTGATTGCTGTGCTCATTCTAAGGTTCCACGGTTTAGGTTTTTTTATAGGTAAAATCGGCCGCAAGTATGTAGAAAGCGAGGGGCCATTGCAACGCAATGGCTGACCTGTATCAATGCGTTCCACGCCAGATTCTGCGCCCTTTCCATGTTTGGCGTAAGGACAAAATTCAAAATAGAAAGCTGATCGAATGGACAAGAATTTTTTCGGGTCGCAACGGCAGTCGCTGCGTGCGCCAAAACCGGTCCGCTGTGCAGGCAAGCGTAGACCCGAATGGCGGGAGGCGAAAGTTGCTGTCGGGAAGGGTGCGACACTTGGTCGCTTAGAAAGGTAGCGCTGCCGCCCCGTATTGGGGCGGCAGTCACCGGTTACTGCGGTTGGCTTTCTGGCATTGCGCCATCAGCGTTGTGGGACAGGCTGTAAACATAGGCTGCGAGCAGGTGCACTTTGTCATTGCCTTGCAGCACGTCCTGCGCCGGCATCTGGCCTTGGCGGCCATGGCGGATGGTCTGCTGCAGTTGCGTCAAGCTGGTGCCGTAAATGAAACCGGCGGGCTCGGTCAGGTTTGGCGCGCCCATCGCTTGCATGCCGTGGCCTTGTGGGCCGTGGCAGGCTACACAGGTGGTGTTGAAAGCGGCTTGACCGGCCGCCAGATCGACGTTGCTGTCGGCGGGTAATGGCAGTTTGGCCAGGTCGTGACGCACAAAGGCGGCGACGTTCTTCACACCGTCTTCGCCCAGTATTTCGCCCCAGGCCGGCATTGCCGCGTGGCGACCATTGAGGATGGTCGTCTTGATCGCCTCAGCCGAACCGCCCCAGCGCCAGATAGTGTCCGCCAGGTTTGGGAAGCCGTACGCGCCCTTGGCATCCGAGCCGTGGCACACCGCGCAGTTGGAGGCGAACAGGCGACCGCCCATCTTCAACGCTTGCGGGTCTTTGGCGACTTCTTCCACCGGCATGGCCGCGAACTTGGCGAAGATCGGCCCGAACTTGGTATCGGCCTTGGCCATTTCCTTGTCCCATTCCTTGGCCGAGGTCCAGCCGTCTTCATAGCCCGGCAACACGCCTTTCCAGTTGCCCAGGCCCGGGTAGAGGATCAGGTAGCCCACCGCAAACACCAACGTGCCGGCGAACAGCATGAACCACCACTGAGGCAGCGGGTTGTCGTATTCCTCGATACCGTCGAACGCGTGGCCCATGGTCTGGTCGACGCTGCCCTTCGTCTCGCCCTTGCGGGTGCCGATCAACAGCCAGGTCAGGCCGATCAGGCTGCCGAGGGTCAGTACACAGATCCATGTACTCCAGAAGGTAGTCATGGCCGGTTGCTCCTTGTTGCAGGCTCTTCTTGAGCGTCAGAGGGAGAAGGTTCATCGGCGAAGGGCAGCAGGCGTGCCTGCTCGAACTCCGCGTTGCGCTTGTTGTTGAACACCCACAGCGACAGGCCGATAAAGGCGATGGCGACGACCAGCGTGCCAAGGCCGCGGATGGTGCCTGCATCGAATTCAAATCCCATGGCTCACCTCTTGCTCTTGATGGCAGTGCCGAGCACTTGCAGGTACGAAACCAGCGCGTCCATCTCGGTCTTGCCTTTGAGGCTGGCAACGGCGCCACTGATGTCGTCGTCGGTGTAGGGCACGCCGAGGGTGCGCATTACTTTCAACTTGGTCTCGGTGTGGCTGCTGTCGACCGGTGCGGTGACCAGCCATGGGTAGGCCGGCATTTTCGACTCCGGCACCACGTTGCGCGGGTTGTACAAGTGTGCGCGGTGCCAGTCGTCCGAGTAGCGCGCGCCGACGCGGGCCAGGTCCGGCCCGGTGCGCTTGGAGCCCCACAGGAACGGGTGGTCCCACACGCTTTCGCCCGCTACCGAGTAATGGCCGTAGCGTTCGGTCTCGGCGCGGAACGGGCGGATCATCTGCGAGTGGCACTGTACGCAGCCTTCGCGGATATAGATGTCGCGACCTTCCAGTTGCAGCGCGGTGTAGGGCTTCATGCCTTCCACCGGTTTGTTGGTGACGTCCTGGAAGAACAGCGGGACGATCTGCGTCAGGCCGCCGATGCTCACGGCGAGTACCATCAACAGCATCAGCAGGCCGACGTTCTTTTCAATCGTTTCGTGTTTCATCACTGACTCCTCAGGCCATCTGCGCGACAGGGGCGGCTTCGGCAGGTTGCACCGAGCGCACGGTGCGCCACGTGTTGTACGCCATCAGCAACATGCCGCTGAGGAAGATCGCCCCGCCCACCAGCCGCACGATGAAGCCTGGGTGGCTGGCCACCAGGGTTTCGACGAAGGAGTAGGTCAAGGTGCCGTCTTCGTTGATCGCACGCCACATCAGGCCCTGGGCGATGCCGTTGACCCACATCGAGGCGATGTAGAGCACGGTGCCGATGGTGGCCAGCCAGAAGTGCGCGTTGATCAGGCCGAGGCTGTACATCTGCTCGCGGCCGAAGACTTTCGGGATCATGTGGTACAGCGCGCCGATGGAAATCATCGCCACCCAACCGAGGGCACCGGCGTGTACGTGGCCGATGGTCCAGTCGGTGTAGTGGGAGAGGGCGTTGACGGTCTTGATCGCCATCATCGGCCCTTCGAAGGTCGACATGCCGTAGAAGGCCAGTGAGACGACCAGGAAGCGCAGGATCGGGTCGCTGCGCAACTTATGCCAGGCGCCTGAGAGCGTCATCATGCCGTTGATCATGCCGCCCCAGCTTGGCGCCAGCAGTACCAGCGACATCACCATGCCCAGCGACTGCGCCCAGTCCGGCAGTGCGGTGTAGTGCAGGTGGTGCGGGCCAGCCCAGATGTACAGGGTGATCAGCGCCCAGAAGTGCACGATGGACAAGCGATAGGAGTACACCGGACGCTCGGCTTGCTTGGGCACGAAGTAATACATCATGCCGAGGAAGCCAGCGGTGAGGAAAAAGCCTACCGCGTTATGCCCATACCACCACTGCACCATGGCGTCCGTTGCGCCGCCGTAGGCCGAGTAGGACTTGGTCCAGCTCACCGGCAGGGAGGCGTGGTTGACGATATGCAGAATGGCCACGGTGATGATAAAGGCGCCGAAGAACCAGTTACCGACGTAGATGTGCTTGGTTTTGCGCTTCATCACCGTGCCGAAGAACACCACGCCGTAGGCGACCCAGACAATGGCGATAAGAATGGCGATCGGCCATTCCAGCTCGGCGTATTCCTTGGAAGTGGTGTAGCCCAGCGGCAAGCTGATGGCGGCCAGTACAATGACCAACTGCCAGCCCCAGAAGCAGAACGCGGCGATTTTCGGCGCGAACAGCTGGGTTTGGCAGGTACGCTGCACCGAGTAGAACGAGCTGGCAAACAGTGCGCAGCCGCCGAAGGCGAAGATCACCGCGTTGGTGTGCAGTGGGCGCAAACGGCCGAAGCTGGTCCAAGGCAAATCGAAGTTGAGTGCAGGCCAAACCAATTGGGCGGCGAGAAAAACCCCGAGCCCCATGCCGACGATGCCCCACACCACCGTCATAATGGCGAATTGGCGGACCACCTTGTAGTTATAGGCGGTACTTAAAGTAGTGTTCATGGTTCCCCATCCACGGTTCAACCCAAGCAAATGCGGCACTTGGGCTGGAGTTATAGGCAGACTAAAAAGCGAGGCAAGCATGGGCAAAGAGCACAAGGCCAGTATTGACGGGGATCAATGGGCGCAGTGTGTACGGGAACGCGGGTGGTTGTGGGATGCGGCGACGGGGCCTATCGCGCGCGCGCCGGTAACGCTGATCCTGGCCCACGGTGCCGGCGCACCGATGGACTCAGCCTTTATGAACGACATGGCTGCACGCCTTGCCGGGCATGGCGTGAACGTGTTGCGCTTCGAGTTTCCCTACATGGCCCAACGCCGCGTGGACGGGGGTAAACGACCGCCGAACCCGGCGCCGAAACTGCTGGAATGCTGGCGTGAGGTGTACGCCGAGGTGCGACGTCATGTCGCTGGGAAACTGGCCGTTGGCGGCAAGTCCATGGGCGGGCGCATGGCGAGCATTTTGGCTGATGAGTTAGGCGCTGATGGGCTGGTGTGCCTGGGTTATCCGTTTTACGCGGTGGGCAAACCGGAAAAACCACGGGTCGAGCATTTGGCCGGGCTGAAGACGCCGACGTTGATTGTGCAGGGCGAGCGCGATGCGCTGGGGAATCGAGCGGCGGTGCAGGGGTATGACGTGTCGCCGAGCATCGAGGTGATGTGGCTGGTGGCGGGGGATCATGACTTGAAACCGTTGAAGGCTTCGGGGTTTAGTCATGAGCAGCATTTGGAGGCTGCTGCGGTGAAGGTGGCTGAGTTTTTGGGCGTCTGACCGTTCCCATGCTCCGCGTGGGAATGCAGCCCTGGACGCTCTGCGTCCGCTCCTAAAGCCGTGACGCAGAGCGTCACAGGAGGCGTTCCCACGCAGAACGTGGGAACGATCTGTATCAGCGGTTGAAGCGCTCCACCAGCGAATACTGGGTATTCGCCGTATGCGTCAGCTCTTCACTCAACTGCGCCGAGTTCATCGCCTGTTCCGAGGTCTGGTCCGCCAACAGCGCAATCGTGCTGATATTGCGGCTGATCTCTTCGGCCACCGCGCTTTGCTCTTCGGTAGCCGCCGCGATCTGCGTGGTCATGTCGGTGATGTTGGCCACCGCTTCACTGATGCCCACCAACGCCTGGTCCGCCTCCATCACGCGCGCCACGCCTTCTTCAGCCTGGCGATGCCCGGCGTCCATGGTTTGCACGGCGGCGGCGGCAGTCTGCTGCAGCTTGGCGATCAAGGCATGAATCTGCCCGGTCGATTCAGCCGTGCGCTGCGCCAGCTGACGAACCTCGTCAGCCACCACCGCAAACCCACGGCCCATCTCACCGGCGCGGGCCGCTTCGATGGCCGCGTTCAATGCCAGCAGGTTGGTCTGATCGGCAATGCCTTTGATCACGTCAACCACGCCGCCGATTTCATCGCTGTCCTTGGCCAGCTGAGTGACGGTCACGCCCGTCTCACCCACGGCGACCGACAGCCGCTGGATCGCCTCACGGGTTTCCCCGGCGATGTCGCGGCCACGACCGGTCAGGCGATTAGCCTCCTGCGTGGCGTCAGCTGTGCGCTGCACGTGGCTGGCCACTTCCTGGGTCGTTGCTGCCATCTGGTTGACGGCGGTGGCCACCTGTTCGGTTTCCACACGCTGGCGCTCCAAGCCGCTGGAGCTGTTATGCGCCAAGGTATTGGACTGCGCCGCCTGGTCGTTGAGGTGCTCGGCCGTATCCTGCAAGCGTGTAAGACACGTCTTCAGACGCGCTTCCTGGCTGAGGATCGACATCTCCAGCCGCGCTTGTGCGCCACGGCTGTCGGTGTACATCTGCGCGATCAACGGGTCGGACGTGGTTTGTTCCGCCAGGCGCAACAAACGCTTGAGGCCACGCTGTTGCCAGCTCAAACCCAGCAGGCCCAGCGGCACCGACAACCCCGCCGCCAAGGCAAAGCCCCAGTGAGAGTTGAGTGATGCACCGATCATGAAGCTGAGCTGGCTGACCAAGATAAACGGCAGCCAGTCCTGCAATACCGGCAGCCACTTGTCGCGCCGAGGCACGGCAGACTTGCCCTGGTTGATACGTTGATAGAGCGCTTCGGCCCGGCGAATCTGCTCGGCGGTGGGCTTGATGCGCACCGATTCATAGCCGACCACCTGGTTGCCATCGAAGACCGGTGTCACATAGGCGTTAACCCAATAATGATCGCCGGTCTTGCAGCGGTTCTTAACGATGCCCATCCATGGCAAGCCTTGTTTGAGCGTGGACCACATATGCGCGAACACCGCCGGCGGCACATCCGGGTGACGTACCAGGTTGTGCGGGGCCCGGATCAGTTCTTCACGGGTGAACCCACTGATCTCGACGAAAGCGTCGTTGCAGTAGGTGATCACGCCTTTGGCGTCTGTGGTGGAGATCAACCGTTGCTGAGCGGGGAAGGTGCGTTCGCGCTGGGTAACGGGTTGGTTATTACGCATGAGTTTTCAATCCGCAAGGCTTTCAGGGGTTGTCGGCCGTAACGGGCTTTTATTTAGCTTAATTATTGTAATAATCAGCTGGCCAGCATCGGGTAGGTAAACAATCCGAAGTGAAGCAGATTCAGGCCAAAGTGCGTGGCAATGGCTGCACCCAGTCCGCCAAAGCGATAAGCCAGGCCATAACCGACGCCTGCAATGCTCGCCAGCAATACCCAATGCCAGCCAGCCCCAAGGTGCGCCAGGCCAAATAGCAGGGAGGCCAATAGCAGTGCGAGGTTCTCGCCATAAGGCAGGTGTTTTAGGCGCTGGCTCAGCCCGCCTTGTATATAGCCCCGGAACAGTGCTTCTTCTACCAACGTCACCAGCAGCAGGTTATTGAGTACCCACAGCCACGCTTGTTCCGGCCATTTGGGTGCCCAACTGATAATCCCCATCAAGGCTGCGCCGCCTAGCGCAGCGATCGCCGTCAGAGTTAACGCCAGCGCCGTGACGCAGATTGCCAGGCGCCACGAACGTCGTGCCACGATCCATGGGCAAGCCAGCAGTAGCCAGAAGCCAATCAGTGGCTTGTCCTGGTTCAGGTACATTGAAAATGGCACTGAATCAGGCGTGAAGCGCTGGGGTGCAATGCCACGCCCGTTGTAGAAGCCCGGCAGCCAGTGCATGGCCAACCCCAAGGCCAAAACGATGAACAACCCGTGGCCGAGAGAGCGTGCCCACGGGTTGCGTTGCTGGCGTACGGCATACCCGGCGATCAGCAGCATGGCTACGGATACTGCACCCAGTAAGCCCAGTTGACCGTAAGCCAAGGCCACCACATAGCCAATGGAAAGAAGGATCAGGTACAGCCAGGGCAGAGCGATCATGTGAAATCCTTGGAAAAAACTGGTCGGCATTATAGCGACCGGTGTGATTTGCAGGCATGAAAACTCCGCCACGCGAAACACCTGAGTGAAGCGATTGCAAAACTTGATCTCGGCTGGTTATAGTCGTCGCTTGTTCATCCCTTCACACAAGATCAGCCCATGCAAGCTTCCCCTCGCATAGCGGTAGTCGATTCAGCGCTCAACGCTGTGGTCGTGCCGTGCGGGAATAAGCAGCCTGCGCAGATCAGTCATTACCCCCCACCTGTCAGTAGCACGCCGGTGTACGCAGTCGTATCACCGCCGGGTGTTGGCATTTCGGGCTGATCAGCGAAACGCTGTTCCCTGCTGCCCGCCTGAAAAAAACCTACTGAGTTTCAGCCTTGGCTGAATTGGCTTTTTTGCCTGATTACAGGTGGTATCCATGTCTGTTCTTTCGAAACACTCCGTGGCCGCGGCGGCCTCGACGAGCCTGTTTGTCCTGCTGTGGAGCAGTGGCGCGATTTTCTCCAAGTTGGGCCTGGCCCATGCTTCGCCCTTTGCTTTTCTGTTGATCCGTTTTGCCATTGCCCTGGCGGGCTTGGTGATCCTGGTACCGATCCTGAAATTGAAGCTGCCCCTTCCCGGCAAACCGATGTTCTATGCGGCGGCGACCGGGTTGGTGTTGTTGGGGGCTTATCAGATTTTCTATCTGCTGGCCCTGGACCTCAAGGTGACGCCGGGCGTGATGGCAACCATCATGGGTGTACAGCCGATCCTCACCGTGGTGCTGATGGAGCGCCAGCGTTCCTGGAGCCGGATGTTCGGCCTTGGGTTGGGGTTGGCAGGCTTGATAATGGTGGTTTACCAGGGGATCGGTCTGTCTGGAATGTCACTGTCGGGCATGTTGTTCGGGCTTTTAGCGCTGGCGAGTATGACGTTTGGTTCCATCATGCAAAAGCGCATCACCGATAACCCACTGGGCACGCTGCCCGTACAGTACTTGGCCGGGTTGTTGCTGTGTTTGGTGTTTGTACCGTTCCAGCCATTTCACGTTGAGCAAAGCGCCAGCTTTTACGTGCCGGTGCTGTGGATGGGGCTGGTGGTGTCATTGCTGGCCACACTGTTGCTTTATCGCCTGATCGCCCGGGGCAATCTGGTGAATGTCACCAGCTTGTTTTACCTGGTGCCCGCGGTGACTGCGGTGATGGATTACCTGATCTTTGGCAATCGCCTCGCGTTATTGAGTGTGTTGGGGATGGGGTTGATTGTTGTTGGGCTGGGGTTTGTGTTTCGTAAGCGTTGAATAAATAGCCTCCTCCCCTGCCTGCATTGGTGGAGAGGGGGCTGTCCAGCCTCAACACGCAGTCGGTAAGAGGCCGACAGAAGGGGCAGGTCGCGCGTGCCGGGAGCGCTGAATGTATAAGTCAGGGCGATTGAAATTTGGTGGAATTGGAAAACGTTTCAGGCCGTGTTTCATTAGCTGAAAGTGCTCTTTGTGCATTTTTTTGATATCAATCACCTAGTCTCAATGACTGTTGGCAATAGCACATTATTTTGACAGTTGTTAAGTCGCTGTTGTCGCCAAGGTTTCATCGAATTACCAAAAATTTTAATGAACTTTATTGAGGTAAAAAGTGTCCGCGGATTCAGGTGTGAAGCATGCGCTCAGGTTCTCGGTGGCGAAGATGGCGATATCCGTTGGAGGTAGTTGAACGCTCTCGTGGGCATGCGGTCGTAGGAAAGTTAGGGGCAGCTGTAGGACTCTAGCTTGGGTGCCGCAGTGCTCAGAGCGCAAAAGAGGCATTGCGGAATGGAAAAGCCGACAATTGGTTAAAGAGTGCAGATTGTGCCTACAAACAATAACTGCAATAATTCCGTCTTTCTCAGGGCGCGTATCCGTGTTTCCTACGGGTTAATAAGTTGTTCGCGAAGGGAATTCCGTGTCTATTTTTACATTGCGTAGTCCTTCTTCTGTTGGGTCGTACGACTTTCGCGCAGCCAAAGTCGCCGTACTCATGTGCACGTACAACGGCGCCTCCTACCTCGCCGACCAGCTCGATTCGTTTGAGCGCCAGACGCATTCCAATTGGGTCGTGGTGGTTTCTGACGATGGTTCTGCTGACGCAACCCTGTCGCTGCTTGAGAATTACAGGCGTAACTGGGGGGTTGAACGCCTCAAGATCGTGAGCGGGCCAAGCAGGGGGTTCGCGGCCAATTTCCTGTCGTTGACCTGCCGTGACGACGTTGATGCCGACTTTTTTGCTTGGTCTGATCAAGATGACATCTGGACGGACGACAAACTTGAGGTTGCACTGGCTTGGTTGCAGACCATTCCCAAGCATATACCTGCCCTCTATTGCGGGCGTACCCAGTTGATCAGCGAAGTAGGGAAAGCGTTGGGATTTTCGCCTAGATTCTGCCTGCCGCCCGGGTTTTCCAATGCGCTTGTTCAGAGTATCGCTGGTGGCAACACCATGGTTTTCAACCAGGCTGCTCGTGAACTCTTGCGTGAGGCAGGTGCGGAGCTGAACATCCCGGCTCATGATTGGTGGGCGTATCAATTGGTCTCTGGGGTTGGTGGGGCTATTTACTACGATCCCGAACCGAAGATGCTCTATCGTCAGCACAGTGACAATCTGATCGGTAGCAATTCGGGCTGGTCTGCACGGCTGCTTCGCCTGCGCATGGTATTCCAGGGCCGTTTCTATGAATGGAATGAGCAGAATATTCGCGCGCTTGAATCCATGCAGCATCGTCTTCGTGAAGAGCATCTGGCGACGCTTGTTCGCTTCAAGGCCGCAAGAGGTCAAACATTCTTTCGACGCGTCCTGGGTATCCGGTTGGCTGGTCTGTACCGGCAAACCTTCATGGGAAACCTGGGGCTGATTCTCGCAACATTACTCAAAAAGATCTGACTTCAATGACTATTCTAGTAACCGGCGGTGCAGGCTTTATAGGTGCAAACTTTGTATTGGATTGGGTCGCCCAGACGGACGAGCCTGTCATCAACCTGGATAAGCTGACGTATGCTGGCAATCTGGAAAACCTCAGCTCGCTGGACGGTGATAAGCGCCATCTGTTTGTGCAGGGTGACATTGCCGACACGCAGTTGGTCGAGCGCTTGCTCGCTGAGCACAAGCCGCGCGCTATTTTGAATTTTGCTGCCGAGTCGCACGTTGACCGCTCTATTCACGGCCCGGAAGACTTTATCGAGACCAACGTTGTCGGTACCTTCCGCTTGCTCGAAGCCGTGCGTGTCTATTGGAAAAGCTTGTCTGGCGAAGCGCAACAAACCTTCCGTTTTCTGCACGTGTCCACCGACGAAGTCTATGGCTCGTTGGCCAAGGACGACCCTGCGTTTACCGAGCAGCATCAGTACGAACCTAATAGCCCGTACTCGGCGAGCAAGGCTGCAAGCGACCATTTGGTGCGCGCCTACCACCACACGTATGGCCTGCCGGTGTTGACCACCAACTGCTCGAACAACTACGGCCCGTACCACTTCCCGGAGAAACTCATTCCGTTGATGATCGTCAACGCGCTGGCGGGTAAGGCGCTGCCGGTGTACGGCGACGGTCAGCAGATTCGTGACTGGCTGTACGTGAAAGACCACTGCAGTGCCATTCGCCGCGTCTTGGAGGCCGGTACGGTCGGTGAGGTCTACAACGTAGGTGGCTGGAACGAGAAGCCTAACCTGGACATCGTTCACACGGTATGCGCCTTGCTTGATGAGCTACGCCCTCGCGCAGACAGCAAACCCTACAGCGAACAGATCTCCTATGTTACGGATCGCCCAGGGCATGACCGTCGTTACGCCATTGACGCTCGCAAGCTAGAGCGTGAATTGGGATGGAAGCCGGCGGAGACTTTCGAAACAGGTATCCGCAAGACGGTCGCTTGGTATCTGGATAATCAAGATTGGGTAAGTAACATTCAATCGGGCTCGTACCGCGAATGGGTAGAGAAAAACTACACCGGACGTTCGGCATGAGAATTTTACTGCTAGGTAAAAATGGGCAGGTCGGGTGGGAGTTGCAACGAAGTCTGGCGCCCCTGGGGGAAGTGCTTGCACTCGACTCGAAAAGCCAGGACTACTGCGGTGACTTGTGTGATTTGCAGGGGCTCTCGGCGACTGTCCAGCGTTTCGCTCCAGACGTTATCGTCAACGCTGCCGCCTACACTTCGGTAGATAAAGCCGAAAGCGAGCCGGGCCAAGCCCTGCGTGTCAACGCGGAAGCACCGGCGGTTCTGGCCGCAGAAGCCTTGAAACTGAATGCATTATTGGTGCACTACTCTACTGATTATGTGTTTGCGGGTGATGGCGTTACGCCGTGGCAAGAAAGCGATGCGGTCGGCCCGCTCAGTGTCTACGGCTCTACCAAACTCGCGGGTGAACAGGCGATTCAATCCTCCGGTTGCGCTTACCTCGTCTTTCGTACCAGTTGGGTGTATGCGGCGAAAGGTAACAACTTCGCCAAGACCATGCTGCGCCTGGCTCGAGAGCGAGATAGCCTTAACGTCATTGACGATCAATTTGGTGCACCGACAGGTGCAGACCTGTTGGCTGACGTCACCGCTCATGCTATTCGTGCCATGAACTATGAGCCGAAATTGGGAGGCATTTATCACCTGGCGGCGGCGGGCGAGACCACTTGGTATCGCTACGCCCATTTCGTACTTGAGCAGGCTCAAGCTGCTGGAGTGTCATTAATGGTTTCGCCGGCGAATATGGGGGCAATAGAGACGGCGGCTTATCCTACGCCCGCTAAACGTCCTCTTAACTCTCGGCTTAATACCAAAAAACTGCAAAATGCCTTAACATTAGTTTTGCCTGAATGGCAAATTGGCGTGGCACGGATGCTTACAGAAACACTAGAGAAATGAATATGATCAAACGTAAAGGAATCATTCTGGCTGGCGGCTCAGGGACGCGCTTGCACCCTGCTACTTTGGCGATTTCAAAGCAGTTGTTACCGGTTTATGACAAACCGATGATTTATTACCCCCTGACGACGCTGATGTTGGCGGGAATTCGCGACATTCTGATCATCTCAACACCGCAGGACACCCCTCGTTTTGAACAGCTTCTTGGGGATGGCAGTAACTGGGGCTTGAATATTTCCTATGCAGTACAACCCTCACCGGATGGGTTGGCGCAGGCCTTTATAATTGGTGAAGACTTTATTGGTGGTGACCCGTCTGCGCTGGTGCTGGGTGACAATATTTACCACGGGCATCACTTTGATGCGCTGCTGAGTAGCGCCATGGCTAGGCAGGGTGGCGCCAGTGTCTTTGCCTATCACGTCAATGATCCCGAGCGTTATGGGGTTGTAGAGTTCGACACTCTCGGTAAAGCAATCAGCTTGGAAGAAAAGCCGGTTAAAGCAAAGTCAAATTATGCAGTGACCGGTCTTTATTTTTACGATGAGCATGTGGTAGAGATCGCCAAGAGCATAAAACCTTCACCACGGGGTGAGTTGGAGATTACAGATCTCAACCGTGTCTACCTGGAGCAGGGCAACCTGTCGGTGGAGATTATGGGGCGTGGTTATGCTTGGTTGGACACAGGTACGCACGACTCATTGCTTGAAGCCAGCCATTTTATTGCAACGCTCGAGCATCGCCAGGGCCTCAAGGTTGCGTGCCCTGAAGAAATCGCGTTTCGACAGAAGTGGATTGGCAGCGAGCAGTTGGAAAAACTTGCAGCACCGTTGTTGAAAAATGGCTATGGCCAGTATTTGATGCGCATTTTGAATGAGACCGTGTATTGATGAAAGCTAACCGACTTGCGATTCCAGATGTGCTTTTGTTTGAGCCGACGTTGTTCGGTGACGAACGTGGATTTTTTTTTGAAAGTTTCAATCAGCGCCTATTTGAAGGCGCCATAGGGCGATCAGTTACCTTCGTACAAGACAATCACTCACGCTCAGCCAAGAATGTGCTCAGAGGCTTGCATTATCAGCTTAAGCAGCCTCAGGGTAAACTTGTACGCATTGTGCAGGGTGAAGTGTTTGACGTGGCCGTTGATATTCGTTTTGGGTCTCCCACATTCGGTCAGTGGGTGGGGGAGTACCTGAGCGCAGAGAATAAAAAACAACTGTGGGTACCTGAAGGTTTTGCGCATGGTTTTGTTGTGCTAAGTGAAAGTGCTGAGTTTTTATATAAAACCACTAACTATTATGATCCTGACTCGGAACGCTCAATTCTCTGGAGTGACACCGAGTTAAATATTAAGTGGCCAGCGTCTATTGATCCGACCCTTTCCGCTAAGGATAAGGCGGCTTCGCTATTTAAGGATGCGGAATATTTTCCTTCAGGCTTTTTGTCTGATCAAGAGGGTGGTAAATGAGGGAGGGTATAAGTGATCTAGTTGCGGCTATTTCCCGGCGAGATATTTGGTTGTATTTCGCTATCAGTGACACTAAAGCAAGGTATGCAAGAAGTACGCTAGGGCCCTGGTGGATTACCTTAGGGACGGCATTGGGTGTGGTCGGGCTGGGGCTGGTGTGGAGCGCCGTGATGAGCGTCGACCTGCATGTCATGCTTCCAAACCTGGCGGTTGGCCTAGTGTTGTGGTTTATGATTTCTGGGGTGATTTCGGAGTCTTCAAACGGCTTTACAAACCAGGCGGCAATCATCAGGAACTACCCGTTGCCGTTGTCGTTGCACACGTTGCGACTGCTGTCAAAACATATAATAAACTTCGGGCATAACATATCGATTGTGCTTGTCGTGTTCTGTATTTATGGCTTTCCGTCGCTTATAAATGCCGGCTGGGCGTTGTTGGGTTTATTGCTGGTCATACTAAATCTTTGGTGGATTTCGCTGCTGGTGTCTACGCTGGGGGCTCGGTTTCGGGACTTAGGGCCGTCAATTGATGCGCTGATGCCGATTCTTTTCTTCCTGACACCCATTCTTTATAAGAAGTCCGACGTCGTCTCGGCGGCGGCATGGTTTGATTATAATCCAATTGCGACACTGTTTTCGTTAGTTAAGAATCCATTGCTCTCGTTGCCTGTCCATTCGCTTGACTATGCCAGTATGGCCGTCTTTAGCGTGGTGGGTTGGACGTTGGCGCTAGCGGTTTTTGGTCGCCACAAAAAACATATTGTTTTCTGGATTTGACATGGCATTTATAGAGCTTAAAGATCTGTCACTGACGTTTCCTGTAATAACTGAGGCAGGCGCGTCCCTGAGAAAACAGTTAGTGAGGATGAGCACCGGTGGGGTTATCTCAAGCGATAATTCTCATACGGTCCATATTCAAGCACTTAAAAATATAAACTTGACGCTCAAGGACGGTGATCGAGTAGGCCTCATTGGTCACAATGGCTCCGGCAAGAGTACCTTGCTGAGAACATTGGCGGGTATTTATACGCCGACCAGCGGCACTCGGAGTATCGAAGGGAGCGTCCGTGCGCTGTTTGAGCTGGGCGTCGGCACCGACCACGAACTGTCCGGCCGAGCAAATATCGAACGGTTGGCCAGGCTGTACGGCTTCCCGCTGGAAAGAGTGCAGAGTGATATTGCTGCAATCGAAAGCTTTTCCGGGTTGGGCGGCTACTTGGATCTCCCGATCAGGTCTTATTCTTCGGGTATGCAGTTAAGGCTAATATTCGCAATATCAACACTGTACCCAAGCGATATTCTGTTAATCGATGAGGTATTTGGTGTGGGCGACGAAGCCTTCCAGGAAAAAGCTAAACAGCGCATGGAAAGCATGATGCAAAGCTCAAAAATCGTAGTCATCGCTTCTCATTCGAAAGAGCTGATTAATAAGTTTTGCACTAAGACAATTAAGCTTGAATCTGGAAATATTGTGGAAGTTTCTTCAATCGGGGAGGGTGTATGAGTAAAGCGGCATTTTATAGAGTGGCCAAGGCGGCAGCGTTTGAAACACTGGGTCCCTACCCGTGCCGGCTGGCATTAGCTACTTTACGTGAAGGCAAACCTCCTACGGATTTGCCCGCTCGCGTTAAATTTGCCTATTACTCCCTCAAGGCGGTCAACGTATTTTTGCCGTTGGCATCGATGATGCGCGAGCAAGAAAAATCAGAGATCGAGCGTCCACAGATCTATGACGAACACTTACTCAACTTGATGGTCAACCGAGCGTATGATCTTCCCGAGGTGGTAGTCAGCGATTCAGCGCCTGTGCGTATTAACGTACTGGTACCGGCATTTACCATCAGCACTATTTCGGCAGGTTTTTTTGGCGTATTCAACGTAGCGCTCTTTATCGCCCAACAAGGCTATCGTGTAAGGTTAGTGCTGTTTGATAACTTCTATTACATTGAAGAAGAGTTTCGTGATGCGCTGAAGAAATTTCCATCAATGGAAAATTTGTTTGATCAGCTGGAAATCGAATATATCGGCTCTCGCTCGACTCCGCTGGTGGTCTCTTCGCGTGATAACTGTGTTGCTACAGTTTGGTACAGCGCTTACTTTGCAGAAAAAATTGCAAAGGCCACGGGTGGACGTCCGTTTTTGTATTTGATTCAGGATTTTGAAGCGGCGTTTTATCCCTTCAATAGCCAGTATTGCATCTCTAGAAACTCCTATGATTTTAAATATCATACGCTGTCGTCCTCCAGCGCACTGTTGAAGTATTTAAAGGTGAATTCGATCATCTCTGATGATCCCGCTATCAAGTCCCTGAGCTTTGATAATGCTTACTCTTCGTCCATCTATGATGAGGACCAATTCCACATTGAGAAAAAGAAAAACAAGAAACGTTTCGTATTTTACAGTCGTCCGGCCGTCAACCGGAATATGTTTGAAATGGCCGCCCTTGCATTAATCGACGCCTATAAGAAAGGTGCCTTCGACGACAGCGAATGGGAGTTCTATGGCATGGGCATTGGTAATACTACCGTGCAGTTGGCCAATGGGGTTGAGGTGACTCAGCTGCCGAGGATGCCGTTGGATGAGTACGAAGCTATCACCAAAACCTTTGACCTGTGCTTGACGTTGATGTCGTCGCCGCATCCAAGCCTGATACCTATGGATCTTGCGGCCTCGGGTGCCGTGGTGGTAACAAATACGTTTGAAACAAAGACGCCTGAATACCTGACCTCTATTTCAAAAAACATCATCCCTGCCCGTCCTGATCTATATGCACTGTCAGCAGCAATTGTTGAGGGTGTTAAGCGAACCAACGATACGAAAGCACGGTATGAAAATGCTACTGTGAACTGGCCTAAGTCTTGGAGTGAGACGTGGACCGATAACCATCGAGAGTTCATTCGGGAGATTTTCAGTGATGCCAAGTAGAAAGAACTTTGAACTGCAGTTGCAAACGGTAGGTATCGAGTGCGGCTGTGATAAGGTGGTGCCCCATGAGTACCACCCGTTCTATGCCAACCACTTTGTGGACTATGTCGATCGTCCTTTTAAGTTGCTGGAGATCGGCGTCGGCGGCGAGGGCCGGGAAGTAGGCGGCGCGTCCTTGATGCTCTGGTCCAAGGTTTTTCCCCAGGCGCAGATATTTGGGCTGGATATCTATGATAAAACCGTGTTGGATACCGACAGGATCAAGACTTTTGTCGTCGACCAAGGTGACCCTGTTGCGTTGAGTGTGTTTGTTGCTGAGCATGGACCGTTTGATATTATTATTGATGACGGTAGCCATAAACGCTCAGATCAACTAACCAGTTTGTTCACCCTCATCGCCAGTGTTGTCCCAGGAGGTTATTATGTCCTGGAAGACTATTTTACTTCGTACTGGCCTGTTTACGATGGTTCGACGTTGGCGAAGGACTACCTTGATACGCCTGTGCGTTGGCTGAAACAATCCATTGATATCATCAACAGGAATAATCTTCTTTCCGAAGAGATCAAAAGTTTTTTACCTGATTGGGGCGTTGAAGAGTTGCACGTTTACCCCGGTGTCGCTTTTTTACGCAAAGGCCTGCAGGCTGTCCGCGGTGAAATACCGAATGCCGAGTTTTATGCCAATCAGGTAGAGCTCGACGAGTTGCGTTACGGCGCATACAAGGATTCATTTTTTGAATACATTAAAGACCCTATGACCAGTCTTAAAGTGCTGCATGAAGTTAAAGTGCGCCTTGAGGCTGAGATTAAGCGCATTGAGTCGCAATCTGCTGTAAATTTGGTGGTCGATTCACAAGATGAACGTGGCTCGTAGTGTGGATTGAAGTGAAATAGCAGAATGCACGCGGTCCGAGAATGACACGTGGGTTGTGGCCTGTAACGCACAGTTGCCACCGTCATATGTTTTTACGGCAGCGTTAAATAAAACCACCCATACGGGTGGTTTTTCTTTGTTTGGTATAAGACTTTATTTGTGTTTTTGGCGATACGCGCAATGAAAAGCGCTACTCAGGTAGTGGTAGGCCGTGAGAGTCAGTTGGATTGATTATTTTAATAGCTGCACAGGCGTTTACGCTATTTCGCTGAATGCTCTCTATGAAGGTTTCAGTATTTTACCGAGATATTGTTTCCTCTCTATTTTATTTATCTTCCACTGTCGCTGTCAGTCGTATGTGCGACTGCGTTAATACTCAAGAGTGGACTGTCCTACGCATTGACGATGGTGTTGTCTATTGTGCTGTTGTTGACGGTTTCTATGGTGGGAGCCATCGCCTTACTCGGGTGTGTGAAAGACCGTCTATCGTTATGTCCAAGCAGGTTGGCTTGGCAGTGGAGATGTCTATTCGTAAGGTAGGTTTTTTCCTGGCTAAAATGTTTTGCCGATCCGCTACGTAAACCGGGGGGATGATGCATGACCTCATCCCCCCTGATCAATCCATCACGATAACGCAGGGCTTGTTATCGCACTGCGTTTTTCACCGAATCGTCTTCCGAATTTTCGCAGTGGGGTTTCGACCAAGCGGTAATTAAGCTCAGCACCAATAAAGACAATCGTCAATGTCGCGATGGCCAGCACAGGGTCAAAGGCGTCATGGGCCACGGGGTATTTATACATAGGGTTTGACGCGGACAGTCGGAAGGCCATTTCGTTGGTGAAGTAGTAAAGCGGCATGTGCATCAAATAGAGTGAAAAAGAGCGAGTGCCAACCCACAGGAAGGGCCGTGAAAAAGTCGACTTTTTAAATAGAAACCCTTTATCGAATGACGCCAGGAGCACCAGCACGCAGCTGACGACTGCAATGCCTCCGGCGCTAAAATAGAAACCGCTCCTAGGGATAGCCGACAGCAGAATAATCAAACCGAACGAGATGAGCGATCCACATCGGTATCTAGCGTCGAGTTGGGTTGCGAGACGTTGGTAGTAGTGTGTCGTTGCGAAATACGCCACCAACACACCCAGTAGAATAGCGTCTGTTCTGATAAACCAAAGTGCGCCGCCCACACTCTGTTCCCACGGCATTCGATGGAGAGGCAACTGAATAAGGACCAAGGCTACGATGGCGGGAATCAGTAGTCGTTTAGGTAAAAAAAACAGGATAGGCAGCACGAAGTAGAACTGTTCTTCCAGTGAAAGGCTCCAGTAGACCGGGTTTGGACCGCATGCTGAGTGGCCAATGACACACAGGAAGACATGCACATTTGAGTAGTTTAAAACGGCGGCAACCGAATCATTTATGTTCGGCCCAATGGGGCCAAATACGCCTGATGTATTGAAATATACGGTTGCAATTAACGAAAGGCCAACCCACAGCCAGAGTGTCGGAACGATGCGGAAGAATCGTCTGATCCAGAATCGCTTCATTTCAAACCAGTGTTCTTTAGGTGTGAGGGTGTGCCACGATTGGAACATTCTTTTTGAAATGACAAAGCCAGATATGCAGAAGAAAAGGTCTACACCACCCCAGTAGGGGTTGTTGAGATTAAAGAACGCCCAAGCTTCCTTGGAAGGCATGAGCAACAGTCCCAAATGCTGGAATAGAACAAAGATAATGGCGACTGCGCGTAGTAGCTCAATCTCGTCAACTTTTTTCATTTGTGTCATTCGCCTTGCGTTCGTTTTTTATGTCAGTGTTTCCGATCTTGCTGAACCATTTTCCGTACACATTCAGAGTTTCTTTCGGAGGCGTAAAATTGTTCAGCATGATACGTGAACGCCCGTCAGAGGTGGGTGGGAAACGATTGGTGCTCTACCGCGCCTTAGCCAATTTCCCCACCCGCAACACCAACCACAACGCCCCCGCAATCAACACCCCGCCATACGCATGCGCCATCGACAACGGCTCATCCAGCAGCAACGCCCCCCACAGCACCCCAAACGGCGGAATCATAAACGTCACCGTCATCGACTTGACCGGCCCGATAGATGACAGCAGGCGGAAATACAGGATGTAGGCAAACGCCGTACACACCAGCCCCAACCCGAGCAATGACAGCCACACCTGCCAACCCCCCCAACTCGCAGGTGGGTGGCTGATGGCGCTGTAGGCGAAGAAGGGCAGCAGAAACAAGGTGGCGCCGAGCATGCTGCCCAGCGCCGCGAGCCGGCTGTCCAGCCCGCCGCGTTGGTCCAGCCAACGCCGCGCCAGGAAACCGGCGAAGCCATAGCAGGTGGTGGCCAACAGGCAGGCCAGCGCGCCCATCAACAATGGCAGATCAAACGCCACCGGCCCGGCGCGGGTCAGTACGCCCACGCCGAACAGGCCCAGGCTCACCCCGGCGATTTTCGACGGCGTCAGGCGTTCGCTGAAGAACAGCCCGCCAATCAACACGCCCATTAAGGGCGTGGTGGCGTTGAAGATGGCCGAGTAGCCTGCGGGCAGCACTTGGGCCGCCACCGAGTACATGGTCGCGGGAATCCCGGAGTTGATCACGCCCAGCAGCAGGACAGTCTTGAATTTGCCCTGAAAATCCCAGTTCACGCGCATCAATGTGAGGATGACCAGCAGGCCGGCGGCGGCAATCGACACGCGAAAAAACGCGGTCGGCACCGTGCCGATTTCCGGCGCGATGATGCGCATGAACAGGAAACTCGCGCCCCAGATGGCAGCCAGCCCCAGCAGGTACAGGGTGTCGACAGGTCTCACGAAACACTCCTACATCAATAAGGCGGCGAGTGTTGCCCAGAGGCCTGCTCGACACAATCGCTAATTACACGACAAACTGCGTCGCCAGGCATTAAGGTCCACGCGCCAGGCGAGACAGTGGCTGGCCGCTGACGTTTCAGTAGCGCCCGTGGCGTGTACAGCCCGTGCGCAAAAATCCTCCTTCTCCTGCCCCCATTCACTGGCTAAGCTCAGTGCTTCCAGATACCCGCTAGAGGTTTCCCGCATGTCGCCACCCGCTCTCGCTATCGCCCGCATGATCCTCGACGGCTTCGACGATTACCGTGAGCACTTCCGCCAGATCACCATGGGCGCCCGCGAACGGTTTGAGAAGGCTCAGTGGCAGCAGGGGCAGGCGGCGTCGGCGGCGCGTATCAACGTGTACGAAGAAAAAGTCGCAGAAGTGACGGTGCGCCTGCGGGCGAGCTTCGATAAGGCTGCGTTGCTGGAAATCGACACGTGGCCGCTGGTAAAGAGCGCGTATATCAGCCTGATCGACCTGCGTTTTGACGATGAGCTGTCCGAGACCTGGTACAACTCGATCTTCTGCGGCCTGTTCAGCCATGACCTGATCAGCGACGGCTGCATGTTCATCCACACCACGCGGCCGAGCCTGCGCCGGGCGCGCGCGGCGCAAACCCGCGTGTATAAACCTGCGGGCGAGCTGGCGTCGATGCTCGCGCAGGTCTTCGCCGATTACGCGTTCAGCGAACCTTACGCCGACCTGGCGGCCGACCTGCGCCGCCTCGAAACCCAACTGCGCGAGAACCTGCCCGACTGGGTGTGCAAAGACCCGGACCTCAACGTCGAGCTGTTTTCCTCGGTGCTCTACCGCAATAAAGGCGCCTATCTGGTCGGGCGCATCTACACCCGCGACGAACAATGGCCGCTGGTGATCCCGCTGCTGCACCGCGAAGGGCGCGGCATCCAGATCGATGCGCTGATCACTGACGAAGCCGATGTGTCGATCATTTTCTCGTTCACCCGTTCCTACTTCATGGTCGACGTGCCGGTGCCGGCGGAGTTCATCGGTTTTCTCAAACGCATCCTGCCGGGCAAGCACATCGCTGAGCTGTACACCTCCATCGGCTTTTACAAGCACGGCAAGTCGGAGTTTTACCGCGCGCTGATCAACCACCTGGCCACCACTGATGATCAGTTCATCATGGCGCCTGGCGTGCGCGGCATGGTTATGAGCGTGTTCACGCTGCCGGGCTTCAACACGGTGTTCAAGATCATCAAGGATCGTTTTTCGCCCTCGAAAAACGTCAGCCGCGCCACGGTGATCGAGAAGTATCGCCTGGTTAAAAGCGTCGACCGGGTAGGGCGTATGGCCGACACCCAGGAGTTCGCCGACTTCCGCTTTCCCTTGAGCAAGTTCGAGCCCGAGTGCCTGGCTGAGCTGCTGGAGGTCGCTGCGGGCACGGTGGAGGTGGAAGGCGACACCGTGCTGATCCGCCACTGCTGGACCGAACGGCGCATGACCCCGCTCAATCTCTACCTCGACAACGCCAACGACGCCCAGGTGCGCGAGGCTTTGGAGGATTACGGCCTGGCCATCAAGCAACTGGCGGCGGCGAATATCTTCCCCGGCGACATGTTGCTGAAAAACTTCGGCGTGACTCGTCACGGTCGCGTGGTGTTCTACGACTACGACGAAATCTGCTTTCTCACCGAAGCGAACTTCCGCCACATCCCCGCACCGCGCACGCCCGAAGACGAAATGGCCTCGGAGCCTTGGTACTCCATCGGCCCGCTGGATGTGTTTCCCGAAGAGTTCCCGCCGTTCCTGTTCGCCGACGCCGGCCAGCGCAAGCTGTTCGATGAGCTGCACGGTGAGCTGTACAACGCCGACTACTGGAAAGGCCTGCAAGAGGCGATTCGCGCCGGCAAGGTCATCGACGTGTTCCCGTACCGGCGCAAAGACCGCGATAACGAATGAGGGGCGCGCGTGTTGGCGGTTTTCTGCGACAATCCGGCCCCTGCATAAATAGACGACCCATACGTACCTGATGACTGACCAAGCGCCTGCAATCGACCCACTGCTCAAAAACCTCGATCACGCCATGCTCGCCGACCGCCACCGCTTGCGGCGCCAGTTGCTTGAGCTACGCAAGAAGCCCGACGAGCAGAAGCTGGCGCAGTGGGTCACGCGCATGCAGGCGTCCTGCGCCCAGGTCACGGCGCGGCGGGCCAGCCTGCCGGTGATTCGCTACGACGACAGCCTGCCGATTGCCGCCAAGCGCGATGAAATCAAGGCTGCGTTGAACAAGCATCAGGTGCTGATCATTGCCGGTGAGACGGGGTCGGGTAAAACCACCCAGTTGCCGAAAATCTGCCTGGAAATCGGCCGTGGCCAGTACGGCCTGATTGGCCACACTCAGCCACGCCGAATTGCTGCGCGCAGTGTCGCCAGCCGCGTCGCCGAAGAACTGGCCACGCCGTTGGGCGCGTTGGTCGGCTACCAAGTGCGCTTCGAAGACCAGAGTGACGCCAACACCCTGATCAAACTGATGACTGACGGTATCCTGCTGGCCGAGACTCAGAACGACCGTTACCTGGAACGCTACGACACGATCATCGTCGACGAAGCCCACGAACGCAGCCTGAACATCGACTTCCTGCTCGGCTACTTGAAAACCTTGCTGCCGCGTCGCCCCGACCTGAAAGTTATCATCACCTCGGCGACCATCGACCTGGAGCGCTTTTCCAAGCATTTTGACGATGCCCCGATTGTTGAGGTGTCGGGTCGCACCTTCCCGGTGGACACTTGGTACCGTCCGCTGACCCTGGAGCAGGACGAGGAGGGCAACCGCGTCGAGGACGACTTGACCGTCGACCAGGCGATCCTCGCCACCCTTGATGAAATCGCCGCCTATGAGCGCAGTGAACGCCGCAGCCCTGGCGATGTGCTGGTGTTCTTGCCGGGCGAGCGCGAGATTCGTGACGCCGCCGAGATGCTGCGCAAGGCTCAGCTCAAGCACACCGAAATTCTGCCGCTGTACGCGCGCCTCTCACCGGCCGAGCAGCAGCGTATTTTCCAGTCTCACCCGGGCCGGCGCGTGGTGCTGGCGACGAACGTTGCGGAAACCTCGCTGACCGTGCCGGGCATTCGCTACGTGATCGACAGCGGCACTGCGCGCATCAGCCGCTACAGCTACCGCGCCAAGGTGCAGCGCCTGCCGATCGAGGCGATTTCCCAGGCCAGCGCCAACCAGCGTAAAGGTCGGTGCGGGCGGGTCGAGCCGGGGATTTGCATCCGCTTGTACAGCGAAGAAGACTTTATCGGCCGCCCGGAATTTACCGACCCGGAGATCCTGCGCACCAACCTTGCCGCCGTGATCCTGCAGATGCTGCACCTACGCTTGGGCGAGATCACCGATTTCCCGTTCATCGAGCCGCCGGACGGCAAGGCCATCAGCGACGGGTTTAACCTGCTGCAAGAACTCTCGGCGGTGGACCGTAACAGCCAGCTTACGCCGCTGGGGCGCCAACTGGCGCGCCTGCCGGTGGACCCGCGCATGGGCCGCATGCTGCTCGAAGCCGCCAAGCTCGGCAGCTTGCAGGAGGTGTTGATCGTCGCCAGTGCGATGTCGATCCAGGACCCGCGCGAGCGTCCACCCGAGCGTCAGCAAGCCGCCGACCAGGCCCACGCCCAGTGGAAGGATGCGGATTCCGACTTTGCCGGGTTGGTTAACCTGTGGCGCGGTTTTGAAGAGCAACGCCAGGAGCTGACGGCCAGCCCGTTGCGCAACTGGTGCCGTAAGAACTTCCTGAATTACTTGCGGCTGCGCGAGTGGCGCGACGCTCACCGCCAGTTGAGCCTGATCTGCCGCGACATGCAGTTGACGATTAACAAAGAGCCGGCGGACTTTGCCAAGCTGCATAAGGCCGTATTGTCCGGCCTGCTTAGCCAGATCGGGCAGAAAACCGAAGACGGTGATTACCTCGGGGCGCGCCAGCGGCGCTTCTGGATTCACCCTTCCTCGGGCATCGGCAAAAAACGCCCGCAATGGCTAATGACTGCCGAACTGGTGGAAACCACCAAGCTGTATGCGCGCATGGTGGCGAAGATCGACGCCGACTGGATCGAGCCGTTGGCGGGCCACCTGATCAAGAAAAACCACTTCGAACCGCACTGGGAAAAAAAGCGCGGCCAAGTGGTGGCGTTTGAACAAATCACCCTGTTCGGGCTGATTGTGGTCGGGCGTCGGCCGGTGCATTACGGGCCGATTGACCCGGTGGTGTCGCGCGAGCTGTTTATCCGCGAAGGCTTGGTGCGTGGCGCGATTCAGTCGCGGGCCAAGTGTCTGACGGCCAACCAGCAACTGCTGGAACAGCTCGACGAACTGGAAGCCAAGGCGCGCCGTCGTGACATTCTGGCGGATGAGGAAACCCTGTACGCCTTCTACGATGCGCGCTTGCCGGCAGAGATCCACCAGACTGCCACGTTCGACAGCTGGTACAAGGTCAACAGCCAGAAAGACCCGCAGCTGCTGATCATGCGCGAAGAAGACGTGCTGGCCCGCGAGGCCAGTGAAGTCACCGCCCTGCATTACCCTGACACCCTGCACCTGGGCGACTTGGAACTGGCCCTGAGTTACCACTTCGAACCCAACCACCCGCGCGACGGCGTGACCCTGCGCGTGCCGGCGCCGCTGCTGCCGGCGTTACCGCCGGAGCGTCTGGAATGGCTGGTGCCGGGTGTGATCGAGGCCAAGTGCATCGCGCTGGTGCGCAACTTGCCCAAAGCGCTGCGCAAAAACTTTGTACCGGTGCCGGATTTCGTCAAGGCGGCGCTGCAACGCATCGAATTCGGCCAAGGCTCGCTGCCCCAGGCGCTGGGGCGCGAACTGCTGCGCATGACCGGTGCGCGGGTCAGCGATGAAGCCTGGGCCGAGGCGGCGCAGCAGGTGGAAAACCACCTGAAGATGAACCTGGAAGTGGTCGACGGCCAAGGCAAGTTCCTTGGCGAAGGCCGTGACCTGGCTGAGCTGACGGCACGTTTTGCCGAAGCCAGCCAGGCCGCGTTGGCCGTGCCGCAAACCGCGAAAAGCCAGCAGCCGGTGGAAGCCAAGGTGTTTGCGGCGGTGGCCGAGAAGACCCAGCAAAAGATCGCGGGCCTGTCGATGACGGTTTACCCGGCGCTGGTCGAAGAAAACGCTACGGTCAAGGAAGGGCGGTTCTCGACAGCCGCCGAGGCCGAGTTTCAGCACCGTCGCGCCTTGCAGCGTTTGCTGATGCAGCAATTGGCCGAACCGGCGAAGTTCCTGCGCGGTAAATTGCCCGGCCTGACCGAGCTGGGCCTGATGTACCGCGAGCTGGGCCGTATCGATGCGCTGGTCGAAGACATTCTGCTGGCCAGCCTCGACACCTGCGTGCTGGAAGGCGAAGCCAGCCTGCCGCGCGACGGTGCGGGCTTGGCCGCCTTGGCCGAACGCAAGCGCGGCAGTTGGACCGAGCACGCCGAACGCCTGGCCCGCCTGACCCTGGAAGTGCTGAAGCTCTGGCACGGTTTGCAGAAGCGTTTCAAAGGCAAGATCGACTTGGCCCAGGCGGTGGCCTTGAATGACATCAAGCAGCAGTTGAGCAACCTGGTGTACCCCGGTTTTGTGCGCGAAACCCCGGCGCAGTGGCTCAAGGAGTTGCCGCGGTTCCTCAAGGCCATCGAACTGCGCCTGGAGAAGTTGCCGAGCCAGGTGCAAAAAGATCGCGTGTGGAGTAACGAGCTGAGCGGCCTGTGGGCGCAGTACCAGAATCGCTTGAACAAGCACGCCCAAGAAGGCAAGCGCGACCCGCAGTTGGCGCTTTACCGCTGGTGGTTGGAGGAATATCGCGTGTCGTTGTTTGCCCAGCAGTTGGGCACCAAAGTGCCGATTTCTGATAAGCGATTGAGTAAGCAGTGGAGCCTGGTGGAGGCTTGAGGCCTTTCCCGGCGTTCACGGCAAGACCGATCCAGTGTGGGCGCCGGCCTGCCTGCGATGGCATCACCGTGGTTTGACTGATACACCGCAGTGTCTGCATCGCAGGCAAGCCAGTTCCTACAGGTGGACGGGGTTTATCCGGGATAATGGCGCCAAATCCTTGGGGTTGTGGCAAACTTCGCGGTTATAAATGCCGGGATCGCCGTGAAGGGCTGTTGCAGCCACGGCACCATGGAATAAAGCGTTGACAGTTTGATGCCCGCTGGACGGAATCGAACGACTTAAAGTTTGGTACGACGGTACCAATATCTTCTGCCTGACAGATTTAGAGGAACGACCGTGCATAACGTCGTCATCAGCGGCACTGGCCTGTACACCCCGGCCAACAGCATCTCCAACGAAGAGCTGGTGCAGTCTTTCAATGCCTATGTGCAGCAGTTCAATACGGCCAATGCCGCCGCTATCGAGCGCGGTGACGTGCAGGCACTGACTGAGTCCAGTGCGGCCTTTATCGAGAAGGCCTCGGGCATCAAGAGCCGGTTTGTCATGGACAAGGACGGCATTCTCGACCCGCAGCGCATGGCCCCGCGCCTGCCTGAGCGCAGCAATGACGAGTGGTCGGTGCTCTGCCAGATGGCCATCGGTGCCGCCGAGCAAGCCCTGCAGCGCGCCGGCAAAACCGCCGCCGACATCGACGGCGTGATCGTCGCCTGCTCCAACCTGCAGCGCGCCTACCCGGCCATCGCCATTGAAGTGCAGGAAGCTCTGGGCATCGAAGGTTTCGGTTTTGACATGAACGTGGCCTGCTCGTCGGCGACCTTCGGTATCCAGAACGCCGCCAACAGCATCCAACTGGGCCAGGCCCGGGCGATCCTGATGGTCAACCCGGAAGTCTGCACCGGCCACCTGAATTTCCGCGACCGTGACAGCCACTTCATCTTTGGTGACGCGGCCACGGCGGTGATTCTTGAGCGCGCTGACCTGGCGACCTCCGAGCACCAGTTCGATGTGGTGAGCACCAAACTGCTGACCAAGTTCTCCAACAACATCCGCAATAACTTCGGCTTCCTCAACCGCACGGCAGAAGAGGGCATCGGCGCGCCCGACAAGCTGTTCGTGCAGGAAGGCCGCAAGGTGTTCCGTGATGTCTGCCCGATGGTCGCCGAATTGATCGGTGTGCACCTGGAAGAAAACCAGCTGAATGTGGCCGATGTGAAGCGCTTCTGGCTGCACCAGGCCAACTTGAGCATGAACCACCTGATCGTGAAAAAACTGCTGGGCCGCGAAGCCTCGGTGCAAGAAGCACCGGTGATTCTCGACACCTACGCCAATACCAGCTCGGCGGGCTCGGTGATTGCCTTCCACACATACCAGGACGACTTGCCAAAAGGTTCTGTGGCGGTGCTCAGCTCGTTCGGCGCAGGCTATTCGATCGGCAGCGTGATCCTGCGTAAACGCTAAACGCGGTCAATGGGGGGGCCGGCCAGCCAGCTCCCACAGGAATCGGTTTGCCACACTGATTGGGTTTGCACTTTGAAATCGAGGTTCTGAATGGCAGCAGCGGACGACGCGCACCTGCTCGAACGGCTGCTCAAGGGCGAGCAGCGGGCCTATAAAGAATTGGTCATCACCTACCAGAGCGCGATGCGCGCGGTGGCCTATGCCATCGTCGGCCAGCGCCATGCCGACGAAGTGGTCCAGGACGCGTGGTTGTCGGTGGTGCGTAACCTGGCCAAGTTCGAAGGGCGTTCCAGCCTCAAGACCTGGCTGCTGACGATCACGGCCAACGCCGCCAAGGGCCGCTATAAGCAAAATCGCCGGGAAGTGTTGCTCGACGATTTGCCCTCGCCCCACGGCACCATCGGTGACGATCGGTTCGTCCCCGACGATGGCCACTGGGCCGTCGCCCCCTATGCCTGGCACCAGGACACCCCAGAAGCCTTGCTGACCGAAGATGAGTTGCGCAAATGCCTGGAACACACGTTGCTGAGTTTGTCGGAGTTGCAAAGCAGCGTGCTGGTGCTGCGTGAGCGCCAGGGATTGGAGTTGGAAGAAATCTGTAATCTTCTGACCCTGTCGCTCTCCAATGTCCGTGTGCTGTTGCATCGAGCACGGCTTAAAGTCTTCGCGACGGTGGAGCATTTTGAGGAAACGGGCGAATGTTGACCTGTAAAGAGCAAGTGGCGCGTTCCAGTGACTATCTCGATGGGCAATTGACCTTTCGTGAGCGTCTGATGGTGCGTCATCACCTGATGTTTTGCCCTAACTGCCGGCGATTTATCCGTCAGATGCGCCTGATGCAGGCGACATTGAAGCTCATGCCGGAGGAACCGGTCAGCGACGCTGATGATTTGGCTACACGGTTGGCAGCCGAGCGGTTGAAGGGTCAGTAAAGTCTGCGAAGGGCAGGCTCGCGTGGGGGCGTCGAACGGATGATGGGGATCGAACCACCCACGCAAGGCTGTTAAAACTACCTCGGGCCGTCCTGGCCCAAGGCTTATTGCATACACACTTAGAACTTGGCTTCGGCATCCAACTGTAGGGTGTTGGTGTTGGCATCACGCTGCGTGCGGCTGGCGTAGTCAGCCTTGGTCAGGAAGTACGTGGCGCCGAGGGCGAAGTTCTTGTCGATGTCGTAGCTGACCTTCATCTTATGGCCGCGCGAACCGGTGGTGCCGTTGGCGAAGTCCGAGTCAGTGAAGGCGCCCACCACAGCGTTCCGCTGGACATCGCGGTAGTTGTAGTCGAGGTTAAAGCCAAACACCTTGGACTTGGCACCGATCAACCAGGCGGTGTCCTGATCGGTCACGGCATCGTTGTTTTTCACGTACTGGCCGTAGAACGCCAGCGGTACAGCCAGGCCACTGATGTCAGCCTGGGCAAACCCTTCATACAGGCGGAACTGGTTGTCGGCCGAGTTACCGTTGACCGCCAGTGCGCAAGGCGTGGTGGTCGTTGTGCAACGGCTGTCCTTGTCATTCTGGTAGGCGTAGACACTGCCGCCCAGGGTCATTTTCAGGTTGTCGGTCACCGAGAAACGCGTACCCAACTGGCCGGAAGTCAGGCGCAGGTCGTGGCGAAATTGCACGCCGTCGCCATCGACGTTGTCCTTGAGGTTGTAGTTACCCAGGCTGCCGAACAGTTCGGCGCTGCTGCCCAATGGGTATTTGTAGGTCAGGGCCAGGCCTTCCGGGTTGATATCGCTATCCCAGATCACGTCGCCCATGTTGACCCACGGCTGGAGCATTTTGCCGCCGATCACGTGCAGGTTCTTGATCTGGTCCGGGTGGTAGTCGATGTAGCCGAGGTCCAGCCAGATCGACTTCTTGTCGAAGTAGTTGTCCTGGTCCTGGTTGGTCGAGCGCGCGTCGTCGCTGCTGCCGGTGGCAATCCGGATGCCGGTGTCAACCTGCGAGTTGATCTCGGTGTAAGCACCCAGGCGGGCACGGATGCGCTGACGGTCCTTGTCACGGCCACCGTTGTTGGATTCGCCCTGGATCTTCACGGTTTCCTGACGGAAGCGTACGTCACCCTTGAGCTGAGTCTTGGCAGCCCAGGCCAGCTTCTGATCGAACACGCTCAGGTCGTTGGTTTTTTTCGCGGTGGCCGCGATCTGCTCATTGGTCTCTTGTTGAGCTTGCTGTGCGATCTGCTTTTCTTTCTGGTCCTTGGCCAATTCCGCTTGCAGTTCGGTGTACTGCGCAGCGGTGATCTGGCCGTTGGCCTTGAGCATGTCGAGCAATTTAGCGTCGACTGCGGCGCTGGCCGGAACGCTCAGGGCCAGCAACAGGCCGCCACATAGGAGCGCCGCAGGTTTAGTGGAAGCAAGACGCATATCAATCTCCGAAAGTGAGGAGGGATGGCAAACCATCCAGGACACAACCGACCGATGACGGACGGAAAATAGCCACCTGGTAGAACCAGGCGCTCTAAAAACAGGCGTCAGTATCGCGAGCACTTATGACTGAACAGTGGCTAATTGATGTCATGTAGATGACAAAATATTTAGAAACGGAACGGTTGTTCTTAGGTCGTGTCACGCGATTTGAAGATGTGCATTGCCGGGCGATAAGCGATACTCGCGAGGCTTTCACGCCCCCGATGTAGTGAGGATGCCGATGCCGTTGCAACGCCTGGACAACCTGTCCGAAATCGCCCCAGAGGTTTGGGACGCCCTCGTGGCCCAGGCCCAGCCCTTTGTGCGGCATGCGTTTTTGAGCGCACTGGAAGACAGTGCCAGCCTGGGCCCGCAATCGGGCTGGCAGCCCGAGCACTTGCTGCATTGGGAAGGCGACCGCTTGGTGGCGGCTTTACCCAGTTATCGCAAATGGCATTCCTACGGCGAGTACGTGTTTGATCACGGTTGGGCGGATGCCTGTGAGCGCGCCGGTATTGATTACTACCCCAAGTTGCTGACGGCGGTGCCGTTCAGCCCGGTCAGCGGGCCGCGCTTGCTGGCGAGGAACGCTGAGGACGGTGTTGAGCTGCTGAACAGCCTCCCGGGCTACCTGGAAATCGAAGGACTTTCCAGCGCCCATA
Organism: Pseudomonas antarctica; assembly: GCF_900624995.1. Taxonomy (GTDB): domain Bacteria; phylum Pseudomonadota; class Gammaproteobacteria; order Pseudomonadales; family Pseudomonadaceae; genus Aquipseudomonas; species Aquipseudomonas antarctica. The sequence goes on from NZ_UYXQ01000015.1 coordinate 72,977, forward strand.
TCAATTTCACTGACCCATTGGCGGACGCTGCTCTGGCCGGGCAGCCCGGCTGGCTGCAGCGTTTGGGCTGCCAGTTTCATTGGCAGAATCGCGGCTATCGCGACTTCCAGGACTTCCTCGACGCTTTGAGTTCACGCAAGCGCAAACAGATGCGTAAAGAGCGCGAACACGTGGCGGGGCAGGGCATTGAGTTCGAATGGTTGCAAGGCCATGAACTGAGCGAAGCACAATGGGATTTCGTCTATGCCTGCTACGCCAACACCTACGCGGTGCGTCGCCAGTCGCCGTACCTGACGCGTGCGTTTTTCAGCCTGTTGGCCGAGCGCATGCCCGAGGCGATCCGCGTGGTGCTGGCCAAACAAGGCGCACGCCCGGTGGCCATGGCTTTCAGCCTGATCGGTGGCGACAGCTTCTACGGGCGTTATTGGGGCTGCCTGGCGGAGTTCGACCGCCTGCATTTTGAGACCTGCTTCTACCAAGGCATGGACTACGCCATCGCCCACGGCCTGCAGCGCTTCGACGCCGGTGCCCAGGGCGAGCACAAGTTGATTCGTGGGTTTGAGCCGGTGATTACCCGTTCATGGCATTACCTGCGCCACCCGGGGTTGAAGCATGCCGTCGAGGACTTCCTGGAGCGCGAGCGCGTGGGGATTTTGGCGTATGCCGAAGAGGCAAGGGCAGCCCTGCCTTATCGCCAGGGCTGAACCATCGGTCTGGCGAGCCCACCCAAAAGTGAAGAAACCTTTTATCCTGTATGTACAAAAGTACATACAGGATGTGCCATGCTTTTTGAGTGGGATGACTCCAAAAATAAAGCCAATATTGCCAAGCACGGCATCGATTTTAATGACGTTCCAGATATCTTTCGGCATCCAATGCTGGCCTTACGCGATGATCGGGCAGATTATGGCGAAGAGCGTTGGATCAGTATTGGCTGGATAAAACTGTTAATGGGTGTGGTCGTATACACCGAACGGTGTGGTGATGTGATCCGAATCATCTCTGCCCGAAAAGCAACCAAGAAGGAGGCCAAATACTATGACGCAAACATCGAAAACTGATTGGGAGCGCCTGGCCAAGATGAGTGATGAAGAAATCGATACCAGCGATATTCCTGAGCTGGACGCCGAGTTTTTCCGGCGTGCGGAGCTACGTGTGCCGGTGAAGCAGGCGGTTACTATTAGACTGGATGCTGATGTTCTTGAGTGGTTCAAAGGTCAGGGTACTGGCTACCAGACGCGCATCAATCAGCTACTGCGCCAGTACATGCAGGCCCATCAAGGCTGACGACAGCTTATTTAACTCAGCCCTGCCTTATCGGCAGGGCTGAACCCGTTTGCCTCAGGCCGGTTCCTCCTTGCCCAGCCATCGATAGGTCACGCCGCCGATTACCGCGCCAAGGATCGGCGCGAGCCAGAACAGCCATAACTGTTGAAGCGCCCACCCGCCGACGATCAGTGCCGGGCCGGTACTGCGCGCCGGGTTGACCGAAGTGTTGGTCACGGGAATGGAGATCAAGTGGATCAGGGTCAAGGCCAGGCCAATGGCGATGGGCGCGAGGCCCGGCGGGGCACGACGGTCGGTGGCGCCGAGGATGATCAGCACGAACATCGCCGTCATCACCAGTTCACAGACAAACCCTGCTGCCAGTGAGTAACCACCGGGCGAATGCTCGCCATAGCCATTGGAAGCCAGGCCCGTCGCCAGTTCGAACCCCGGTTTGCCGCTGGCAATGAAGTACAACAGCGCAGCGGCGACGGTGCCGCCGATCACCTGCGCGATGATGTAAGCCGGTAACTCCTTGGCCGCAAACCGCCCGCCCACGACCAGCCCCACTGACACTGCCGGGTTGAGATGGCAGCCGCTGATATGCCCGATGGCGAACGCCATGGTCAACACCGTGAGCCCGAATGCCAAGGCTACACCCAGCAGGCCAATCCCGACGGCGGGAAACGCTGCGGCCAACACCGCACTCCCGCAACCGCCCAACACCAGCCAAAACGTACCTAACCCCTCTGTGACTGAACGTTTGAACAAAGACATGCAGCACGTCCTTGATAGATCGCTCTACCCAATCAGTAAATCAGTGATGCTCCCTGCAGATTTACTTCAGCGCCCCTCTGGGCACTGCTTTGATTGAAGCAGGCTTTGTAAGCAAGTCCAGGCCATAAAAAAGCGCCAGGGCCCATGAATAGGGAACCTGGCGCTGATTGAGTGTGGGGGCTGGCTTGCCTGCGATTGCGGTTATTGAGCGACAATGATGTCGCCTGATGCACTGTCATCGCAGGCAAGCCACACACATTGTTCATCGGTGTACTTTTAATCGATGCCGACAAAACCTCCGGTCTGGTGTTGCCACAACCTTGCATACAACCCGCCATGGGCCAGCAACTCGGCGTGGTTGCCGGTCTCGGCGATTTGCCCTTTCTCCAGCACCACCAATCGGTCCATCCGCGCAATCGTCGACAACCGGTGCGCGATCGCAATCACCGTCTTGCCCTGCATCAGCGTTTCCAGGCTTTCCTGGATCGCCGCTTCGACTTCCGAGTCCAGCGCCGAGGTGGCCTCGTCCATGATCAGGATCGGCGCGTCCTTGAGCAGCACCCGCGCGATGGCGATGCGCTGGCGTTGACCACCGGACAGTTTTACCCCGCGCTCACCCACATGGGCATCCAGCCCGGTGCGCCCTTCGGCGTCCGACAGCAACGGAATGAACTCATCGGCGCGGGCCTTGCGGATGGCGGCGGTGAGTTCCTCGTCGGTGGCATCCGGCTTGCCGTACAGCAGGTTGTCACGGATCGAGCGGTGCAGCAGCGAGGTGTCCTGGGTGATCATGCCGATCTGTGCGCGCAGGCTTTGCTGGGCGACCTCGGCGATGTTCTGGCCATCGATCAGGATGCGTCCGCCTTGCAGGTCATACAGGCGCAACAGCAGGTTGACCAGGGTCGACTTGCCCGCGCCGGAGGGGCCGATCAGGCCGATCTTTTCCCCGGCCTTGATGTTCAGGTTCAAGCCGCCAATGATTCCGCTCTTCTTGCCGTAGTGGAAGTCCACCTGGTCGAAGCGCACTTCGCCATGCGGCACGTTCAGGTGCGGCGCATTCTCGCGGTCGGTGACCGCCAGCGGCGCAGCGATGGTTTTCAGGCCGTCCTGCACGATGCCGATGTTTTCGAAAATGCCGTTGACCACCCACATGATCCAGCCCGACATGTTGACGATGCGAATCACCAGGCCGGTGGCCAAGGCAATCGCACCGACGGAGATCAGCGACTGCGTCCACAACCACAACGCCAGGCCGGTGGTGGTGACGATCAGCAGGCCGTTCAAGATGGAAATCGTCACGTCCATGCTGGTCAGCACGCGGGCGGCCAGCTGGGTTTTTTCGGTCTGCTCGATGATTGCTTCCTTGGCGTATTCCTGCTCATTTTGCGTATGGGCGAACAGCTTCAAGGTGGTGATGTTGGTGTAGCCATCGACAATGCGGCCCATCAGTTTGGAGCGCGCTTCGGAGGAGATCACCGAGCGTTCCTTTACGCGCGGCACGAAGTAACGCAAGGCCAGGCTGTAGAAAATGATCCAGGTGATCAGCGGCATCATCAGCCGCCAGTCAGCCTCGGCAAACAGCACCAGGGCGCTGATCGCATAGATCGACACGTGCCAGATGGCTTCCGCCGTCGCCACCGCCGAGTCACGCAGTGAATTGCCGGTTTGCATGATGCGCTGGGCGATACGCCCGGCGAAATCGTTCTGGAAGAAATTCAGGCTCTGCTTGAGCACGTAGCTGTGATTCTGCCAACGGATCAGGCTGGTCATGCCGGGGTTGATGGTCTGGTGCACCAGCAAATCATGCAGGCCGTTGAAGATCGGGCGTAGCAACAGCGCGACCACGGCCATCCAGATCAGCTCGGTGCTGTGAATCTGGAAGAAGTTGGCGGGTGGTGTGCCTTGAGCCAGGTCGATGATGCGGCTGAGGTAGCTGAACAACGCCACTTCGATCAGTGCGCCGATCAGACCGACGACCAGCAAGGCGGCAAAGCTTGGCCACACTTGGCGCAGGTAGTAGAGGTAGAAGGGCAGGACTTTGTCGGGTGGCGCGTCAGTGGGGGCGGCGCGGAAGATATCGATCAGTTGTTCAAAACGACGATAGAGCATTAGGTTGACGCCCGCCTGGCGGGCTCTCCTGTTCAAATGCGCGCGGTGCCTTGTGGGCACCGCGCGGGGCTACCTGAGGAACGCCCTGCAGACCTCAGTCGATGCGCTTGGCCGACTTGATCAGAACAGGATCGATAGGCACGTTCTGCATGCCTTGCTTGGTGGTGGTTTGCGAGTTGACGATCACATCGACCACGTCCATGCCTTTGACCACTTTGGCGAACACGGCATAACCGGCGTCACGGCCTGGGTCGAGGAACGCATTGTCGGCGACGTTGATGAAGAACTGGCTGGTGGCCGAATTCGGGTCATTGGTGCGCGCCATCGACAGGGTGCCACGTACGTTATGCAGGCCGTTGCTGGCTTCGTTCTTGATAGGGGCTTCGGTCGGCTTTTGCGACATCTGCGCGGTGAACCCGCCGCCCTGGACCATGAAACCCGGGATCACGCGGTGGAAAATCGTGTTGGTGTAGAAGCCCTTGTCGACATAGGCCAGGAAGTTCTTGGTGCTGATCGGCGCCTTGACCGGGTCCAGTTCGATTTCAATGTTGCCATTGGTGGTGGTGATCAGGACGTGAGGCGCTTTGACGGGCTCGGCGGCCATCAGGTTGGCGGCGAACAAAACAGAACCGGCAAAGAAGGCGATTTTTTTCAACATGGGTCAGTGATCCTGGGTAGTGGTTTCGACTGTCTTTAGAAAATCGAGCAAGGTAGCGTTAAAGACTTCGGGTTGATCCAAGGGCGTGGCATGGCGGGAATCTTCGATCACCACCAGCCGCGCATCGGGCAGCAGTTTTACATAGATTTCTTTCTGCGCCACGGGCGTGTAGTCGTGGTCGGCGCTGATGACCAGGGTAGGACAGGTAATCCTGGAAAGTTGTTCCTGCACGCCCCAGCCCACAATCGCGTCAAAGCTGGCGAGATAAGCACGTTTGTCGTTTTTTGCCCAGCGTTCGGCCATCTTGCGGCGCAGGTCGGCCTGGTGCGGTTTGGGGAACAGCCGGTCGCCCAACGCCTTGCCGATGGTGGCCAGGCTGAGCAATCGCGCCAGGCTCCAACGCTTGGCCCACTGCCAGTAGTCATCGGCGCTGCGCACCTTGACCTCGGGCGCGCTGTTGACGATGCACAGACTCTTGACCAGGCCGGGTTCGTCCACCGCCAACTGAAAGGCGATCATGCCGCCCATGGACAAGCCCACCACATGGGCGGGTGGCAGGTTCAAGTGTTCGATCAGGGCCAGCAGGTCGAAGGTGAAGCCTTGGATGCTGTAGCGCTCGCGGGGTTTGTCCGAGCGCCCGTGGCCGCGCACATCCACCACGATCAGGCGGTAATGCCGGGCCAGCACCGGGATCTGCAGCTCCCAATCCTGGCTGCTGGAGCCCAGGCCATGGATCAGGATCAGCGGGGTGCCGTGGCCGTATTCCTCGTAATGCAGGCTGCAGCCTTCATGGTCGAACCAGGCCATGCATGAACTCCGTTTCAGGCTTGCTCGGGGGCGGCGAAAGGCGCGTCCAGGGGAGCGGTGTCAAAGGTGCGCAGCAATTCTACGAGGATCTGTGTGGCTGGGCCCAGGGGTTTGTCCTTGTTCGCGTACAGGTAGAACGTCGGGTTGCGGCTGCCGCCCTTTTCCAAGGGTAGCTGCTTGAGCAGGCCTTCGTTGAGTTCGCGTTCGATCATGTGCCGGGGCAACCACGCAAAGCCCAGGCCGCTGCTGACGAAGGTCGCGGCGGTGGCCAGGCTGCCGACGGTCCAGCGCTGCTCGGCGCCCAGCCAGCCCACGTCCCGGGGCTGCTGGCGGCCGGAGTCGCGGATCACCACTTGCATCTGGCTTTCCAGGTCCTGGAAGCTCAGCGCGCGGTTGAGGCGATGCAGCGAATGGTCGGGATGGGCCACGGCGATAAATTCCACGTCACTCATTTCCGTACCCAGGTAGCCGGGGATGATGAAGCCGCTGATGGCAAGGTCGGCCATGCCATCAATCAACAACTCTTCTACGCCCGACAACACTTCTTCGCGCAGGCGCACGCGGCAACCACGGCTTTGCGGCATAAAGGCGGTGAGGGCACGCACCAGGCGCGCATTCGGGTAGGCGGCATCCACCACCAGCCGCACTTCGGCCTCCCAGCCCTGTTCCATATGGTGGGCGAGGTCTTCCAGTTGGCTGGCGTTTTTCACCAGTTGCCGAGAGCGGCGCAACAGCACTTCACCGGCATCGGTGAGCACCGCCTTGCGCCCATCGATGCGCAGCAGCGGCACGCCGAGTTGGTCTTGCATGCGCGCCACGGTGTAACTCACCGAGGATTGCGAGCGGTGCAGCGCTTCAGCCGCCTGGGCGAAGCCACCATGGTCGACCACCGCTTGCAGCGTGCGCCATTGATCGAGGGTAACGCGGGGCGCTTTCAAGATGAGCTCCTCTTGTCCTAAGCTGGCAGTCCTTATTGGAGACTGCCGAATGAGAAAATTCTGTTGTGTGTTGCTGGCGCTGCTGCCGATGAGCGCATTTGCCTATCCCATCGACGTGACAAAAAAAATCGACGGCGTGCAAGTGGACTACAGCGCCTCCGATGTGGACGGCGACATCAGTTCGATTCGACTCAATAACTACGGCACTGTCGATGCGGTGTGTTCAGTAACCTTCACTAACGGCCCGGAATCGCCGCGTAATCGCAAGGTCACGGTGCTGGCGGGCAAAAGCACCAACACAACCGTCAAGTTCAGCCGCGCCATCATCAAGATGCGCATCACCCTGGCTTGCGCCCCAAAATAAAGCAGCAGCGGAGCATGCCCACAGCAATACTCCGCTTATAAACAAATTTCTAGATGGGTTGTAGCAGTTTTTTGCGCTTTTTTATCGAATGAGCCCTGGTTAATCTTTTCTCCATCGTCTTACAGCACTTACAGATGGAGCCTACCTAGCCATGCCCAATGTTCTGATCATCGAAAGCAGCGCCCGCCAGCAGGGTTCTATCTCCCGCCAGCTGACCCAACAGTTCATCGGCCAATGGCAGGTCGCTCATCCGGCGGATCAGATCACTGTGCGTGACGTGGCGCTCAACCCGGTGCCGCACCTGGACGCCAACCTGCTCGGCGGCTGGATGAAACCTGCCGAACAGCGCAGCGGCATTGAACAGGCGTCCCTGGACCGTTCCAACGAATTGACCGACGAACTGCTGGCTGCCGACGTGCTGGTGATGGCTGCGCCGATGTACAACTTCGCCATCCCCAGCACCCTCAAAGCCTGGCTGGATCACGTTTTGCGCGCCGGTGTGACCTTCAAGTACACCGCCACCGGCCCTCAGGGTTTGCTCACCGGCAAGCGCGCCATTGTGCTGACAGCGCGGGGCGGCATCCACACCGGTGCCACCTCCGATCACCAGGAACCGTACCTGCGTCAGGTCATGGCCTTTATCGGGATTCATGACGTCACCTTCATTCATGCTGAAGGGGTGAACCTGAGCGGGGACTTCCAGGAGAAGGGCATCAACCACGCTAAAGCGCTGCTGGCTCAGGTCGCTTGATCGTTTAATCGTCACATAATCGCGTGGTGTTTATATCGCTCCACGCAAACCCTTCAAGTACGCGTATCGAACCTCCCTTTGCACTTGTTGCTCCTGAGTGCTCCTGCCCGACTGACGCTTTAGCGAGGTCGGGTTTTTTTTGCCTCGAGTTTCGTCAAACACCGAAAACCCTTAAAGTCGCGCCCATTCGAAACGAGGCGCGCATGGGCTATCTACTGGTTGTCACCCTGATTCAGGCATTTTCCTTCAGCTTGATCGGCGAATACCTCGCCGGTCACGTCGACAGCTACTTCGCCGTGCTGGTGCGCGTGGTATTGGCTGGGCTGGTCTTTATCCCGCTGACCCGCTGGCGCTCGGTCGAACCTGCGTTCATGCGCGGTATGTTGGTGATCGGCGCGCTGCAGTTCGGCGTGACCTACGTGTGCCTGTACCTGAGTTTTCGTGTGCTCACCGTGCCGGAAGTGCTGCTGTTCACCATTCTCACGCCGTTGCACGTGACTCTGATCGAAGACGCCCTCAACCGGCGCTTCAACCCTTGGGCGTTGATCGCTGCACTGGTGGCAGTGGGCGGGGCGGCGGTAATCCGCTTCGACCAGATCACCCCGCACTTCCTCGGCGGCTTTTTGCTGCTGCAACTGGCCAACTTCACCTACGCGGCCGGGCAGGTGATGTACAAGCACCTGGTGGCGCGTTATCCGAGTGATTTGCCGCATTACCGGCGCTTCGGCTATTTCTACCTGGGCGCCTTGATCGTGGTGTTGCCGGCATTCGTGCTGTTCGGCAAGGCCGACTTCCTGCCGCAGGCGCCACTGCAATGGGGCGTGTTGGTGTTCCTCGGGTTGGTCAGCACCGCGCTGGGCATGTACTGGTGGAACAAGGGCGCCTGCCTGGTCAACGGCGGCACCTTGGCGGTGATGAACAACCTGCATGTGCCGGTGGGGTTGCTGCTGAACTTGCTGATCTGGAACCAGCATGAGCCGCTGGGGAGGCTGGCGTTGGGCGGGTTGGTGATTTTGGGCGCGGTGTGGATCAGCCGACTGGGCGTGCGCAAAGTGCCGACTCACCGCTGAGTCTCTGTGGGAGCGGCAAGCCCGCTCCCACAGGTGGTTGGCGAAGTTAGATAGAACGGTGTTCCAGGCTAGGCAAATGACTGGCCCCCAACACCGCTGGCAACATCCCTGCCCGCAAGTCACCGCCACTCGGCTGCTGATACAGACTCAAGCCGAACTCCGGCAACACCGCCAGCAGATAATCAAAAATATCCCCCTGAATGCGCTCGTAATCTGCCCACGCCGTGGTGCGCGTGAAGCAGTAGATTTCCAGCGGCACGCCCTGGGCGGTGGTTTGCATCTGGCGCACCATGCAGGTCATGTTCGGCTGGATGTCCGGGTGGCTTTTCAGATAGGCCAGGGCATAGGCGCGGAAGGTGCCGAGGTTGGTCATGCGGCGGCGGTTGGCTGACAGCTGCGAGCTGTCGCCCTGGGCTTCGTTCCAAGCCTTGAGTTCGGCCTGCTTGCGGCCTATGTAGTCGGTGAGCAGGTGAACCTGGGTCATGCGTACTTCTTCGTCGTCACGCAGGAAACGCACGCCGCTGGCGTCGATGTACAGGCAGCGCTTGATGCGGCGCCCGCCGGACGCCTGCATGCCGCGCCAGTTCTTGAACGACTCTGACATCAGGCGCCAGGTCGGAATCGAGACGATGGTCTTGTCGAAATTCTGCACTTTGACTGTGTGCAGGGTGATGTCCACCACGTCACCGTCGGCGCCGACCTGGGGCATTTCGATCCAGTCGCCGACCCGCAGCATATCGTTGCTGGTCAATTGCACACTGGCGACGAACGACAGCAGCGTGTCCTTGTACACCAACAAGATCACCGCCGACATGGCACCCAAACCGGACAGCAGCAACAGCGGCGAACGGTCGATCAGGGTGGCGACGATGATGATCGCGGCAAACACGAACAGCACCATTTTTGCCAATTGCACATAGCCCTTGATCGAGCGGGTGCGCGCATGTTCAGTGCGCGCGTAGATATCCAGCAGCGCGTTGAGCAGGGCACTCACAGCCAGTGTCATGAACAGGAGGGTGAACGCCAGGGCCACATTGCCGATAAACAGCGTGGCGGTCTTGCTCACGTCCGGCACCAGGTACAGGCCGAACTGGATCACCAGGGACGGCGTCATCTGCGCCAGGCGGTGGAAGACTTTGTTATGCCGCAGGTCATTGAGCCAGTGCAGCGCCGGTTGCCGGCCGAGCAATTTGACGGCGTGGAGGATGAGGTAGCGTGCGACCCGTCCAACCAGCAGGGCCACCACCAGCAATACCAGCAAACCTAGGCTTGCATGCAGCAGCGGGTGCTGATCGAGGGCGCCCCAAAGGTCTTGGATGTTGAGCCAGAACTGTTTGATATCCATGGGTGAAACCGATTCCTCTGTAAGACAACACGGGCCGATTAGAGCATTTAAGTGCGACAAAGTTGACGTTGTAGACAAATATCCTGACAAAAAAGCAGCTGATTAGCCCCGTTCGCGTAAAGAAACTCGGTTTGGACGCCCGAAACCGTTACCCTATGCAGCTGATATTTTGTATTTCTTCGAGGTAGCACCCGTGTTTTCCCAATTCGCCCTGCACGAACGCCTGCTCAAAGCCGTGGCCGAGCTTAAATTTGTCGAGCCTACGCCTGTGCAAGCAGCGGCCATCCCGCTCGCGCTCCAAGGGCGTGACCTGCGGGTGACGGCTCAAACCGGGAGTGGCAAGACCGCCGCTTTCGTCCTGCCGATTCTGCACCGCCTGATCGGTCCGGCTAAAGTCCGTGTCAGCATCAAGACCTTGATCCTGCTGCCGACCCGCGAGCTGGCCCAGCAGACCCTGAAAGAAGTGGAGCGCTTCTCGCAGTTCACCTTCATCAAGTCCGGCCTGATCACCGGCGGCGAAGACTTCAAGGTCCAGGCCGCTATGCTGCGCAAGGTGCCGGATATTCTGATCGGCACGCCAGGGCGCATGATCGAGCAACTCAACGCCGGCAACCTCGACCTCAAGGAAGTTGAAGTGCTGGTGCTCGACGAAGCCGACCGCATGCTCGACATGGGCTTTGCCGACGACGTGCAGCGCCTGGTGGCTGAATGTGTGAATCGCCAGCAGACCATGCTGTTCTCCGCCACTACTGGCGGCTCTACCCTGCGCGACATGGTCGCCAAAGTCCTGAACAACCCTGAGCACTTGCAGGTCAACAACGTCAGTGACCTGAACGCTACCACGCGTCAGCAGATCGTCACTGCCGACCATAACGTGCACAAAGAACAGATCCTGAACTGGCTGTTGGCCAACGAGACCTATCAGAAGGCCATCGTGTTCACCAACACCCGTGCTGCCGCTGACCGTATTTATGGTCGTCTGGTGGCACAGGACTACAAAGCGTTCGTGCTGCACGGTGAGAAAGACCAGAAGGACCGCAAGCTGGCCATTGACCGTCTGAAGGCCGGCGGCGTGAAGATCCTGGTTGCCACCGATGTCGCCGCTCGCGGCCTGGACGTGGATGGCCTGGACATGGTGATCAACTTCGACATGCCCCGCAGCGGCGACGAATATGTGCACCGTATCGGGCGTACCGGGCGTGCCGGCAACGATGGCCTGGCGATCTCGCTGATCTGCCACGGCGACTGGAACCTGATGTCGAGCATTGAGCGCTACCTCAAGCAGTCGTTCGAGCGCCGCACCATCAAGGAAGTCAAAGGCACCTACACCGGGCCGAAGAAGGTCAAGGCGTCGGGCAAGGCGGTTGGCGTGAAGAAGAAAAAAGTCGACGCTAAGGGCGACAAGAAAAAGGCCGGTGCCAAGTCGCCGACCAAGCGCAAGATTACCAACCGGCCGAAGACCGACAACCTGTCGCTCGTCAGCAAGGACGGCATGGCGCCGCTCAAGCGTCGTAAGCCAGAAGCGCCGGCTGCCGAGTAAGGCTGCGCGAGCATAAAAAAACCGGACGATGTCCGGTTTTTTTATGCCTTCAGTTGTTTGTCTCGCCAGCCGCTTTATCGAGGTCTTTAAGGCGCTGATCGATCAATTGGCATTTGTCGGGTAAATCCGCGGCCGCCGTGTCCATGTCCATTTTCTGCAGCTCTGCATTCATTTCCTTGGCCTTGGTTGGGTTCTGTTTAGTGAGCTTGGTCACTTCCTGGGCCAGTTGTTCGCGTTTCGCGGTGGCTTCTTCAGGCGTACACGCCCAGGTGGGCAACGCGGTCAGCAGCGTGGCGGCAATGGCCAGGTTTATCAGCGTTTTCATGGTAGGACCTCCTTGGCAGTAGTGTTCAGTTGAGGTGGCGAACGTCTGGAAAGTTCCGAGAAATGGCACCCGTCTATTCGGCTGAACGGTCAGTGACGAGGCATGTCACACCTCTAGACGGGCTAACTTTTCATTGGCCTGCAGGAGGAATCAGGATGACGACTTACAATTGGGATTTGATTGAACGCCTGCTGCATGAAGTGCAGAACGGCGAAGGCAGCTTTGCACCGCGCAAGTATGCCGAGCAGGAAGCTGTGGAGAAGGCTACCGCGGGCGAGTCCACGGGCAATTTGGATGCGTTGAAAAAGACCGCTGCCGATTACGAAGCGCTGCTGTTCAAGCGTGGGTTTATCGAATCGCGACCGGAGGAAGAGGGCGGTAATGGTGAGAATTTCATCCTGACCGCGTTGGGCGCTCAGTTGCTGGCGCTGATCGACAGCTCCATCCCGGGCAATGATCATCCTCGCCAAGTCTTGGATGAGCAGCCTGATGCATTGGACCCAGAGACGTTTGCTGAAGTGGCCTCGAAGGCGCAAATCGCTTAAAGCGCAGAGTCGCACATTTTAAACGGGAGCGGCCTTAAGGCACGTGAGCGTCTTGAAATCGCTGCGCACGCTGTCGATTTTTTGCGTCAGCTTCAGCCTCTGCTGCACACTGCTTTCGGCCATCAGGTCGACAATCAGGCTGCGTGCGGCCGTTTCCGTCTGCGCATACGCAACTTTGTATGCCGCAGTCCATAGGCTTTCACGGTCCACCAGCAATTGTTGGATTTTCTGTGGGAAGTCCGCGTTTTGACGCTGCTGCACCGCGGTGATGAGTTGTGCCTGCCACCGGGCACGGTTGCCGATCCATTCCTGGTTCTGTTCACCCAAGGCAATAGACCACGCCATAACCCGATTTTGCTGGCTGGCACTGAGCGGGCCGATCCAGGCGTCCAGGCGTTTGTTCATGCGCTGGGCGCGCTCCTTGATTTGCTGCGCCAGGGGCGGTTTGAGGTATTCGTCCTGGCGCTTACGCAAGTCTTTGGCCAGGGCGTCGCTCATGTTTTGGACCTGCTGATCGTCCAAGCCTTGCAGCAGTTGGATGGCTGAAGGGGTAATTTCGCGCGCCACCTCGGCAATCGCCTGCTTGGCTTCGGCGGTACGCGTCTGCAGTGCGGCGTCAGTTACCTGATTGCTGTCGACCATCTGTTGCAGGCGATTAAGCCAATCCAGGTAGCCCGGCAGCTGCGTGGTGCAGTGCCAGGCCAGGTGCTCCTTGAGCGTGTCGTTGAACCAGCTCTTTTGCCCGGCATTCATGTCCAGGTAGTCGTTGAGGGTCCAGGGAATAATCACGTCCAGATTGCGGTAGGCCAGGCCCACGCGATTGCAGCCGGCGAGCACTAGGCTCAAGGTCAGCAATATCACCAGAAATTTGAGCCGACGCAGCATGGGCGATTCCTTGCGCAGAGGAGGTTAATGCATGTGAACCCGCGCTGTGGGCGACAGTTCAGCCCATCAATAAAACGGCCGCACAGCCTTTAAGGTCAAGAGACCGTCGCATTGCGAGTTGTGTCCGGAGTAGGCCGAACAATCGCCGCCGCTGAGGCTTGAGTCGCTGTAGATCAGGTCCAGGTCGACGCCCTTCCACGCGCGGGAGAGTTGTACCGACCAATCACTGAAGCGATTGATGGCACCGCTTTCCACCGAGGCCGGGGTGCCCAATTGGTGCGTGGTGTACTTCATGCTGACGCCGATGCCGAAAGGCTGCGTGCCGCCAAGGTCGGCAAACAGAGTGCTGTCCTGGCGGTCGGGGTCGTTGCTGAAGGAGACGCCAAAGCGATTACCCAATAGATTCAAGCCGCCGTAGAACTCCTGACTGTCGAGGGGGCTGAGCTTGGGGTAGCTGTAATGGATCAGGCCCACTTCATAACCCAGGGTTTTGTCAAAAGGGCGCTTGAAACCCATGTAGGAATCGACTTCGAGGTTATTGGCAGATGAAAGCCCCATGTTCGGCGAGAATTGGCCGAAATACAGGCCGCTGTCATGGCTCAGGTCCAGGCCGCCATGAAATGAGTCACTGCCAGGGGACGTAGGCTTTACGAGGCCTTGGGCCATGCTACGACTTGGCGTAGTGCCCAATTTCAGGTCGAAATCGCCCAACTCACGCTGAAAAATCTGCGCTTGCGCAAAGGGGCTTGCCGCCAGGGCAGTTATCAGAAAAAAGCAGGGCTTGAGCATGCTTCACTCCATGAAAAGCGAGGAGCAGTGACAGGAAAAATTGGGCAGACGCCCGAGCTAGACGTGTGCAAGCATACCGACGAAAGCCTGAAGGTGAGGCCCGTTCGTCGATTAGCGCAATACCGGGTAGTGCAAAGAGGGTGTTTCAGGCTCTAGTCCTGGCGCCTTGAGGGCAAGACGCTTAGGGACTAGATGCAACGCCTTGGTGTGTTGCGTGAGTCTTATTTTTTGCCCAGGCTGATCTGCTTGGACGGGCCGAAAGTCTGGCCGCTCACGCCCTTGGCAATTTGCTGGATTTCGCCGCCGGACTTGAGGAACGCAGCAATCTGGCTGTTGATCGATTCGCTGGTTTCAACGGCTGGAGCTGGCTTTGCTTTGCTGTTGGATGCTTTTACGCGCATGGCGGCCACTAACCTGTAGAAAATTAACTTGGCCAGGCATCGTACAGGAAATACTTGACAATTGCTTGGCAAAT
>NZ_UYXQ01000016.1 GCF_900624995.1 Pseudomonas antarctica
GTGGCCGCGTGCGGCAAGTGGGTCTTCGGTTAGTTGCGGGTTTTCAAGGGCCTTGAGCAGGCGGTCGGGGTTCTTGGTGCGCAGGTCATCGGCCTGATCACCGGCCAATACGGCGGTGTCGTCCAGCAACTTTTCGGTGTCACTGACCAGGGTTTGGAAATCCGCCATCAGTATTTCTTGAGCAGTCTTTGCAGTTCTTCTGGCCATGGTTATCTCCGTGATTGGCTGATCTGTACATATTTTAGTTAGGTTAGTTTTCGAGTCACCGGTATCGGTGAAGGTTCACTGCAATTGTCTGGTACAGCTTTTGCTTTGCCTTGGTGCGCCTGCCCTGGGGCCTGCGCTGAATCCGGGCGGTCAGGGCGAATGCCTTTAAAAACCTTACCCTAAATAACTGAAACTCGCGGAAAAACCCTGTCGGCAACGGCCTGTTGTGTTGATCGCTGCGCTAAAGCGGTTCACGCCTTCTGAAGAGGGGCGGGGCCGGTGGTGCCAAATTAGTGCGCGAACCCCTGGCTTGAACCGCTTTGGTGCTTTTTGCCTTATTTGCAGGCCTGCCAACCTCCATGGAAAATTTGCAAAGTGCAGTGGACACCCTCGTCCACAGCTCCAACACCCTGTTCATCTTGATCGGTGCGGTCATGGTCCTGGCCATGCACGCCGGCTTCGCGTTCCTGGAAGTCGGCACTGTGCGCCAGAAAAACCAAGTGAATGCCTTGTCGAAGATCCTCAGCGACTTTGTCATCTCCACCCTGGCCTATTTCTTTATAGGCTACTGGATCGCCTACGGCGTGAGCTTCATGCAACCGGCCGCGGTGCTCAGTGCCGATCATGGCTACGGCCTGGTGAAGTTCTTTTTCCTGCTGACGTTTGCGGCGGCCATTCCGGCGATCATTTCCGGGGGCATTGCCGAACGGGCAAAGTTTGCCCCGCAACTGTGCGCCACCGCGCTGATCGTGGCGTTTATCTATCCGTTTTTTGAAGGCATCGTCTGGAACGGCAACTTCGGCCTGCAAGCCTGGCTACTCGCGACCTTTGGCGCCAGTTTCCATGACTTTGCCGGTTCCGTGGTGGTGCACGCCATGGGCGGCTGGCTGGCGCTGGCGGCCGTGTTGCTGCTGGGGCCGCGTAACGGGCGATACCGCGAAGGGCGGCTGGTGGCCTTCGCACCGTCAAGCATTCCGTTTTTGGCGCTGGGCTCGTGGATCCTGATTGTCGGCTGGTTCGGCTTTAACGTGATGAGTGCACAAACGCTCAACGGCGTCAGTGGGCTGGTGGCGGTCAACTCGCTGATGGCGATGGTCGGCGGCACGGTCGCCGCGTTGGTGATCGGCCGCAATGACCCGGGTTTTTTGCATAACGGCCCGCTCGCCGGGCTGGTGGCGATTTGCGCCGGTTCCGACCTGATGCACCCCGTGGGCGCGCTGGTCACCGGTGCGGTCGCCGGCGGTCTGTTTGTGGGGTGCTTCATCGCGGCCCAGGCTCGCTGGAAGATCGACGACGTGCTGGGTGTGTGGCCGTTGCACGGCCTGTGCGGCGTATGGGGCGGCATCGCATGCGGCATCTTTGGCCAAACCGCCCTCGGCGGCCTGGGTGGCGTAAGCCTGATCAGCCAGTTGATCGGCACCGCCTTTGGCGTGGTGGTAGCGCTGCTCGGCGGACTGCTGGTGTATGGCGTAATTAAGCGCGTGCACGGGCTGCGCCTGAGCCAGGAGCAGGAGTACTACGGCGCGGACCTGTCGATCCACAAGATTGGCTCGGTCAGTCAGGATTAATCGGTGCCTCTCTTTCGGGGTAGAAGCCGTGCAGCAGCCGATAGCGGTTATGCCGAACCTCGTCCACCCGTGCCTGCACCTGTTGCTCCGCCAGGCCCAGCAGGATCAAGGCGTGGGAGGCGAGCATCAAGCTCGACTCCAGCAGCTCAGGCACCACCTCGCTGGCGCCTGCCGCTTTCAGCTCAGCCAGTTGGCTGTCATCGCGGGTGCGCACCAGGATCGGCACGTGCGGGTTAATGCTGCGTGCTTCCTTCAACACCGCCAGCGCCACATCCGAGTTGTCCACCGCGATCACGACCAACCGAGCACGTTCCAGGCCGACCGCACTGAGCAGGGCGCCACGGCGGCAGTCGCCATAATGCACGCTGCTGTCTTCGGTGGCGGCTTCTTTCACACGCTCGGGGTCGTCGTCCAAGGCGATAAACGCCTGTTGTTCCTGGCGTATAAATCGACCGATGGACTGCCCGACCCGGCCGTACCCGCAAATCACGGTGTGGCCGCGTAACTCGGCATTGAGTGCGGTGATTTCTTCCAACTGCACCTGCTGATTGGGCTTGCGGTGCAGGCGCAGGGCAAGCGTGGGGGCCGCGCGCAGTAACAGCGGGGTCAGCAGCATCGAGCAGAAAGTGGCGGCAAGCAGCAACCCATTAAATTCATCCGGGATCAGCCGGCTCTGTTGCATCTGCGCCATCAGCGCAAAACAGAACTCGCCCCCTTGCGCCAAGGCCAGGCCGCTGCGCCATGCGGTCTCACTGTCACTGCCGCGCAACTTGACCAGGGCCGCCACGACGCAGCCTTTGATCAGCATCAGTGCGAGGGTCAGGCCGAGGATCAACAGGCTGTGGTTGATGAATAACTGCAGGTCGATAAGCATGCCGATGCTGACGAAAAACAGCCCCAGCAGAATGTCGCGAAACGGCCGGATATCCGCCTCGATCTGATGTCGGTAGTGGCTTTCCCCCAACAGCATGCCGGCCAGAAAAGCGCCGAGCGCAGGGGAAAGGCCCAGCAAATGCGTGAGCCAGGCGGTGAGCAAGACGATCACCAGCGCCAACAGCACAAACAGCTCCGCCGAATGGGACGCGGCGACTTCATGGAACAGGCGGGGCAGTAACCAGCGGCTGGCCAATAGCAGGCCGACGAACAACAACACGGTTTTGCCCAGGGTCAGCGGCAACGCCCAATACCAGGCTTGCTCGCTGCTACCGGCAAACACCGGCACCAAGGTCAGCAGTAACACCGCCACCACGTCCTGGAACAGCAACACGCCAATCGCGTTCTGGCCATGGCTGCTGAAGATTTCCCCGAGGCTGGTCAATTCCTTACTGACGATGGCGGTGGAGGACAGGGCCAAGCCCGCGCCGAGCAACAGCGCGACGCCAGGTGCCAGGCCGAAGCCCATCAGCACGCCGCCCAACAACACCCCGCAACCGAGTACCTGCAAACTGCCCAGGCCAAACACTACGCTGCGCAGCGCGAGCATTTTGGTCAGGGAAAATTCCAACCCGAGGGAAAACAGCAGGAACACCACCCCCAGTTCGGCGAGGTCGGGCAGGTCTTCGCTGTCATTCACCCAGTCCAGTGCGGTGGGCCCCACAGCCAGGCCCACGCACAGGTAGCCCAGCACGGGCGGTAATTGCAGCCGGCGAAACAGCGCAATCACCACCAGGGATGAGGCCAGAATGATCAGCAGGTTGGCGAACACGAGCAGCTTCCTTGCAGGTTGAACGGACAAAAAGGTGTGAGAATCGCTGAATCAGTTAGAGGTCATGCTGATCTGTGTCAGGGGGTGTGTGGGTTAAGTGGGCTTGTGGTGGCAAGCGGGGCAAGCCCGCTCGCCACAGGTATTCGCTGGGCATAGAATAAAGTCCTACTTTCTGATCAGGCCCATTCGCCATGCTTCCTGAATGCCAGTTATTCGGCACCCTGGGTTGCCATCTTTGTGAGATCGCCGAAGTCGAAGTCATGCCACTCGTCGAACATGGGTTGATGGTAGAACTGGTGGATATCACCGACCCCGATGATCTGACCGAAGCCTACGGCCTGCGGATTCCGGTGCTTCGCCGGGTGGATACCGGGGCAGAACTGGACTGGCCATTCGACACTGGACAGATTGTTGCCTTCCTTTCTTAAGTTTTCTCCGGTGGTGGGTTTCCAAATATTACGTTACTGTATGCTTGTACAGTGATGGAATAGAGGGAACGCCCGTGGTGAATGTTGAACAACTGAAAAGCAGCGTCAATCGCATGTCCGCCGACGTCGTGCGCGACGCGGTGAACGAGCTGCGCCTCGATGGCCTGGTCACGGAAGGCAAGACGCCATTTAACAAAGTGCATTTCAACACCTGCTTTGCCGAGATCGAGGCGTTGTTCCAGCGCGCCGGTTATCACAAGCAGCTGGATGTGGTGGGTTATCAGGGCTTGCTGTACGCGCTTTACGATCCCGGCCGCTGGGAAGCGGTGGACGTGCTGCGTTGGCTCAAGGAATTCACCGACGCCGCCAGCGCCTCGCCGGTCCTGCGCGCGCAATTGGCCAAGGCCTGAGATCCGCCCTAGGCTCCATCGCGCTCCATGCGGGATAATGCCCGCCTGATTCTCCAGGCTTCGAGCATTGTCATGTCATCTTCCGGTTTTTGCGCATCCCAGCATCAAGCCAGCACGTTGTATTTGCCACCTGGCCCTTGGGCGACGGTGCTGGAGTGCCTGTGCGAGCACTTCCCGGCGATCAGCCGTGAACAGTGGCTGGATCGCATCGCCCGCAGCCGGGTGCTCGATATTAACGGCACGCCGATCAACCTGAACCTGGCCTACAAGGAAGGTCTGTGCATCTACTACTTCCGCGAAGTGCCGAATGAAAAGGTGATCCCGGTTCAGGAAACCATCCTGTACGCTGACGAGCATCTGGTGGTAGCCGATAAACCGCACTTCCTGCCGGTGACCCCAGCCGGTGAATACGTCGAGCAGACCCTGCTGCGCCGTTTGATCCGTCGCCTGGATAACCCTTCTTTGGTGCCCTTGCACCGTATCGACCGGCACACCGCAGGGCTGGTGCTGTTCTCCGCCAACCCGCACAGCCGTTCGGCGTATCAACAGCTGTTCCCTACGCGTCGCATCGACAAATTCTACGAAGCCATCGCCCCAGCCTTGCCGAACCTGACCTTCCCCCTCGTGCACAAAAGCCGCTTGGTGGATGGCGAACCGTTCTTTCGTATGCAGGAAGGGCCGGGTGCCAGCAACACCGAAACGGCTGTGGAGGTGCGCGAACAAAATGGCGACTTGTGGCGCTATGGCCTGTTTCCCGTGACCGGCAAGAAGCACCAGTTGCGTGTGCACATGACCGCGCTGGGCGCGAGTATCTGCAATGACCCGTTCTACCCCGACGTGATCAGGGAGGCCGAGGACGACTACGCCAACCCGCTTAAGCTGCTGGCCCAGGGCGTGCGCTTTATCGACCCGGTCACGGGCGAACAACGCGATTTTCGCAGCCGCATCACCCTCGACTGGTAAACCCCGGAAACGACAAGGCCCGCACGCGGCGGGCCTTGTTGGTAACGCTAAGGCTTACAGGTCTTTAACGGTACGAACCTGATCCTTGTTGATACGGGTCTGTTTACCGTCCAGTTGCTCGAACTCATAGAAGCCCGAAGCCTTGTCGTATGTAGGGGTGTCGACGGCCTGGATTTCGCGACCGTCATTCAGGGTGATCACTGTAGGCGAAGCGCAACCGGCGAGAGTAGCGAGGCCCAGTGCAAGCATGAGAGCGGCGATGGTCCGTTGAGTCATGAGTGTGTCTCCGAGAGAATTCTTTTAAATTGCTGACCGTGTGACGCGCGCGGCGTCGACAAAGTTCCTTATGCGAGGTTCATTCTGACACGCCGAACCCTGGGTGCAACAGCTGCGGCGTATTCAGGTTGGCCAGGCGCGGGTCTTCGGGCGGGCATTGCAGGCCCATCCCACCGAGTTGCAGCAGGATCTTGCGCGGGCTGCGTTCACCGGCGTCCCAGGCCCGTTCTACCTCGGTTTTCAGGTGCGTGGGGATGATACAGATCAAGGGTTCCCAGAATTCACCCTGGCGCACCATCACCGGCAGCCGCGGATTGCGGTGCGCAGTCTCACGCAGGTCGGTGAGCAGTCTCACGTCGATGTTCGGCACGTCGCACGGCAGTATCAGCAAATGCGCATGACGCGCGGCGGCCAATCCGGCGCGGATGCCGGCCAGTGGGCCGGGGAAGTCCGGGCTGTCGTCACTCACCAACTGGTCGGCGTAGGGTGCGTACAGGTCATGGTTGCGGTTACACGAGATGATCAAGTCATCCGTCAGCGGTCGGGTCAGGCACTGCAAATGCGCAATCAGTGGCTGGCCGCGCCAAGGCAGCAGGCCTTTGTCTTGGCCGCCCATGCGGTGGCCACGGCCACCGGCCAGCAGCAATATCGAACAGGGCAGGGGCGAAAAATCGAGGGGCATGGCGGTTCCGCTGCGGCAGGTAAATAGGGCCCTGTGATATAACATCGGGCTGTTCCTTCGACAACCGGACCGAGCCATGAACGCCAAGGCTGATGCGCCCTTTGTACCCCTGAATATTGCTGTACTGACCGTCAGCGACACCCGCACCCTGGACACTGATACCTCGGGCCAGGTCTTCGTCGACCGCCTGACCGCTGCCGGCCACACCCTGGCCGAGCGCGTGCTGCTCAAGGACGACCTTTACAAAATTCGCGCCCAGGTCGCCCACTGGATCGCCGAAGACGTGGTGCAAGTGGTGCTGATCACCGGCGGCACCGGCTTCACCGGCCGCGACAGCACGCCCGAAGCGGTGAGCTGCCTGCTGGACAAACAGGTTGATGGCTTTGGCGAACTGTTCCGCCAGATTTCCGTGGCCGACATCGGCACCTCCACCGTGCAATCACGCGCCCTGGCCGGGCTGGCCAATGGCACGCTGGTGTGCTGCCTGCCGGGCTCGACTAACGCAGTGCGCACCGGCTGGGATGGCATCCTCGCCGAGCAACTGGATAACCGCCACCGCCCGTGTAACTTCGTCCCTCACTTAAAGCAGGCCGAACCCTGCGTATCCCGTGGATAAGCCTGGCAGGAGCGGCACATTGATGCCGGTGGAAGACGCGCTGCGCCAACTGCTGGACATGGCCGAAGCGGTGCCTATCCGTGAGCAGGAAGTGCTGCCTCTGGGTGAGTGCGATGGCCGTGTGCTGGCGCAAGACCTGATCTCCACGCTCGACCTGCCGCCCTGGCCGAACAGCGCCATGGACGGTTACGCGCTGCGCCTCTCGGACTGGACCGGCGAGCCCTTGCCGGTCAGCCAGCGCATCTTCGCCGGCCAAGCGCCGCAGCCGTTGGCCGCCGGCAGCTGTGCGCGAATCTTTACCGGCGCGCCGGTGCCCGAAGGCGCGGACTGTGTCGAAATGCAGGAAAACGCCAGGGTTCACACCGACGAACGCGTGAGCTTTACCGAGCCCTTGAAAGTTGGCCAGAACATCCGCCCGCAAGGCCAGGAAACTACGGTCGGCGAGGAGGTGTTGACCGCCGGCACCCGCCTGAGCCCGATTGAACTGGGCCTGGCCGCGTCGCTTGGCCGCGATCGCTTGAGCGTCGTACGCCGCGTGCGCGTGGCCGTGCTGTCCACGGGTGACGAACTGATCGAACCCGGCTTGCCACTGGGCCCGGGGCAGATCTACAACAGCAACCGCCGTGTGCTGTGCAGTTGGCTTGCACGCATGGGCTGCGAAGTGATCGATGCCGGGATTTTGCCGGACGACCTGGAAAAGACCCGCAAACGCCTGGCGGACTTGGGCAACGTCGACCTGATCCTTTCGACTGGCGGTGTCTCGGTGGGCGAGGCGGATTTCCTCGGCATCGCCCTGCGTGAAGAGGGCGAGTTGGCCCTGTGGAAGCTGGCGATCAAACCGGGTAAACCGCTGACCTTCGGCCATTTTCGGGGTGTGCCGGTGATCGGCTTGCCCGGCAACCCGGCCTCGACGCTGGTGACGTTTGCGCTGCTGGCCCGCCCGTATCTGCTGCGTCGCCAAGGTGTGCACGACGTGGAGCCGCTGCGTTTCGAAGTGCCGGTGGGGTTCGTCTGGCCCAAACCGGGCAACCGCCGCGAGTACCTGCGCGGGCGGATCGAGCAGGGCAGGGCGATCATCTACCGCAACCAGAGTTCCGGCGTGCTGCGCAGTGCAGCGTGGGCGGAAGGGTTTGTGGAGGTGCTGGAAGGCACGACGCTGGAGATCGGGGATCGGGTCAATTTCATTCCGCTCAGTGAAGTCCTGAACTGACAGTAGAGATCTAAATGTGGGAGCGCTTGCTGTGGCGAGCCCGCTCGCCACAAGGGGGACGAGGTCGAGCCGTTAGTAATCGTCCCCACGCTCGGTCACATCCCGTTCCACCGGCCCCGCATCCGGGTCATACCCGATCGGGAACTTGCCCTTGAGTGTCCACGCAAAGGCAATAATTTGCGCCACTGTGCGGTACAACTCCTCCGGGATACTGTCCCCCAGTTCCATACGTGCCAGCAGCTTAACCAGCTCGGCATTTTCATAGATCGGCACTTCATTTTCCCGCGCCAGCTTCAGGATGGCTTCAGCCAGGGCATCGTCGCCCTTGGCCGTCAGGGTCGGCGCTTGCTGGCCATCGTACTTGAGCGCAATCGCCTGGCGCGGTGGCGTTGGGTTTTTCATGCGGTTTCATCCACCCAGCGTTGTTCCAGGCCGGTTCTTGGCCCGCGCGGTGGGGTGCCGAGGTGGCAATCCAGGTCGCCGACGTTGAGGCCCGAAGTCACCAGACGTTCACGCAAGCTGCCCAGATGGCTTTCGATCAAACTGGCAGTAAACGGCCGAGTCGCCCATAGCTGGCTGGACAGTTTGCCCTGTGTCAGTTGCGCCTGAACCTGCAGTGGCCCCAGCGGCTCCATGTCGAACGCCAGCTCGACGCGCCAGAGCATCTGCTTGGGGTCTTTCTTGTCTTTGCGCTCGGGCTGATCTTTATCCGGGGCCGGTTCTTCGCGTTGGAACTTGACCTGCAACGGCACGATGTCCTGCAGGGTGCGCATGGGGATTTCCAGCTGCCAGGTGGTTTGCAGACGGCCATCGGCGGTGGTGCCGGTCTGTTCCAGGCTCGACAGCTGGTGGCTCTGCAGGCGCGAAATCGCCCCGGCGGCCAGGCGCAGCAGGTTTTGCAGGTCACCTTCGCCTTCCAATTTCGCCATCAGCCGCTCCGGCAGCGGGAAACCGGCGGGTATCTGCTTGGCGCTCACCTGGCCGAGCGTGTTCAGCGGGCTGCGCACAAAGTTGGGTAACACCTGGGCCAGTGTATTGGCGGCCAGGATCGCATTCAGATTAGTGCTGGCGGGCAGCGCCGGCAGCAGGTCGGCGACCAGGCGCAACAGCGCGCCCTTCATGTCCAGTGGCGGGATTTGCGGGTTTTGCCCGGCAAGTAATTTAGCTTCTAAAAAGGCACCGCTGTTCTGTATCACTTGCGCCAACACCTTGGGGTTGCTGACTTGGGCGAGGTCGGGCAAGGCCGCGAGTAAACGCTCGGCAGCCGCGCGCAGGTCGGCTGAGGTGCTGTCGCCACGGGGCAGGTTTTGCAGGGCCGTGAAGACCGCATCCAGCGAGCCCTGGCGGCTTTGCTGAGTCGATAGCTGTTGTGTGACGGCCAACTGATCCTTGAGCCCGCTCAACGGCACGAAGTTCAAGGTCTGCGCGTTCTGCACTACGGCGCTGAGCAAGCTGGCGACCCGCAGCGGCTGCGGGCTTTCCAACGTCAGCGTGGCACCGGCGAGGGCGTTATTGAGCACGGTAACCAGCGAGCGGTAGATGGCCGGTTGCGTGGTGCCCTGCGGCAGCATTTGGGTGGTCAGCACCTTGGCTTGCAACAGCGTGCCCACCGGGATTTGCGTGGTATCGATGCGGGTGAGGGCGGCCACATTGGCGCTCAAGGCTTGCTGCAAGGTGATGGTCAGGTTACCGGCCGGGGTCTGGCTCACTGCCACGTTACTGCCTAACGGCAAAGGCTGGGCGCTGCTGGCTTGTACCAGGGTCTGGCGGCCGCCTTCGAGGGTCAACTTCAGCAACAGCTGAAAGGCATCGCCGCCTTGTTTAAGCGCGATCACCTCAGCGTTGGCGGTTTTTCCTGGGTCGATCAGTCCGGTCTGCGGTTCCAGCAGTTTCAGCAACTCACCGCTCGGCGGCAGCGGGGTAGGCGCGGGCGCGGGCGCGGGCACCGGGGCTGGAGGCAGCGTAGGAAGGTTGATCTCACCGGTCATCGTGCGCGTCGTCTCTGGGGAAATTGCCCTCTTTAGAGTAGGGCATCACATGTATAATGCCGCCCGTCTGCAAAGAGAGCGGTAAAAACCTCACAACTATTTGATCCAGCTCTCTAAAATCGGTCGCCAAAGCCGTTATTGTGCATCTCTCTATAACGGCCGCTGCACCGCCGACTTGAACCGTAAAGGCCCGCGATCTCTTGACCAGCCCTCTTCTTGAAGCCGTAGCGCTTGCCTGTGAACGCGACCTGCGACTGCTGTTCGAACACCTCGAACTGCGTCTGACGGGCGGCGACATGGTGCAAATCAGCGGCCCGAACGGCAGCGGCAAGACCAGTTTGCTGCGCCTGCTGGCCGGTTTGATGCAGCCGACGGCCGGTGAGGTGCGACTGAGCGGCAAGCCGCTCAACGAACAACGCACGGAGTTGGCCCGCAACCTTGTCTGGATCGGCCACGCCGCCGGTATCAAGGACGTGCTCACGCCGGAAGAAAACCTCAGTTGGCTCAGCGCCCTGCATCAACCGGCTTCCCGCGACGCCATCTGGCAAGCCCTGGCGGCTGTCGGCCTCAAGGGTTTCGAAGACGTGCCGTGCCACACGCTGTCCGCCGGCCAACAGCGCCGCGTGGCCCTGGCGCGTTTGTACTTGCCCGGCCCGCCTTTGTGGATTCTCGACGAACCCTTCACCGCCCTCGACAAACAAGGTGTCGCCCAACTCGAAGAGCACCTTGCCCGGCACTGCGAGCAGGGCGGTTTGGTTGTGCTCACGACTCACCACACCCTGACGCGCATGCCTGCCGGTTACCGCGACCTGGACTTGGGCCGGTGGTCGGTATGAGTGTGTTCGCCCTGTTGGTCGCCCGTGAAGCGCGCTTGTTGTGCCGTCGCCCGGCTGAATTGGCCAATCCGCTGGTGTTCTTCGCCATTGTCATTGCGCTGTTCCCGCTGGCGGTCGGTCCCGAGACTAAACTGTTGCAAACCTTGTCCCCTGGGCTGGTGTGGGTGGCCGCGCTTTTATCCGTCCTGCTCTCGCTGGACGGGCTGTTTCGCAGTGATTTTGAAGACGGTTCCCTGGAGCAGTGGGTCCTTTCGTCGCACCCTTTGCCACTTCTGGTACTGGCCAAGGTACTGGCACACTGGGCTTTTTCCGGCTTGGCGCTAGTCTTGCTCTCACCGCTGCTGGCGATGATGCTGGGCTTGCCCGTCGAATGCCTGCCAGTATTGCTGTTGTCCTTGTTGCTCGGTACGCCGGTGCTCAGCATGTTGGGGGCGGTGGGCGCAGCGTTGACCGTCGGTTTGAAGCGGGGCGGCCTGTTGCTGGCCCTGCTGATTCTGCCTTTGTATATCCCGGTGTTGATCCTGGGCAGCGGCGCTATGCAGGCCGCACTCATGGGCATGCCGGCGACCGGTTACCTGCTGTGGCTTGGCAGCCTGACCGCCCTGGCGGTAACCCTGACACCCTTTGCTATAGCGGCTGGCCTGAAGATCAGCGTCGGCGAATAATGAGGTCTGGTTAAGGGGTAACCCTGGCCAGTAAAGACCCTGAGAGCTTCTTGCCAAGACAAGAGGCCACCGTGATGGAAACAGCAATGAACTGGACCTGGTTTCACAAGCTCGGCTCGCCCAAATGGTTTTACGGCATCAGCGGCAAGCTGCTGCCGTGGTTGAGCGTCGCCGCCGCGTTGCTGATCGGCATCGGCCTGGTCTGGGGGCTGGCCTTCGCGCCGCCGGACTACCAGCAAGGCAACAGCTTTCGCATCATCTATATCCACGTGCCTGCGGCGATGCTGGCGCAGTCCTGCTACGTGATGCTGGCCGTGTGCGGCGTGGTCGGGCTGGTGTGGAAGATGAAGCTGGCCGACGTGGCCCTGCAATGCGCCGCGCCCATCGGCGCGTGGATGACCGCCGTGGCGCTGGTCACCGGCGCGATCTGGGGCAAACCGACCTGGGGCTCGTGGTGGGTGTGGGATGCACGCCTCACGTCGATGCTGATCCTGCTGTTCCTGTACTTCGGCCTGATCGCCCTGGGCAATGCCATCAGCAACCGCGACAGCGCCGCCAAAGCCTGCGCGGTACTGGCCATCGTCGGTGTGATCAATATCCCCATCATCAAGTACTCGGTGGAGTGGTGGAACACCCTGCACCAGGGCGCCACCTTCACCCTCACCGAAAAGCCGGCCATGCCCGTGGAAATGTGGGCGCCGCTGCTGCTGATGGTGCTGGGTTTCTACTGTTTCTTCGGCGCCGTGCTGCTGATGCGCATGCGCCTGGAAGTGCTCAAGCGTGAAGCCCGCGCCAGTTGGGTCAAGGCCCAAGTGCAAACCTGCCTGGGAGCGCGTGGATGAGTTTTGCTTCTTTCAGTGATTTTCTCGCCATGGGCCATCATGGCCTGTATGTCTGGACGGCCTATGGCATCTGCCTGGCAGTGCTGGCCCTCAACGTCGCCGCGCCGATCCTGGCCCGCAAGCGTTACCTGCAACAAGAGGCGCGTCGTTTGCGCCGGGAGACCGAAAAGTGAATCCGCTGCGTAGAAAGCGTCTGTTGATCATCCTGGCCATCCTGGCAGGTGTGAGTATTGCCGTGGGCCTGGCGATGAGCGCCCTGCGGGAGAACATCAACCTGTTCTACACCCCGACTCAGATCGCCAATGGCGAAGCGCCCGTCGACACACGCATCCGCGCCGGTGGCATGGTGGAGAAGGGCTCGCTCAAGCGCTCCGGTGATTCGCTGGATGTGACCTTCGTGGTCACCGACTTCAACAAGGCCGTGACCATCACCTATCGCGGCATCCTCCCGGACCTGTTCCGCGAAGGCCAGGGCATCGTTGCCCTGGGCAAGCTCAACGCCGACGGCGTCGTGGTCGCCGATGAAGTGCTGGCCAAGCACGATGAGAAATACATGCCGCCGGAAGTCACCAAGGCCTTGAAAGACAGCGGCCAATCCGCCCCGAGCGCAACTTCACAACCTGCCAAGGAGGGCTAAGCCATGACGTCCGCACTGTTTATTCCGGAGTTGGGCCAGTTGGCGATGATCCTCGCCCTGTGCTTTGCCGTCGTCCAGGCCGTGGTGCCGTTGCTTGGCGCCTGGCGCGGCGACCGCCTGTGGATGAGCCTGGCGCAGCCGGCCGCCTGGGGCCAGTTTGCGTTCCTGCTGTTCGCGTTTGGTTGCCTGACCTACGCTTTCATGACCGACGATTTTTCCGTCGCCTATGTCGCCAACAACTCCAACAGCGCCTTGCCGTGGTACTACAAGTTCAGCGCCGTGTGGGGCGCTCACGAGGGCTCTTTGCTGCTATGGGCGTTGATCCTCGGCGGCTGGACCTTCGCGGTCTCAGTGTTCTCGCGCCAACTGCCGCAAGTCATGCTGGCGCGGGTGCTGGCGGTGATGGGCATGATCAGCATCGGTTTCCTGTTGTTCCTGATCATGACCTCCAACCCGTTCAGCCGCATGCTGCCGCAGATCCCGGTGGACGGGCATGATCTGAACCCGCTGCTGCAGGACATCGGCCTGATCGTGCACCCGCCGATGCTCTACATGGGGTACGTCGGTTTCTCGGTGGCCTTCGCCTTCGCCATCGCCGCCTTGCTCGGCGGGCGCCTCGATGCGGCCTGGGCGCGCTGGTCGCGGCCGTGGACCATCGTCGCCTGGGCCTTTCTCGGTATCGGCATCACCTTGGGCTCGTGGTGGGCCTATTACGAACTCGGCTGGGGCGGCTGGTGGTTCTGGGACCCGGTGGAAAACGCCTCGTTCATGCCCTGGCTGGTGGGCACCGCGCTGATTCACTCGCTGGCGGTCACCGAAAAACGCGGGGTGTTCAAAAGCTGGACGGTATTGCTGGCCATCGCCGCATTTTCCCTCAGCCTGCTCGGCACCTTCCTCGTGCGTTCGGGTGTGTTGACCTCGGTGCATGCGTTCGCTTCCGACCCTGAGCGTGGCGTGTTCATCCTGATCTTCCTGTTGTTTGTGGTCGGCGGCTCACTCACCCTGTTCGCCCTGCGCGCGCCAGTGGTCAAGAGCCACGTCGGCTTTAACCTGTGGTCGCGGGAAACCCTGCTGCTGGGCAATAACCTGGTGCTGGTGGTGGCCGCGTCGATGATCCTGCTCGGCACCTTGTACCCGCTGGTGCTGGATGCGTTGAGCGGCGCCAAGCTGTCCGTCGGCCCGCCGTACTTCAACGCGTTGTTTATCCCGTTGATGGGGCTGTTGATGGTGGTGATGGCGGTCGGCATGCTGGTGCGCTGGAAAGACACCCCGGTGAAATGGCTGGTGGGCATGTTGATGCCGGTGCTGCTCGGCAGTGTGGCCCTGGCAGTGATCGCCGGCGTTGCCTACGGCGACTTCAATTGGGCGGTGCTCGCCACCTTCCTGCTCGCCGCCTGGGTATTGCTGGCCGGCGTGCGCGATATCGCCGACAAGACCCGCCACAAAGGCCTGATCAAAGGCCTGCCAACCTTGACCCGCAGCTACTGGGGCATGCAGATCGCCCACATCGGCATCGCCGTGTGCGCCTTGGGCGTGGTGCTCTCCAGCCAGAACAGCGCCGAGCGCGACCTGCGCCTGGCGCCGGGCGAGTCCATGGACCTGGCCGGTTACCACTTCATTTTTGAAGGTGCCAAGCACTTCCAAGGGCCGAACTTCACCTCAGACAAAGGCACCGTTCGTGTCGTGCGCAAGGGGAAAGAAGTGGCCGTGCTGCACCCGGAAAAACGCCTGTACACCGTGCAAAACTCAATGATGACCGAGGCTGGCATCGACGCCGGTTTCACCCGCGACCTCTATGTGGCGCTGGGTGAACCGCTGGGCGACGGCGCCTGGGCCGTGCGCGTGCATGTGAAACCGTTTGTGCGCTGGATCTGGTTCGGCGGCCTGCTTACAGGGTTGGGTGGTTTGCTGGCCGCGCTGGACCGGCGTTATCGGGTCAAGGTCAAGAGCCGGGTGCGTGAAGCCCTCGGCCTTTCAGGAGCGGCGGCATGAAGCGTTGGTTGATGGTGTTGCCGCTGGCGGCCTTTCTGGTGGTGGCGGTGTTTTTGTATCGCGGTTTGTACCTGGACCCGGCCGAGCTGCCTTCGGCGATGATCGGCAAGCCGTTCCCGACGTTCAGCCTGAAGACGGTGCAGGGTGACAAGACTCTGACCCAGGCCGACCTGCTGGGCAAACCGGCGCTGGTCAACGTGTGGGCGACCTGGTGCATTTCATGCCGCGTCGAACACCCGGTGCTGAACAAACTCGCCGAGAAGGGCGTGGTGATCTACGGCATCAACTACAAGGACGATAATGCAGCGGCCTTGAAGTGGCTGGCGCAATTCCATAACCCGTATCAGCTGGATATCCGCGATGAAGACGGCAACCTCGGTTTGAACCTTGGCGTGTACGGTGCCCCGGAAACTTTCTTTATCGATGCCAAGGGCGTGATCCGCGACAAATACGTGGGCGTGATCGACGAAGTGGTGTGGCGCGAGCAACTGGCCGCCAAGTACCAGGCGCTGGTCGATGAGGCCAAGCCATGAAGCGTCTGTTAGCCGCTGCTGTTCTCGCACTGGGATTGGTCGGTGTGGCCCACGCCGCCATCGACACCTACGAGTTCGCCAAGGACGGTGACCGCGAGCGTTTTCGCGAACTGACCAAGGAACTGCGCTGCCCCAAGTGCCAGAACCAGGACATCGCCGACTCCAACGCGCCCATCGCCGCCGACTTGCGCAAAGAGATCTTCCGCATGTTGGGGGAGGGCAAGGACAACCAGCAGATCATCGACTTCATGGTCGACCGCTACGGCGATTTTGTGCGCTACAAACCGGCCCTCACCGGCAAGACCGCGCTGCTCTGGTTCGGCCCTGCCG
The DNA here is from genome assembly GCF_900624995.1 of Pseudomonas antarctica. Lineage (GTDB taxonomy): Bacteria > Pseudomonadota > Gammaproteobacteria > Pseudomonadales > Pseudomonadaceae > Aquipseudomonas > Aquipseudomonas antarctica. The sequence continues at coordinate 15,889 of NZ_UYXQ01000016.1, forward strand.
GGCTGTTGTTAGCCGGTGTGGTGGTCATGGCCGTGATCGTCCGCCGTCGCCGCGCCGCACCCACCGATGGGTCCGACGCACTATCCCCCGAAGAGCGTAAGCGCCTCGACCAATTGCTGGACACCAAGACTGATGATTGATTTTTGGCTCGCAGCAGGGTTGCTGCTCCTGATTGCCCTGAGTTTCCTGTTAATCCCTGTACTGCGCGGCCGCCGCGCCCAGCGTGAAGAGGATCGCACCGCGCTGAACGTGGCGCTCTACCAGGAACGCGTGGCCGAGTTGCAAGTGCAGCAAGATGAAGGCGTGCTCAATGCCGCGCAACTTGACACCGGCCGCGCCGAAGCGGCCCGCGAATTGTTGGCCGACACCGAAGGTGTGGAAAAACCTCGCGAATCGCGCTTGGGTAAGCCGTTGCCTTTCTTGGCGGCTTTTCTCGTGCCGATTTTGGGCGTTGCGCTGTACCTGCATTACGGGTCCAGCGACAAGGTCGAACTGACCCGCGAATTCTCTCAGCCGCCGGTGTCCATGCAAGACATGACCCAGCGTCTGGAACGCGCCGCAGCGGCCCAGCCGGATTCGCCAGAAGGCCTGTACTTCCTTGGCCGCGCCTACATGGCCCAGGACCGCTCGGCCGATGCAGCCAACGTCTTCGAACGCACCGTGGCCCTGGCTGGCCGCCAGCCGGAACTGCTCGGCCAATGGGCTCAGGCGCAGTACTTTGCCGACAACAAGCAGTGGTCGCCCAAGGTACAGGCGCTGACCGATGAAGCCTTGAAGCTGGACCCGAAGGAAGTCACCAGCCTTGGCCTGCTGGGTATTGCCGCCTTTGAAGGCCAGCGCTATCAGGAGGCTATCGACTACTGGAACCGCCTGCTGGCGCAATTGCCAGCGCAAGATAACTCCCGTGTCGCGCTGCAAGGCGGGATTGATCGCGCAGCGGAAAAACTCAAGGAGAGCGGTGGCACTGTCGCTCAAGCGCCTAAGACTGTTCTGAAAGTACGTGTAGACCTGTCCGCCGAGGTGAAGGCCAAAGCCCTGCCAACCGACAGCGTCTTCATCTTTGCCCGCGCGGTCTCCGGCCCACCGGCGCCTTTGGCGGCCAAGCGCGTCACTGTCGCGCAGTTGCCGGTTACCGTTGAGCTGGGCGATGCGGACGCGATGATGCCGCAGTTGAAACTGTCGAACTTCCCAGAAGTCCAACTGGTTGCGCGCATATCCCGGGCCGGTCAACCGACCACTGGCGAGTGGATCGGCCGCAGCCAACCCTTGGCCAGCACTACCACTGCCTTGCAGAAGCTGACCATCGACAGTCCGGACAAGTAACTTGAGGAAACGCCTATGACCGCATTCGCACGCATCACCTTGCTCAGCCTGGTACTCGGCTTGAGCGCTTGTGCGGTCCACCGGCCACCTCCCGCGCCCACCGGGCCGACCATCCCACCGTCGGGCCCCTCGAGCCAGCCGGGCACCCAGCCTTCCGGCCCGGCAACCCCGTCGCCGAAAGCGCTGCCGAGCAAATCGCCGACCTTCGCCCCGCCACCGGGCGCCGCCAGCCACTGGGACGGCAAGATGCAGGTGTATGTACTGGAAGAACAGCCCGACACCTTCTACCGCCAGCGCACTTACTACCGCTGGAGCAACGGCTGGGGCCGCTCCATCAGCCCGAACGGGCCATGGGAAGAGACCGACGTGCACGGCGTGCCGCCGGGGTTGAGCAAGCAGTACGCGCAATGACAAAAGGCGACCTGGATAGGTCGCCTTTTTTGTTTTCGATGTGCACTGCTATCTCTCAAGCCCTGGGAAGCCAATGTAGGCGCCGGGCTTGCCCGCGATGGCGGCCTATCAGCCAGACATTTGTTGCCTGACCCACCGCCATCGCAGGCAAGCCAGCTCCCGCAGAAGATCGCTTCAGCCATTAAGCGATGGGACACTCCCGCTTCAGCGCTTGATCCACCAACAACTGCGCAATCTCAATCATCTGCACCACCGCCATCACCTGTTGCGGCCAGAGCCATCCAGATGCTCGGCACAGTCGTACGCACACACGGTCGCGGATTCCAGCATCTCGCTGGCATTGCTCAAGGCCTCTTCGGTGCTGAGGCCGGGACGGACGGTGAAGATGATAGTGGGTGGAGATTGTTGGGTGTCATCCGAGGAGGATGGTGGGGGGGGTTAGGTGTGACCTTTTTCATAAGCAGGCTCCTAGAATTTAATGGAGCCGCTCCCAATCACTTCCACATGATGGGTGGCGACTGTACGCAGGTGGGGAAGACCTTGGATCTAGGAACCCGGCGCACCCCAAAGTGCCCCGCGCACAGCCGCCATAACAAAAATAACGGCAACAAAAAAGCGCCCGCTACACGCTATAGGCGCTTGTGCGTCCAGATCAAGGTCGGGCTTGCACACCCGTTCGCTGATTTTGCAGCGACCAGGGAAGGTTTACGGCGAGGTTGATCAGACGCACCCCGAAATCTGTGTAGGGCAAATCTTCACATGCATTTGCTGGTAGCTATCACAAGATATAGGGAGGTGGCTGTACACAGAGTGGTAGACCGGTCATAGAAACGCGGCAGGCCGAAGCCTCCCATGCACAGCCGCCACAAAGCAGCCTTAAAAAGGGTGAGCCGTACGCAGATTGGTCGACCGGGCAATGGGAAACCCGGCAGGGCTTGGCCCTCCTGCGTACGGCTCGGTCCACATAATGCAGAGCGGTTAAATGACTGGGCGTAGGGAAAGTCTTGTTCAGCGTGCGTCAGCACCAAGCCTCTCTAGCCGCGTGGTTAGCGCGGCCTTAACAATCGGATGCCATTGATTGGTAAGTTCGCTGCTCAATGGATGCCAGAAGCATCGAAACGCATGGCCCCATCATTTTCTGCAAAAGCGGTCCAGGTGTCCGCAAGCGCTACCGAAACCTGGCATGGGTGAAATGCCCGGGTTTGGCGAGTGAGCTTGGAATATCAGGTTCCCATGACGACGCGACGTTGGCGCATGTTGAAGCGTCGGTGCGCTATGGCATGACCATCGCCAAATTCCCCACTACGCTTGAAGCGGCGAAGGGCTGCCAGGCGCTGAACATGAAAGTCTTGATGGTCGCGCCGAACGTGGTGCGCGGTGGGTCGCACTCGGGTAATGTGGCCGCCGCGGGCCTGACTGATCGCGGTGAAATTGCCATTGGCCTGCGCGTCGACCTGGTGCAAGCCAAGCGCCGCGCAGGGCGGCCTGTGGTGCAACAAGTATGGCGACAAGCGAAGAGGGTGTTTTGATGGCAGGCAGGTTGATCTATCTCATCGGGCCATCGGGTTCGGGCAAGGACAGCCTGCTGGATGCCGCGCGCCCGCGCTTGGGCGAACGCGGCTGCCGCATTGTGCGCCGCGTGATTACCCGTTCGGCCGAGGCGGTGGGCGAAGCGGCCCAAGGCGTGAGCCCGGAGCAGTTCGCCGCGATGGACGCTGAGGGCGCGTTTGCCCTGAGCTGGCACGCCAATGGGTTGTCCTATGGCATTCCCAAGGCAATCGACGCGTGGCTGGCGGCGGGAGACGACGTGCTGGTCAATGGCTCTCGTGCGTATTTGGCACAGACGCGCGAGCGTTATCCCGCATTGCTGGTGTTGTTGCTGACGGTAGATCAAGCCGTGTTGCACCAGCGCTTGGTCGCGCGTGGGCGTGAGTCCCTGGCCGATATCGAAGAGCGCCTGGCGCGCAATGCGCGGTTCACCGCTGAGCTGATTGCGGGCAGTGGTTCGGGGTTGTTTGTGCTGGACAATTCCGGCCCGCTTGAACACACCGTCGAGCGCTTGCTGTGCTGCCTTGACCATGGGCACTCGGCCTGCGCCTGACCTTGCTCGGCACGGGCGACGCGCGCCAAGTTCCGGTGTATGGCTGCGAGTGCGTTGCGTGCGATCTTGCGCGCAGCGATGCAAGCCTGCGCCGCCGACCACGTTGGCCCTGTTGCAACACGAGCCGCTGGATGTGTTGGTGCTGGATTGCACCCTGCCGCCGCAGCCGCAAGCACCGCGCAATCACAATGACCTGACGCTGGCGTTACAGAGCATTGAGGACACCGGCGCGCAATTGGGCGTGCTGACGCACGTGGGGCATACGCTGGATGCGTGGTTGTTGACTCATCAGCGCGCGTTGCCCAGGCATGTGACGGTGGCGTGGGATGGCCGGATTCTTTGAACACCGCATAACCCCATGTTGATCTCTATTGCCCCACGGTCTCAATTCCAAAGCGGTCTGCGATGGCTTTGCGTCCCTTGGCTGTTAACCCCAATGCCCGACTGTCCAGGTCCTGGGTCACCCATTCACGGCGGATAACACACCGCAGAAATGCCGCGCCCAAAGCACCGGCCAGGTGCGGGCGGCGCATGCTCCAGTCCAGGCACGCACAGGCGAAACGTCGGCGTTGCGTACGTAGTGCAGCCACCTCGACGCCCAGTTCGATCATCGCTGTTTCACCGGGCACGCTGAGCTGATAAACCCCGTCGCCCATCAGCCAGCCGGCCCCGATGAAATAGTCATGCAGCTGTACCGCGAGGGTGCCTGCCATGTGGTCGTAGCAGGTGCGGGCGAATTGCAGGCGATTGGGTGTCTTTGAGACGAACGTTTTGCTCGCAGTGCGGCTGATCACCATCAAGCCCTCGATGGCGTGTGCTACTGGCGGGCCGGCCAAGCTGTAGTAGCGATGGCGCCCCTGCGTGTGCAACTTGAGCAGCCCGTCGTCCTTTAGCCTGGCCAAGTGGGCGCTGGCGGTGGACGTGCTCACGCCGGCAACCACCGCCATCTCGGTGCTGGTACGCGCGTGGCCGTCCATCAGCGAACAGAGCATTTTCGTTCGCGCAGGCTCTGCAATCGCTCCCGCTATTTGTGAGAGCGCAGCGTCATCGTCGTGGGCGTTCATATTTCGTTCCTGAGCGAATCGTTGCCGTGTGAGAGAGCCGATAGTAACGCTTCTTTTGTGAACAGGAAGTGCCAAATGACCCCGCTGCAAGCTGCTACCCACGCTGATCCTTACGCTTACTACGCAAGCCTGAGACGCAATGCGCAGTTGGGGTTCGATGCTTCCCTTGGGCTGTGGGTCGCCAGTACGGCAAAGGCGGTCGAAGCCGTGTTGATGCATCCCGACTGTCGGGTGCGCCCGTCGCACGAGCCGGTACCTGCGGCGATCGCGAGCGGTGCGGCGGGGCAGGTATTCTCAAAGCTAATGCGCATGAACGAAGGGGTGGCGCACCGGTGCCCGAGGGCCGTGGTCGAGCCCGCGCTGGCCACTGTGGATGCGCAGCGTATTGCCGGGGTGGTAAAGCAACTCGGTGCTTGCATGCATAACCTGGACGACTGGATGTTCACGTTGCCGGTCGCGGTGGTCGGGTCTCTGCTGGGCGTGCCCGGCGATCGTTTAAGTAGCGTCGCCGATCAGACACGTACGTTTGTCGCTTGCCTTTCGCCGCTGAGCAGCACAACGCAATTGCGTTATGCCGACGCGGCTGCTGTGTACCTGCGGCAGATGGTCAGTGGTGGGCTTGAGCAGACAGATTTACTCAAGACGCTTATCGGCGGTGCCTGGGCCGACCCGGACGCACTGACCGCCAACCTGATCGGCTTGCTGTCCCAAACGTGCGAGGCGACTGCCGGGCTGATTGGCAATACGCTGGTAGCACTGGCTCGGCGGCCCGACCTGCTTGAATACCTTCAGCGCGTGCCGGCCTCGGTGAAAGCGCTGGTGGAAGAGGTTGCCCGCTACGATTCGCCGGTACAGAACACCCGGCGATTTGTGGCCGCACGCTGCTCGATTGGCCACAGCGTTTTAGAGGAAGGCGACACCGTCCTGGTGTTACTGGCTGCTGCCAATCGGGACCCCAAGGCGAACCCTGACCCGGACAGTTTGGTGCTTGAGCGCCCTCATCGGCGAATCTTCAGCTTCGGCGCGGGCAACCATCAATGCCCTGGCCAAACACTCGCGTTGGCCATCGCTTCGCAAGCGCTTCTGGCCTTACTGCGCCAGCCGAGTGTATGGGCGGGGGCTGGTCAGTGCGGGTACTGGCCGTCGCTGAATGGGCGTATCCCGCGGTTTCAACAAGACGACCTGAACCGGTGACGCTTTTATATGAAAACGAAGTGTCGGGTTTTGTGTGCGGGCGATGTTTAAGTTGATGTGTAATTGTAGGTTTTTATGTGCGCCCCTTTCTTCTTGCGCCTATGTTTACGGGCGATGGGCGTGTTGTCGGGCGTCTTAATGTTTGAAAGTGAAATACTATCGGGTTGGCGTTAGGTGTTTCTCTGTGGGACTTTAAGGTCGCGGTTAGTTAGGGCGTCGCGGTCATGGCCTTTTGTTCAGGTTGATTATAAAGTTTTTCAAAGGATGTTTATGAGAGTTGCTAATTCGTTTGTTAATCATCATGCACCGATGTTTAATCGTGCGGTCAAAAAAGCCTCTTTCACTACCGATGAGGCCGCCAGGCAGATACTGCGAGGCGGATACCGGCATTACGATCGTAATGGCGACGGAAAAATCGAATTGTCTTTCACCCTTGACGCAGCGTTCTCTGCACAACAGAAAGCCTCGATTCGCAAAGCGCTGCAGGCCTGGCAGGAGGTGACCAACATTGTATTCAAAGAACCCTCGGCGTCCGCGGACGGTTCAATAACAATCAAGGCGAACCCTGAAACCAGTGGTGGGAAGTCACACTTGCCTGATCTGTATCACGCTGACATGACCACCATTATCGGAACTAAGGGCGCTTCTGATACGCCGCAAAATGGCGATTATTTTTTATTAACCGCTGTTCATGAAGTGGGGCATGCCATTGGTCTCGGGCACCCCGGTGACTATGGTAAAGGTGTGGGCAGTTATGCCGATACGCCTTATGAGCAAGACACCAGAGCCCACAGCGTAATGAGTTATTGGCGCGAAACCAATCAACCGGGTCATGATTTTCGGCGCCGTGAACCTTCCCTGCTTATGAAAGATGATATTGCAGCGGCGCAGCAACCCTACGGTGCCAACTTAACGACCCGGAATACGGACACCACCTATGGTTTTAACGCCACTGCCGGCGCCAGTGCCTTCAACCTTAAAGGCGCGAACGACACCGCTCTATTTTCAATCTGGGACGGTGGGGGCAATGACACGTTGGATTTTTCCGGGTTTTCCCAACACCAGAAAATCAACTTGCGCGCTGAGTCGTATTCCAGCGTTGGCGGCTTGAAGGGCAATGTTTCCATTGCCAAGGGGGTTGTCTTGGAAAACGCCATCGGCGGTCCGGGCGACGACGACATTCAGGGTAATGAGGTTGGCAACAGGCTGCGTGGCGGCGGCGGTGCGGATCAGTTGAGAGGCGGCGGCGGCGCGGATGTTTTTGTTTACGATTGGGCGAATGACTCTACGCTCGCCAGGCCAGACAACATTGTGGATTTCGTGAGTGGGACGGACAAGATTGATCTCAGCGGCCTATTCAAAAACTACTCAATCAAGCATTTCAAGGTGGTCGAGCGTTTGACAGGGCGAGCTGGCGAGATCGTTCTCAGCCATGATCAGAACAGCGGGAACGGCAGCTTGAGCGTTGACCTGACAGGGCGTGGCAAAGCCGATCTGTTTATCAAGAGTGTGGGCGGGATTCGTGCCAGTGACGTGGTCACTGGCACTGGCGTTACGCAACTGAGCGCCGTACGCAGCCCGACACCGAATCCTGAGCGTGGCATCAACCCCCACGATACGGTCTACGGGTTCAACGCCAACACCGGTGACAGCGCCAGCAGCCTGCATGCCGGGAGCAGCGCCCCCGACTTCGCCATTCGCGACACCGGCGGCAATGACACCCTGGACTTTTCCGGCTTCACACAGAACCAGGTCATCGACTTGCGCCATAACTCAGCCTCCAGCGTAGGCGGCTTGCGCAATAACGTCGCCATCGCTGAAGGCGTCACGCTGGAGAATGCTATCGGCGGCTCAGGCCGAGACCGGATCATAGGCAACGCTGTGAACAACGTCATCACGGGCGGTGGCGGTGGCGATGAACTCTGGGGCGTGGGCGGTAGAAACACGTTCAAATATGCCAAGGTCAGTGATTCGAGCGCTTACGACCCTGACCGGCTCATGGATTTCACCAGTGGCGAAGACGCTATTGATCTGACAGCCCTGGCAAACGAGCTGGGAACCTCCTTGCACCTGGTTGAGAACTATACGGGGCGTATTGGCGATACCGTCGTCACGTATGACCCACAGAGCGGCCGCTCCTTTGTGGGCGTCGACCTGCTGGGGCGGCGGTATTCGGATTTCCTGATTCAAAGCTCGCGGTTGATCAAGCCGCAGGACGTGCTCGGCCTGGCTGCCCGCTAGCGCTAAAAGTACCCCGGCGAGGCGCTGACAAGCTCACGCATTGATCAGCGCTTGGGCGTACTCGACAAACGCCCGTGCCTTGGCACTTGCCAGCCTGCTCGTTGGGAACATCATGCTGCAAGAGATCGCGGCCGAAGGCGGGGCGAGTCCGATGCCAACGTCGGTGGCCAACCATCACGCTCATGAAGAATACGCGGGCATGGGCCGGGGAATGCTGGCGTTGGGCATCTCGCCCTATCTGGGCAAAACCGAGAAGGTCAATGTGACCTTGCCCGGTTATGTCATCCAGCGAATCGACCGTTATGTGCGTGAGCACAAGGTCAAAAGCCGCTCGTCATTTCTGGCGGATGCGGCCTTGCAGAAGTGGGTGCGTTCCTGAGGGCACTCAGGCGGTTGCGACCGAGGCACCACGCCAAGCACTAAGGAAGCGTAACAACGCCACCAGCGGGAACGCGCTGCCCACCAGCATGACGCCCAGCCACCCGCCGTGTTCATACACGCTGCTGGCAATTGCCGAACCGAACGCGCCGCCGATGAAGATGCTGGTCATGTACAGCGCGTTCAGGCGGCTGCGGCTGTTGGCGTCGAGGGCGTAAATAGCACGTTGGCCGAGGACCATGTTCATCTGCACGCAAAAATCCAGCACCACGCCGGTCACCGCCAGGCCGATCACGCTGTACAACGGGTGTACAAAGGCCGGCAGGAAACTCAAGGCACCCAACAGCATCGCCAGCAGCGAGGCGCGATGGGTATGGCCGGCATCGGCCAGGCGGCCGGCGATGGGCGCGGCGATGGCGCCGATGGCGCCTACCAGGGCGAAGATCGCGATCTGGGTTTGGCTCAGGCCATGGTTGCGCACCAGTTCCAGCGGGGCGGCGGTCCAGAACAGGCTGAACGTGGCGAACATGCAGCCTTGGTAAAACGCGCGCTGGCGCAGTACCGGTTGCTCACGCAGCAGGGTGCCCAGCGAGCGCAGCAACTGGCCGTAGCTGGCACTATGGTCGGGCTGACGTTTGGGGATAGTCATCAGCAATACCACGCTGATGAACGCCATCAACGCGGCGGCGGCCATGAACATCGCACGCCAGCCAAAGTGGTCAGCCACCACGCTGGACACCGGGCGTGCCAGCAGGATACCCAGCAGCAAGCCGCCCATGATGCTGCCAACCACGCGGCCACGGGACTCGGCCGGCGCCAGGTGTGCGGCCAGCGGGATCAGAATTTGCACCGAGACGGAGCTGAACCCGATCAGCAGCGACACAAGAAGGAACAAATTCGGCTGCTCGGTGAACGCAGCACCCAGTAGGCTGGCGATGGCCACTACGGTGGTGGTGATCATCAGCTTGCGGTTTTCCAGCAGGTCGCCCAGTGGCACCAGGAAGAACAGGCCCAAGGCGTAACCGATTTGCGTCAGGGACACGATCAGACTGGCCATCGCCGGGGTCAGGCCGATGTCCGGCGCAATCAATTCGATGATCGGTTGGGCGTAATAGATGTTGGCCACAATGGCACCGCAGCAGAACGCAAAAAGCATCACCATGCCTCGGGTCATGGTGCCTGTAGCGTGTGGGCTAGCGTTCATGATGTTCTCGTAAAAGCGAAGGAAGGTGGCGTGCGAGAGTAAAGACAACGCCAGCGCCGTAGTAGGGCGCTGTCAGTGATATCACTCATGCCGCAAATTAATGACTGAAACGTTAACTTTTGAGTCGAACGGCAATGATACATTCAGTCACAACTGCCGAAACAGGAAATTCAATTTCATGAAAATCACGCTGAACAAGATGATCCTGGCTTCAACGCTTGCCGCGGCCATGGCCATTGGGTTGGCCAATGCCGCCAAAGCCGCCGATGCTCCACGAGTGGGTGTACGCGGCGCCATCACGGCGATCGACGGCGACGCAATGCACGTCAAGGTCAACAGCGGTGAAGAAGTCACCGTGCACCTGACCAAAGATACCCAAGTACGCGCCGTCACCCTGGCCAAAATTGATGAAATCAAGCCCGGCAGCTATATCGGCTCTGCCGCCATGCCGAATGCCGACGGCACCCTGACGGCTCTGGAGGTCCACGTGTTCCCGCCGGCCATGGCCGGCACGGGCGACGGCCACCGCGCGTTCGACTTGAAAGAAGGCAGCAGCATGACCAACGGCACCGTCGGCGATCTGGTCGTCAGCCAAGGGCGTACCTTGACCGTGAAGTACAAAGGCGGCGAGCAGAAAATTGTGGTGCCGGATGATGTGCCGATCGTCAACCTGGAGCCGGGTGACCGTAGCTTGCTCAAACCGGGGGTGAAGGTGGTGATGTTTGCAGCGCAGGGGGCGGATGGGACTGTCACCGCTCAGGCGATTTCGGCGGGTAAGGATGGCGTGACACCGCCGATGTAATTGCCAAACACACCACCCAATGTGGGAGGGAGCAAGCCCCCTCCGACATTTTGACCGTGTTTACTCAGCTAGAGCAGGTTACTGGCCGCTGTAGATCTGATCAAAAATCCCACCATCATTGAAGTGGGTTTTCTGCACGGTGCGCCAGTCACCAAAGGTCTTCTCTACCGACAGGAAGTCGACTTTAGGGAAGCGGTCGGTGTACTTGGCCAACACCTTCGGGTCACGTGGGCGCAGGTAGTTGTTGGCAGCAATTTCCTGACCTTCCGGCGACCACAGGTATTTCAAGTAGTCCTCGGCGGCTACGCGGGTGCCTTTCTTTTCGACCACTTTGTCGACCACCGACACCGGCGGCTCAGCTTCGGCGCAGACGCTTGGGTAGATTAATTCGAACTGATCACGGCCGAATTCACGCGCGATCATTTCCGCTTCGTTTTCAAAGGTCACCAGCACGTCGCCGATCTGGTTGGTCATGAACGTGGTGGTGGCTGCACGGCCGCCGGTGTCCAGCACCGGCGCTTGTTTGAATAGCTTGCCGACAAAGGCCTTGGCCTTGTCTTCATCACCGCCGTTTTTCAGTACATAACCCCACGCCGACAGGTAGGTGTAGCGGCCGTTACCCGAGGTTTTCGGGTTCGGTACGATCACTTGCACGCCATCCTTGAGCAGGTCCGGCCAGTCTTTCAGGGCTTTTGGGTTGCCTTTGCGCACGATAAACACGGTGGCGGAGGTGAACGGCGCGCTGTTGTTCGGCAGCCGGGTCACCCAGTTGTCCGGCACCAGTTTGCCGTTGTCGACCAAGGCGTTGATGTCGGTGGCCATGTTCATGGTGATCACGTCAGCCGGCAGGCCGTCGATCACCGAGCGCGCTTGTTTGCTGGAGCCGCCGAACGACATCTGCAAGGTCAGCTTGTCGTCCGGATGCTCGGCTTCCCAGTGCTTCTGGAAGGCAGCGTTGTAATCCTTGTAGAAGTCGCGCATCACGTCATAGGAGACGTTGAGCAGTGTGACGGGGGCAGCCTGGACGGCGCCCGCCAGGGCAAGGCCGGCGGCCAGAAGAGAGGCGCTAACGAGTTTTTTCACTGCTCATTCCTTGTTGTTCGAGAAGGTGGTCGATTGAGTAGGGGCAATTTGCCAGCGACTATAGCCGCGCCCGCATAGACGTTTAAAGATTAAAACGGACTTTGCTTATTCCACTTTATGAAACAGATTGCTGCCACAGCGCGAGCAAAACGCCGCGTTGGGCTCATGGCTGTCTTTTTTGCACACCGGGCAGTCGTGTTGCAGCTGCTCGCCGCGCATGGCACTCGCCAGCTCTGCAGTGAAAATCCCGGTGGGCACGGCGATGATCGAGTAACCGGTGATCATCACCAGCGACGAGATCACTTGGCCCAGCGGCGTCTTCGGCACAATGTCGCCAAAGCCCACGGTGGTTAGGGTCACAATCGCCCAATAGATGCCCTTGGGAATGCTGGTAAAACCATGTTCGGGGCCTTCGATCACGTACATCAAGGTGCCGAACACTGTGACCAGCGTGCACACGCTCAGCAGGAACACCACGATCTTCTGTTTGCTGCCGCGCAACGCCGCCATCAGGTAGTTGGCTTGCTTGAGGTACGGGCTGAGCTTGAGCACGCGGAAGATCCGCAGCATCCGAATGATGCGGATGATCAACAGGTACTGCGCGTCGCTGTAATACAGCGCGAGGATGCCAGGCACGATGGCGAGCAAGTCCACCAGCCCATAAAAGCTGAAGGCGTAGCGCAACGGCTTGGGCGAGCAGTACAGGCGCAAGACGTACTCGATGGCAAAAATAAGGGTGAAGCCCCACTCGATATAGGCCAGCAGATTCGCGTAGTCCTGATGAATCTGGTCGATGCTGTCGAGCATCACGATCACAATGCTGGCGAGGATGATCAGCAACAAAATGCCGTCAAAGCGGCGCCCGGCCACTGTATCGCTTTGGAAAACCATGACGTAGAGCCGCTGACGCCAGTCGTTGTTGCTGTCCATAGATCTCGCCTAAATCGAATATCGAGCAAGCCTAGGGGGATTCGAACGGGCTGTCCACGCAGGCTTTGAACATCCGCTGGCTGGCGCGTACCAGCCAGCAGGCGAGGATGAACGGCGCGGTCAGCGCGGGCAAGTGCAGGGCGGCGAAACCGGGCGTTAGGATGACCGCCAAGAGGATGCCGAGCAGCGGCAGCCAGGGTTGGCGGCGTGCCTGGCTCAATGCCAGTGCGGCCAGCGCCGGGTTGTAGCTGTGCAGGCCAAGGAGGGCGCTGCTGGTTTCGTCTATCAACAAAGCGATCAGCACGCCGCTGACGGCACCGGTGAATGCCCACAGCGCGGCGCGGCGGTTGGCCAGCAACAGGCCAAGTGCAATCAGGGCGCCGGCCAGAGGTTGGTCCAGCAGCATGATTTGTGCGAGCCCGGTAAACGGCGCAGTGAGGACGGCGAGGGGGGCGGGTTCGTTCAGCGCAAACATGCGTTCAGGCACTGTGCCCAGCAGCAACCAACCGAGGCCCACGAACGGCGCGGTGTAGGCGGGCAAGTCGTCCGGGCGGGTGGCGTGTTTCAACCACTGCCGCGTGAGGATCGCCCCGAGGCCGCCGCATGCGAGGATCAGCGGCGGCAACAACGCCGACCAGGCGAAGTGCTGGCTGATCAACAAACCCAGCAGCACGCCGTTGTAGCTATAAAGGCCGGCCTGGCGCTCTGCCTTGGGATAACCACGGCGCTGCGCTGTGAGCAAACCGGCCACGCCGCCCAACAACGCCCCGCCCAGCAAGGCCGGGGCGCCGATAAGGATGGCCAGCAGGCACAGCAGGCCACACAGCGGCTGGCGTTGCAGGAATATCTGGCTGAAGCCATTGAGCAGGGCTTCGGCCCAGTCGGGGCAGGTTGGGTTGTGCATGTGTGGTAAGTCAGTGAGACCGAGTTGCCCCAATCGCGTGCAAGCCCGCTCCCACATGTGAGTGTATTTGCACATCAAAATGTGGGAGCCGGGCTTGCCCGCGATGAGGCCCAAGCAGGCGCTAAATCAATGTCTCGATGCGCAACGAGTTGGTCGACCCCGGCTTGCCAAACGGCACCCCCGCCGTAATCACCAACGTATCCCCACGCTGCGCCATCCCCTGCGCCTGAGCAATCTCCAGCGCTGTGGAACACACCTCGTCCACCTGGCGCAGCCGATCATTGACCACCGAGTGCACGCCCCACGCCACGCTCAAGCGGCGCGCCGTAGAGAGGTTGGGTGTGAGGTTGAGGATCGGCGCCACCGGCCGCTCCCGTGCCGCGCGCAGGCTGGAACTGCCGGATTCGCTGTAGTTCACCAGCACCGCCACTGGCAGGATGCTGCTGATGCGCCGAATCGCGCAGCTGATCGCATCCGACACCGTGGCATCGGCCTTGGGCCGGCTGACGTCCAGCTGTGTCTGGTAGTCCGGGCCGTTTTCCACCTGGCGGATGATCTTGCTCATCATCTGCACGGCTTCCAGCGGGTACTCACCCGAAGCGGTTTCCGCCGACAGCATCACCGCGTCCGCACCTTCCGCCACGGCGTTGGCCACATCCGTCACCTCCGCGCGGGTCGGCGCCGGGGAGAAGCGCATGGACTCGAGCATCTGCGTGGCCACCACCACCGGTTTACCCAGTTGGCGGCAGGTGCTGATGATGTCTTTCTGGATTTGCGGCACGCTCTCGGCGGGTACTTCCACGCCCAGGTCGCCTCTGGCCACCATGATCGCGTCGCTCAGTTCGGCGATTTCCTGCAGCCGTTGCACGGCCGAAGGCTTCTCGATCTTGGCCATCAGAAATGCCTTGTCGCCGATCAACTCGCGGGCTTCGCGAATATCTTCCGGTCGCTGCACAAACGACAGCGCCACCCAGTCCACGCCCAGCTCCAGGCCGAAGCTCAGGTCGCGGCGGTCTTTGGCGGTCAATGGGCTGAGTTCCAACAGGGCTTGTGGGACATTCACGCCTTTGCGGTCAGACAGTTCGCCGCCATTCAGCACGGTGGTGTCGATGGCCTCGGCATGTTTGGTGATGACGCGCAGACGCAACTTGCCGTCGTCCAGCAGCAGGTCCATGCCCGGCTCCAGCGCTGCGATGATTTCCGGGTGCGGCAAGTTAACCCGACACTGATCGCCCGGCGTCGGGTCCAGGTCCAGGCGCAAAGCTTGGCCGCGTACCAGTTGCACCTTGCCCTCGGCAAACCGCCCGACCCGCAGCTTCGGCCCTTGCAGGTCCATGAGGATGCCCAGCGGATAATTGAGCTGGCGCTCCACTTGGCGAATCCACTGGTAGCGCTGGGCGTGATCGGCGTGGTCGCCGTGGCTGAAATTGAGGCGGAAGATATTCACCCCGGCTTCCACCAGCTCGCGGATGTCATCGATGCCGTCGGTGGCCGGACCCAGGGTGGCGAGGATTTTGACCTTTTTGTCAGGCGTCATGGTGGGCAGTCTCGAGAATCAGGATGGCGCGCAAGTCGTTGACGTTGGTACGGGTCGGCTCGGTGACGATCAAACCGTCGAGCGCGGCGAAGTAGCCATAGCCATTGTTGTTGTCCAGCTCGTCGCTGGCCGACAGCCCCAAGGCTTCGGCGCGGGCGTAGCTGGTGGGGGTCATGATTGCGCCGGCGTTGTCTTCCGAGCCGTCGATGCCGTCGGTGTCGCCGGCCAAGGCGTAAACGCCGGGCAGGCCCTTGAGGCTGTCGGTGAGGCTCAGCAGGAATTCGGCGTTGCGCCCGCCACGGCCATCGCCGCGCACGGTGACGGTGGTTTCACCGCCGGAGAGGATCACGCACGGCGCCGCCAGTGGCTGGCCATGCTGCACGATTTGCCGGGCGATACCGGCGTGCACCTTGGCCACATCCCGCGCTTCGCCTTCGAGGTCGCCGAGGATCAACGGGCTGAACCCGGCCTGGCGTACTTTCACCGCCACCGCTTCCAGCGACTGCTGCGGGCGGGCGATTAATTGGAAATGGCTGCGCGCGAGCAGCGGGTCGCCGGGTTTGACGGTTTCCGACGCCGGGTTCTGCAACCAGCTGCGCACCGAGGCGGGCGCATCGATGCCGTAGCGCTTGAGGATCGCCAGGGCTTGTTGCGACGTGCTCGGGTCGCCGACGGTGGGGCCGGAAGCGATGACGGTGGCTTGGTCGCCCGGCACGTCGGAAATCGCATAGGTGTAGACCGTCGCCGGCCATGCGGCCTTGGCCAGTCGCCCACCCTTGATCGCCGAGAGGTGCTTGCGCACGCAATTCATCTCGCCAATGGTCGCGCCGGATTTAAGCAGGGCTTTGTTGACGGCTTGCTTGTCGGCCAGGGTGATGCCTTCGGCGGGCAGGGCCAGCAAGGCAGAGCCGCCACCGGACAGCAGGAAGATCACGCGGTCGTCTTCGGTGAGGTTGCTGATCAGTGCCAGCACGCGCTTGGCCACCGCCAGGCCGGCCGCATCGGGGACCGGGTGCGCGGCTTCGACCACTTCGATTTTTTTGCACGGCGCGCCGTGACCGTAGCGGGTGACCACCAGGCCCGAGACGTCGCCCTGCCAGCAGTTCTCGACGACGAGCGCCATGGCGGCCGCGGCTTTGCCAGCGCCGATCACAATCACCCGGCCGCTACGGTCGGCGGGCAGATAAGGTTCAAGGACTAGCCGGGGGTGGGCGGCGTCGATGGCTGTGGCAAACAGCTCGCGAAGCAGGTGTTGCGGATCGACCGACATAAGCGGGCTCCCGGGGGATTTTTGTTTTTAGGTTTGAAACGTGGAACTGGGACAAAAATGTGGGAGCAGGCAAGCCAGCTCCCACACAGGTCTGCATTTCAAATTGAATTATTTATCGCGAATCGAAAAATTCGCCATGTGTTCCAGCCCCTTGATCAGTGCCGAGTGGTCCCAATTGCCGCCGCCAATCGCCGTGCAGGTACTGAACACTTGCTGCGTACCGGCGGTGTTCGGCAGGTTGATGCCCAGCTCTTTGGCCCCGGCCAGCGCCAGGTTCAAATCCTTCTGATGCAGGTTGATGCGAAAGCCTGGATCGAAGGTGCCCTTGATCATGCGCTCGCCATGCACTTCGAGGATCTTCGACGACGCAAAACCGCCCATCAGCGCCTCACGCACCTTGGCCGGGTCAGCGCCGTTTTTCGAGGCGAACAGCAACGCTTCGGCCACCGCCTGGATGTTCAGCGCGACGATGATCTGATTCGCCACCTTGGCGGTCTGGCCATCACCGTTGCCGCCGACCAGGGTGATGTTCTTGCCCATGGCCTGGAACAGCGGCAGGGCGCGTTCGAACGTCTGCGGCTCGCCACCGATCATGATGCTCAAGGTGCCGGCCTTGGCGCCGACTTCACCGCCGGACACAGGCGCGTCGAGGTATTGCGCGCCGGTTGCATTGATCTTGGCGGCAAAGGCCTTGGTGGCGGTGGGGGAGATCGAACTCATGTCGATCACTACTTTGTTGGGTGACAGGCCGGCAGCAACACCGTCGGCGCGGAACAGCACATCGTCCACCTGTGGGGTGTCGGGCACCATCACGATGATGAACTCGGCTTCCTGGGCGACTTGCTGCGGGTTGGCCAAGGCCACCGCGCCGGCCGCGATCAGGGCTTCGGGCGCCTTGCCGTGATGCTCTGACAGGAACAGTTGGTGGCCGGCCTTTTGCAGGTTGGCGGCCATGGGTTGGCCCATGATGCCGGTGCCGATAAATCCGATTTTAGCCATGATCAACATCCTCTTTTTATTCTAGGTGCAGGGCGGACAGGGTCTGCCAAACACTGAAGATCCAAATGTGGGAGCGGGCTTGCTCGCGAAGGTCTTTCATTCAACATCTTCGTCGACTGACTTACCGCATTCGCGAGCAAGCCCGCTCCCACATTGGGTCCTGCGTGTTGAGTTAGATGGCGTTATGGGTCTTGAGCCAACCCAGTCCCGCTTCGGTGGTGGTCAGCGGCTTGTACTCACAGCCGATCCAACCGGTGTAACCAATGCGGTCCAAATGCTCGAACAGGAAGCGATAGTTGATCTCCCCGGTCCCCGGCTCATTGCGCCCCGGGTTGTCGGCCAGTTGGATGTGATTGATCTCACCCAGGTGCGCCGCCAGGGTCCGGGCCAGGTCGCCTTCCATGATTTGCATGTGATAGATGTCGTATTGCAGGAACAGGTTGGCGCTGCCCACCTGCTCGCGAATCGACAGGGCCTGGGCGGTGTTGTTCAGGTAGAAACCCGGAATGTCACGGGTATTGATCATCTCCATGACCAGCTTGATGCCCGCGGCTTGCAGCTTGTCGGCGGCGTACTTGAGGTTGGCGACAAAGGTCTTTTCTACGGTCTCGTCGTCAACGCCCTGTGGCCGGATACCTGCCAGGCAGTTGACCTGGGTATTGCCCAGCACCTGGGCGTAGGCGATGGCCAGCTTGACCCCGGCGCGGAACTCTTCGACGCGGTCCGGGTGGCACGCCAGGCCGCGCTCGCCCTGAGCCCAGTCACCGGCTGGCAGGTTGAACAGCACTTGGGTCAGGCCGTTGGCATCCAGTTGTGCCTTGATCTCGGCGGAGCTGAATTCGTACGGGAACAGGTACTCGACACCTTGGAAGCCGGCATCGGCAGCCGCTTTGAAACGGGCGAGAAAGTCTTGCTCGGTAAACAGCATGGACAGGTTGGCGGCAAAACGCGGCATAGGGTTCTCCTTAATCGAGCAGGGAAATGGCAGTCGGCGCATCATTGCCGACCAGGGCCAGATCTTCGAATTCGTTGACGGCGTTGATCTCGGTGCCCATGGAAATATTGGTCACGCGCTCCAGAATAATCTCAACAATCACCGGCACCTTGAATTCTTCGATCATCTCCTTGGCCTTGCGCAACGCTGGCGCAATCTGGCCCGGTTCGAATACGCGCAGGGCTTTGCAACCCAGGCCTTCGGCGACCGCGACATGGTCCACGCCGTAGCCGTTGAGTTCCGGGGCGTTGAGGTTGTCGAAGGACAACTGCACGCAGTAGTCCATTTCAAACCCGCGCTGGGCCTGGCGGATCAAACCCAGGTAGGAGTTGTTCACCACCACGTGGATGTACGGCAGCTTGAACTGCGCGCCCACGGCCAATTCTTCGATCATGAACTGGAAGTCATAGTCGCCTGACAGCGCCACCACGTTGCGGCTCGGGTCTGCCTTGACCACACCGAGCGCCGCCGGAATGGTCCAGCCCAACGGGCCGGCCTGGCCGCAGTTGATCCAATGGCGTGGCTTATAGACGTGCAGGAATTGCGCGCCGGCAATCTGCGACAGTCCGATGGTGCTGACGTAGCAGGTGTCTTTGCCGAACACTTGGTTCATCTCTTCGTACACGCGCTGCGGCTTTACCGGCACGTTATCGAAGTGGGTCTTGCGGTGCAGGGTGGCCTTGCGCTGCTGGCAGTCATTGAGCCAAGCGCTGCGGTCCTTGAGTTTGCCTGCGGCTTTCCACTCGCGGGCCACTTCAATGAACATCGTCAACGCAGAACCGGCGTCGGAAACAATGCCCAGGTCCGGGGTGAACACGCGGCCGATTTGCGTCGGCTCGATGTCCACGTGAATGAATTTTCGGCCTTCGGTGTACACCTCCACCGAACCGGTGTGACGGTTGGCCCAGCGGTTGCCGATGCCCAGCACCACGTCTGATTTGAGCATCGTTGCGTTGCCATAACGGTGCGAGGTTTGCAGGCCGACCATGCCCACCATCTGCGGGTGATCGTCCGGGATTGTGCCCCAGCCCATCAGGGTCGGGATCACCGGGATGCCGGTCAGTTCGGCGAACTCCACCAGCAGCTCGCTGGCGTCGGCGTTGATCACACCGCCGCCGCTCACCAGCAAGGGGCGTTCGGCTTGGTCCAGCAGCGCCAGGGCTTTCTCGACCTGGATGCGCGTGGCCAGTGGTTTGGCCAGCGGCAGCGGCTGGTAGGCGTCGATGTCGAATTCGATCTCGGCCATCTGCACGTCGAACGGCAGGTCGATCAGCACTGGGCCAGGGCGGCCGGAGCGCATTTCATAGAAGGCTTTCTGAAACGCGTAAGGCACTTGGCCCGGCTCCAGAACAGTGGTCGCCCACTTGGTCACGGGTTTAACGATGCTGGTGATGTCGACGGCCTGGAAGTCTTCCTTGTGCATGCGTGCACGGGGTGCTTGACCAGTGATGCACAGAATCGGGATCGAGTCGGCCGAGGCGCTGTACAGGCCGGTGACCATGTCAGTGCCCGCCGGGCCCGAGGTGCCAATGCACACGCCGATATTGCCGGCCTTGGTGCGGGTGTAGCCCTCGGCCATGTGCGAGGCGCCTTCAACGTGGCGAGCAAGGACGTGATCGATGCCACCGACCTTCTGCAAGGCCGAATACAGCGGGTTGATGGCGGCGCCTGGGATACCGAAGGCGGTGTCCACACCTTCACGGCGCATCACCAGGACGGCGGCTTCGATTGCTCTCATTTTGCTCATGGTTTTGGTGCCTCTTGCGTTTTGTAATTGTATACAAGTGGTTTCTAGTCAAAGTGTATTCACGGCGAGCGGCGCAGGTCAATGCATTTTATAAATGCGCCTTTACGTTCGTCGGAAGCGCTTTTTTCGACGTATGGAGCGTTTGTTCGAAAATATTGTATACAAAAACAAATGTCATTGTGTTCTATTTGTTTAATCTGGCATCTGATCAAACAGACCTCCACCGCTTTCTCAATAACAAAAGAAGGACGGCACCATGAGCGCTTTAACCTTGAAACTCGCCACCCAACTGGCCAGCCAGGCCCTCACCGCAGGCCGCACTATTTCAGCCGCACCGCTGACCATTGCAGTGCTCGACAGCGGCGGGCACTTGGTCACCCTGCAACGCGAAGACGGCGCCAGCCTGCTTCGCCCGCAAATCGCCATCGGCAAGGCCTGGGGCGCGATTGCCCTGGGCAAGGGCTCACGTTTGCTGGCACTGGACGCCCAGCAGCGCCCGGCGTTTATCGCGGCGTTGAACAGCCTGGGGCAGGGCAGCGTGGTGCCGGCGCCGGGCGGGGTATTGATTCGGGATCAGGCGGGCGCGGTGCTGGGGGCGATTGGGATCAGTGGGGATACGTCGGATATTGATGAGCAGTGCGCGATTACGGCGATTGAGGGGGTGGGGTTGTTGGCGGATGCCGGGGTGTCTGCCTAGCCTTCGGTGACTTTTAGGGCCTCTTCGCGAGCAAGCCCGCTCCCACATTTGACCGCATTCACACATATAAATGTGTGAATCCAATCAAATGTGGGAGCGGGCTTGCTCGCGAAGGCGGCGACTCGGTCTCGGCTCTATACCCACACCGCATCCCACAGTGGATAGTCGCCAATCCGTTCTACCAATTTGGCCCGCAGTGGGTTGGCCACCACATACCTGGCCATTTTGACCAAGTCTTCTTCCTGGCGCAGCGCGCGATCATGAAAGCTTGTCTGCCAAAGCCGGCCTTTGCGGCCTGTGGCGCCGTTCACCGTTCGGGTGCTTTTGGACTTCACTTGGCACAGCAGATCCCCCAGCGAGCCTTTTTGTAGCTCGATCAGCCAGTGAAAGTGGTCAGGCATCACCACCCAGGCCAGGGAGTTAGCCAGCCCTTGGTACTGGGCCAACCTGAATTGCCAGACCACCAGGCGACCCAGATGAAAGTCACTGAATATCGGTATGCGTTCGTGGGTGTTGGTGGTGATCAGGTAGATGCGGTTCGGTTCGCTGAACCGCCCGACGCGCAGGCGGTGTGAGGTCGCTAGATCAGGCATTCCTTGGCCTCTCTTCAGTTGGGGTTCTGAGAGGCTAGATCCTGGTGGCTGATGCTGATCGGCAGGCTTTTGGCAGGATATGTCTGGGAGGGCGCTATCGCGGGCAAGCCCGCTCCCACAGTGGTTTTGCGGTGTTCATACATAGTGTGTCTGGCATAGATTCCAATGTGGGAGCTGGCTTGCCTGCGATGGCCACACCACGGTCTATCAGTCCGGCTCACACCCCTTCAACACCAACCGAATAATCGTCTGCGCCGCCGCTTCATAATCCGCCTCATCCAGCTTGGCTTTCCCGGTTACCGCCGATATCTGCCAATCAAAATCGGCATACGTCTGCGTCGCCGCCCAGATGCTGAACATCAGGTGATTGGGGTCAATCGCCGCGATCAGGCCGCGGTCCACCCAGCTCTGGATGCAGTCGATGTTGTGCTTGGCCTGGGCGTTCAGTTGCTCGACCTGCTGGCTGCTCAGGTGCGGCGCGCCGTGCATGATTTCGCTGGCGAATACTTTGGAGGCAAACGGCAGGTCGCGCGAGATGCGGATTTTCGAGCGGATGTAATTGCTCAGCACCACCGCCGGCTCACCGTCGGGATTGAACGGCGTGGACGCCGCCAGGATCGGCTCGATAATACTCTCGAGCACCTCGCGATAGAGGTTGTCCTTGGACTTGAAGTAGTAGTAAACGTTGGGCTTGGGCAGCCCGGCCTTGGCGGCGATGTCGCTGGTTTTGGTCGCGGCGAAGCCCTTGTCGGCAAACTCCTCGCTCGCCGCCCGCAGGATCATTTCTTTATTGCGCTCGCGGATGGTGCTCATAGACCAGCAGTTTCCTTGCCTAGACAGGCGGTTGCGCATGGTAGCACCGGCTTCACACAGCGCTCAAGAATGCAGGCGCAGCCTGTGCACACCGGGCGTTGCAGCTGACTTTGTCTGCGTTGATGCTGAACGTATCCACGGTAGTACAGGCACCGGCTGGGCGCGTTGCTGGCGCTCGGATCAGCGACGCGGCCAATACGGTCGCCGTTCAGCCCAGTATTGGGCGTTCGAGTGAGAAACCGTTGAGAAAAGCAGGCGACGTACGTTCGCCTGAGTCATAGGCAGCGTTGCTGCTGGTCGCGCTGTCGATTGGCCTGGGCATACACTTCGTTGGCGGCGCCCGCAAAGGCAGGCCAGTGCCAGCCCGGTGCCAACGTGATCGAAGTGGTCGACCGCGTGCAGCAACGGCTGCCCACGTTACGCGCCAGCCTGCCGGGCAACTTGAACGTGGCGGTGCTCACCGACCGCACCCAGCCCCTCCGCGCCTTGGTTACCGATGTGCAGTACGAGTTGGGGCTGGCGATATTGCTGGTGGTTAACGTGATCTCGCTGTCCATCGCGCTGGGTGGGTTGTTTTCGTTGCCGAACCGCATTTGGACGTTGGGCCCGGCGTTGGCAGAGACGATTTTTGAGGGCGGTGCGCAGGCGGCGGTCAAGCAGGCTGCGGCGAGTTATGACCAGATCGCGGTGAATTATCGGGGCACGGTGCTCAGTGCGTTGGCAGAATGTTGAGGACAATTTGTCGGCGATCAACCATCTGCAAACCCAGGCTGATGCCTTCCAGCAGGCGTACCAGCGCAATCAGCAGTTGTTTGGCAGCCAGGAGGCGCAGTTGCGTGTGGGCACCGTTAGTCGGGAGGCGGTGCTGATTCGGAGCCTGGGCGGCGGGTGGCAGGCACCCTGATTAGCTGATACATCGCAATCCAACTGTGTGGCTTGCCTGCGATGGCGGCCTGTCGGTTGGCCGGGTTGCCCACGGATTCAAACCTGCGTGCGGCCAGCGTGGTTAACGGGGCGACTCAGACCAAGATCAAAAACAGATCAACAGCAATCCTCCGTGCAGTAGAGAGACCTCTATTCCCTCCCGGTCGCCGCGTTATATTCGCGGCACTTGAACTGCAGGATGAACGCGTCATGGCAGGAAGCCGTTTGCTGGTACTGATCGACGACATCGCCGCCGTCCTCGACGATGTGGCGTTGATGACCAAGAGGGCCGCCAAGAAGACCGCCGGGGTGCTCGGTGATGATATGGCGCTTAACGCCCAGCAGGTCTGCGGGGTTCGTGCCGAGCGGGAAATCCCGGTGGTGTGGGCGGTGGCCAAGGGCTCGTTTCTCAACAAGTTGATCCTGGTGCCCGCGGCACTGTTGATCAGTGCGTTTGCACCGTGGGCGGTCACGCCGTTGTTGATGTTGGGCGGCGCTTATCTGTGTTTCGAGGGCTTTGAAAAGCTCGCGCATACGTTCTTGCACAAACGCACCTATGAGCAGGCGCATCGGGTCGAAGCGGTGGTGGATCCGGCGACTGATCTGGTGGCGTTTGAGAAGGACAAGATCAAGGGCGCGATCCGTACCGACTGCATCCTTTTTGTCCACCGCTTTGAAATGCACAATACGCTGTCCTTTCCTGCCCGCTAAACAGCGCCAGCCCCTGGAGGGCGAAGCGTCGACCGAGCCATTTCAAGTATCTCTTCACGAATCCTCATTAGGTGCGTCCGGGATAGTCGACTTAGCAAGTTCGCGCCCGTTTCTATGGCAATCTTGTACGTTAGGTTGCGCGCTGCATGCGGAGAATGAAAGTGCGACTGGCTTCAAATCACTTACGAAGGCTTGGAGGTTTTTTACGGCGTAACACCACAAGCAGACGCACCAGTAGGTACGCCACGGCAAATTTGGTCGCACGCCGTGGCTTGCATCGGTCGGCGCGTCTTGAGTCGCTTCGCCAGTTATCGAGTCATCTGTGACTGGCAATATACGCATGTAACTCACTAAGACCTGCGCAGGGATCATGACCTGCGCGTCTGTGTTGAAGCATCTGGGCCGATGTTTGCCCCCTGATGCATCAGCGGCCCTAGAGCGGTGTCATGACTTACCCATCATAGAATCGAAGGTTTTCAAAAGGTTATCCATTGCTGCCTTACAATCGGCTTGCTTGGGTGTACTTGCTCGCAGGGCATCGAGTGCCCTATCAATTGCTTTGTCCAGCACATGCCAATCACTGGCAGCGCGGGGTTTAATTCCTGCTTCGGCAGAGTCCCATGAGGTTTCTAGATCCTTGATGCGAGCTTTTGCTCCAGCGAGGTCGTTTTTTTCGGTGAGGCTGGAAGTATCCGCCGCGATGGTTCGGAACTCAGATAGGTCACCCAACTTTGAAGCAGACTGGGCAGATGCGCTGACGGGGGTGGGCTGTATTCCAGAGGCGACATTATCGGAAGGTTTCGAGCAGCCAGCAGCGATGCTCAGCAAAAAAATAGACGACACGATACCGACTTGACGGATCATATTTTGAAGAGTTGGCATGAGAATTCCTTGATGGTTTTTTGACCAGTTATTGATTTACGGATTTACGGATTTACGGATTTACGGTTACTCACACTTATTTGTGCGACCCCTACCAGAACGACAATTACGCACAAGAAAATTGCGCTCGTCCAAGCAGCCCCCATGCCAAGGCCACCATAGGTCTTAGCTTGAGTAAGCAAGTCGCCGAGAGAGGCGCCAAAAGGACGGGTCAGGATGTAAGCCAGCCAAAAGGTCAGCACCACGTTGCCACCCAAGCGCCAAGCCACCAGAGTGGCGGCAATAAGCGCACCGAAAATAAAAACACCAAGGGTGAAACCCAAACCCAGCGCTTCGGTGGCTAGATCGCCGGCTGCTGTGCCAAGCGCAAAGGTGCAAAGTACGGTCGTCCAGTAAAAAAGCTCCCTTCTAGGCGTGACAATTTCACGAATCGACAGGTTTCGCTCGACCTTGTACCAGACTAGAAAGTTGATCGTCAGCAGTACCGCAAAGAGCGCCGTGCTGGTGTATAGGCTGATAGCTAGCATGTCGGTCATGACGTCGGTAATCTGTGTCCCGACAATGCTTACGAGTACCACTGTTAGCCAGTAAATCCTGGGCGAATAAGCCTTGGTATTGAGCTGGAAATACAACGCTAGCATTAGTAATGCGGCCATGCCGATGGAAGTCCAGGCAGCTCCTAAGCCAGCGTTTACTGACAGAAAGTCCGCCCCTGTTTCCCCCACCGTAGTGGACAGTATTTTTATGACCCAGAATGACAATGTCACTTCAGGTACTTTGTTGAGCCATCCGGCTTTGTCGAGATTCATGTGATGACAGCCTCTTTTGATATGCGCTGAGCTTATGTAAAGGCGAAGTTAGATAGCGGAATTTTTCTGAGGTTGAGCGAATACAGATCCGTCGCCGCCTTTTAAAGTTTTAAACCCTGTGTAATCTGGTTATACATCCTGACTCTTCTGTGGTTTCTGGTGTAGCCGCCTAGTGAGGAAATCGTTCCACTTTGAATATGGTCTAGATAGCGAAATATTTTCCGGGGCGATATAAATCTAATTTTATAATCCAATTCGGTCATCCTATCCTGAAGCTCATAGCCTGGATTGCGTTCATCCATTTGAAAATGCAAGCCGTGCTTTTTGATCAATCTTACATTCCACAGGGCGCAAAAGCTTTTTAGGTGTTTTTCTATATAGGGTTTCGGCTCCCTCGATTTTATGCCAAGCGCTTTAAGACTGCGCCTGGTGTAATGTTTAAAAAACCGTGATGATACTCTCCAGGCCGAGCGAAAAAAGCCTCTGTTCAGCTGCTCTAAGCATCCAACGGCTGCCACGCCTTGTTGTTCGGCACATTGCGCGAGCATCATGTTAAAAACGTCAAGGTCATAAATGAAAGTGTCGGTATGCAAAAGAAATACATATTCCGTTTCCACGAAACCTAAAGCGAGATCAAGGGCTCGGCCATGAGCAATATTTCCAGCTTCAGGATACTCTGGTTTTCGCTCAATTAAGTTGATCCATTTTAAAGCTCGAAGATACTCTGTGCTTGAATCCCTAGAGTCGTTGTCCACCACATAAACAGAAATACCTTTTTCTTTCACGGTATCTTGCAGGAGCTGGAGGCATTTCCTGGTCAGCTCAAGCGACTTGTAGTTAACCAAAGCGATGCTGTAGTTTGCCTTTTCTGGGTGGTGATCTTTCATAGCCAACTAACTCTCGAATTTGACGGCCTTTGTTATAGCGAGCAACAGCCAGCGAAGCCGCCCTGCTACCCTCCATCGAAAAAGTATACTTGTCCAACTCTTAGACTTTTACATTGGGTGTGCACAATTAAACCGCCATAAAAAGACAGTGTCTCTTGTTGCAGATTTTTCCCTGTGGAGAACTCAATGCCTAGCTATTTGCTTTAGGGCATTTATTCTTTATTTATTCTGTGCCTGGGAGCTTATAATTCAGTTCCCTTGCAGATGAATTTTTTGACAGGTTTGTCGCTATGGGAGTGGTTGCTCCCCCAACAATCGTCGCAATCCTATTGGTAGGCGAAAAATTCAGGATGTAACTCTGAAACGAAAGCAGGTCAAAGACCTGCTGACGTGCATAGCGGACAATCCAAATACAGGGATATCAGGTGAGCCAAGAGACAGGCAAGCAATCGAATGGGTTGCTCGCCGAGCGACGAAAGCTTTAGATATGGATACAGGCTCTCAAGCGTTTTGTGCTTTACCTATCAAGTCCACCCGGCATCCAGGCCGGGCATCGTGCACCTGTAGGGACATGTCATGTAAACGTGCTACAGCTGAAACCATACTTAAGCCCAGGCCATTTCCTGGCGTATGACGGCTGGACTCTGAGCGGTAGAGTCTACGGAAAACCGCTTCCCGTTCCTCCTCCGGTATTCCGGGCCCAGGGTCACGGATACTGATTCCACAGTTGTTAGAGTCTGCCGAGACTGTTACTTCAACGTCACTTCCGTCCGGTGAAAACTTGATGGCGTTATCGATGAGGTTGCAAACCGCATCAAACAGTAACTGCGAATCGCCCATTACTGTATCGACTCCCTCGCATGGCTTGAACACTAGACTCATACCACGCTCATCAGCGAGAGGTTCAAAGAGCTCAACTGCATCAGCGCAGATTTGATTGAAACCAACAAGGGTAAAATTACTGCGTCTAGCACTGCCTTCTATTTCTGAAATGCGCAGCAGTGCCCGGAAGGTTTGCATTAGGCCTTTAGCATCCTCAATGGCTGTATCGATAGCGCTGGCGTACTCTTTTTGCGTCAAACTACGCCGTTGTGCACGTTCCAATCCAGCGATCAAGCGAGTCAGCGGTGTTCGCAAGTCATGAGCAATATCATCGCATACACCTTTGACTTCACTCATCAGCCGTTCAAGTGCATCCAGCATGCCGTTTACCACGCCGGCAATACGGTCAATATCGTCGTTATTTCCCCGTGTAGGCAAACGCCCACTCAGATCGCCCTCCACAATTATTTTTATGGAACGGCTAAGTACGTCTAGACGACGGCGAGCAGATACGCCTAATGCAATCGCTCCTAGTAGTCCAACTACTATAAGTAGTGAGCCACCTGAAACTAGAGCATTGACCAAAAGTTCGTCAAACTCACGAATATCGTGAATATCCTGGCCGATCAGAAGAGTGCTTCCATCATCCAGTTTGTGAACAAGGTAGCGGATAGGCCGATCATGCCCGTTAGCTTTATCCCAGAAAAATTCCGCTGGCTTATCGTATGCACTGAACGTAGGTAGGGTTGATAGCGCCCCCGCAATCGTTGTACCAGCAGAATCGAATAGCGTATAGGGGAGCCGCCCTTCGGGGTCTTGTTCCGTATGTTTAAGTATTTCTGTACGTCGTAGCGCAGGCTCTTGGGCGGTTTGGCGGTCTACCTCTCGATGCAGTGCAGTATCCACCTCTGAGATCAGATATCCGGTAGTCTGCCAATAAATATAACCAAATAACGCAAAAAACGAGCATCCAAATAATGCCAGGAACATAAGGGCTGTTCGAAAGCTGATGGTACGTGGAATCTCACTCAGGCGAACGTAGGACATAACCAGCCCCCCGAATGGTTTGGAGCATTGGAGAATCGCCCTCGCCATCAATCTTATGACGCAGGCGACCAATATGAACATCTATCACATTGGTGCGGTCGTCATAACTATAGTTCCAGACAGCCTCGAAGAGCATGGTTCGCGTGACGACTTGCCCGGCATGTTGAGCGAGATACTCTAGTAACGCGTATTCACGAGGTAATAAGTCAATCTGTCTTTCGCCTCGGCGCACTGAGCGTCGTAGCAGGTCAATTTCCAGGTTCCCAATGCGTAATCGACTGTCTCGATTTGCTGCGCTAGGAGGTGCCCTTCGGCGATTCAGAGCATCTAGTCGAGCAGTCAGCTCAATGAACTCGAACGGCTTGGTCAAATAGTCATCGCCTCCTGCGCGAAGGCCTCGAACCCGTTCATCTAAAGCGCTGAGCGCACTGAGAATCAGAACCGGTGTGGTGATGCCGGAGGCGCGCAATGCGGTGAGCATACCTAGGCCGTCAAGCGCTCCAGGTAGCATGCGATCAAGAACAATGATGTCGAAGGTATCGCTAATGGCTGCTAACAAGCCTTCACGACCATTGTTTACAAGGGTCACGTCAAAGCCATGGTCTTGAAGTGCAGCCTCGATCTCCCGCGAGGTGACGGGATCATCCTCGATAACCAGTACGTGGGTCATAGGCGTCGCGCTGAGCTCCTGGCTTGAAATTAATAGGCCGATGTAAATCAAACGACCCCTTTGATGGCATAGTGTTACAAGCCAGTCTATACACTGAGCTTCCGACAAAATGAAAAAAAATTTATTTAAGTCTTTGCGAGGTTTGAGTGCGTATTTTAGTCATTGAGGATGATGCCCGTACCGCTTCATACCTAGTGCGAGGACTCGGAGAGAGCGGACATGTCGTCGATGCCAGTGCAGAAGGTCGTGACGGGCTCGCGATGGCGCTTGAGGGTATCTATGACGCTTTGATCGTTGATCGATGCCTACCGGGTATGGACGGTTTGTCGTTGGTTCGACAGTTACGCAGGGAGGGAATGCAGACGCCAGTATTGATGCTCAGCGCCTTAGCCTCGACCCAGCAGCGAGTTGAGGGGCTTGAGGCGGGTTGCGACGACTACTTGGCGAAGCCCTATGCCTTTGTTGAAGTATTGGCGCGACTGGAAGGGTTATTGCGACCTAGAGATCAGCAGCCTGGTAAGGCGAGTACCTTGTGTGTTGGCGAACTGTGCCTTGACTCTGCAGCTCGGCAGGTAACATGGATGGGGCGAACGATATCCCTTGCTCACCGCGAAACCTTGATTCTAGAAAAACTCATGAAACATTGTGGTGAGGTTGTTACTCGCTTGATGCTACTTGAGAGTGCGTGGGACTATGAATTCGATCCAAACGACAACGTTATCGATAAACATATTTATCGCCTACGTCGAAAGTTAGATGATGGATTTGGAATTTCGCTAATTGCTACCATTCCTGGTGCAGGCTACTGCCTCAACGTATCGACAAACTTATCTGAAGCTCCTGCTCGATAGTAACCTGAATCGAAGCCGCTGGGTGGTGAAATGCTTGCGCATCATTAGAACAGCTTTTGTGCTGCCGACCAATTACTCGGATTGTCGGTGTACCCCGCAACCCGAGCAGGTCGTTTTGACCCTTTTAAAGGATTAGTCCTACTGCCACACGGCGAGTAAGCGACTCTGGTTATGCGTCCTTTCGGCAGTTTTCCCGACTGCACTTCATGGCACTTAAAGCGCATGATCGAGTAGTCGGCTGCTAATGAATTTGATGAGTAGAACGTCCTATCAATTCGAACGTGCGACATCGTTGGACGCCGCTTTTTGATTGCTGGCAACGGCGGTTGCGTGTTCAGACTTTTGGTAGGTTGTCATTGCAGACGCTCTTGCGGCCTCCATCTGCGCCATTACTTTATCGCCACCGCCTTCTGCCATCGCAGCTACAGAGGCACTCATCAAGGTTACGATCAAAAGAGCTTTCAGGGTTTTCATGGCAAATCTCCAGTTTTTAGGTTTAGCCATCAAAATGTTTGCTGGCTTGGGCTAATACTGAAGCTAGGGGCATTTCACGCTCATTCCCGAAAAATGAATTTTTTGACAGGTGGGTTACTTAGGCTTGTTCTGTGTAACCCTTATATCCTGGGCATCACTTCTTCCGACCACTATCTGCAGTCCAAGCTAATGAGACCGCAATGTAGAAAGGGCCCTGGCTGACTGCCGCGAACGGACGCTACCTCGCCTTGATGCTGTTGTTCGCCGCCATTTCAGAAGTGCCTTATCGCTACATCAGCCCCCCGGGATCATTCAACGTGTTGGTTACCCTGGCATTAGGGCTGTTGATTGCGTGGGGATTGCAATATCGCACCTTGTTGAGCGGCGCTACGGCGTTGATGGCCGCCGCAGTTGCCTACGTGCTGGATGATCCACTGATGTATGGCTTCTACGGAGCACTCCTTCCAGCGGCGGTCTTGTTAGCGATCAAGAGCCTCGGTGTTTTTTGGTTGCTGCCAGCGGCTCTTTGCCTGTCGAGCAATACCCGCAGCAGCATCGTGACCAGGGCGATGGACTTGGAAATCTATTCATTGTTGGCTTTGAGCTCCGCGTTCGCGGCTCCCCTGATCGGGCTCTGGCTTCTGCGTCAGACTTTCACCTTCAAGGTCTGGCCGGTCGGCAATGGGGCTACTGGTTCTATCCGGGCCATCTTGCTGCTTTGCAAGCTCTGCGGCTTCTGATCTGAGGGAGGTCAAAATCAGATGGTGGGAGCCTGGTGCTTATTAAGCATCGATGTCTGTTAATCAGGGAGTTTTAAATGAATTGGTGTCTGGACGCGCCGAAGAAATCATTTGTATTCGAGGGTCGGTCGAGCAGGAGCGCTTTCTGGTATTTTCAGTTGGTTGATAATGTAATTACAGGGGTATTCATAGCTCGTCGCTGGTGGTTTTTTGAAGATTCGATAAAAACTGCCTTGGGTATTGGCTTGGGTTACTTGCTGCTGACGCTGCCAGCCAGGGTCACTCTGTTATGCCGTAGGCTCACCGATAACGGCATTAGCCAAGTCAACTCGTTCTGGACGTTGTTGCCTTTTGTCGGGTCGCTCTTCTGGGTTGGTTTTGGGTTATACCCGGGCGCTAAGGAACAACCGGCTAGCCGCTCTGTGGGTACGTCACGCACTGCTGAGTGATTGTTGGAGCAGAAACAAAAAAGCCACTCACTTAGGTGAGTGGCATTTTCGTATCTGGATGGCGTTTACTCGGCGATCTGCAACTTGCGCGATTCTGTATAAATGTAGCGTACCTTTTCATACTCAAACGGCGAGTTCATCTGCCCGTAGCGGAAGCTGGTCTGGTAGCGTTTGTCGACGGCACGCAGGGCCCATATTTCCGGATGGTTTTCGCTGACCTTGGACACGTTGAGGAAGTTGATTTCGGTTTCGGCACCGTAGTCGACGATCAGGCCGGTGGTGTCGCGCAGGTTTGACGGACCGAAGATCGGTAGCACCAAGTACGCGCCGCCGGGCACGCCGTAGAAGCCCAGGGTCTGACCGAAGTCTTCGCTTTGGCGCGGCAGGCCCATTGCGGTGGCCGGGTCCCACAGACCGGCGACGCCGATGGTGGTGTTGAGCAGCAGGCGCCCGGTGGTTTCCAGGGAGCGGTGGCCCTTGAATTGCAGCAGGCTGTTCAACAGGTTGGGCACATCACCCAGGTTATTGAAGAAGTTGCTCACGCCGGTGCGCAGGAAGCTCGGCGTAACATAGCGGTAACCGTCAACCACCGGCAGGAACACCCATTGGTCGAAGCGGTAGTTAAAGTGGTATACGCGGCGGTTCCACGACTCCAGCGGGTCGTACACGTTGAGTGCGGTCAGCGATGAACGCTCGAACTCGCGCTGGTCCAGGCCCGGGTTGAACTTGAGCTTGGTCAGCGGCTCCTTGAAGCCGTCAGCGTCAACCTTGACCGGTTCGTGCGCCTTGCTGTTGTCGGCATTGGCGACGCCCGCGCACATCAGGGCAGCGAGCAGCAGAAGATATTTAGCCACGGAAGAACTCCAGCATGGCGTCGGCGTTGACGCGGTAATTAAGGTTGCCGCAGTGGCCGCCCAGCGGGTAGACGGTCAAGCGATCGCCGAAGGTTTTACGCAGGAAACCGAGGTCGCCCGGGCCGAGGATCACGTCGTCGGCGTTGTGCATCACGGCGATTTTCGGGCTGTCGTGCAGGTAGTCCTTGAGCGCATACAGGCTCACTTGATCAACCAGTTGCAGCAAGCTGCCGCCATCGGAGCGCGCGCGCCACATCGGAATCACTTGTTCGGTGAGGTAGCAGTCGAAGTCGCATTGCAGCGCACGCTTGAGGAACGGCGTGAGGCTGGTGCCTTCAGTGATCGGGTATTTAGGCGGGATGATCAGGCCGCGTCGGTTGATCAGGTCCGAGGTGAAGGCAATGTCGGCCGCCGAGAAGCGGAACGAGGTGCCGATCAGCATCGCCATCTGTTCGTTGGTCAGGTGCTGCTTGGAGTTCTGGAAGTCGTAGAGCAGGGCGTCATTGAGGTCGATGTAGCCCTTTTGCTGGAAGTAACGGGTCAGTTTGCTCAACACCAGCTCATAGAAGGTGGTGGTGTTGTTGATGCCCTTGACCTCGGTCTGTACCAGCTTGTCGAGGTTGGTGATCGAGGTGTAGAGGTTGACCGGCGGGTTGAGCAGCAGCACTTTCTTGAAGTTGAAGCTGCGACGGGTCTCGTCGAGCTTGCTGACAAATGCCGCATCCAGGGCGCCCAGGCTGTAGCCGGTGAGGTAGAAGTCGGTTACCGGCAGCGAGGCGTTCTGTGCGCGCACAGCTTGCATCACGCGGTACATGTCTTCGGCGTCTTCTTGGGTGATACCCGGCGTGGCGAAGCGCGAGGCGGCGCTGATGAAGTCGAAGCTGGTCGGCGACGACAACTGCACCACGTGGTAGCCGGCCTGGTAATACAGTTTTTTCAGGTATTCGTTGATGCTGCTGTCAAAACGCGCACCGGTGCCCGCGATCAGGAAGATCAACGGCGCGGCGCGGTCTTGCTTGGCGATGCGGTAGGTGAGTTTCTTCACTGCCCAGAAGTTGTCCGGCAAGCTGAATTCGCGCTCAGGGCGCATGTTCAGGGTGTAGTCGGACTGGTTGATCTCGTCGTTGGTCGGTAATTTGGGCCGAAGGTCCGGCGGGGTGGTGGCGATGGTCGCTTCGAACGGGTTGGTCAAAGGGTAGCCATAGGTGGCCTGGTCGATGTCGACGGCCAGTGCTGACGCACTCAAAAAAAGGCTGCCGAGTAAGGCAGCACAGCGCAAGGAACGGAGCATGACTTAATCCCTAAGAGGAAACGTGCTGAATGAAGTTCGCAGGCTATGACCACCGCGTTGCCACCGAAGTGCCAGCTTTCGGCACGAAAAGTCGGAAAAAAACGTCGGAATCGGGATAATAGCAGCCAGAAGATACACTTTGCCGCGCGTGGATGGACACTAATTGTGTGTATGCGCCTTGCTAACGGCTGCCGGCGCATTAAGCTGAGCGCCGTTTTTGCCTTTCGGAGTGCTCCATGTCCCGTCGTTTGCCGTTGATTCTGCTGCTTATTGCCCTGCCGTTATGGCTGGCCGCCAGTTATGGCGCCCGATACGGGTTTATGGAGGATGGCCGCTGGGTGGGAGTCTGCGTCGATGAGGCCAGCCGCTGGGAATGCCAGCTGCGTTCGAACCTGGGGCTGATGATTCACTTCAAGGTGTTGGGCTGGGCGGCGTTGGTTACATCGGTGCTGGGTTTTTTTGTGCCGGGCCGTGCCGGATGGGGCCTGGCCGTATTGGCGATGGTGTTCGGTTTGCCAGCGTTGGCGTTGTACAACACCACGTTTGCGGTGTTTGCGGTGGTGATTGCGGGGTTGCGGTTGGTCAGGAAGCCGCGGGTGACTGATTAACCCGCATAGGGCGCCTTTGTGGCGAGGGACCTTGCTCCCTCGCCACAGGTATGGTTTTAAGCCTTGCGTACCCGCAGGCAACGCCACAACGCCACAACCATCAACCCACTCACCAGCGCCCAACCCCACGCCTGCTGATTCAGCAACCCTTCGCGATACAGCTGCGGCGCGATGCCGGCACCGATGATAAAGGCCAGCAACGCAATCTCCCGACGCGGCCCAGTCACCGGGCGAATCAGGTAAACCAGGGCCGGCAGCACCAGCGCTGCACTTGGGAAGCTGCGATAACGCGGGTCAAATACCAGCGCCAGCATCATTACCGCACCGGCGAACCCGGCGATTGCCACCAGCCAGCCTGCGCGTTGCTCCAGCCAATTAAAGGCCCGCTCACGCCAACCGTCGCGCGCGCTCAGGGCCAGGGCGGCGTGGGCCAGCACCAGCAGGTTCAACACCACCAGCAAGCCTGCCCACACCCATTCATCGTTGAAGCGCGCGGTGACGCGGGTCAGCTCAGCCCAGGTGCCGATGGAGCAGGCCGCCACGGCACCGAGCAATGGCAACATCAGTGCTGCTCGAGAAGTGCGAACGCGCCCGCCAAGTACCAAGGCGCCCAGCAGGATAATCCCGCCCACGCCCAGCCAGAGCGGCCAGTACGGCACATTGGTCACCGGCCCGGCGAGGATGCCCTTGTCCTGGCGATCAGCATCAAACAGCCCCCAGTAACCGCCGACCGCGCCTTCGCTGGCGCGTTTCCACGGCTGGTCAAAGGCTTCGATCAGGTTGTAGCGCCAACCGTTGGCTTCGGCCATGGCCACAAAACCACGCATGAACTTGGCTTCGTTAACCCGGCTCGGCACGGCGGTTTCGCGCTGGCGACCTTCGCTGGGCCAGCCGGTCTCGCCGATCAACACGTCTTTGGGCGCGAACTTGTTGCCGAAGGTCTGGCGTACGTCACCCACATGCTTGAGCGCCTGGTCGATGCCGGACGGGTCATCTTCCCAGTACGGCAGCAGGTGAATGGTCAGGAAGTCCACTGCCGGGGCGATTTGCGGGTGTTGCAGCCAGAATTCCCACACGTCGGCATAAGTGACCGGCTGCTTGATCTGGCTTTTGACTTTATGGATCAGCGTCACCAATTGCTTGGCGGTGACTTCCTTGCGCAGCAGCACTTCGTTGCCGACGATGACCGAGGTGACCACGTCGGGGTTGGCGTTGGCCGCAGCGATCAACTCGTCGATTTCTTTTTCGGTGGCAATCGGGTCACTGCTGACCCAGGCGCCGGCCATTACCTTCAACCCATGCTTGCGCGCCATGCCCGGCAGGGCCTCCAAGCCGGTCATGGAGTAGGTGCGAATGCATTCGAAGCGGGTGGACAGCAAGGCGAGGTCGGCGTCCATGCGCTCGGGGCGCAGCTTGAAAGGCTGGTCGAACGGTGATTGGTCCTTGTCGAATGGGGTGTAGGACGCGCATTGCATTTTGTGGCTGGCGCTGGCCACGTCCGGCAACACCACGGGCCGGCCGAGGCCGTACCAATAGCCGACGAGGGCAAGCGCGCCGAGGATCAAGGCGAAAACATAGGGCAGGGCAGGGAGGCGGGCAGTCGCGGGCATAGTCGGCTTATCTGGGGGAGCAAAGGCGCGCATCTTACCCGGATTTAGCCCGTCCCAGTGGGGCTGCATAATTTAGACATGCAAAGTTCGGGCGGGATTTTGTTGCTATGTCCTACAAAACCTCCTGCTGGCGATGTGATGTCGTTTCTTGCTTACCTGAGGTCGCAGTCAGAGCAGGTCCAAGGCCCCGGCAGGTTGATGATCGAAGTGTCAGCACTCCACTGATGTCACAGCCGCCGGATCGATGCGCGTGAAGGGGGCGCGGTGCACCACATAACAACAGGTTGACGTCGCTCGGCATCCGTCGGGCGCAGCACTTTCGGGGAAGTATGATGAAAATGCGACGACTCTTGGGCGCAGCTGCCACGCTGGTAGTTGCGATGAGCTCCACACTGGCCAACGCAGACAGCAAGACCCTGAGCATCGGCTATGTAGACGGTTGGTCCGACAGCGTTGCCACCACCCACGTGGCAGCAGAAGTGATCAAGGAAAAGCTCGGTTATGACGTGAAGCTGCAAGCCGTCGCTACCGGGATCATGTGGCAGGGCGTCGCCACTGGCAAGCTCGACGCCATGCTCTCCGCCTGGCTGCCCGTGACCCACGGTGAGTACTGGGCCAAGAACAAGGACAAGGTGGTCGACTACGGCCCCAACTTCAAGGATGCAAGAATTGGCTTGATCGTGCCGGAGTACGTCAAGGCCAAGTCGATTGAAGACCTCAAGACCGACACCTCCTTCAAGAACAAGATCGTTGGCATCGACGCCGGTTCAGGCGTAATGCTTAAAACCGACGAAGCGATCAAGGCCTATGGTCTGGATTACAAGCTGCAAGCCAGCTCGGGCGCGGCGATGATTGCCGAACTGGCCCGTGCCGAGGACAAGCAGGAATCCATTGCGGTGACCGGTTGGGTGCCACACTGGATGTTCGCCAAGTGGAAACTGCGTTTCCTGGACGATCCAAAAGGGATTTATGGTGCTGCTGAAACCGTCAACAGCATCGGCAGTAAGGGCCTGGAGAAGAAAGCGCCGGAAGTCGTCGCTTTCCTGAAAAAATTCCAATGGGCCTCCAAGGACGAAATCGGCGAAGTCATGCTCGCGATTCAGGAGGGCGCCAAGCCTGATGCGGCGGCCAAGGACTGGGTTGCCAAGCACCCTGAACGTGTGGCCGAGTGGATCGGTAAATAACCCCGAAGCCTCTAGTTAGCACCTTTCAAGCCCATCTGGCGTTTTCGCCCGGTGGGCTTTGTCGTTTCTGAGGCAAAGGCTGTCACTTTAATCAGCTTAAAGTTGGCGAGAACCCTCATGTCGTTCTAATACTAAGGTCGTCTGGAACCTGTTCTGCAGCCGCATACAGTGGATACGTTCCAATAATAAAAAAGCTGTGCTGCGAGGATAAAAACAATGAACGACAGCATTTACCTCTCGATTCAAAACAGCCCGCGTTTCAAGGAGCTGGTGAGAAAAAGGGAAAGGTTCGCCTGGACTCTCTCGGCGATCATGCTCGGGCTTTACTCCGCTTTCATTCTTCTGATTGCTTATGGGCCGCAAATCTTGGGGGGCAAGATCAGCCCCGGTTCGTCCATCACCTGGGGAATTCCGATCGGGGTCGGGCTGATTGTTTCGGCCTTTGTCCTGACTGCAATTTACGTACGACGCGCCAACGGCGAATTTGACGACCTGAACAATGCGATTCTCAAGGAGGCTGCGCAATGATCCGTCGTCTATTGGCTGTACTCGGCGCTTCGGTCTTTGCACCTGCTGTTTGGGCGGCAGACGCATTGACCGGCGAAGTGCATAAACAACCGCTGAATATCCCGGCGATCCTGATGTTCGTTGCCTTTGTCGGCGCGACCTTGTGCATCACCTACTGGGCATCCAAGCGCAACAAATCGGCGGCCGACTACTATGCGGCCGGCGGCAAGATCACCGGTTTCCAGAACGGCCTGGCGATTGCCGGCGACTACATGTCGGCGGCGTCCTTCCTGGGGATTTCCGCGCTGGTGTTCAGCTCTGGCTACGACGGCTTGATCTACTCGATCGGCTTCCTGGTGGGCTGGCCGATCATTCTGTTCCTGATCGCCGAGCGTCTGCGTAACCTGGGTAAGTACACCTTTGCCGACGTGGCGTCTTACCGCCTCGGGCAAGCCCAGATCCGCAGCCTGTCGGCCTGTGGCTCGCTGGTGGTGGTGGCGTTCTACCTGATCGCGCAGATGGTCGGCGCGGGCAAGTTGATCCAGTTGCTGTTTGGCCTCGATTACCATGTGGCGGTGATCCTGGTGGGCATTCTGATGTGCATGTACGTGCTGTTCGGCGGCATGCTGGCGACGACCTGGGTGCAGATCATCAAGGCGGTCCTGCTGCTGTCCGGTGCCTCGTTCATGGCGCTGATGGTGATGAAGCACGTCAACTTTGACTTCAATATGCTGTTTTCCGAGGCGATCAAGGTTCACCCTAAAGGTGAAGCGATCATGAGCCCGGGCGGCCTGGTGAAAGATCCGATCTCAGCATTCTCCTTAGGGCTGGCGCTGATGTTCGGCACCGCAGGCCTGCCGCACATCCTGATGCGCTTCTTCACCGTAAGCGACGCCAAGGAAGCGCGTAAGAGCGTGCTGTACGCCACCGGCTTCATCGGCTACTTCTACATCCTGACCTTTATCATCGGCTTCGGCGCGATCCTGCTGGTCAGCACCAACCCGGCATTCAAGGATGCGGCAGGTGCCTTGCTCGGCGGCAACAACATGGCGGCGGTGCATTTGGCCAACGCGGTGGGCGGTAGTATATTCCTGGGCTTCATTTCGGCCGTGGCGTTCGCCACCATCCTCGCGGTGGTTGCCGGCTTGACCCTGGCCGGTGCTTCGGCGGTGTCCCATGACCTGTATGCCAGTGTGATCAAGAAAGGCAAAGCCAACGAGAAGGATGAGATTCGCGTATCGAAGATCACCACCATCGCCCTGGCGGTGCTGGCCATCGGCCTGGGTATCCTGTTCGAAAGCCAGAACATTGCGTTCATGGTCGGCTTGGCGTTCTCGATTGCCGCCAGCTGTAACTTCCCGGTGCTGCTGCTTTCCATGTACTGGAAAAACCTTACCACCCGTGGCGCGATGATTGGCGGCTGGCTGGGCTTGGTCAGCGCCGTTGGCCTGATGATCCTTGGCCCGACCATCTGGGTGTCGATCCTGCATCACGAAAAAGCCATCTTCCCGTACGAATACCCGGCGCTGTTCTCGATGATCATTGCATTCATCGGTATCTGGTTCTTCTCCATCACCGACAAGTCGGCGGCGGCAGTCAAGGAGCGTGCGTTGTTCTTCCCGCAGTTTGTGCGTTCGCAAACTGGCCTGGGAGCGAGTGGGGCGGTTAACCACTAAGGGCTATGACGGTTACAAAAAAATGCCCCGATCGTGAGATCGGGGCTTTTTTTTGCTTTTATTGGGGGGGATACGACAAAACTGTTTCTTGGATCCTGCATCAATAAAGGTGGTTTTTCAGTGGTGATAGCGTGCAAGTGATCGGTATTCGCGGTGGCGTTGAGGCTGCCAGGGGCTGCTTCGCAGTCCAGTACGGGGCAAGCCCGCTTGCCACAACGCGCCCGCTGGCCAGACTAAGGGAGGGGTCGCAGGTTTCCGTTTCACGCAAACAAATAAGGCCTCCAGAGGAGGCCTTATTGGGTGCAACTAAGCGGTTGATGGCTTACTTGCGATCTTCCAGCTTGGTGATGTCGCGCGACTCGTAGCCGGTGTACAACTGGCGCGGACGGCCAATCTTGTAAGGGCTGGAGAGCATTTCTTTCCAGTGGGAGATCCAGCCTACGGTACGGGCCAGAGCGAAGATCACGGTGAACATGCTGGTTGGAATGCCGATCGCCTTGAGGATGATCCCCGAGTAGAAGTCGACGTTCGGGTACAGCGAGCGTTCGATGAAGTACGGGTCCGTCAGAGCGATCTCTTCCAGGCGCATGGCCAGTTCGAGTTGCGGATCGTTCTTGATGCCCAGTTCCTTCAACACTTCGTCGCAGGTCTTCTTCATCACGGTGGCGCGTGGGTCGCGGTTCTTGTAAACGCGGTGACCGAAGCCCATCAGCTTGAACGGATCGTTCTTGTCCTTGGCCTTGGCGATGAACGTGTCGATGTTGGAGACATCGCCGATTTCATCGAGCATGGTCAAAACGGCTTCGTTCGCACCGCCGTGGGCAGGGCCCCACAGTGCGGCGATACCGGCGGCGATACAGGCGAACGGGTTGGCACCCGAAGAGCCGGCCAGGCGCACGGTAGAGGTGGAGGCGTTCTGCTCGTGGTCGGCGTGGAGGATGAAGATCTTGTCCATTGCCGCGGCCAGCACCGGGCTGATCGGTTTGATCTCGCACGGGGTGTTGAACATCATGTGCAGGAAGTTTTCCGCGTACGTCAGGTCGTTGCGCGGGTACATCATGGGTTGGCCCATGGAGTACTTGTAAACCATTGCGGCCAGGGTCGGCATCTTGGCAACCAGGCGGATCGCGGAAATTTCGCGATGCTGCGGGTTATTGATGTCCAGGGAGTCGTGATAGAAGGCCGACAGGGCGCCGACCACGCCGCACATGACGGCCATCGGGTGGGCGTCGCGACGGAAGCCGTTGAAGAAGGTCTTCAACTGCTCGTGAACCATGGTGTGGTTCTTTACAGTGCTGACGAACTGGGCTTTTTGCGCAGCCGTTGGCAATTCGCCATTCAGCAGCAGGTAGCAGGTTTCCAGGTAGTCCGATTGCTCAGCCAACTGCTCGATCGGGTAGCCCCGGTGCAGCAGGATGCCATTGTCGCCGTCGATATAGGTGATCTTCGACTCGCAAGAGGCGGTCGACATGAAGCCTGGGTCGAAAGTGAAACGGCCCGTGGCCGTCAGGCCCCGTACGTCGATAACATCAGGACCAACGGTGCCGGTTAAAATGGGCAGCTCGACGGGGGCTGCGCCCTCGATGATCAACTGCGCTTTTTTGTCAGCCATGTGGCCTCCTATTTATGCTTCAAATCATCAGACAGACCCCCCACGCAGGGCCCGCACCACTATAGTGAGATAAATTCAGATGTCAATTTGCCTAAAGTCTTGCTCCAGAAGGCTTTAACCATACTTTTTCGTCGAAATTGAACGCCGTTTACGCCTTTTATCCTGCCAGCGCAATCCGCTATTAGGGTGAGGTGTGCGCGTTGTCATTAGTAGCCTAACTGTCTATACTCGGCCACCGACCGCCAAGGGCTTTTGGGCTTGCTTTCATTGGGGGTCGCACTCCCTGGGTGGTGCTTACCTGACCAGTGCACTCCCCAACAACTTTGCCCTGATTGTTAGGGGCTCTTCAGTGTGAAAAAAAGCCGTGAATAGCCAACGACCTGTAAACCTAGACCTAAGGACCATCAAACTCCCCATCACCGGCGTTACGTCGTTCCTGCACCGTGTTTCCGGCATCATCCTGTTCCTGGGCTTGGGCGTCATGCTTTATGCATTGAGCAAATCCCTGGGTTCCGAGGAAGGTTACGCCGAGGTGAAGGCATGCTTGACCAGCCCGCTGGCCAAGTTCGTAGCATGGGGCCTCCTGTCCGCTCTGCTTTATCATTTGGTAGCCGGCGTGCGCCACTTGATCATGGATATGGGCATCGGCGAGACGCTGGAAGGCGGCCGCCTGGGCTCGAAAATCATCATCGCCATTTCCGTGGTGCTGATCGTTCTGGCAGGAGTTTGGATATGGTAACCAGCGTTACGAACCTTTCGCGTTCGGGCCTCTATGACTGGATGGCGCAGCGTGTGTCTGCGGTTGTTCTCGCGGCTTATTTCATTTTCCTGATCGGATACCTCGTCGCAAACCCGGGCATTGGCTATGAGCAATGGCACGGGCTGTTTTCCCACAATGCGATGCGAATCTTCAGTCTGCTGGCACTTGTAGCCCTGGGCGCACACGCCTGGGTCGGCATGTGGACCATCGCGACCGACTACCTCACGCCGATGGCGCTGGGCAAGTCCGCGACTGCAGTCCGTTTCCTCTTCCAGGCAGTATGCGGCGTCGCGATGTTCGCTTACTTCGTCTGGGGTGTGCAGATTCTTTGGGGTATCTGAGTCATGGCTAACATTCCAACTATTTCCTTCGACGCCATCATTATTGGTGGCGGCGGTGCAGGCATGCGCGCAGCGCTGCAGCTGGCCCAGGGCGGTCACAAGACTGCCGTGATCACCAAGGTGTTCCCGACGCGCTCCCACACCGTATCGGCCCAGGGTGGCATCACCTGCGCCATCGCATCCGCCGACCCGAACGATGACTGGCGCTGGCACATGTACGATACCGTCAAGGGTTCCGACTACATCGGTGACCAGGACGCTATCGAATACATGTGTCAAGAAGGCCCGGCCGCTGTGTTCGAGCTGGACCACATGGGTCTGCCGTTCTCGCGTACCGAGCAAGGTCGTATCTACCAGCGTCCATTCGGCGGTCAGTCGAAGGATTACGGTAAAGGCGGCCAGGCTGCGCGTACGTGTGCTGCGTCCGACCGTACCGGTCACGCGCTGCTGCACACCCTCTATCAGGGCAACCTGAAAGCCGGCACCACGTTCCTGAACGAATACTACGCAGTGGATCTGGTAAAGAACGCTGACGGCGCGTTCGTCGGCGTGATCGCCATCTGCATCGAAACCGGTGAAACCACCTACATCCGCGCCAAGGCTACTGTGCTGGCGACCGGCGGTGCAGGTCGTATCTACGCGTCCACCACCAATGCCCTGATCAATACCGGTGACGGCGTCGGCATGGCACTGCGTGCAGGCGTTCCGGTACAAGACATCGAAATGTGGCAGTTCCACCCGACCGGTATTGCCGGCGCCGGTGTACTGGTTACCGAAGGTTGCCGTGGTGAAGGTGGTTACCTGATCAACAAGCACGGCGAGCGTTTCATGGAGCGTTATGCTCCGAACGCGAAAGACCTGGCTGGCCGTGACGTTGTGGCCCGTTCGATGGTTAAAGAAATCATCGCCGGCAACGGCTGTGGCCCGAATGGCGACCACGTACTGCTGAAGCTCGATCACTTGGGCGAAGAAGTGCTGCACAGCCGCCTGCCAGGTATCTGTGAGCTGTCCAAAACCTTTGCTCACGTTGACCCGGTGGTTGCTCCGGTTCCGGTTGTTCCGACATGCCACTATATGATGGGCGGCGTGCCGACCAACATTCATGGTCAGGCGATCACTCAAAACGCCGAAGGCGTGGACGAGATCATTCATGGTCTGTTTGCGGTAGGCGAAGTGGCCTGCGTATCGGTTCACGGTGCCAACCGTCTGGGCGGCAACTCGTTGCTCGACCTGGTGGTATTCGGCCGTGCGGCCGGCCTGCACCTCGAGAAGGCACTGACCGACGGCATCGAATACGATGACGCCACCGACGCCAACATCGAAGCTGCACTGGCGCGTCTGAACGCTCTGAACGAGCGTACCGATGGCGAAGACGTGGCGACCCTGCGTCGCGAGCTGCAAAACTGCATGCAGAACTACTTCGGTGTGTTCCGTACCGGCGAATACATGCAGAAGGGTATCGCCCAGCTGGCCGATCTGCGCAAGCGTATTGCCAACGTCAAGATCAACGATAAGAGCCAAGCGTTCAACACCGCTCGTATCGAAGCCCTTGAGCTGCAAAACCTGTTGGAAGTGGCTGAAGCGACTGCGATCGCCGCCGAGGTTCGTAAAGAATCCCGTGGTGCTCACGCTCGTGAAGACTTTGAAGATCGCGACGACGAAAACTGGTTGTGCCACACCCTGTACTTCCCGGGTGACAAGCGCGTAACCAAGCGTGCCGTGAACTTCTCGCCGAAGACAGTTCCGACCTTTGAACCGAAGATTCGGACTTACTAAGGGTGGCTGCTATGTTGAAAGTCAGTGTTTACCGCTACAACCCTGATCAGGACGCTGCGCCGTTCATGCAGGAATTCCAGGTCGATACCGGTGGTAAAGACCTGATGGTGCTGGATGTATTGGCACTGATCAAAGAGCAGGACGAAGGTTTCTCCTATCGTCGCTCTTGCCGTGAAGGTGTGTGCGGTTCCGACGGCATGAACATCAACGGCAAAAACGGCCTGGCGTGCATCACGCCGCTGTCCGCCGTGGTTAAAGGCAATAAGCTGATCGTTCGTCCTCTGCCAGGTTTGCCGGTTATCCGTGACCTGGTCGTCGATATGAGCATCTTCTACAAGCAATACGAGAAAGTTAAGCCGTTCCTGCAGAACGACACGCCGGCTCCGGCCATCGAGCGTCTGCAGTCCCCTGAAGAGCGTGAAAAGCTCGACGGTCTGTACGAGTGCATCCTGTGCGCTTGCTGCTCGACCTCGTGCCCGTCCTTCTGGTGGAACCCGGACAAGTTCCTGGGTCCAGCCGCTCTGCTGCAAGCGTACCGCTTCCTGGCAGACAGCCGTGACACCAAGACGTCCGAGCGTCTGGCTTCGCTGGATGACCCGTTCAGCGTATTCCGCTGCCGCGGGATCATGAACTGCGTCAACGTATGTCCTAAAGGCCTGAACCCGACTAAGGCCATTGGTCACATCCGTAACATGCTGCTGCAAAGCGGCGTGTAACTGACGCGGTAACAAAGCAGGATCGTTGTGCCCGTAAATGCTACGGCGCAGGCTTCAACCGGCGCCGTAGTTTTAACTTGAGCAGCGACTTACAAAGCCGCGGCTCTTATTTTGAAGAAATGAGACAAGCAGGGGCATTCGGGTTGGTACCCGAACTATCAGCGTGATCCTAAGTGGCTTGTTTTGGTCGCTGCACTTGGCCTTTTGCAAGCAAACTCGGTGTTTTCGCCGGTGGTGTCCCCAAATCGAGGGTGACCAAGCATGCAAGAAAGCGTGATGCAGCGCATGTGGAACAGCGGCTATCTTTCAGGTGGTAACGCT
The DNA here is from genome assembly GCF_900624995.1 of Pseudomonas antarctica. GTDB lineage: Bacteria > Pseudomonadota > Gammaproteobacteria > Pseudomonadales > Pseudomonadaceae > Aquipseudomonas > Aquipseudomonas antarctica. Next base: position 60,696 of record NZ_UYXQ01000016.1, read on the forward strand.
GCCTATGTGGAAGAGCTTTATGAGCTCTACCTGCACGACCCTAACGCTGTGCCAGAAGAATGGCGCACCAAATTTCAGACGTTGTCTTCAGACGGCAACGCTGCCACCGATGTATCGCACGCAACAATTCGCGATCAGTTTGTGCTGCTGGCAAAGAACCAGCGCCGCGCTCAGCCGGTTTCCGCCGGGAGCGTGAGCAGTGAGCACGAGAAGAAGCAAGTTGAAGTATTGCGACTGATCCAGGCCTACCGGATGCGTGGCCACCAGGCGGCCCAGCTTGACCCGCTGGGGCTCTGGCAGCGTCCTGCACCTGCAGACCTGTCGATCAATCATTACGGCTTGACCAATGCCGATCTTGATACGACCTTCCGTGCCGGCGACCTGTTCATCGGCAAAGAGGAAGCGAGCCTACGCGAAATTCACGAAGCGTTGCAGCAGACATATTGCCGCACCATTGGCGCTGAATTTACGCATATCACCGATTCCGAGCAGCGCCACTGGTTCCAGCATCGTCTGGAAGGTGTGCGTGGCCGTCCGGTATTGTCCGACGATGTGCGCAGCCACCTGCTGGAGCGCGTGACTGCAGCCGAAGGTCTCGAGAAATACCTGGGTACCAAATACCCGGGCACCAAGCGTTTCGGCCTGGAAGGCGGCGAAAGCCTGATTCCAATGCTCGACGAGCTGATCCAGCGTTCCGGTTCATACGGCACCAAGGAAATCGTGATCGGCATGGCTCACCGTGGTCGCCTGAACGTGTTGGTCAACACCTTTGGCAAGAACCCGCGCGAGCTGTTCGACGAGTTCGAAGGCAAGAAGAAGGTTGAGCTGGGTTCCGGTGACGTTAAATACCACCAAGGCTTCTCGTCCAACGTGATGACCACCGGCGGTGAAGTTCACCTGGCCATGGCCTTCAACCCATCCCACCTGGAAATCGTTTCTCCAGTGGTCGAGGGTTCGGTGCGTGCTCGCCAGGATCGTCGTAACGACACTACCGGTGAAAAGGTCCTGCCGATTTCCATCCACGGTGACGCGGCATTCGCCGGTCAAGGCGTGGTCCTGGAAACGTTCCAGATGTCGCAGACTCGCGGCTTCAAGACCGGCGGTACGATTCACATCGTCATCAACAACCAAGTGGGCTTCACCATTAGCAACCCGTTGGACGCGCGCTCTACCGAGTACGCCACCGACGTTGCCAAGATGATCCAGGCGCCGATCCTCCATGTGAATGGTGATGATCCGGAAGCCGTCCTGTTCGTGACCCAGCTCGCCATTGACTACCGCATGCAGTTCAAGCGCGACGTGGTGATCGACCTGGTTTGCTACCGCCGTCGCGGTCACAACGAAGCGGATGAGCCTAGCGGCACGCAACCGTTGATGTACCAGCAAATCACCAAGCAGCGCACTACGCGTGAGCTGTACGCCGAAAGCCTGACGAAGGCCGGTGTGGTTGACGATGCACGTGTTCAGGCGAAGATCGATGAATATCGCAACGCGCTGGACAACGGTCTGCACGTAGTAAAAAGCCTGGTTAAAGAGCCGAACAAAGAACTGTTCGTGGACTGGCGTCCGTACCTGGGCCACGCCTGGACTGCGCGTCACGACACCTCGTTCGATCTGAAAACCCTGCAGGAACTGTCGGCCAAACTGCTGGAAATTCCAGACGGTTTTGTGGTGCAGCGCCAGGTTGCGAAGATCTACGAGGACCGTCAGAAGATGCAAGCCGGCGGCCTGCCGATCAACTGGGGTTACGCCGAAACCATGGCGTACGCGACCCTGGCGTTCGAAGGTCACCCGATCCGCATGACCGGCCAGGACATCGGCCGTGGTACGTTCTCGCACCGTCACGCTGTGTTGCACAACCAGAAAGACGCGGGCACCTACATCCCGTTGCAGAACCTATATGAAGGCCAGCCACGTTTCGACCTGTACGATTCGTTCCTGTCCGAGGAAGCCGTACTGGCGTTCGAATACGGTTACTCGACTACCACGCCTCAGGCGCTGGTGATCTGGGAAGCCCAGTTCGGCGACTTCGCCAACGGCGCCCAAGTGGTGATCGACCAGTTCATCACCAGCGGCGAGCACAAGTGGGGCCGTCTGTGCGGTCTGACCATGCTGCTGCCACACGGTTATGAAGGTCAGGGGCCGGAGCACTCTTCGGCTCGTCTGGAGCGTTACCTGCAGCTGTGCGCCGAGCACAACATCCAGGTGTGCGTGCCGACTACCCCGGCTCAGATCTACCACTTGCTGCGTCGTCAGGTCATCCGCCCGCTGCGTAAGCCGCTGGTCGTGCTGACTCCGAAATCGCTGTTGCGTCACAAATTGGCCATCTCGACCCTGGAAGATCTGGCCGACGGTTCGTTCCAGACCGTTATTTCAGAAATCGACACCCTCGATGCGGCCAAGGTCACTCGCCTGATCCTGTGCAGCGGCAAGGTTTACTACGATTTGCTGGAAAAACGCCGTGCCGAAGGCCGCGAAGACATCGCCATCGTGCGGATCGAGCAGCTTTACCCGTTCCCGGAAGACGACCTGATGGAGGCCATCGCGCCTTACACCAACCTCACCAAAGCGGTGTGGTGTCAGGAAGAACCGATGAACCAGGGCGCGTGGTACAGCAGCCAGCATCATTTGCGTCGCAGCGTCGGTAACCACAAGACAGGCCTCGGCCTTGAGTACGCCGGTCGTGATGCTTCTGCTGCACCTGCGTGTGGTTATGCGTCGATGCACGCCGAGCAGCAGGAAAAACTGCTGCAAGATGCTTTCACTGTTTAACGCCTTCGCGCTGACTGAACCCGAATTTTAAGGACCCACAGATAATGGCTATCGAAATCAAAGCCCCGTCATTCCCGGAATCGGTTGCCGATGGCACCGTTGCCACCTGGCACAAGAAACCAGGCGAGGCCGTCAAGCGTGACGACCTGATCGTCGACATCGAGACCGACAAAGTCGTTCTGGAAGTGTTGGCCGAGGCTGACGGCGTATTGGGCGCAATCGTTGCTGAAGAGGGCGCTACCGTTCTGTCGAACCAGGTTCTGGGCTCGATCGAAGAGGGCAGCGCTGCTGCCGCTGCTCCTGCTCCTGCTGCCGCTGCACCGGCCGCAGCCCCAGCTGCTGCACCGGCTGCGGGTGGCGAAGATCCAATCGCTGCACCGGCTGCACGCCAGCTGGCTGACGAAAACGGTATCAACCTGGCTTCCATCAAGGGCACCGGCAAAGACGGCCGTGTGACCAAGGAAGACGTGGTTGCCGCCGTTGAAGCGAAGAAAAACGCTCCAACTGCTGCACCTGCCAAGGCTGCTGCCCCGGCTGCTGCTGCGCCTGTGTTCGCCGCTGGCGACCGCACCGAGAAGCGCGTACCGATGACCCGCGTTCGTGCCACCGTGGCCAAGCGCCTGGTTGAAGCACAGTCGAACATGGCGATGCTGACCACTTTCAACGAAGTCGACATGACCGAAGTCATGGCCCTGCGTTCGAAGTACAAGGACCTGTTCGAGAAGTCCCACAACGGCGTGCGCCTGGGCTTCATGTCGTTCTTCGTGAAAGCGGCCACCGAAGCGCTGAAGCGCTTCCCGGCAGTCAACGCTTCCATCGACGGCAGCGACATCGTTTACCACGGCTATGCAGACGTCGGCGTTGCCGTGTCCAGCGACCGTGGCCTGGTGGTTCCGGTTCTGCGTAACGCCGAGCTGATGAGCCTGGCTGAAATCGAAGGCGGCATCGCAGGCTTCGGCAAAAAAGCCCGTGACGGCAAGCTGACCATCGACGAGATGACCGGTGGTACCTTCACCATCACCAACGGTGGTACCTTCGGTTCGATGATGTCGACCCCGATCGTCAACCCGCCACAAGCGGCGATCCTGGGCATGCACAACATCATCCAGCGTCCGATGGCCATCAACGGCCAAGTCGTGATCCGCCCAATGATGTACCTGGCACTGTCTTACGATCACCGCCTGATCGATGGTAAAGAAGCCGTGACTTTCCTGGTGACCATCAAGAACCTGCTGGAAGACCCGGCTCGTCTGCTGCTGGATATCTGATAGAAGCAGCTGCAGGCCTCCAGTGACAGGCTGCCGGATAAGGCAGTTGGGCTCGGGGCTTGCGGCTTGAAAGCTTGCTGCTAAATAGAGGAACTATTTTCATGTCGCAGAAATTTGACGTTGTAGTGATTGGTGCAGGTCCTGGCGGCTACGTTGCCGCCATCAAGGCCGCACAACTGGGCCTCTCGACTGCTTGCATCGAAAAATACACCGACAAGGAAGGCAAACTGGCGCTGGGCGGTACTTGCCTGAACGTTGGTTGCATTCCTTCCAAGGCGCTGCTGGACAGCTCCTGGAAATTCCACGAAGCCCAAAGCGGCTTCGCGATCCACGGCATCAACCATGCTGGCGTGACCATGGACGTGCCAGCAATGGTCGGCCGTAAAGCCAACATCGTTAAAGGCCTGACTTCCGGCGTTGCCACCTTGTTCAAGGCCAACGGCGTTACTTCCCTGCAAGGCCACGGCAAACTGCTGGCCGGCAAGAAAGTTGAAATCACCAAGCCGGACGGCTCGGTAGAAGTCATCGAAGCCGAAAACGTGATCCTGGCGCCAGGCTCGCGCCCAATCGATATTCCAACGGCTCCAGTTGACCAGAACGTGATCGTTGATTCGACCGGCGCCCTGGAATTCCAAGCCGTACCTAAGCGTCTGGGCGTGATCGGCGCTGGCGTCATCGGTCTGGAACTGGGTTCGGTATGGTCCCGTCTGGGTTCCGAAGTGACTGTGCTGGAAGCCCTGGATACTTTCCTGCTGGCTGCCGACACCGCAGTGTCCAAAGAAGCGCTGAAAACCCTGACCAAACAAGGTCTGGACATCAAGCTGGGCGCCCGTGTTACCGGTTCCAAGGTCAACGGCGAAGAAGTCGTTGTGACCTACACCGATAAAGAAGGCGAGCAGACCATCACCTTCGACAAGCTGATCGTAGCCGTGGGTCGCCGTCCAGTGACCACCGACCTGCTGGCTTCCGACAGCGGTGTGAACATCGACGAGCGTGGTTTCATCCATGTTGACGACCAGTGCGCTACCACCGTGCCAGGCGTGTACGCCATCGGCGACGTGGTTCGCGGCATGATGCTGGCGCACAAGGCTTCCGAAGAAGGCATCATGGTCGTCGAGCGCATCAAGGGTCACAAAACCCAGATGAACTACGACCTGATCCCATCGGTTATCTACACCCACCCGGAAATTGCATGGGTCGGCAAGAACGAACAGCAGTTGAAAGCTGAAGGCGTTGAAGTTAACGTCGGCACCTTCCCGTTTGCCGCTTCTGGCCGTGCCATGGCAGCCAACGACACCGGTGGTTTTGTCAAAGTCATCGCTGACGCCAAGACTGACCGCGTATTGGGCGTCCACGTGATTGGCCCAAGCGCTGCAGAACTGGTTCAGCAAGGCGCGATCGGTATGGAATTCGGCACCAGTGCCGAGGACCTGGGCATGATGGTCTTCTCCCATCCGACCCTGTCCGAAGCGTTGCACGAAGCAGCGTTGGCAGTGAATGGCGGCGCCATCCACATCGCCAACAAGAAGAAGCGCTAAGCGAGATAATAAGAAACCACGGCGGTTGCCCGTCGTGAGCCTTGCGCGCAAGACTCACCGCGGAATATCCGCTGGACGCAGTCTTGCGCAGCTTTACGGGCTTTAAGCCCCGCAAGTTGTGCAAGCAGCAGTCACAGGTGGTGCGGCACTCATAATGAGCGCAGCGCCGAATGCGCAGTACCTAACGAAGACGGTAAAAAGCATGAATCTTCACGAGTATCAGGGTAAGCAGCTGTTCGCTGAATACGGCCTGCCAGTATCCAAGGGTTACGCAGTAGACACCCCGGAAGCAGCAGCAGAAGCTTGCGACAAAATCGGTGGTACCGAGTGGGTTGTCAAAGCCCAGGTCCACGCTGGTGGTCGCGGTAAAGCGGGCGGCGTTAAGCTGGTTCGCAGTAAAGAAGACGCCAAGGCCTTCGCACAGCAGTGGCTGGGCAAGCGTCTGGTGACTTACCAGACTGATGCCAATGGCCAACCAGTCACCAAGATCCTGGTTGAATCGTGCACTGATATCGCTAAAGAGCTGTACCTGGGCGCTGTCGTTGACCGTTCGAGCCGTCGCATCGTGTTCATGGCTTCCACCGAAGGTGGCGTGGACATTGAGAAGATCGCCGAAGAAACCCCAGAAAAAATTCTGAAAGCCACTATCGATCCACTGGTTGGCGCTCAGCCATTCCAGGGTCGCGAGCTGGCTTTCCAGCTGGGCCTGGAAGGCAAGCAAGTTGCCCAGTTCGCCAAGATCTTCGTAGGTCTGGCCAAGCTGTTCAAGGATCACGACCTGGCTCTGTTGGAAGTGAACCCGCTGGTGATCAAGGCTGACGGCGATCTGCATTGCCTCGATGCCAAGATCAACATCGACGCCAACGCCATGTACCGTCAGCCTAAGCTGAAGACTTTCCACGATCCGTCGCAAGACGATCCGCGCGAAGCGCACGCTGCCAAGTTCGAACTGAACTACGTAGCCTTGGAAGGTAACATCGGTTGCATGGTCAACGGTGCTGGCCTGGCCATGGGTACCATGGACATCGTCAACCTGCATGGCGGCAAACCAGCCAACTTCCTCGACGTGGGCGGTGGTGCTACCAAAGAACGCGTAACCGAAGCCTTCAAAATCATCCTGTCCGACGCCAACGTCGCTGCAGTATTGGTTAACATCTTCGGCGGCATCGTTCGTTGCGACATGATTGCCGAAGGCATCATCGGTGCAGTGAAAGAAGTCGGCGTTAAAATCCCGGTTGTTGTTCGCCTTGAAGGTAACAACGCTGAACTGGGCGCTAAAGTACTGGCAGAAAGCGGTTTGAACATCATCGCGGCTACCAGCCTGACCGACGCTGCTCAACAAGTTGTCAAAGCTGCGGAGGGCAAATAATGAGCGTCCTGATCAATAAAGACACCAAAGTTATCTGCCAGGGTATTACCGGTTCGCAAGGTAGTTTCCACACCCAGCAAGCCATTGAATACGGCACCCAGATGGTGGGTGGCGTTACTCCGGGCAAAGGCGGTACCGAGCACCTGGGCCTGCCAGTGTTCAACACTGTGAAAGAAGCAGTAGAGACCACTGGCGCCACCGCCAGCGTGATCTACGTTCCAGCTCCTTTCTGCAAGGACTCGATCCTGGAAGCAGCCTTCGGCGGCATCAAGCTGATCGTCTGCATCACCGAAGGCATTCCTACCCTGGACATGCTGGACGCTAAAGTTAAGTGCGACGAGCTGGGTGTTACCCTGATCGGCCCTAACTGCCCAGGCGTGATCACCCCAGGCGAATGCAAGATCGGCATCATGCCAGGTCACATTCACTTGCCAGGCAAAGTCGGTATCGTTTCGCGTTCCGGCACCCTGACCTACGAAGCTGTGAAGCAAACTACTGACGCCGGTTTCGGTCAGTCGACTTGCGTCGGCATCGGCGGTGACCCGATCCCAGGCTCCAACTTCATCGACATCCTGAAGTTGTTCCAGGAAGACCCGAAGACCGAAGCGATTGTGATGATCGGTGAGATCGGCGGTTCGGCTGAAGAAGAAGCGGCTGCCTACATCAAGGCCCACGTGACCAAGCCGGTTGTTTCCTACATTGCTGGTGTGACTGCCCCTGCGGGCAAGCGCATGGGCCATGCTGGCGCAATCATCTCCGGCGGCAAAGGCACTGCAGACGAGAAGTTTGCTGCCCTTGAAGACGCAGGCGTTAAAACCGTGCGTTCGCTGGCAGACATCGGCAAGGCTTTGTCCGAGCTGACCGGTTGGGCTGTCAAGTAAGCCTCGCGCTTAGCTGACGCTTTACCCACACAAAGGCCACCTTCGGGTGGCCTTTGTGCATTCTGGGGGGCTGAATTTTGTTAGGTCGCCCCGCTCAATTGTGGGAGTCGGGCTTACCCGCGATGGCATCACTGCGGTTGCACGGAAACACCGAGGTCTCTGCATCGCGGGCAAGCCCAGCTCCCACAGTGACCGTGTGAGATTCAAAAGGTACGAAAACGCGACATTTGGATGTCGCTTATCGGACAGTTCGCCCCGCAACAGTGCGTTTGTCGCCCAAATTCGTTAGGCTAGCCGCCTCTTTATGCGTACGCATCTCAAAAGGAAGCCGCGCGCTAGACCGGTCGGTCCACATCAGGGCTGGCAGCAGTTCCCTCATCCATAGGGAATCCCTCTCTAAATTCCGATTCAGTAGTGTGGTATTTCCTCAAATGAAAGTGTTGAAAAGCCAGGATATCCTGGCGTTAGGCTTTATGACCTTTGCCCTGTTCGTGGGCGCCGGCAACATCATCTTCCCGCCTATCGTCGGTTTGCAGTCCGGGCCTCACGTCTGGATGGCGGCGCTGGGCTTTCTGATTACTGCGGTCGGTCTGCCGGTGGTCACTGTGATCGCTCTCGCCAAGGTCGGCGGCGGCATGGACGCGCTGAGCAGCCCGATCGGCAAGGTCGCTGGCGGCCTGCTCGCGGCGGCGGCGTACCTGGCGGTAGGGCCGCTGTTCGCCACCCCGCGTACCGCGACCGTTTCATTTGAAGTGGGCCTCGCGCCGCTGACCGGTGAAAGCCCGCTGGCGCTGTTCCTCTACAGCTCGGTGTATTTCCTGGTGGTGTTCTTTGTGTCCCTGTACCCAGGTCGACTGCTGGACACCGTCGGTCGCTTCCTGGCACCACTGAAAATCATTGCCCTGGCTATTCTCGGCATGGCCGCGTTTGCCTTGCCGGCCGGTGATGTAGGTGTTGCCACGCCAGAGTACGTCGCTGCACCGTTCTCCCAAGGTTTCATCAATGGTTACCTGACCATGGATACCCTGGGCGCGCTGGTATTCGGTATCGTCATCGTCAATGCCATCCGTTCCCGTGGCGTCGAATCGCCACAACTGATCACCCGCTACGCGATCATTGCCGGCCTGATTGCCGGCGTGGGCCTGGCGTTGGTGTACATCAGCCTGTTCCGCCTGGGTTCGGGCAGCCATGCCGTGGCCGCCGGTGCTGGCAACGGCGCCGCCGTGCTGCACGCTTACGTGCAACACACGTTCGGCTCTTTGGGCAGCGGCTTCCTTGCCGTGCTGATCTCCCTGGCGTGCCTGGTGACCGCCGTGGGGCTGACCTGTGCGTGCGCTGAGTACTTCAGCAAAATCCTGCCGCTGTCCTACAAGACGTTGGTCGTGATCCTGGCGCTGTTCTCGCTGTTCGTCTCCAACCTGGGCCTGACCAAGCTGATTGCCTTCTCGATCCCGGTACTCACGGCGATTTACCCGCCGTGCATTGTGTTAGTGGCACTGAGCTTCTGCAAAGACTTCTGGCTGGAGCAAGGCCGTATCGTTGGTCCGGTGATGCTGGTGTCGTTCATCTTTGGCTGCATCGATGCGCTCAAAGGCGCGGGTCTGGCGGATTGGATGCCGGCGCAGTTGGCGCATCTGCCGCTGAGTGAGCAAGGCCTGGCGTGGCTGGTGCCGTCGGTGATGACGCTGGTGGTCGCTGTCGTGGTTGACCGCATGCTCGGCAAGCGTAGCGAAGCCATCGCATAACGCACGCTTGCGCGCTTCACTGAAATGCCCCGTATCAATCGATACGGGGCATTTTTTATGCGTATGAGACGACAACCTTCTAGAGTTGCAATTCGGTAAAGGTGGGAGCAAGCAAGCCCGCTCCTACATTTAAACCGCGTTGCCTTTACCCACTGTGTCTAAGGACCCGCATGTCATTCGTTGAAACCAATCAGATCCACCTGCTTGCCGCGCTCTGGTTTGTCCTCTGCTGGGGCGGCTACACCCGTTACGCCATCTGGAAAGCCCGCGATACCGCTTGCCTGGCCAGCGTGCTGCATCTGTATCGCGAAGACTGGATGCGCCGCATGTTGCTGCGTGATAACCGTATTGCCGACGCCAGCGTGATCGGCAACCTGGAACGCAACGCCTCGTTCTTCGCTTCCAGCACGCTGATCATTCTCGCCGGTATTCTCACGGTGCTGGGTGCTTCCGAGCGGGCAGTGTCGTTGCTGGCGGATATTCCCATGGTGCAGCAGGCGTCCCAGGGCATGTCGGAAATCAAGCTGCTGTGCCTGGCACTGGTGTTCGTCTATGCGTTCTTCACGTTCAGTTGGTGCATGCGCCAATACAACTTTGCGGCGGTGCTGGTGGGGTCGGCGCCGATGGTCGGTGAGCGGCAGGTCTCGGAGCAGGAGCGCAAAGCGTTTGCCCTCAGGGCGGCGCGTGTGATTTCCATGGCGGCTAACCAGTTCAACTTTGGCCTGCGCGCTTATTACTTCGGCATGACCCTGCTGGCTTGGTTTGTCAGCCCCTGGTTGTTCATGTTGATGAGCAGCGCAGTCGTAGGGGTGCTGTATCGCCGGGAGTTTCATTCCGACGTACTGCAGGTGATGGTATATACCCCGACCGATAGGCCGATGACGCACGTGTCGAAAGAAGCGGGGCCTTAACTAGAGGCCGCAGGGTTAGTGCAACTTTCGGCCAGGAATGAAACGGCAGACAAAGTAAAGCCCGCTCTATAAGCGGGCTTTCTTTTTACAGCAGGACCCGGCTATTAAGGCTTGGCAGGTGCTGCTGGAGTGGCCGTTCCGTCTTCTTTCGCTTTGGCGTCGTTCGCTTCAGCCTGAGCTTTGGCAGCATCGGCGTTTTCTTTCGCAGCGTCGTTCACTTTATCCTGAGCTTTGGCCATGTCTTTCTGAGCTTGCTCAGAATGCGATTGGGCATCTTGAGCTTTGTCTTCGGATTTTTTATCGCAGGCAGCGAGACCGAGGGCAGCGGCGAGCATCATGGAAATAGCTAAAGTCTTGCGCATTGGGTGTTTCTCCTTATTGAAGATATCTACTGGCCTTTCGAGCCTAGGGGGTCAGCATTAGTTCCTTTTATTCCCCAGATATATAAACCAAGGCGCTCAAGGAACTTTAACCCGCACCACCTACTCCGCGGATCCACACTAATAAGAGTCTAGATCACATGGCCGCAAATCCCCTGTTAGAACGTGCCACACGCTTTGTTTCGGCCTTGCGCCATTGCCAGGTGTTAGGCATAACCGTGCATGCTGCAAGCGAGAAGGGCATGACGCTGGCACTGCCTTATGGCTCCCATATTGTTGGAGATCCTCAAACCGGCGTGATTCATGGCGGCGCGCTCACCTCATTGATGGACACTGCCTGCGGCATGGCCACCCTGTGCGTATTGCCTGAATTCGAGGTGTGCCCGACCCTCGACCTGCGCGTCGACTACATGCATCCCGCCGAACCGCATAAACCCGTGTATGGCTTCGCGCAGTGCTACCGGGTGACCGCCGACGTGATCTTCACCCGTGGCTTCGCCTTCCAGGATGACCCTGAGCAACCCATTGCCCACGTGGTGGGCACGTTCATGCGCATGGGCAAGCGCCTCAAAGGCACACAAGGACTGGGCAGTACCATCAAGGGAGAACAGGCATGACGCATCGATTCAAAACGCGCCTGGAGCAGGCCCATGAGCGCGGTCACTATGAAGCGCTGCTCGACCTGATTCCCTACGCCAAGCTGATTGGCATTGAGTGCACCCGTTTGGGCGATGAATTGCTGTTCCGTATGCCGGCCAACAAGGACAACATTGGTAACCCGATATTGCCGGCGCTGCACGGTGGCGTGATTGCCGGTTTTATGGAGCTGTCGGCGGCGTTGCACTTGTTGGTATTCACCGGCTCGCCAGGCATCCCGAAAATCATCGATTTCTCGCTCGATTACCTGCGCGCGGGGCAGTTTCGCGACACTTACGCCAAGTGCCAGGTGTGGCGCCAGGGCCGTCGCGTTGCGAATGTGGCGATCACCGCCTGGCAAAGTACCGCGGCCGAACCGATTGCTACCGCCCGCGCACATTTCAAGATTGAGGAAACAGCCCGCCCTTGAAATCCTGGTCTTAGCCCCCAACTTTGAAGACAACCCGCCGCCAACCCTCAAGGGCGCGGCCATTGCCATCCAATTGGAGTTTGATGACCATGAGTGTGGAAACTCAAAAGGAAACCCTGGGCTTCCAGACCGAGGTGAAGCAACTGCTGCACCTCATGATCCATTCGCTGTATTCCAACAAGGAAATCTTCCTTCGCGAATTGATCTCGAACGCCTCTGACGCTGTCGACAAATTACGTTTCGAAGCCTTGTCCAAGCCTGAGTTGCTGGAAGGTGGCGCCGAACTGAAAATTCGTGTGAGCTTCGACAAGGACGCCAATACCGTCACTCTCGAAGACAACGGCATCGGTATGAGCCGTGAAGACGCGATCACCCATTTGGGTACCATCGCTAAATCCGGCACTGCAGATTTCATGAAGAACCTGTCGGGCGACCAGAAAAAAGATTCGCACCTGATCGGTCAATTCGGTGTGGGCTTCTACTCGGCCTTCATCGTCGCCGACAAGGTTGAAGTGTTCAGCCGTCGCGCTGGCCTCGACGCCAGCGAAGGCGTGCACTGGTCGTCCAAAGGTGAAGGCGAATTCGAAATCGCCACCCTCGATAAAGCTGACCGTGGCACCCGCATCGTGTTGCACCTGAAGTCAGGTGAAGATGAATTCGCTGATGGTTACCGTCTGCGTAACATCATCAAGAAGTACTCCGACCATATCGCTTTGCCGATCGAACTGCCGAAAGAACAGGCGGCTGTCGAGGGCGAAGAGAAACCTGCCCAGGAATGGGAAGTGGTCAACCGTGCCAGCGCCCTGTGGACCCGTCCGCGTACCGAGGTGAAGGACGAGGAATACCAGGAGTTCTACAAGCACATCGCTCACGACTACGAGAACCCGCTGAGCTGGAGCCACAACAAGGTCGAGGGCAAGCTGGAATACAGCTCGCTGCTTTACGTACCGGCCCGTGCTCCGTTCGACCTGTACCAGCGTGAGGCGCCCAAAGGCCTGAAGCTGTACGTGCAGCGCGTGTTCGTGATGGACCAGGCGGAATCCTTCCTGCCGCTGTACCTGCGCTTTATTAAAGGCGTGGTTGACTCCAACGACTTGTCGCTGAACGTGTCGCGAGAAATCCTGCAGAAAGACCCGATCATCGACTCGATGAAGTCGGCGCTGACCAAGCGCGTGCTCGACATGCTGGAGAAGCTGGCGAAGAACGAGCCTGAGCAATACAAAGGCTTCTGGAAAAACTTCGGCCAGGTCATGAAAGAAGGCCCGGCGGAAGACTTTGCCAACAAGGAAAAAATCGCCGGCCTGCTGCGTTTTGCTTCTACCCAAGGTGAAGACGGCGAGCAAGTGGTGTCCCTGGCCGAGTACCTGGCGCGCGCCAAAGAAGGTCAGGACAAGATTTACTACCTGACCGGTGAAACCTACGCTCAGGTTAAGAACAGCCCGCACCTGGAAGTCTTCCGCAAGAAAGGCATCGAAGTGCTGCTGCTGACCGACCGTATCGATGAGTGGCTGATGAGCTACCTCAGCGAGTTCGACGGCAAGACCTTCGTCGACGTGGCCCGTGGTGACCTGGACCTGGGTAACCTGGACTCCGAAGAAGAGAAGAAGGAAGCCGAAGAAGCCGCCAAGGCCAAAGAAGGCCTGGTTGAGCGGATCAAGACAGCCCTGGGCGATGCGGTCAGCGAAGTGCGGGTTTCCCACCGCCTGACCGACTCCCCGGCGATTCTGGCCATCGGCGAGCAGGATCTGGGCATGCAGATGCGTCAGATCCTCGAAGCCAGTGGTCAGAAGGTTCCGGATTCCAAGCCGATCTTCGAGTTCAACCCGGCTCACCCGTTGATCGAGAAACTCGACGGCGAGCAGAGCGAAGAGCGTTTTGGCGACCTGTCGCACATCCTCTTCGACCAGGCGGCCCTGGCCGCTGGCGACAGCTTGAAGGACCCGGCCGCCTATGTGCGCCGACTGAACAAGCTGTTGGTTGAACTGTCGGTTTAACACCGTTGTAGAAAAACCCGCTTCGGCGGGTTTTTTTTCGTTCTAGCGCACCTCAACTGGAGTAAATGATGAGCCAAGTCACTGTACGTTCCGTGGTCTATCAGATTGATGGCCAGTCTTATGAAAGTCGCCTGGCCTTCGATGCCAGCCACAAAGGCCCGCTGCCTGGCCTGCTAATGGCGCCGAACTGGATGGGTGTGAGTGCAGGTGCTGAAGAAATCGCCAAAAGCGTTGCCGCCAAGGGCTACGTGGTGCTGATCGCCGACCTGTATGGGCAAGCTGTGCGCCCCTCGAATGGTGATGAAGCGGGCGCGGCGATGATGCCGTTGAAGAATGACCGCCCACTGCTGAACAAGCGCATGCACGTGGCCTTCGAGCAACTGCAAGGCCAGACCGAAGCCGCTGTGGATACCTCTAAGCTTGCGACCTTTGGTTTCTGCTTCGGCGGTTGCTGCTCCCTGGAGCTGGCGCGTACCGGCGCACCCTTGAAGGCTGCCGTATCGTTCCACGGCACCCTCGACACGCCGAACCCGGCGGATGCGAAGAACATCGTGGGGTCCGTGTTGGTACTGCACGGTGCGTCCGACCCATTGGTGCCTAAAGAACAATTGCCGGCGTTTGAGGATGAAATGAACGCAGCGGGTGTGGATTGGCAGTTGCTGAGCTACGGCGGTGCGGTGCATTCGTTCACCGACCCGCAGGCCAATGTGCCGGGCAAGATGATGTACGACGCGAAGACCGCTGCGCGGGCGTTCCAGTCGATGCATAACTTGCTGGATGAAGTGTTCAAGGGCTGATGGCCCCATCGCGGGCAAGCCCGCTCCCACATGTTGATTTGCGAATACAGTCAAATGTGGGAGCTGGCTTGCCTGCGATAGCTATTTGACAGGCAACTCAATCCTTTCAGACTCCCCCGGCACCGTCGGCCAATCCCCCGCCGCCCAACGCTGCCGCGCCTGTTCGATCATGGCCGGGTCGCTCGCCACGAAATTCCAATTGATCCGCCGTGGCCCATCCAGCGGCGCACCGCCAAACACCATCACGTGGCAATTGCTTTCGGCAAACAGCGTCATTTCCTGCCCGGCAGGCAATACCGCCAAGCTATGCACCTCCAGCACCTCGCCATCCAATTGTGCCTCCCCCTCCAGCACATACACTGCGCGTTCCGGGTGCTCGTGCGGGATCAGCAGCGTCGTGGCTGTCTGCATTTGCACTTCGGCATACAACGTGGGGGAAAGCACCGGTACCGGTGATTTAAGACAAAAACCGCTACCGGCGATCAGTCGAATCTGCACGCCCAGGTTGTCACTGATCGGCAAACTCGCCGCCGAGTGGTGACTGTAATGCCCCGGCCCGGCCTCGTGGTCCTTGGGCGAGGCCAGCCACACTTGTAGGCCATGCAGGCTGGAACCTTCAGCCTTGATCGCTTCGGGCGTGCGTTCGACGTGGGCAATCGCACTGCCAGCGGTCATCCAGCTGACGTCGCCAGCTTGCACCACTTGGTCCGAGCCGAGGCTGTCCTTGTGTTGCAGCGCGCCTTCAAACAGATAGGTCAGCGTGGACAGCCCGATATGCGGGTGCTGGCGGATATTCATGCCTGTGCCGGCGGCATAGCGAGTGAGCAACATATGGTCGAAAAACACAAAAGGCCCGACGCTGCGGCATTCGCGCGACGGCAGTGGGCGCAGGATCGGCTGGCCTTCGACATCTTCAGCGCGCGGGCGAATCACGGTGAGGGTGGTCATGGTACGTCCCTGTCTGAGCGGGTTAGATAGCAGTGAGCATAACCCGCTCGACGGGGCGTTGGCGCTATTGGCTGAAGGCGCCTTCCGACAATCTCGTCTCGATAGTGACCTCGGCTGTCGTCATCAGCTTGTGCACCGGGCAGCGATCCGCCACGCGGTGCAGCTCTTCGTGCTGTTCACTGGTGAGCACGCCCTTGAGGGTCAGCTTGACGTTGAGCGTGTACTTGCCCTTTTGCTCCTCGGTGCTGTCGTGAGTGACTTCTACGGTCACGCCGGTCAGCGGGATGTCTTTTTTCTTGGCGTAGAGCGTAACGGTCAAGGCTTTGCACGACGCCAGGGCGGCATCGAAATAGTCGTGCGGGGAGGGCGCCGAGTCGTCGCCGCCCAGGCTCTTGGGCAGGTCGGTGAACAGTTCGTGGTTGTTGATATTCACGCTATGGCGAAAATTGTCCTGGTTCAGGGTGTTGACGGTAACAGGCATGGTGAACCTCACAGGTTGGCGGGATGAAGGTCATGCAGTTATAGAACATGCTGGCACTTGGGTGTTCCGCGTTTTTTGGCTGATGAACCGTAGCGTAGGGTACAAGGTCTACCCGTATTAGCCTGGACCGAGGTTTTACCGTGCCCTTGACCCGCCTGAGTCTCGCCCTGTTTTTCGCCGCCGCCAGCCTTGCTGCGCAGGCCCGCGACTATGCCTACAGCGACGCGCACCTGCATTACGTGGATTTTTTCCAGGAAACGGCGGGCATGGACACATTACTTAAGGCCATGGCCGACACTCGTATCGAACACGTGATGATTTCCGGCATTCCGGTGGCGAAGAAATGGCACGAAGATGAGCCCAAGCGGCCGCGTTACTATGCCGGCGACGACGCCGATGCCTATTGGTACAGCGCCACCGACGTGATCGTCGCGGCGGCGGTGAATAAACTCACCCCCGAGCAGCGTCAGCATTTCCATCCGTTTCTGTCCGGCTTCAACCCTAACGATAAGAACTCTGCCGTTCACATCCAGCGCATGCTCGACCTCAACCCGGGGCTGTGGCAGGGCATTGGCGAGGTGTTCACGCGCCACGACGACCTGACGGCCTTGACCGTTGGCGACACCCCGCGCGCCAACAACGAAGCCATGACGCGTATCTATCACCTCGCCGCCGAAAACGACCTGCCGGTGATGCTGCACTCCAATATCACCTCCAAGCGCGAGCGTAACCCGCTGTACCTGGCAGAAGTGGAAGAGTCGCTACGCAATCACCCGCACACTCGCTTTATCTGGGCCCACGCGGGCACCAGCAAGGAGATCCATCGTCATCAGGTGCAGTTGGACTTTCTACTGCCAACCTTGAGCCGCCTGCTCGAGGCCTACCCCAACCTGTACATCGACCTGTCGTGGAGCATGCTCACGCCGTACTTGCTCGATGAGGCGGGTAAGCCCAGGCCTGCGTGGTTAAAGCTGGTGGGGCGCTTCCCTGGGCGCTTTATGCTGGGCTCGGATGTTGTAGGGCGCTTTAACTCGCTGGGTAAGGAAATGCATCGTTTTGATCCCTTCCTCGATGCGCTGCCTGAGGGTGTAGCCCGCAAGGTGGCCCGCGATAACTTCCTCTCGGTTCTGCCGAAGCCGCTTCGCGATGATCAGGCACTTTGATATCGCCTTTTCGTCTTACGCAAACTTGGTAACGGGCCGATACCTTTCAGGAGACCCGCTGCAGGTGGATGCAGCGCATTTGGAAGGAATCCTGGCAATGAGTAGTATCCGCAGTCTGAATATCGCCCCCCGTGCCGGCTTGGGCTTTGGCGTGCTGGCGTTGATGGTGTTCGCCTTGGGCGGCTTCGCCCTTGTGCAGATGGCCAATATGCGCCAGCAGTCGGACCAGGTAGAAAACAACTGGCTGCCCAGCGTGATGGCAGTGGGGGAGATGGGGCAGAACCTGCTGCGGGTTCGCGCGCTGACTCTGCGCTTGCTGGTCAACCGCGACCCACAGGCGCTGACGCAGGGCGAGCAGAAGCTCACTGAATTGAAAAATGGCCTGCACCACGCGCAGACCCTCTATGAAGGGCTGATCGTGCTGCCCGAAGAGCGCACGCTGTTTGATCGCTTCAAGTCCCAGGAGCAGCAATACCTGCAACGCCAGGAGCAGGTCTTGGCGTTCTCCAAGGCAAACCAGTTGGAGGAGGCGATCAAGATCGTCAACGGCGAGATGAATCAGCTCGCCGATGAGTTGGCCAGGACCTTGCACGACCTGGTCGCCCTGAACAAAGCCAGCGCCAACCAGGCCGCGAACCTGGCGCAAAGTGTGTTCACGCAGTCTCGCATCTGGGTGGTCGGCATGATTGTGTTGACGGCACTGATCACCATCGGGCTGGCTGTGTGGCTGACTCGCAGCATCGTGCTGCCGCTGGCGCAGTCGCTGAAAGTCGCCCAAGGCGTGGCCGGTGGCGACCTGACCGCCCAGATCAGTGTGACAGGCAGTGATGAGCCGGCGCGTTTGCAGCAGGCGCTCAAAGGCATGCAGGAGAACCTGCGCGACACGATTCGGCGTATTGCCGAATCCTCGAACCAGTTGGCCTCGGCTTCTGAAGAACTCAGTTGCGTGACTGAGGACGCTACCCGTGGCCTGCACCAGCAGAACCAGGAAATCGAGCAGGCTGCGACAGCGGTCAACCAGATGACGGCGGCGGTGGAAGAAGTGGCGAGCAACGCGGTGGCTACGTCACAAGCGTCGCGCGAGTCCGACCGCATTGCCCAGCGTGGGCGTGAGCAGGTGCACCAGACGGTGGAGTCGATCGAGGCCCTGGCCACGGATGTGACTGCCAATGCGACCCAGGTCGAGGAGCTGGCGCAGAAGGTTTATGGGATCAGCAAGGTACTGGATGTGATTCGTTCGATTGCCGAGCAGACCAATTTGCTGGCGTTGAATGCGGCCATCGAGGCGGCGCGGGCCGGGGATGCCGGGCGCGGGTTTGCAGTGGTGGCGGATGAGGTGCGGGCCTTGGCGCATCGCACGCAGCAGTCGACGCAGGAAATTGAGCAGATGATCAGTGGCATTCAACAGGGCACTGATCAAGCAGTGAGTTCGATGCAACTGAGCAATACGCGGGCACGGTCTACGCTGGATATCGCCAAGTCGGCGGGGACGGCGCTGGAGGAGATCGCTTCGGCCTTTACGCTGATCAATGAGCGTAACCTGGTGATTGCCAGTGCGTCGGAGCAGCAGGCGGCCGTGGTGCGGGAGGTGGATCGTAATTTGATGAATATTCGCGATTTGGCGCATCAGACGTCGACCGGGGCGAACCAGACCAGTGCGGCGAGCCAGGAGTTGTCGCGGTTGGCGGTAGACCTGAATACCATGGTGGCGCGGTTTTCGGTGTGAGGTTGTTTGTTGTGGCGAGGCAGCAAGTGCCCTCGCCACAGGGTTTTCAACCACCCATAAAAAAGCCCCGAACCAGTCGGGGCTTTTTCACATGATCAACCTGCGGGGCTTACTTGCCCTGCCAGCGTTTCAGTACCAAGGTCGCGTTAGTGCCACCGAAGCCGAAGCTGTTGCTCATCACGGTGTCGATTTTGACGTTTTCAACGGTCTTGGTCAGGATCGGCATGTCGGCAACGACCGGGTCGATCTCTTCGATGTTGGCCGAACCGGCCATGAAGTTGCCTTCCATCATCAGCAAGCAGTAGATCGCTTCGTGAACGCCAGCGGCGCCCAAGGAGTGACCGGACAAGCTCTTGGTCGAGCTGATCGCTGGCGCCTTGTCGCCGAATACCGCACGCACGCCTTCCATTTCCTTGGCGTCGCCGACCGGAGTCGAAGTACCGTGGGTGTTCAGGTAGTCGATTGGGGTATCAACGGTGGACATGGCCATCTGCATGCAACGGATGGCGCCTTCACCGCTTGGCGCAACCATGTCGTAGCCGTCAGACGTCGCGCCGTAACCGACGATTTCCGCGTAGATCTTCGCACCGCGGGCCAGAGCGTGTTCCAGCTCCTCGACCACGACCATGCCGCCACCGCCGGCAATGACGAAACCGTCACGCTTGGCGTCGTAGGCGCGGGAGGCCTTTTCCGGGGTTTCGTTGTACTGGGTGGACAGCGCGCCCATGGCGTCGAACAGGAACGACTGGCTCCAATGCTCTTCTTCACCGCCGCCGGCGAATACGATGTCCTGCTTGCCCAGCTGGATCTGCTCAACCGCAGTACCGATGCAGTGAGCACTGGTGGCGCATGCGGAGGAGATCGAGTAGTTCACGCCCTTGATCTGGAACGGCGTGGCCAGGCAGGCGGAAACGGTGCTGCCCATGGTCCGCGTTACACGGTACGGGCCAACGCGCTTCACGCCTTTTTCGCGCAGGATGTCCAGCGCTTCCATCTGGTTGAGGGTCGATGCGCCGCCGGAGCCGGCGATCAGGCCGGTGCGTACGTTCGATACCTGGTCTTCGCTCAGGCCGGAGTCGGCGATAGCGTCTTTCATGGCCAGGTAGGCATAAGCGGCTGCGTGACCGACGAAGCGGTAGATCTTACGATCAATCAGTTCTTCGAGGGGCAGGTCGATGGAGCCGGAAACCTGGCTACGCAGACCCATTTCGGCATATTCCGGGTTGAAGCGGATGCCAGGGCGACTTGCACG
>NZ_UYXQ01000017.1 GCF_900624995.1 Pseudomonas antarctica
GCATCAGGTCAAAAGCTTGGAAGCCGCTGTATGAAGGTTACCTGGCCAGGGGCCTGAAAACGACTCAGGCCCTGGTCATCATCGCCCGCAAGCTGGCACGTATTGCGTTTTCACTCATGAAAAATCAAAGCGAATACCAGTCAAAAGCGGTTTTGGAGGCTTCCCCTCAACCATAGAATCTCCCACATTTTTGACCGTGTTCCTCCAGTCAGATCAGGCGTAGCTCTCGATCGACGGGCACGCACACACCAAATTGCGATCGCCAAACACGTTGTCGACCCGGCCAACCGGCGGCCAGTACTTGCCTTCGATCAACGACGCAACCGGGTACACCGCTTGTTCACGGCTGTACGGGTGGCTCCATTCACCGACGATTTCAGCCGCCGTGTGCGGTGCGTTTTTCAGTGGGTTGTCGTCCTTGTCCAGCGTGCCGTTTTCCACCGCGCGGATCTCTTCGCGGATGGCAATCATCGCGTCACAGAAGCGGTCCAGTTCTTCCTTGGATTCGCTTTCGGTCGGCTCGATCATCAGCGTGCCCGCCACCGGGAACGACATGGTCGGCGCGTGGAAGCCAAAATCGATCAGGCGCTTGGCCACGTCATCAACGCTGATGCCGCTGCTGTCTTTCAAAGGGCGCAGGTCGAGGATGCATTCGTGCGCCACCAGGCCATTGCTGCCGGTGTAGAGCACTGGGTAATGCTCTTCGAGGCGACGGGAAATGTAGTTGGCATTCAGGATCGCCAGCTGGGACGCGCGCTTGAGGCCCGCGCCGCCCATCATGCTGATGTACATCCAGGTGATCGGCAGGATGCTCGCGCTGCCGAAGGGCGCCGCGCACACTGCGCCTTCCTTGCGCGCCATGGCCGCGTGGCCAGGCAGGAACGGCGTGAGGTGGGATTTAACCCCAATCGGGCCAACGCCCGGGCCGCCACCGCCGTGAGGGATGCAGAAGGTCTTGTGCAGGTTCAGGTGGGACACGTCGCCGCCGAACTTGCCCGGTGCGCACAGGCCAACCATGGCGTTCATGTTGGCGCCGTCGATGTACACCTGGCCGCCGTTGTCGTGAATGATGCCGCAGATTTCGCGGATGCCTTCTTCGAACACGCCGTGGGTGGACGGGTAGGTGATCATCAGCGCAGCGAGGTGCTCGCGGTGCTCGATGGCCTTGGCGCGCAGGTCTTCGATGTCGACGTTACCGCGTGCATCGCAGGCGGTGACCACCACGCGCATACCGGCCATGTTGGCAGTAGCCGGGTTGGTGCCGTGGGCCGACGATGGGATCAGGCAGATGTCGCGACGCTCCTCGCCACGGCTCTGGTGATAGGCGCGGATGGCGAGCAGGCCTGCGTATTCACCCTGGGAACCGGCGTTAGGTTGCAGCGAGATGGCGTCATAGCCGGTGGCCGCGCAGAGCATGGCTTCCAGCTCGGAAGTCAGCTGCAGGTAGCCGGCGCTTTGTGCGGCCGGGGCGAACGGGTGCAGGGCACCGAACTCGGCCCAGGTCACCGGGATCATTTCGCTGGCGGCGTTGAGCTTCATGGTGCACGAGCCCAGCGGGATCATGGTGCGGTCCAGCGCCAGGTCCTTGTCGGCCAGCTTGCGCAAGTAGCGCATCAGCTCGGTTTCGGAGTGGTAACGGTTGAACACCGGGTGGCTGAGGATCGGCGACTGGCGCAGCAGCGCGGCGGGCAGGGTGCTTTCGGTGTTGGTGAAAGCGGGCAGTGCCTTGCCGTCGGCGAAGATCGACCACAGGGCTTCGATGTCGGCTTGGCTGGTGGTTTCGTCGACCGACAGGCCCAGACGCTGCGCATCGACCACACGCAGGTTGATGCGCTGTGCGTGCGCCTTGTCGTGCAGGGCAGCGGTGTTGGCGCTCGTGTTGAGGGTCAGGGTGTCGAAGAAGTGTGCCTGCTCGACCTTCAAACCCAGGGCAGTCAGGCCCTTGGCCAGGATCGCGGTCAGCTGGTGAATGCGCTGGGCGATCTGGGTCAGGCCTTTGGGGCCGTGATACACGGCGTACATGCTGGCGATGTTGGCCAGCAGCACTTGGGCGGTGCAGATGTTACTGGTGGCCTTCTCGCGACGGATATGTTGCTCGCGGGTCTGCATGGCCAGGCGCAGGGCCGGCTTGCCGAAACGGTCGACCGACACACCGACCAGACGGCCCGGCATGTCGCGCTTGAACGCATCCTTGGTGGAGAAGTACGCCGCGTGCGGGCCACCAAAGCCCAGCGGCACGCCAAAGCGTTGCGCGCTGCCGATGGCCACGTCGGCGCCGAACTCACCCGGTGGGGTCAGCAGGGTCAGGGCCAGCAGGTCGGCGGCGACCGCGACCAAGGCATTGGCGGCGTGGAAGCGCTCGGTCAGCTCGCGGTAATCAAACACGTCACCGTTGCTGGCCGGGTATTGCAGCAGGGCGCCGAAGAACGCGCTGACGTCGGTCAGCTCACGCTCGTCGCCCACGACCACGTCGATACCCAGCGGCTCGGCACGGGTGCGCAGCACGTCGAGGGTTTGCGGGTGGCTGTGGATCGAGGCGAAGAACGCGTTGCTGCCCTTGTTCTTGCTCAGGCGCTTACAGAAGGTCATGGCTTCGGCAGCGGCGGTGGCTTCGTCGAGCAGCGAGGCGTTGGCAATCGGCAGGCCGGTGAGGTCGCTGATCAGGGTTTGGAAGTTCAGCAGCGCTTCCAGGCGGCCTTGGGAAATCTCTGGCTGATACGGCGTGTAAGCGGTGTACCAGGCCGGGTTTTCCAGCAGGTTGCGCAGGATCGGCGACGGCGTGTGGCAGTTGTAGTAACCCTGGCCGATGTAGGTCTTGAACAGTTGGTTCTGGCCGGCGATGGCCTTGATCTTGGCCAGGGCCTCGGCTTCGCTCAAGCCATCTTCCAGGCCGAGCACGCTGGTGCCCTTGATGCTTTCCGGGATCACGCTGGCGCTCAGGGCTTCCAGGGAGTCAAAGCCCAGGCTGGCCAGCATTTGCTGCTCGTCTTCCTGGCGCGGGCCGATGTGGCGGGCGATGAATTCGTTAGCGGTGCTGAGATGGATAGTCATGGCGCGCTCCTCAGGCTTCAGCGTTGGCTTTGATCAGGCGGTCGTACGCGTCCTGACCCAACAGCTTAGCCACTGCGTCGGCATCGGCGGGTTTAAAGCGGAAGAACCAACCTTCGCCCATCGGGTCTTCGTTGACCAGTTCCGGGCTGCCATCGAGTTTGTTATTGACTTCGAGGACTTCGCCGTCGAGCGGCATGTACACGCCGCTCGCGGCCTTGACTGATTCCACGGTGGAGGCTTCGGCGCCCTTGTCGTAGACCTGCAACTCCGGCAGTTGCACGAAAACCACATCACCCAGCGCGTTCTGCGCGAAAGCGGTGATACCCACGGTGACGCTGCCATCGGCTTCGGCGCGCAGCCATTCGTGATCTTCAGTGAAACGCAACTCGCTCATGGAAACTCCTCAGGGCCAGATTCGTCTGGTGGACAAGATTGGAATAATGAGGAGTTACTTAGCAATATCGCGGCCAATGTCATTAAGTTGTTTTAAATCAACAAGTTAATAAAATTGGTCAGGGCGTTAGGTGGTTTGGCTGTAGCGATTTCGCTACAGTCGGGCTTGTGAAAAAAAGCCTATGTGGATCAAAGCCTTGCATGGCGCGCAAAAAACAGGGTTGTAGCGATATCGTTACGCTGTAGCGCTTTCAGTACAGCCGATGTCGTTCTCAGACCCAATTTTGTGTGGAAGGCGATCACTGTGGGAGCAGGCGAGCCAGCGCCCACATTTGGACCGCGTTTATTCAGTCAGGGCTTGCTGGGAATGCCGTATTTGCGCAGGCGATGGGCGATGGCTGTGTGCGAGGTCTGCAAGCGGCTGGCCAGTTGGCGGGTCGAGGGGTAACTGGCGTAGAGCTTCTCCAGCAGGCTGCGCTCGAAGTCTTCCACCGCCTGTTCCAGGCTGTCGACTTCGCCGTCGCTCTGGCGCGCCACCGAGGTGCCGGCGATGTCCAGGTCGCCGATGTCCACCAAACTGCTTTCGCAAATAGCGGCGGCGCGGAAGATCACGTTCTGCAGTTGCCGAACGTTGCCCGGCCAGCGGTTGCCCAGCAGCGCCGGGTAGGTGCCGGGTGCCAGGCGGCACACCGGGCGCTGGATCTGCGCGCAGGCCTGCTGCATGAAATAGCGGGCCAGCAGCAGGATGTCCTGGCCGCGATCACGCAGCGGCGGTACTTCGACGTTGAGTACGTTGAGGCGGTAGAACAGGTCTTCACGAAACGTGCCTTCGCTGACCATCTTCTCCAGGTCGCGGTGGGTGGCGCTGAGAATGCGCACGTTAACCTTCACTTCGCGGTCGCCGCCCACGCGGCGGAAGCTGCCGTCATTCAGAAAGCGCAGCAGCTTGGCCTGCAAGTACGGCGACATTTCGCCAATCTCATCCAGGAACACCGTGCCTTGGTTGGCCAACTCCATCAGCCCCGGCTTGCCGCCGCGCTGAGCCCCGGTAAACGCGCCCGGGGCGTAACCGAACAGTTCACTTTCGGCGAGGTTCTCCGGCAACGCGGCGCAGTTCAAGGCCAAAAACGGCGCACTGTGGCGCGCGCTAATGGCGTGGCAGGCGCGCGCCACCAGCTCTTTGCCGGTGCCGGTTTCGCCCTGGATCAATAACGGTGCATCCAGTGCGGCGACGCGCTGCGCACGGGCCTTGAGGGTGCGAATCACCGGGGACTCGCCTAACAGCGCATCAAAGCCTTCGGCATGGTCGTGGTGCAGCGCCGACAGCTGTTCGCCGATGCGGTTGGGTTGGTACAGCGTGAGCAGGGCGCCGGCGTCGGTGATCGGCGTGGCGTCCAGTAAAAAGGTTTGGCCGTTGACGCTGATCTCGCGCAGGGGCAGGCGAAAGCCTTGCTCCAGCAAGGTGTCGAGCAGCGCCGGGTCATTGAACAGCGCGCTGATGCTTTCCCCGGCCGGTTCGCGGCCGTACAGGGCGATCAGCGCCGGATTGGCCAGCAGGATCTTGCCAGCGCTGTCCAGGGCCAGCACCGGGTCGGTCATCGCCGCGAGCAGGGCGTCGAGCTGCAAGTGGCGGCGCTGGCCGGGAAGGATGTCCACCACGGTGACCGCCTGTACGCCGTGCACGCTGAACAGCGCGTCGCGCAGTTCTTCGAGCACCTCGGCGCTCAGCGTCGGCGCGTCGATGTAGACGTTGGGCGGCACCATCTCCACCGCATCCAGGTTGAGATTGCGCCCACCGAGCAAGGCCAGGACTTCCTGGGTAATGCCGACGCGGTCGATAAAGCTGACGTGGATACGCATGGGGCGGCTGACAATTCTGGGGAGCTTGAGGCGGCAAGTATGCCTGACAGGTGATAGAGATCAAAAATGTGGGAGGGGCGGCGGCGCCCCTCCCACCTTTGAACCCCGTTATTCCAAGTGTTCGGGTTTGACCGGATCTCCCGGTTTCACATCCAACTGATGCCGCACATCCTCAAACATCAAGTCATAGTGCTTGTGCATCTGCCCGTTAAGCGTCGCAACCTTGGGCATCCCATACTTTTGCGCGAGGTTCATCGCATGCCGGGCGAAATCAAATGCCTGGTCCTTGGGCAGAAAGAATTCCTCCTTGAGGTCCTTGCCTTGCACCGATCCGTGCAGTTTGAAGAGCATTCCCTTGCCTTCCTTTGGATCCTGGCTGACCTCGTAGTCGATGCACAGGTTGTAGCTGTAGTCATCCTTGTTGAGCGCGTGACGTTCGACGTGTAAGTGACCGGGTTCAAAGGTGGCCATAGGCGTTTCTCCTCTACTTCACAGGTAGGTGATGCCAGGTGTTGCCGTGCTGATGCGCGTGCCGGCGCTGCCCTGGACGATGGCTTCGATGTCCGAGAGTGAACCGATAACGGCCGTTTTGCCAGTCTGGCGGGCGAACTCGCAGGCGGCTTGCACCTTGGGGCCCATGGAACCGGCGGCGAAGCCGAGGTTTTCCATTTCGTCCGGGTGGGCTTGGCCGATGGCCTTCTGGGTCGGCTTGCCGAAGTCGATAAAGGCGGCGTTAACGTCGGTGGCGATCACCAGCAAATCGGCGTCCAGTTGCGTGGCCAGCAAGGATGAACACAGGTCTTTGTCGATCACCGCCTCGATGCCGCGCAGTTTGCCGTCGTCGCCATACATCGTTGGAATCCCGCCACCACCGGCGCAGATCACGATGGCGCTTTTTTCCAGCAGCCACTTGATCGGGCGGATTTCAAAAATGCGTTTGGGGCGAGGGCTGGCAACCACGCGGCGATACTTATCGCCATCCGGGGCGATTGCCCAGCCTTTTTCGGCGGCGAGTTTTTCCGCTTCGGCTTTGGAGTAGACCGGGCCGATGGGTTTGGTTGGGTTCTTGAAGGCTGGGTCGTTAGCGTCCACTTCAACCTGGGTCAGCAAGGTCGCTAACGGCACTTCGACGTCCAGCAGGTTGCCCAGTTCCTGTTCGATGATGTAACCGATCATGCCTTCGGTCTCGGCGCCCAGCACGTCCAGCGGGTAGGGTGAAACGCTGGTGTAGGCCGCCGCCTGCAGCGACAGCAGGCCGACTTGCGGGCCGTTGCCGTGGGCAATCACCAGCTCGTTGCCGGGGTGGATCTTGGCAATCTGTTCGGTGGCGATTCGGATGTTGGTGCGTTGGTTGTCCGCGGTCATGGGTTCACCACGGCGGAGCAGGGCGTTACCGCCCAGTGCAACGACGATACGCATAAAGAATGTCCTTCTAGAATGATCGTTCCCACGCTCTGCGTGGGAACGATCAGTGTGTGAGTTAGATATCCGCGAGCGCCGACACCAAAATCGCCTTGATGGTGTGCATGCGGTTTTCCGCCTGCTCAAAGGCAATGTTGGCCGGCGACTCGAACACGTCTTCGGTCACTTCCACACCATTGGCCAGGTTCGGATAACGCGCGGCGATGTCCTTGCCGACCTTGGTTTCGCTGTTATGGAACGCCGGCAGGCAGTGCATGAACTTCACGCGTGGGTTGCCCGAGGCTTTCATCATTTTGGCGTTGACCTGGTACGGCAGCAGTTGCTCGATTCGTTCGTCCCACGCTTCCACCGGCTCGCCCATCGATACCCAGATGTCGGTGTGGATGAAGTCCACGCCTTTCACCGCTTCTTTCGGGTCTTCGGTGATGGTGATGCGCGCGCCGCTCTCGATGGCAAACGCCTGGCACTGCTTGATGAAATCTTCATGCGGCCACAGGGCTTTTGGCGCGCCGATGCGCACGTCCATGCCCAGCTTGGCGCCGATCATCAGCAGTGAGTTGCCCATGTTGTAACGCGCGTCGCCCAGGTAGGCGTAGCTGATGTCGTGCAGCGGCTTGTCGCTGTGCTCGCGCATGGTCAGGGTGTCGGCGATCATTTGGGTTGGGTGGAATTCGGCGGTGAGGCCGTTGAACACCGGCACGCCAGCGAACTTGGCCAGTTCTTCGACAATTTCCTGCTCAAAGCCTCGGTACTCGATGGCGTCGAACATGCGGCCCAAGACGCGGGCAGTGTCCTTCATGCTTTCTTTGTGGCCGATCTGCGACGACACCGGGTCGATGTAGGTGACGTGGGCGCCTTGGTCATGGGCCGCCACTTCGAACGCGCAACGGGTGCGGGTCGAGGTTTTTTCGAAGATCAGCGCGATGTTTTTGCCCTGCAGGTGCGCACGCTCGGTGCCGGTGTATTTGGCGCGCTTGAGGTCGCGGGACAGGTCCAGCAGGTAGTTCAGCTCGCGCGTGGTGTGGTGCATCAGCGAGAGCAGGCTGCGGTTGCGCATGTTAAAAGCCATGGTGGATCTCCTTCTGTTTAGGTTATCCCCTTGGCCGGCGCCTTGTGAGCGGCGGCCAAGGCCTGAAAGTTAGTAGTCGATTGGGTCGCGGATGATCGGGCAGGTCATGCAGTGGCCGCCGCCACGGCCACGGCCGAGTTCCCCGGCGCTGATGGTGATGACTTCCACGCCGGCCTTGCGCAGCAAGGTGTTGGTGTAAGTGTTGCGGTCGTAACCGATCACCACACCAGGCTCCAGGGCGACCACGTTGTTGCCGTCGTCCCACTGCTCGCGTTCGGCGGCGAAGCTGTTGCCGCCGGTCTCGACCACGCGCAGGGCCTTGAGGTTGAGTGCTGCGGCCACGGTGTCGAGGAAGTTGGTTTTCTCCCGTTGGATATCGATGCCGTGTGGCTTGCTTTCATCAGGGCGCAGGGTGAACGGGATGATCTGGTTGACCACTTCGGGGAAGATGGTGACCAGGTCGCGGTCGCAGAAGCTGAACACGGTATCCAAGTGCATCGCCGCGCGGGATTTGGGCAGGCCGGCGACGATCACGCGTTCCACGGCTTTGTTTTTGAACAGGTTGCGCGCCAGTTGGCCAATCGCTTGGTGGGAAGAGCGTTCACCCATGCCGATCAGTACCACACCGTTGCCAATCGGCATGACGTCGCCGCCTTCCAGCGTGGCGGCACCGTGTTCCTGGTCGGGGTCGCCGTACCAGATCTGGAAGTCCGCGTTGGTGAACTCAGGGTGGAACTTATAGATGGCCGAGGCCAGCAGGGTTTCCTGACGTCGCGCTGGCCAGTACATCGGGTTGAGTGTCACGCCGCCGTAGATCCAGCAGGTGGTGTCACGGGTGAACTGGGTGTTGGGCAGCGGCGGCAGAATGAAACTTGAGTGGCCGAGGAAGTCGCGGAACATCTCGATGGTTTTGCCACCGAAGCTGCTCGGCAGGTCATCGGCCGAGACGCCACCAATCAGGAACTCGCTGATTTTGCGCGGCTCCAGGCTGCGCAGCCAGGAGCTGACTTCATCGACCAGGCCCAGGCCCACCGTATTCGCGGTGATCTTGCGTTCCAGGATCCAGTCCAGTGCTTCGGGGATGGCGACGATATCGGTCAGCAGGTTGTGCATTTCCAGCACATCAATGTCCCGCTCGCGCATCTTGGTGACGAAGTCGAAATGGTCGCGCTTGGCTTGGGCCACCCACAGCACGTCATCGAACAGCAGTTCATCGCAGTTGTTGGGGGTCAGCCGCTGGTGGGCCAAACCTGGGGAGCACACCATGACTTTGCGCAGTTTGCCGGCTTCGGAATGTACGCCGTACTTCACTTTTTCCGTGGTCATTACAGATCCTCCAGTGAACAAAGCTTTCTTTAGATAAGAGCTACAGAGCCAAGAAGCCGTCGTAGAGGCCATAAGCAGCCACCAGGGCGCCAATGACGACGGCGGCGAAAATCAGCTTCTCGATGTTGGTGAAAATCGGTTTGCCCAGTTCATGCTTGGCCTTGGCGAACAGGATCACGCCGGGGGCATAGAGCAGGGCGGAGAGCAGCAGGTATTTGGTGCCGCCGGCGTAGAGCAACCAGACCGCATAGATCAACGCGATGGCGCCGACGACCAGGTCTTTCTTGCGTTCGCGCAGGGCGTTTTCGTAGGTTTCACCGCGCACCGCCAGCAGCAGGGCGTAGGCCGCCGACCACAGGTACGGCACCAGGATCATCGAAGTGGCGAGGTAGATCAGCGACAGGTAAGTACTGGCGGAGAACAGCGTAATCACCAGGAAGATCTGCACCATCGCGTTGGTCAGCCACAGGGCGTTGGCCGGCACATGGTTGGCGTTCTCGCGGCGCAAAAACTCCGGCATGGTGTGGTCTTTGGCAGCGGCGAACATGATCTCCGCACACAGCAACACCCACGACAGCAGTGCGCCGAGCAGCGAGATGATCAAGCCGACGCTGATCAACACCGCGCCCCAGTGGCCGACCACATGCTCAAGCACGGCCGCCATCGACGGGTTCTGCAGCTTGGCCAGTTCCGGCTGGGTCATGATCCCCAGGGACAATACGTTCACCAGCATCAGGAACAGCAGCACGGTGATAAAGCCGATCACGGTGGCCTTGCCGACGTCGGAGCGTTTTTCCGCACGGGAGGAGAAGATGCTTGCGCCTTCGATGCCGATGAACACCCACACGGTGACCAGCATCATGTTGCGCACCTGGTTCATCACACTGCCCAGGTCCGGGTTTTTCACGCCCCAGATGTCAGCGGTGAAGATATCCAGCTTGAACGCGAACAGCGCGATCAACACGAACAGCACCAGCGGCACGATCTTGGCGACGGTGGTCACCAGGTTGATGAACGCGGCTTCCTTGATCCCGCGCAGCACCAGAAAATGCACGGCCCACAGCAACACCGAGGCGCCAATCACGGCTGCTGGCGTGTTGCCTTCGCCAAAGATCGGAAAGAAGTAACCGAGGGTGCTGAACAGCAACACGAAGTAACCGACGTTGCCCAACCAGGCGCTGATCCAGTAGCCCCAGGCGGACGAGAAACCCATGTAGTCGCCGAAGCCGGCCTTGGCGTAGGCGTACACGCCGCCGTCGAGGTCAGGTTTGCGGTTGGCCAGGGTCTGGAACACGAAGGCGAGGGTCAGCATGCCGATGGCGGTAATCACCCAACCGATCAACACCGCACCCACGTCGGCGCTGGCGGCCATGTTTTGCGGCAGTGAGAAGATTCCGCCGCCAATCATTGAGCCCACGACCAGTGCAACCAGTGCGCCTAATCGAAGTTTTCCGGGAGATTCAGACATTGCATGACTCCAATGCAGGAGAAGAGAGACCACAGAGTAATTCCGTGCGCTGTTCGAACAGCTGACTTAGATCAGGTCCTTGGCACATTCCATTGTGAATGAATGACTTAGGGGGGGTGTTTGGGCAATACTATTCCCCGCAAAGGCTCGTTCCAGAGCGCTTCTGCGTTGTAGTTGTTATTTGGTCCAAGGCGGGGACTGTTGAAACTAGCCCTTTTTGCTGAATGTGCAAACTATTTCGGGACGGGTTGCCAAATAGCGAGAAACTGGCAAAGTGCCTGCCTTGTTTAACATCTAAATAAATTTAAACGTCATAAATCGTCATGCCATTACGTTATGCGCTTGACGGTTTTATCGCTGTCTTTAATAAACGCTGCACTCACTGAATTAATTAGTTGAGTGCACGGTTGTTAGCTCAATTTTTATTTATTCAGGAGTTTCCATGTCTCAATCGGCCCAAAAGCTCAAACTCAGCGCGTTGATCGCGCTGGTGGTGGGGTCGATGATTGGCGGCGGGATTTTCTCTTTGCCGCAGAACATGGCCGCGCGAGCCGAAGTGGGCGCCGTGTTGATCGGCTGGGCGATCACCGCCGTGGGCATGCTGACCCTGGCGTTCGTGTTCCAGACCCTGGCCAACCGCAAGCCCGAACTGGATTCCGGGGTGTATGCCTACGCCAAGGCCGGTTTCGGCGATTACATGGGCTTCTCGTCCGCCTGGGGTTATTGGATCAGCGCGTGGTTGGGCAACGTCGGTTACTTCGTGTTGCTGTTCAGCACCCTCGGCTATTTTTTCCCGGTATTCGGCCAGGGCAATACGCCGATCGCCATCGGCAGCGCGTCGCTGTTGTTGTGGGTTGTGCATTTCCTGGTGATGCGTGGGATCAAGGAAGCGGTGTTGATCAACCAGATCACTACCGTGGCGAAGATCGTGCCGCTGCTGATGTTTATCGTGATCGCCGCCGTGGCGTTCAAGGCCGATATCTTCACCCGCGATATCTGGGGCTTGGGTAACCCGCAAGTTGGCAGCGTGGTCGACCAGGTGCGCAACATGATGCTGGTCACCGTGTTTGTGTTCATCGGCATCGAGGGCGCCAGCGTGTATTCGGCGCGGGCCGAGAAACGCTCGGATGTCGGTCGGGCCACGGTCACCGGGTTTCTCGGGGTGCTGGCGCTGCTGGTGCTGGTGAATGTGTTGTCACTTGGGATCATGAGCCAGCCGGAACTGGCGCAATTGCAAAACCCGTCCCTGGCGGGTGTGCTGGAGCATATCGTCGGGCCGTGGGGCGCGATGGCGATCAGCATTGGCCTGGCGGTGTCCTTGCTCGGCGCCTTGCTGTCATGGGCGCTGCTCTGTGCGGAGATCCTCTACGCCACTGCCCAGGACAACACCATGCCGGCTTTTCTGAAAAAGGAAAACGCCAACCAGGTGCCGGTCAACGCGCTGTGGCTGACCAATGGGATGATCCAGATATTTCTGGTGATCACGTTGTTTTCCCACAGCACCTACACCACGCTGATCTACCTGGCCTCGTCGATGATTCTGGTGCCGTACCTGTGGTCGGCAGCGTATGCGGTGCTACTCAGCGGGCGCGGCGAAACCTACGCAGGTGCCAATCGCCAGCGCATGAAAGATCTACTGGTTGGCCTGATCGCACTGATGTATGCGCTGTGGCTGCTCTACGCCGGCGGTTTGAAGTACCTGCTACTCTCCGCGCTGCTGTATGCGCCCGGTGTAATCCTGTTTGCCCTGGCCAAACGCGAGCAGGGCCAGCCCTTGTTTACCCACGTGGAAAGAGGCATTTTCAGCTGCGTGATCGCGGGCGCGGGGCTGGCGGCGTATGGGCTGTATAGCGGGGTATTGTCGTTGTGAGACTGGCGTATCAGCCGCCTTATGACTGGGCGGCGATAGCGATCTTCAGGTCACCACTGAGCCCGATGCGAGCCCAATTCCCCCGCCGGCAAATCCCACTGCAGCGGCGTACCGCTGATGCTCACCGGCGCCAGCAGGCGATGGGCCTGGCCCCAGGCCGTCTGCTCCACCACCAAGCCCTGATCGCCCGGCTCCTCGGCCCGCAACGCTGGCTGCTCCGGCACTTGCCCCGCCTCCACTAACAACTTCGCCGTACGCGCCAACGATAACCGCGCTGACCCGCCGCGCCCGGTTTTCAAGCGTTCGCTCAATGCCTGAAGCGCGCTGGCCGCCATCAGATACCCGGTGGCGTGATCCAGCGCCTGAAGTGGCAGCGGCACCGGTTTATCCGACTGCTTCCAGGCCATGCCCGCGTCAGCTATCCCGCTGCTCATCTGCACCAGGCTGTCAAAGCCGCGGCGGTTACGCCACGGGCCGCTCCAGCCGTAAGCGTTGAGGCTCACGTCGATCAGGCCTGGGGCGAGGGTTTGCAGCTCGCGGGCGGTGTAGCCCAGTTGTTCAAGGGCGTCGGCGCGGTAGCCGTGGAACAGAATGTCGGCGTCCTTGAGCAGGCTTTCAAACACCTGTCGGCCCTCGGGGCTTTTCAGGTCGAGGCGTGCGCAGCGTTTGCCCAAGGTCATCTCCGGCACTACGCCGGGTTCGTTCCAGGTTGGCGAGTCGATGCGCAGCACATTGGCGCCGAGCCCGGCGAGAAAACGGCTGGCCACGGGACCGGCCAATACGCGCGTCAGGTCCAGCACCTTGATGCCGGCCAGTGGGCGCGCCACCGAGCCGAGCCAGGTTTTTTCGGTGGTGGTGTCGAAGGTCTCGCGCTGCACCAACGCCTCAGCGTTCACCGCCAGCCCTTGGGGATGGGTTTGCCAGGCTCGCCACGAGCGCATCTGCGCCGCGCAGCCATCGGCATCGACAATCGCCTGCTCCAGTGCGGCGGCATTCCAGGCTGCGACTTTGCTGGCCATGTCGGCGCGGTCATCGACCTTGCCCAGTACCCGTTCGGCGGCGGCACGGTGGTGTGGCGCATTGGTGTGCAAGCGAATCCAGCCATCGGCGCAGGCGTAGTCGCCGGCTACCGGGTCCCACAGCGGCGGCGTTTGCCAGCCTACCGGGCGCAGCGAGGAGGAGAACCAGAGCGAGGCCAGGCGCCGGTCCACGCTGACGCTAGGCAAGCGCCCGGTCTGTTGCTGGATCAGTTGAGCGACGGCCGGGCCGGCGGCGCCGAGGCTGACACTGGCCAGTTCGGTCACGGCAAAGGTCGAGGGCAGGGCGCCAGCTTCGGTAATGGTCAGCGCGGTGTGCGGTAGATCGAGTGCGGCTTGGATGGGAGTCAGCAGGTCAGTCATCAAAGGCCCTCCGTAAGAGAAGGGCCACTATAGAAGATCCTCACACCGGTGTGACAACTCCCGGCGCCAGCGGCAGGTCGATGCTGGCGATAAAACCGCCCTCTGCGTGGTTCGCCAGGATCAGGCTGCCGCCATGACGTTCGGCTGCGCGCCGCGCGATGGCCAGGCCCAGGCCGTGGCCCTGGGCGGTCTGACCGGGCGCGCGGTAGAAAGGCTCGCTCAACTGGCTGAGGTGTTCTGCCTCAACACCGGGGCCATGGTCACGCACACTGATGATGATGTGTTCGCCGTGGAGGTGGGCGTGCAACTCGATAGGCTGGTCCTTGGGGTTGAAGCGCTGGGCGTTGCGTAGGAGGTTATCCACCGCCCGCTCGATCATGGTCGGCCAGCCCTTGAGTTGCAGCTCGTTGTCGGCGGTCAGTTGCACCCTCTGATCGGGCGCGCCGAGCTGGGCGTCTTTGTGCAGGGTTTTGAGCAGCAGGTTGAGGTCGACTTCTTCGGCACTGGCGTTGTCGGCATCGACGCGGGCCAACACCAGGATTTCGCTGATCAAGGCTTCCAGGCGATCACATTCGCGGGTCAGGCGTGGCCAGAGTTTCTCGCGTTCTTCCGGGCTGGCGCGTTCGGCCAAGGCCAGGGCGATGCGCAAGCGGGCCAGGGGCGAGCGCAGTTCGTGGGAAACGTCGCGCAGCAACTGGCGCTGGCTGCCGATCAGGCTTTGCAGGCGCGCGCCCATGCGGTTGAAGTCGGTGGCCAGCACGCCGAATTCATCGCGCCGGTTGGCCAATTGCGCGAGGCTGTTCTGCTGGTAAGTGGTCTGCCCGAGGTCATGCACCGCGCCGCGCAGGCGGCTGAGCGGGCGGGTGATGGACAGCGTCACCAGCAGGCTGAACAGGGTCAGCACCACCAAGGCAATTGCCAACGCGCTCAGCGGCCAGAGCAGGCTGCTGCGGTGCCAGGCGTCCAGTTCAGGGTGCGGGATACGGTAGATCAGCAGGTAGGTATCGCCGGTTTTTTCACTGGTGTACTCGGCGGTCAGGCGGCGCCAGGGCAGATGGCCGTCCTTGCTGTCATTTTGTCGGGCTTCGAACGCGGCAGCACGCCGTGGGAAGGTGCCGCGCACCACCGGCTCGCCAGTTTCATTCAACACTTGCACGTCGATGTGGTACTGGCGTTTGCGTTGTTGCAGCAAATCCTGGGCGGCGTCCTCGCCCTGGGCTTCGTAGAGTTGCGTCCACTCTTGCGCCAGGTTGTTGAGGCCGGGGTGACGGCTGAGAATCCAGGCGTCCTGGTTGAGCATATGCCCAAGCAGGATCGACAACCCGGCAACCAAAGCGATGGCCAGCCAGAAACTGGCCAGGATGCGCCAGAACAATGAACGCACAGGAAACCCTCAAGCAAGAAAAGCCCAGCGGCGCGAGCCACTGGGCTGGGGGGGTAAAGCTAGAGCATTATTGCGCTTTTTGCGGCTGCTGGGCTTTCCAGGCTTGGAATTCCTTCCACTCGGCGCGGCGCTCGGCTTGTTTTTTGACGATCTCGTCGAATTTCTTCTGTTGATCGGGTTTCAGCACGGCACGGATGTCGGCCTGGGTTTTCTGTTTGCCGGCGGCGATCTCATCCTGCATGGCTTTCTGGTCAGCGGCTGGGAGTTTGTCCAGGTACTTTTTGACCAGGTCTTTGCGAGCGTGCCATTGATCGCCCATCAGTTTGCCGATCTGCTGGCGCTGTTCCTTACTCAGGTCAAGCTGGCTGAAGGGGCCGCCTTTGCCCCGCGGACCGTGTTCACCGCCGTGGCCCGGGCCACCCATCATGTGGCCTTCAGGGCCGCCCATCGGGCCTGGGCCTTCTGGCATGGCGGCCATGGCAACGGTTGGCAGGGCAGCGGCGAACATCAGAGCGATAAGGGTCTTGCGCATGGTGATTCTCCTGTCTCTATTCCGGTGAGTCCGGATGTGAGTAGATTACGGAGATCAAGGTCAGCGGCGGTCAGGTGTGGGTAAAGCTTGGGTAAAGAGGGTTTTGGTGGGGGCTGACAAAACCATCGAGCCGCAGGCGATTAATTGTGGGAGCTGACTTGCCTGCGATGCGGACACCTCGGTTTTTTCAGTGGCACCCAGTTGATGCCATCGCAGGCAAGCCAGCTCCACAGGGGAGCGGTGTTACGTTCAGAGGCTGTAGTAGTAACCGCGACTACGCAACGCCACGATCCGTGGCCGGCCATCCGGGTGCGGGCCGATTTTCTTGCGCAGGTTGCTGACGTGCATGTCCAGGCTGCGATCGTAAAGGGTCAGCTTGCGGCCCAGGGCGATCTGCGCCAGTTCCTGCTTGTCCAGCGGCTCGCCGGGCTGGCGCAGCAAGGCTTCGAGCAGGCGGCTTTCGGAGACGGTGAGGGCGAATTCCTGTTCATCGATGGTGACCACACCGCGCACTGGGCTAAAGCACAGGTCGCCCAGTTCCAGCTGGGTCGACACGGCGGTCGGGTGGCTGCGGCGCAGTACGGCGCGCAGGCGAGCAGTCAGTTCGCGTGGATCACAGGGCTTGGCCAGGTAGTCGTCGGCACCCAGTTCCAAACCGAGAATGCGATCCAGTGGCTCGCCACGCGCCGAGAGCATCAGCACCGGCAACTCCGGGTGATCGTTGCGCAATTGCTTGAGCAACTCCAGGCCACTGCCGTCGGGCAGCATCACGTCGAGTACCACCGCCGCAGGGGCGCTGTCGGCCAAGGCTTTGCGCGCGCTCAAGCCGTCGTGGCAGGCACGCACCAGAAAACCTTCCTGGCTCAGCCAACTGGTCAGCAGCTCACAGAGCTCCTGGTCATCATCTATCAGTAACAGCTCGCTCATGACTCACTCAATTTAGCCATTGTCGACGGCGACGGTGCCCACCGCTGGCGAAGATCCCGCACAGCAAAGCGATCAGTGCGACGGCGCCACCGGTGACAAACCATTGCTGTTGCTCGGTCAGCCAGCGAGTCAAGGCGCCGCCCTGTGTTTCTTTGAGTTGCTGGGCCAGGCGTTGGTTCTCCTGGCGCAAGCGACTCAGTTGGGTGCTTTCGCTGGCAGCGTCTGCGGATTGCAGTTGCTTGCTCAGTTCTTCACGCAGCCGTTCGCTTTCTTTCAAACGTTGCTGCAACTCGGTGATCTGGCTGCCGACACTCAAAGACAGAGGCGTGGAACTGCCGGTGTTCGAGGTTTCTTCAGCGTGGGCCGTAGCCCCGATCATTAACACTGCCAACAGACACAACTGACGTAAGCGCATCGGAACTCCTGATTCCACACGAATATTCAGAACGTTGTCGGCAGGTTACCGGGAATAATGAGCAATTAGGAGCGCGCCGGACGCAATTGGTTCGGCGCGACTTCACTCCATACCGCTCGCTTAAGGCAGGACTTGCTTGAACGGCTTGATCAGCACATCAGCGTAGACGCCCGCCGCCACATACGGGTCGGCTTTGGCCCAGGCCTGGGCATCGGCCAGTGAGGCGAACTCGGCGACGATCAGGCTGCCGGTGAAACCGGCATCGCCCGGGTCATTGCTGTCCACGGCCGGGTGCGGGCCGGCGAGTACCATGCGGCCTTCGGCTTGCAGCACTTTCAGGCGCTCGAGGTGTGCCGGGCGAACGCTCAGGCGTTTTTCCAGCGAGTTGGCAACGTCGGTAGCAATGATGGCGTAGAGCATGTCAGTCCTCGGTTTTCGGCGTGGTAGGGGCGGTGTCATGCAGGTGGCGCGACAGGTAAATACCTTGGCCGATCAGGAACAATACGGTCATGCCTAGGCTACCGAAGACCTTGAAGTCCACCCAGTAGGCCTGGAAGGTAAAGGCGACGAACAGGTTGGCGGCGCCGCAGAACAGGAAAAATACGATCCAGGCCACGTTCAAGCGCGTCCAGATCGGCTCCGGCAGGGTCAGCGCGTGGCCCATGATCCGCTTGATCAGCAGGCGATCACCGATGAAGTGGCTGCCGATGAAGACCAGGGCGAACAGCCAGTTCACCACGGGGGCTTTCCATTTAAGGAAGGTTTCGCTGTGGAAGGTCAGGGTCAGGCCGCCGAATACCAGGCAGGCAACCAGAGTCAGCCACTGGCTTTTTTCCAATTTGCGCTGGGAGATGAAGATGGAGCCGTAGACCACGATAGAGCTGATGATCAGCACGGCGGTAGCGCTGTAGATGCCCCCGAATGTCAGCTCGTGACCGGCAATATCGGTGACCCTGGGGTCGAGTTTGGTAACGATGAAAAACAGCAACAGCGGGATGAAGTCGATGAATTGTTTCACAGTAAGAGCCAGAAGCTGGATGTGGCGGCATAATAACAAACATCCTTGGTAGCGAAAGCGCCAGCTGACTTGAGGTTACACACTTCCGTGAATGTTGATTTGCACTGCCACAGTACGGCCTCCGACGGCGCCCTGGCGCCTGCGGTACTGGTTGCGCGTGCGTTTGAAAAAGGCGTGCGAGTCCTGTCGTTGACCGACCACGACACCCTCGAAGGCCTCGATGAAGCCCGCGAAGCGGCCCATGCTCTGGGTATGCAGCTGGTCAACGGTGTGGAATTGTCCTGCACCTGGGGCGGCGCCACCATTCATGTGCTCGGTTACGGCTTTGATCAAAACGCGGCGCCGTTGGTCGCGGCCATCGCCCAATTGCACGATGGCCGCTGGCTGCGGTCCGAAGAAATAAGCCGCAAACTCAGCCTTAAAGGCATGCCCAATGCCCTCGATGGCGCTCGCGCCATCCAGCAGGAATTGGGTGACAGCGGCAACGCCCCCGCCCGGCCGCACTTTGCCGATTGGATGGTGCGTGAAGGTTTTGTTAAGGACCGCGCCGAAGCCTTTCGCAAATGGCTGGGCGCCGGCAAGTTGGGTGACGTCAAGCAACATTGGCCGACCCTGGAAGACACCGTCGGCACCCTGCGCGCCGCTGGGGCCTGGGTCAGCCTGGCGCACCCCTGGCATTACGATTTCACCCGCAGCAAGCGCCGCAAACTGATTGCCGACTATATTGGAGCGGGCGGCCACGCAATTGAAGTGGTCAACGGGCACCAACCCGCCGAACAGGTGGGCAGCCTGGCGATTCTTGCGCGCGAATTTGGTCTGCTGGTCAGCGCCGGCAGTGATTTTCATGGCCCAGGCGGCTGGTCCGAGATTGGCGAGTATCGCCAGGTCCCGGAAGACCTGCCGCTTTTGTGGGGGCGATTCAAACATGACCCCATTATTGCCACCGTCTGAACAGGTAGAACACGTGAGTCAATTCTTCCAGATTCATCCGGAAAACCCTCAAGCGCGCCTGATTAAACAGGCCGTGGAGATCATTCGCGCCGGTGGCGTGGTGATCTACCCAACTGATTCGTCCTACGCCATTGGTTGCCAGATCGGTGACAAGAGTGCGGTTGAACGGGTCAGACGCCTGCGTGAGTTGGACAAGAACCACAACTTCGCGCTGATCTGCAGCGACTTGTCCCAGCTTGGGCTATTCGCGAAGGTCGATACTGGCACCTTCCGCCTGCTCAAGGCCCACACGCCGGGGCCCTACACCTTTATTCTCAACGCCACACGCGAAGTGCCACGCCTGTTGCTGCACCCGAAAAAACGCACCATTGGCCTGC
Organism: Pseudomonas antarctica; assembly: GCF_900624995.1. Classification (GTDB taxonomy): domain Bacteria; phylum Pseudomonadota; class Gammaproteobacteria; order Pseudomonadales; family Pseudomonadaceae; genus Aquipseudomonas; species Aquipseudomonas antarctica. Next base: position 19,464 of record NZ_UYXQ01000017.1, read on the forward strand.
GCGTGCCGGAGCACCCGATTGCCCTGGCGTTGCTGGCGGAGCTGGGTGAGCCGTTGATGAGTGTGTCGTTGATCCTGCCCGGTGAAACCGAGCCGCTGTATGACCCCTATGAAATGCGCCGGCTGCTCGAAAAGCACGTCGACCTGATCATCGACGGCGGCTACGGCGGCAACAAGGCCTCCACGGTGATCAACTTGGCCGACGGCGAGCCGCAAGTGGTGCGCGTGGGCTGCGGCGACCCGACGCCGTTTAGGGTCGAGGCCTGAATGTCGGTCGTGGAAACCGTCGACAGCCAGGCCGGCGCCCAGCAGGAACTGCCCTTTGCCATGGTCTATGGCCAGGCAGTCCTGGAAATGCCGCTGGATTTGTACATCCCGCCGGACGCTCTGGAGGTGTTCCTTGAAGCCTTCGAAGGCCCGCTGGACTTGCTGCTGTACCTGATCCGCAAGCAGAACATCAACATCCTCGATATCCCGGTGGCGGAAATTACCCGCCAATACATGGGTTATGTCGAGTTGATGCAGACGGTGCGCCTGGAGCTGGCGGCCGAGTACCTGGTGATGGCTGCCATGCTTGCCGAGATCAAGTCGCGCATGCTGTTGCCGCGCTCGGAGACCATTGAGGCCGAAGAAGACGACCCCCGCGCCGAACTGATCCGCCGCCTGCAAGAGTACGAGCGCTTCAAGGCGGCTGCCGAAGGCATCGACGGCTTGAGCCGCGTTGGCCGTGATGTGGTGGTGCCCAAGCTCGACGCCCCGGAAGCCCGGGCGCGCAAGTTGTTGCCGGACGTGAGCCTGGAAGAACTGCTGATGTCCATGGCCGAAGTCCTGCGCCGTGGCGATATGTTTGAAAGCCATCAGGTCAGCCGCGAGGCCCTGTCGACCCGCGAGCGCATGAGTGATGTGCTTGAGCGCCTCAAGGGCGGCGGTTTTGTACCCTTTGTCGAGCTGTTCACCAAAGAAGAAGGGCGTCTGGGGGTGGTGGTGACCTTTATGGCGGTGCTTGAACTGGTCAAGGAATCCTTGGTCGAGCTGGTCCAGAATGAGCCTTTTGCGGCTATCCACGTGCGGGCGCGAGCCGAATAAAGAGCTGAATCGATGAATTTGACTGAACCCCGCGAACTGGCGCCGCTGCTGGAAGCCTTTCTCCTGGCCTCGGGTAAGCCGCAATCCCTGGAGCGCCTGTTCGAACTCTTTGAAGAGGCCGAGCGCCCTGAGCCACCTGTGTTCAAGAAGGCCCTGGAGATCCTGCGCAAGTCCTGCGACGGCCGTGCGTTTGAGCTGCGCGAAGTGGCGTCGGGTTATCGCTTGCAGATTCGTGAGAAGTTTTCCCCATGGGTCGGCCGCTTGTGGGAAGAGCGCCCGCAGCGTTACTCCCGTGCGATGCTTGAGACCATGGCGTTGATCGCCTATCGCCAGCCGATCACGCGGGGCGAAATCGAGGATGTGCGCGGCGTAGCGGTCAACAGTCATATCGTCAAGACGCTGCTGGAACGCGAGTGGATCCGCATCGTCGGCTACCGTGACGTGCCCGGCAAACCGGCGATGTTTGCCACCACCAAAGTGTTCCTCGACCATTTCAACCTGAAAAACCTCGATGACCTGCCGCCGTTGGCCGAACTGCGCGAGATGGAAGCCGAGCCAGTTCTGGACTTTGACGACGCGCCGGTCCCGGCCAGCCTTCAGGAATTGGCCGACGCCACGGCCGAGCCGGAAGAGCCGAAGGACGAAACCAGCTTCCACACCTTGTTGCTGGAATTGGACGACATGGAACAGGGGATCAAGACCGACTTCGACGACTTGCTGCGTGATGGTGCGGCTGAGCCGGAAACTCAGGTGGATGTTGAAAGCAGGCCTGAGGTCGGTATTGAAGCCGAAGCCGAAGCCGAAATTGAGCCCGATGAAGACATCCTCGGTGTGGCCGAAGCTCGCGAAAAACTCCTGGCCGCCGTCGCCGCCTTGAGCCAACCCCAATTGAGTGACGAAGAGGCCGAAGCACAAGCCTTGGCCGAAGCCATCGAAAACGAGCGCCGTTCGTTTGAGCCCTGATCTATCGGTGAGGCAGGGCCGCAAGCGGCGCTGTACCTGTTAGTTCTGACAGTTGTTGTGCGGCGTCGCGCGGCGTTTACTCGCCGAACGCCATTACGCCTGTGCCGTTTCATTCGTGGTGGTTGTAATCCCCTCTCTTTTGATATGGATGACCCATCATGAAAAACACTCGCAAGCACTTCACGGCCTCGCTGGGCGCAATGGTTTTAATCGGTTCGGCTGTTTTCTCCTCGGCTTATGCGGCGACAGTGACTCGTAACCCGCTCAGTGGTGATGTCCGCGTCACTATCATCGCGGGCACTGACGCCACTGGTGCTATTGGCCTGAGTACCGGGCCTACGGGCGTAGAACGTCCCGTCTACTATCGCCTTGATTCTTCTGACGCACTGTGGATCGGCGCATCCAATACACTACCTCAGGGCTGCAAGCCCATTGAATTCAAGGATGACGACGGCACTGCGATTCCGATCTTGGTTAAGTTGAAGTGCAATGCAGAAGACTGGCAAGGCAAGCTGTCCAAGACGGGTAAGGTATTCACCGTCAAGCGCCTTCCTTGATACAAGCCTCACGGCCGACCTTGGGCGCCTGCATTTTTGATCGGCCCCAGGTTGCGCGCGGGGCCGAACTCAGAGGATTGCCATGAGCTCCACCAAAGACCCCTGCATCAGCATCTGTAAATTCACCGACGACATCTGCGTCGGCTGTGGCCGCAGCAAGCGCGAAATCCGCGCCTGGAAAAAACTCGACAAAGTCGACAAACGCACGGTACTGGCCGAAGCCGAGCTACGCCTGCTGGCCCTGGGCGCCACCGGTCGGCGGAAAAGCAAATGACTTGAGCCTTATCGACTAGTCTCTGATGCGTAACGCGCGCCATGCGCGTATGATTCGCGACCCTTTGGCGACGTATTCGCCCAAAGCCCCGCTTTCAACACTCTTCAGGCCACGCCTGAATCGACCCACCGGGAGGTGCTTAAGATGAACGACCAAGACCAGAACGACAGCCAGGAAATCGGCCCAGCAGGCGAAAAACTGCAAAAGGTGCTGGCGCGTATCGGCGTGGGCTCGCGCCGCGACGTCGAAGCCTGGATCACCCAGAAGCGCATCAAGGTCAACGGCGTTGAAGCCACCCTTGGCCAGCGCGTTGACCTGCACGATGCAATCACCATTGATGGCAAGGTCATCAAGCGTGAAGAGGCCGCCGAATCGGTGCGCCGCGTGATCATGTACAACAAGCCTGACGGTGAGATCTGCACCCGTGACGACCCGGAAGGCCGTCCGACTGTGTTCGACAAGATGCCCAAGCCCAAAGAAGGCCGCTGGATCAACATCGGCCGTCTGGACATCAACACCACTGGCTTGCTGATGTTCACCACCGACGGTGAGCTGGCCAACCGCCTGATGCACCCGTCCTACGAAATGGACCGCGAATACGCTGTGCGTGTACGTGGCGAAGTCGATGACGAGATGATCGAGCGCTTGAAAGCCGGCGTAGTCCTTGAAGACGGCCCGGCCAAGTTCACCGACATCAAGCAGGCGCCAGGCGGCGAAGGTTTCAACCACTGGTACCACTGCGTGGTGATGGAAGGCCGTAACCGGGAAGTACGTCGCCTGTGGGAATCCCAGGGCCTGGTGGTCAGCCGCCTGAAACGCGTGCGTTTCGGTCCGGTGTTCTTGAACTCCGACTTGCCGATGGGCCGCTGGCGCGAAATGAGCCAGTACGAAGTCGACATCCTCAGCGCTGAAGTCGGCCTGACGCCGGTCGCTATGCCGCAGATGAACGCCAAGAGCAAAGACAAGCTTGAGCGTATGCAGCGTAAATCGTCGCGGCCTGTGGCGCGTACCGAACGTGTTGCCCGCACCCTGCGCCCAGCGCTGAATGCACCGGCCAGCGGTGGTCGTATCTCCCGTGAGCCGCACATCGAAGGTGAGCGTCGCCCAACCGCCCCGTCCCGCCAGGAAGGCGAGCGTGCACCGCGCACGCCGCGCCCTGCGCGTGGCGGTGAAGCGCCAAGCGGCGGTCGTGGCAACCGTGGCGAAAGCCGTGGTGCTCCGGCCTCCGATCGCCCAGCCGACAGCGCCAACACCAAGCTTCCAGCCAAGCCCGCACCGAAAAAGCGCCCAGGCCTGAAACTGGTCGCCGACGAACCATCGGGCAAGCGCCGTGGCGCCCCTGCGGGTTCCGGTCAGCGGCCTGGTTTTGGTCGCAAGAAGCCGCAGTGATGTAACGGCGGCACAAAAACGCCAACCTTAGGGTTGGCGTTTTTTTTGGTCTCAAATGTGCTGACCCAATCAACTGTGGGGCTTGCCTGCGAGGCAGACACCTCGGTCTGTCAGCCAGGCTGCGGTGATGCCATCGCAGGCAAGCCAGCTCCCGCAGTGGTCTTCGGTGTTTTTAGTCGTTGGGCTCTAAAATGCAAACGTCCCATCAAACACGGGCTTGTCATCCAGTGCCAACACCCCGCTGGCAAAGATCAAATCCAAGTGATGGCTGCCTTTCTGTCCGCCGCCCAAGCCCAGGTGCAAACCGCAATGGCGCTCCTCAAACCCGGCATTGCGTGCGTACAAATCCTTGACCCCTTCATTGGTGCCAATCCCCAGTTCCTCCACGCGGCGGTTGGACGGGTTGGCGTTCAGGTATTTGTTGAAGTCATCCGCCAGCCCTGGCACGTCGCTGGCCACGCTGCAAATCGTCGAGTTCTCGATCCACAGTTCCAACGGTGATTGCAGCACGCCGTATTTGCGCGCAAACGGGATGGTGCTCAGAAAGGTGCCAACGAACCGCACTTGGCCGTTGATGGCCTCGCTGTGGGTGGCGATCTCGCCCGGCGCCAGGTCGTGGTTGCCGATGCCGTTGATATTGGTCCACTTCTTGATGCTGCTCATCGGCGCTTGCAGGCGCGAGCCGTGCTTGTCGGTAAAGCTCAGCACGTTGGCCTGGGACATGCGCCGGATCAGCGTGGCGTTGAGGTCGGCGATGCGCTGCGGCTCGACGCTGAACGTGTCGTAAAAGTAGTCGCCGTAATCCTTGAACAGCAGTGACTTCTTCCAGTGCTCAGCCATCACGCCTTGCAGGGCGCGGATAAAGTCCGGGCCTTCGGCGCGTGGGTTGGGCAGGGTCGAGGAGTCGTAGAGAAACAGGTACAGGTCGCAGGCTTCGATGGCCTGGGCCAGGGTGTCGCTGGCGGCCAGGTCGAGGCGCTGCACCTGGAAATTAAAGCGGGCAGCGCTGCCGTGGGTGATCGCTTGGGCGATAGCGTCGTAGCGCTCGGTATGGCCCAGCAACACGGTAGGACGGCTCAGGCCGCTGAGGGCCGGGTGGTGCGCGAGGTAGTAGAGAAAGTGTTCGACGGCGCGGGCCTTGTCCATGACGGGTGTCCTTCTGTGCCTTGGGTAAGGGGGGCAAGTGCCGTGCACAGCACCTGCCGAGTGCCTGCCGGGTGTTAGAAAGGCCACATCGCGGTGCCAAATGGCACAACGGCATCGGCTTGCATCATTTCAACGGCGGCCTCATGGGTCGGCGCTTCAAACCAATCGTCAAGTTGCAGTTCGGTTTCCAGGTCGTTTTCCAGTGCTTGCATGGTGTATCTCCTAGAGGACGTTGTTTGATAACGGCTTGCCAGCGGGCTTCGCTGGGCAAGTGGAAGAACCTAGGCGAGAGTGTTTAGGAATGCAAAAAATTTATTGACACGGTTTCATTTGGATTTTTTCTTCTGTTTTTTCGTGGCTTATATTTTTCCAGAAAAAACAGCGAGCTGGCTGAACCGATTGATCAAAGTTTTTCTGCCGACAATTTTCTGGTGGGTGACTGATTGAGCTGTCTGTAACGCTGGTTTTACGCTGTGTAACGCATCATTTACGCTATGGCCCAGGCATTTCAGGTGCGTGTATCGCTGTAAGGAATCTCTGACAGATTGTCGCGGGCGGTCTGCAGAGGCGGCCCGAAGCTGTCGAGCGGTGTACAATGCGCCGCGTTTTACTGTGACCCCCCTTGCGTAACCACGCAAATGGCCAAGACCCAGGGTTTACCCACCCTGATTACTCCGCCCGACTACGAGCCGGACGGGTTCGATTTCGTCACAGATAAAAACAAACAGGTGACGCATGACCGTTAGAAAGACGCTGTACTCCTGGTGCCTGCGCTGGGGTTTGAGCGGCGCTGCTTGAGTCGACATTCAAGACAGCTACGTGCATTCAACATCATCAAACCTTGCGTGAGACCTTTTTCATGAGTGGACCCCATTCCTCTTCCGGCGAGCTGAAACGCGGCCTGAAAAATCGGCATATCCAGTTGATCGCCCTCGGTGGCGCCATCGGCACCGGCCTGTTTCTGGGCTCGGCCGGGGTGCTCAAATCTGCCGGCCCGTCGATGATTCTGGGCTATGCCATCTGCGGCTTTATCGCCTTCATGATCATGCGCCAACTCGGCGAAATGATCGTCGAAGAGCCGGTTGCCGGTTCCTTCAGTCATTTTGCCCACAAGTACTGGGGCGGTTTCGCCGGTTTTCTGTCGGGCTGGAACTGCTGGATCCTGTACATCCTGGTGGGCATGTCTGAGCTCACGGCTGTCGGCAAGTACGTACATTACTGGTGGCCGGAGATCCCGACCTGGGTCTCTGCGGCGGTATTCTTCGTACTGATCAACCTGATTAACCTGGCCAACGTCAAAGTTTTCGGCGAGGCCGAATTCTGGTTTGCCATTATCAAGGTGGTGGCCATCGTCGGCATGATCGCCCTGGGCAGCTATTTGCTGGCCAGCGGCAGCGGCGGTCCGCAAGCGTCGGTGAGCAACCTGTGGGACCACGGCGGCTTTTTCCCCCACGGCGTCGGCGGCTTGGTGATGGCCATGGCGATCATCATGTTCTCGTTCGGTGGCCTGGAAATGCTCGGCTTTACGGCGGCCGAAGCCGATCAGCCACGCACCGTGATCCCCAAGGCGATCAACCAGGTGATCTACCGCATCTTGATTTTCTACATCGGCGCACTGGTGGTGCTGTTGTCGCTGACGCCGTGGGACAGCCTGCTGGCAACCCTCAACGCGTCGGGCGATGCCTACAGCGGTAGCCCGTTCGTGCAGGTGTTCTCGATGCTAGGCAGCAACACCGCCGCGCACATCCTCAACTTCGTGGTACTGACTGCGGCGCTGTCGGTGTACAACAGCGGCACCTACTGCAACAGCCGCATGCTACTGGGCATGGCAGAGCAGGGTGACGCGCCCAAGGCCTTGGCGAAAATTGACAAGCGCGGCGTGCCAGTGCGCTCGATCCTTGCTTCAGCGGCGATCACCCTGGTGGCCGTGCTGATGAACTACCTGATCCCGCAACACGCGCTGGAACTGTTGATGTCGCTGGTCGTTGCCACGCTGGTGATCAACTGGGCGATGATCAGCTTCTCGCACTTCAAGTTCCGCCAGCACATGAACCGCACCGGCCAAGTGCCGTTGTTCAAGGCGCTGTGGTACCCGTACGGCAACATCCTCTGCGTGGCCTTCGTGGTGTTTATCCTGGGGACCATGTTGATGATCCCGGGCATTGACCGTTCGGTGTACGCAATCCCTGTGTGGGTGGCGTTCATGGGGCTGTGCTACTGGATCAAGAACAAGCGCAGCGCCGAAGCGGCGCTGACCGCGACGAGTGCGGCGTTGAAGTAAGCCGCATCGCATCCACAGAAAACCCGGCGCCTTGCCGGGTTTTTTGTGGGCGTCGACAGGGTAAACTCGCGACCTTGTTTTTATCGACCCTTGCCCCGGAGGCCTCATGCAGCACACCGACATCGACGGCGGCAGCTTGCAGCGCGATGCGCTGGAAGACTTGCTCGACCAGCACAGCGGGCCGTTGCGCCTGGTTGGCGTCGACTTGAGTGGCGCCGACCTGTCGCGCATGGTGCTGGACCACTGGGTGTTCGAGCGCTGCATCCTGGTCCAAACCTCGTTTCTGGGTTCGCGCCTTGAAGGCACTCAATGGACCAGTTGCCGCGCAGCCCACGCCATATTCGAGGCGGCGAACCTGTTGGAGGCGCAGTTCAACCGTTGCGACCTGAACAACACCCGTTGGCAGCGCAGCAAACTGTCCCAGGCCAGTTTTGCCCACTGCAAGTTGACCGGTGCCAACTTTACCCACTGTGCGTCGCTGGGGTTGAGCTTCAGCGAAACCCGGCTCAACAGTGCATTTTTGTCCGGGCTGTCGTTTGCCCGAACCGTGCTGAATAACTTGGATTTCTCCGACAGCGACTTGTCGGATGCTGACTTTCGCAAGGCCGAATTGATCGACTGCAGCCTTGCCCACGCCCGCATCAACGGCGCCAACTTTGCCGGTGCCGACTTGCGCGGTGCGGATTTGAGCGGTTTTCGCCTCAATGATGCCAAACTGTTCAAAGGCGCCGTGATTTCCAAAGCCCAGGCGTCGATGTTGTTATCCGAGTTGGGCTTGTCCGTTGCCTAAGGTTTTTCAGTGATGCTGGTCATTTCCAACAACGTGCAGCTGCCCGACGCCGAGATTGAGCTGACCGCCATTCGCGCCCAAGGCGCTGGTGGGCAAAACGTCAACAAGGTGTCGAGTGCGGTGCACCTGCGGTTTGATATTCCGGCGTCGTCGTTGCCGGACTTTTACAAGGAACGGCTGCTGGCACTGCGTGACAGCCGGATCACCAGCGAAGGTGTGCTGGTGCTCAAGGCCCAGCAATACCGGACGCAGGAGCAGAACCGCGCGGATGCGCTGGAGCGCTTGGTGGAGTTGATCCTCAGTGCCACCAAGGTCGAGAAGAAGCGCCGCCCGACCAAGCCCACCTTGGGCTCGAAAAAGCGCCGCCTCGAATCCAAGACCAAGCGCGGCAGCATCAAGGCCGGGCGCGGCAAGGTCGACTTCTAGGCGTCACGCGCCTCGCGTGCCTTGGGCGCTTGCCGGTACAGGTAGACGCTTAGCAGCAAGCCACCGGCGGCTGCCAGGGCGGCGAACAGGAAGATCGAGGCAAAGCCGAAGCCTGCCGCCACCGCACCCGCCAGTGGGCCGGTAATGCCCAGCGACAAATCGATAAACAGCGAATAAGCCCCCACCGCCGAACCACGGCTGGAGGCCGGCACCAGGTTGACCGCCTCCACCCCCAGCGCCGGAAACACCAGGGAAAAGCCAAACCCGCTTAACGCCGCGCCAGCCAGGGCCAGGTGAGCATCCGGTGCCAGCCACAGCAACAGCAGGCCGAGGATTTCCACCGACAAGCAGGCAATCGCCACGCGAAAGCCACCGATACGGTTGATCAAGCTGCCGAACAGCAGGCGTGCGCCGATAAAGCTGGCGCCGAATAGGCTCAGCGCCCACACCGCGTTGTCCCAATGCTGGGTGGTGTAATACAGGGTGATAAAAGTCGCGATGGTGCCAAAGCCAATCGAGCCCAGCGCCAAGGCGCAGCCGTGCGGCAACACGCGGCCCAGCACGTTCATGAACGGCAGGCGCACACCGGCCACAATCGGCGCCGCGACTTTGTTCCAGGCCAAGAGCACGCCCAGTACCGCCAGCAGAATGATGCTGACGCCCATGCTCCACAATCCAAAATGGCTGACCAGCACCACCCCAAGCGGTGCGCCGACGGCGAGTGCGCCGTAGCTGGCGATGCCATTCCAGGAGATGACCTTGGCTGTGTTGGCCGCGCCGACCCGGCCAATGCCCCAGCCGATGGCACCCGAGCCGACCAGGCTCTCGGCGCTGCCGAGTACCAGCCGCCCGATGAGCAGGCTGACCAGGCTGAAGGCCGGCAGGCTGGAAAACCACGCTGCCAGCAGCATGAACACGCCACTCAGGCCACAGCCCAACAAACCGATCAATACCGCGCGTTTGCTACCCAGGTTATCAATGATTTTGCCGGCATACGGGCGGCTCAGCAGTGTGGCCAGGTATTGCACGCTGATCACCAAGCCAGCAATCACCGCGCCATAGCCCAGTTCACTGTGTACATAACCTGGTAACACGGCCAAGGGAATGCCGATATTCAGGTAACCGATGAAGGTGAACAACACGATGGAAACGACTTGCAGCGTGACCGCCATGGGGCGCTGGGTATCTGGCATGGGAGTGGTCCACTGTCGCAGCAGGTAAAGATAGGCTGCTAATGATACCGGTGCTGGGGCCAGGCGGGGCGCCAACACAGCAAAAACTTCAGATCAAGCGCATCAGGAGATGGCGGGCGCCAGCATTTGTGTAGTCACCAGGGCGGCCAGGGCGTTTTCCTGGGTGCCGAAGCGCTTGAGCAGTAAAGCTTGTTTTTCGGGGCTGAGGCGGTTCCAGACGTCGATCATCTGCAAGGCAGCGTCGAGAACGGCGGCGTCGGGGAGGGTATCAGTCATGGCGGGCATCTCGGGTGATTCAGGCAGTGTGGAAAGCGCTCAATGGTACGCTTTCCACACGGTCTGGTACGGCGTCAGTCCTGGCGTTTGCTGTCGACTGGTTTTGCTTCTTTGGCGTCAGGCTTTTTGTTACTGGCCTGCTGGGGTGTTGGCTGCTCAGTTGGGTGCAGGCTTGGGAAGGGGAGATTAGGTATCTCGTGCATTGTCGTCGCTCCTCGCAAGGTCTGTTTTATCAATCTCAGGTAATTGCGCGCTCTCAAAAAGCCTTGGCAGGATACAGCACTAAAAATGACAAAAAGAATTTTATGTAGACGGATGTACGAATTTTCATTTTTTAAGCAAGTGACAAGAGGTCACAGGCCTGACGGCTTTCTTTTTAGAAAGGCACTTTGCCCAGAACCATGTCGCGGTACATCACAAAGTCGCCCAGCAAGCTGTAGAACGGGTGTTGAAAGGTCGCCGGGCGGTTCTTTTCGAAGAAGAAGTGGCCGATCCAGGCAAAGCTGTAGCCGGCGACCGGCACGGCCAGCAGCAAGCCCAGTGAACCTCTGCCGATGGCATACGCCAGAATGCCGATCACAAGCGTCGTGCCGATAAAGTGCAGACGCCGGCAGGTGCTGTTGCCATGCTCGCTCAGGTAGTAAGGGTAGAACTCGGCGAAGCTATTGAATTGTTTGATGTTTTCCACGTTGGCCGGCCCTTGGGTGGTTGTGCCGCCCAACAGATGTTCGGCGGGGAGCTTATTTGAGTCTAGAGTGATCAGTGGTAACAGCCAGTGACAATAGATGCCACTTTAGTATCCTTGGCTTCCTGGCTGCCGTTTAAGCCTGCTTTTTTAAGAAGACGCCATGAGCGAACGAACAACTTCTGCAAGCTGGGCGATGGGGATAGTCAAGGCGTTGGAAATGGACGGCCTGGACTGCCGTGTCTTGTTCAAACAGTTGGGTCTGGATTACGCCGCCCTCAGGGATCCTGACGCACGTTTTCCGCAGGACTCCATGACCCGGCTGTGGCAGCGGGCCGTGGAGCTGTCGGGTAACCCGGCGATTGGCTTGAACATGGGCAAGGTGGTGCGCCCGGCGTCGTTTCATGTGGCCGGTTATGCGCTGATGTCCAGCAACACCTTAGCCGAAGGCTTTATGCGCCTGGTGCGCTACCAGCGCATCATCGCCGAAAGTGCCGACCTGAGTTTCCGACTCTTACCCGAAGGCTATGCATTGATTCTGACAGTGCATGGTGATCACTTGCCGCCCACCCGGCAAAGCGCCGAAGCCTCGCTGGCCAGTGCCTTGGCTCTGTGCGGCTGGTTGACTGGGCGCACCCTGCAACCGCGCAAGGTGGTGTTGCAAGGTGAGCAACCGGCGGACCTGGCGCCTTACAAACAGGTCTTTCATGCCCCCCTGGAGTTCAATGCGCCCTATGACGCACTGATTTTCGAGCAAGCGGACATGGATGCGCCGCTGCCCACCGCGAACGAGGCCATGGCGCTGTTGCATGATCGGTTTGCCGGTGAATACCTCGCGCGGTTTTCCGAGAGCCGCGTGACCCATAAGGCGCGCCAGGTGCTGTGCCGTCTGCTGCCTCAGGGCGAACCCAAGCGCGAAGTGGTCGCCCAGACGTTGCACCTGTCCCAGCGCACCTTGCAGCGGCGTTTGCAGGAGGAGGGCACCAGTTTCCAAACGTTGCTCGACGACACCCGTCGCGAACTTGCCGAGCAATACTTGGCGCAGCCGGGCATGACCCTGCTGGAAATCGCCTACCTGTTGGGCTTTGCCGACCCGAGCAATTTCTTCCGCGCGTTTCGTCGTTGGTTCGACGCCACGCCTGGCGAATACCGGGCGCGGTTGCTGGACGCGTCGACTGTCAGTGCCGCCAAAACGCCGGAATGCACAGAACAAAGACTGTAATGATCTCCAGTCGCCCCAGCAGCATGCCAAATGACAAGATCCACTTGGCCGCATCCGGCAGGCTGGCGAAGTTGCCGGCCGGGCCGATGGTTTCGCCCAGGCCCGGGCCAACGCCCGACACAGTGCTGGCGGCGCCGGTCAGTGCGGTCATCCAGTCCAGCCCCAACAGCGAAAGGGCCAGGGCAATGGCGCAGATGGTGATGGCGAAGAAAAACGAAAAGGTCAGGATCGAGCGCACGATCTCTTCGTCGAGCCGGTGGCCGTTGTACTTTTGCTTGATCACGGCGCGCGGGTGAATCAGCTGGTTCAAGTTGGCCTTGAGCAGGATGTAGGCAACCTGGAAGCGAAATATCTTGATCCCGCCCGCCGTGGAGCCCGAGCAGCCGCCGACAAAGCCCAGATAGAAGAACAACATCAGTGAGAAGTTGCCCCAGATGCTGTAATCCCCCAGTGCAAAACCGGTGGTGGTCACCACGGACGTGACGTTCAGTGCCACGTGACGCAGCGCGTCCAACCAATGCAAATTGGTCGTCCACCAGTACCAGGTGCCGAGCACCAGCCAGGTCACCAGCAGCAAACCAAGCAGGCCTTGCACTTGCTGATCCTTGATCAGCGCCCGGCGGTTGCCGCGCAAGGTGGCGACGTACAGGGTGAACGGCAAGCTGCCGAGGATCATCACCACCACGGCGACCCAGTGCACCGCCGGTTGTTTCCAGTGGGCCAGGGATTCATCGGAAGTGGAAAAGCCCCCGGTGGAAATCGCCGACATCGCGTGGTTGATCGCGTCGAACAAGCCCATTCCGGCCCACCAGAACGCCAGGCTGCCGAGAATGGTGATGCCCACGTACGCGGCCACGATCAGGCGCGCCACCATGTGCGAGCGCGGCATGACCTTTTCCGAGCGGTCCGAGGATTCGGTCTGGAACAGGCGCATGCCACCAATGCGCAGCAGCGGCAGGATCGCCACCGCCATGCCGATAAAGCCGATGCCGCCGAGCCAGTGCAGCAGCGAGCGCCACATCAGGATGCCAGGGGACATGCTGTCCAGCCCGCTCAATACGGTAGAGCCGGTGGCGGTGATGCCGGACATGCTTTCGAAGAAGGAGTCGGTATAGCTGATGTGCTGGGTCAGCAAAAAGGGCAGCGCGGCGAAGATGCACACCACCAGCCAACTGCTGACCGTCAGCAGGTACATGTCCCGGGGGCGCAGATGCACGTGTTCGGGGCGGCCGGGGATGACCAGGGCCAGGCCTGCGAGAAAGGTGATCAGGCTGGCCCACAGAAACGAGGGCAGGTCGCCGGTGCGTTCGAAGAACACCAGGGTGGCCATCGGGATGACCATGGCGATCGCGAGGGTGATCAGGAAGATGCCGATGATGAAACCGATGATGCGTAGGGTCGGCAACGCCATGAAGTTTGCTCGGGTGCTGGAGGACAGGCGCCATTCTACCTGCGGTGCAGGGCATGTAAACCTGAAGCCTGAGGTCAATGAGGATCAACGGTGGCAACTGGCTTGCCTGGGATGGCGGTGTGCCATTCGCCAACTTAGCTGCCTGACCCACCGCTATCGCAGGCAAGCCAACGCCCACAGAGGTCTTTGGGCGGCGAGAGGGCGCATAAAAAAGGCGACCCGAAGGTCGCCTCATTCAACTCACCACTGCTCAGAATGCGAGATCAGAGCTCGTGATCAGCGTTATCCGGGTTCAAGTCGCTGATACCCAGCTTGCTTGCGGCCGTCTCGATCGATCCCGTCTGCTTGACCAACGCAGCGATGGCGTCACGCACGATCTGGTTGCCCGCATCATTACCCGCGGCGATCAATTGGTCGTAGTGCTCACCCTTGTTGGCGTGATCAACCATGACCTGGATCTTCGCTTCGGTGGCCGCAAGGTCAGCTTTCAACGCTGCATCAGCCGCCGGATCAGCTTTGGCCACCAGGGACGACAGGCTGGCGCCGGTCATTTTGTTGCCGTCTACACGGGTGTACTCGCCCAGGTAGACGTTACGAATCCCTTTGGCGTCGTAGAAGTGCGAGTTGTGGGTGTTGTCGCTGAAGCAATCCTGCTCGTCTTCCGGCGAGTTGGCTTCCAGGGAAACCTTCATGCGCTCACCGGCCAACTCGCCCAGGGACAGGCTGCCCATGCCGAACAACATTTTGCGCAGGCCGTCGGTAGCCGGTTCTGCTTCCAGGGTTGCGCGGTAGTTGTCTTCGACGTTGGGTTTCCAGTTGCCGACCATTTCTTCCAGGTCGCTGACCAGCAGTTGGGTCACCGCGCGCAGGTAAGTGCGACGGCGCTCGTTGTGGCCGCCAGTGGCGCCATCACCGGTCATGTAGTCGGAGGCAGGACGGTTGCCCGCGCCAGGGCCGGTGCCGTTGAGGTCTTGGCCCCACAGCAGGAACTCGATGGCGTGGTAGCCGGTGGCGACGTTGGCTTCGGAACCGCCCAGCTCATTGAGGCTGGCGAGTTTGTCCGGGGTGATTTCCTTGACGTCGACCTTGTCTTCGCCGACCTGGATCTGGGTGTTGGCGATGATGTTGGCGGTGGCGCCTGGGTTACCCAGGGCGTGCTCGTAGGATTTGTCGGTGTAGTCGATCAGGCCTTCGTCCAGGGGCCAGGCGTTCACTTGGCCTTCCCAGTCGTCGATGATGGTGTTGCCGAAACGGAACACTTCGCTCTGCAGGTACGGCACGCGCGCGGCCACCCAAGCGGTACGTGCCGCTTTCAGGGTTTGGTCGTCCGGGTTGGCGAGGAAAGTATCGATCGCGGTTTGCAGGGTCTTCGCCGTAGATTCGGCATCGCTGTACACCGCGAACACCATGTCAGCGTAGTGCGCGACCACGGCCTTGGCGGCTGCTTCGTCGACCTGGCCTACTGGGGTGGCAGCCGCTGGAGCGGCAGTGCTGGCAGTCGGGGTCGGCGCTTGAGGCGCGGCGGCCTTGTCTTTACCTTCGCCGCAACCGGCGAGAGAAATGGCAATGGCCAGCAGACTGGCGGTGGCCAGGGGCATACGAATCATGGCGAACATCCTGCTTCGGTTGTTGATAGGGCGCTCGGGGGAGCGCAAAAGCTGCGACATAATGCGAAGGATTTGCATTCTGTGTAAAGGGTTATACGCGGGAAATATTTAGTATCGTTTTGTTATTTCAGAGAATCGCTGCGTTATTGCGCTCGGACTGTTTCAGGTAAGCGGCCAACTCTCGGGCCGGCAATGGTTTGCTGTAGTGGTAACCCTGACCTTCGTGGCAGCCCTCGGAAATGATGTAGGCCTCTTGCTCGGCGGTTTCCACGCCTTCGGCGATCACCTGCATGCCCAGGCTTTTGCCCAGTTGGATGATGGCGCGCACAATGGTTGCATCGTCGTCGTCATCGAGCAGGTCCTGGACGAAGCTCTTGTCGATCTTGATCTTGTCCAGCGGCAGGCTTTTGAGGTAGCTCAAGGATGAATAGCCGGTGCCGAAGTCATCAATCGCGATCAGTGCCCCGGAACGCCGCAGGCTCAGTAGGTGCTGGGCGGCGGTGCTGATGTCTTCCATCAGGCCGGTTTCGGTCACTTCCAGTTCAAGGCTGCGCGGCGGCAGGCGGTAGATCTGCATCAGGTTGTTGACCACCCGTGGCAGCTCGGTGTGGTGCAACTGCACGGTGGACAGGTTGACCGCCATGCGCAGCGTGGTGAAGCCCAGGTCATGCCATTCGCGCAATTGCCGGCAGGCCTGGTCCAGCACCCATTCGCCAATCGGAATAATCGTGCCGTTCTGTTCTGCCAGTGGGATGAACAAGTCGGGCGGCACCAGGCCGTGCTCCGGGTGTTGCCAGCGGATCAGCGCTTCGACGCCGACCACCCGGTGGTCGCGGTAGCTGATCTGCGGCTGGTACACCAAGTGGAACTGGTCACGGCTGAGGGCATCGCGCAAGTCTTTTTCCAGTTCGCGGCGCCGGCGCATTTCACTGTCGACGCTGGCGATATAGAACTGATAGCGGTTGCGCGAACGGCTCTTGGCCAAGGTCATGGTTTGTTCGGCTTTTTGCAGCAGCTTCTCGGTGCTGTCGCCGTCTTCGGGGAACAGGGTGATGCCAATGGTTGCGCGCAGGCGAATCTGCTCGTGCTCAAAGGCGAATTCGGCTTCCAGGTCGTCCAGGATGCTTTGCGCCAGTTCGGCGGCTTCGTAAGGTTGGTCAATGTCGGCCTGCACCAGCGCAAACTGGTCGCCGCCCAACCTCGCCAAGGCGCCGAGGCGACCGCTGTGGGCTCGCAGACGGTCGGCCAGGGCCAGCAGCAATTTGTCGCCGGCCTGGTAGGTGAACTGTTCGTTGACGCTTTTGAAGTCATCGAGCCCCACGCACAACACCGCAACGCGACGTTGGCGGCGGCCGGCGTCGGTGAGGATCTTGTCCAGTTGCTCCTGCAACTTCTGGCGGTTGGGCAGGCCGGTGAGAAAGTCGTACTGGGCCATGCGCAGCAGGCTGGACTCGGCCTCGTGGCGCAAGTGGGTGTTGCGCTCGATGGATTCAAGCAGTTGGTTGGCGGTGTTGATCCACAGCCCCAGCTCGTTGTGTTCGTGGCCTTTGAGCTGGGGAATTTTGTGTTCGCTGGGGCGGTCTGGGTTGATTGAGGTCAGGTGCTCGATAATCCGCGACAACGGCTTGGTCAGCAGCCAGTGATAAACCAGGTACAACACCAGGCCCATGGCCAGGGCACGCAACACACCGGAAATAAAGATGATCACCGAGCTGACCAGAAAGCCTTTGCCATAAGTGGCCGTGTCGAGGGTGATGCGCAGGTCGCCGTAATACTCGCTGTAGGGGCCTTTGCCGACCAATGAAGTAGTGAAGGTGCGTTCCCGGCCAAGAATCAGGTCGGTCAGCCAGCGGGTGGGCGATTGCTGCAGCGCGCGGGTTTTTTCCGCGAGCATGGTTTCGTTGGGGTGGCCGATGGAGGCCATGCGCACGGCTTCGTCTTGAAACAAGCCTTCGATCACCTGCATACCCATCTCGCGGTCCAGGCTGTACACGGCCTGGGTCGAGGGGTCGCGAAACATGTCGAGGATGCGCTGGGCATCACCGGCCACGGCCTGGCGTGTCTTGTAGGCATCGAACACGATTTGCGCCGCGCTCAGCGCCACGCCCACGATCAATGCCGACAGCAGCACAACCCGTAGCAACTTCACCGACAAGCTGTTTTTGAGTTCCAGCTTCAAAGGGGCATTCCTTGTTCCGTGCGGGTGGCCTCAATATGCCATGAGTATTGGCAATCTGGTGATGGCAGTCAAAGGAACATTAGGGCATCGGCGGGTTTGACGGGGAACTTGAGGGGGCGCTGTGGCGAGGCGGACAGGTATCCGCCTGCCTCAGACAGGTCCATGGGCGCAGGAGGTGCGCAGGGAGCTGACACTGTTTTTAAGAGAAGTTGATGTTCACTTTGTTGCTTGTCGATTCGCTGTTCGAAAAATTCACACGTTCCTTGCTCTGCATAGCTTCATGCGCGATCTTGTGTTGATCACCGCCACCCTCTTTATTGCCCGATTGCGATTTGACCATTTGAGTGGCCATTTTGGCGATCTCGGTGCCCATTTTTAATACTTCGCCAACGAGACCTACAGCTGGGCCCGCGAGACCGGCTATTGCTCCAATGCTCATGTAATATCTCCGACAGGTAAGAGAGGCAAATTCCTCACACTGACTGCGTGGCATGATCGGCGCATTGAGTTCCAACGACTTGACCACAATTCATTGCCCACAAAAAAGCCCGGCATTATGGCCGGGCTCTTCTTACTGCAAGCAGTACTTACGCAGTGAAGGTCTTACCTTCGAACTGCTCAGCCACGAACTTCCAGTTGACCAGGTTCCAGAACGCTTCCACGTACTTCGGACGCACGTTGCGGTAGTCGATGTAGTAAGCGTGTTCCCAGACGTCGCAGGTCAGCAGCGGGGTGTCGCCGCTGGTCAGCGGGTTGCCGGCGCCGATGGTGCTGGCCAGGGCCAGGGAACCGTCAGCCTTTTTCACCAGCCAGCCCCAACCGGAACCGAAGGTGCCGACGGACGTCTTGGTGAATTCTTCTTTGAACTTGTCGAAAGAACCGAACGCTGCGTTGATGGCATCGCCAAGTGCGCCGCTTGGTTGGCCGCCGGCGTTTGGCGCCAGGCAGTTCCAGTAGAAAGTGTGGTTCCAGACCTGAGCGGCGTTGTTGAAGATGCCGCCCGAAGAAGACTTGACGATTTCTTCCAGGGTCTTGCCTTCGAACTCGGTGCCTGGCACCAGGTTGTTCAGGTTCACGACATAGGTGTTGTGGTGCTTGTCGTGGTGGTATTCCAAGGTTTCCTTGGAGATGTGCGGCTGCAGGGCATCGTGTGCGTAGGGCAGCGGCGGCAATTCGAAAGCCATGATGATTCTCCTAATCAGGTCAGTTGCGGTGAGCGCAAGGCCGATCACGGGCGGCCAAACAAGCGCCGGGGAGTTTGTACTCTTTGCGGCGCAGGGTCCGGATCATAGCACCGGGGGTGTGGCAAAACCACGCAACAACTGTGTGGGATAGAGGTTCCAGAGCGTTTTGGAATATTCATCAGGCGCTGATCAATTGATAGGCCACACTGAACATCATCGCCGCGACCAAACAGTCCAACAGCCGCCAGGTCGCGGGGCGTGCCAGCCAGGGCGCCAACCACGCGGCGCCCAAGGCCAGGGTGGCGAACCACAGGAACGAGGCGCTGGCAGCACCGGCCACGTAGGCGCCGGGTTCAGTTTGTTGAGCGCCTAAAGAGCCAATCAGCAAGACAGTGTCCAAATACACATGCGGATTGAGCAACGTCACCGCCAGGGCACTGAGTAACACCGCGCGTAGGGAGCGCACCTTGAGGTTTTCGCCTTGAGCCAGGCTTTGCTTGGAGAACGCCCGGCGCAGCGCCAAGGTGCCATACCACAATAGGAACGCCGCGCCGCCCCAACGGGCAATCGCCAGCAGCAGCGGGTTTTGTGCCAGCACCGTGGCCAGGCCGAATACGCCGGCAGCCACCAAAATCGCATCACACACGATGCACAGCGCCGCCACCGGCAGATGGTGTTCGCGGCGCAGGCTTTGCGCCAGTACAAACGCATTCTGGGTGCCGATCGCCATGATCAGCCCGAGGGCCACCAGCAGCCCATTCACGTAGCTTTGCCACATAACTGTTACTCCGCGTTGGCTGCCAATTGGCGCAATACATCCAGGGCCCGTTCAGCATCGCTGCGGCCGACAAACAGGTGGTCGTGGTAGTAACCGGCGATCACGTTGCAACTGATGCCGGCCTTGCCCAGTGCACCGGCGAAGGCGGCGGTCAAACCCACGGCTTCCAGGGCAGAGTGCACATTCAGGGTGATCCACGCGGCGATGTAGTCAAAAGCCAGCCCGGCTTGCTCGGCTTGTTGGCGCTCCAGGATCAGCGTCAGCCCCTCCCGTTCGCGAAAGCTGCCGATAACGTCGCAGCCTTCGGGGATACGGTTGTCGGGCAGGGTACAGAACACATAATCGCCATCATTGAGCTGTGGGCTCATGCTGCGCAGCAGGGTTGCCAGGGCGGTTTCGCCAGCCATGTGAAGTTTCCTTAAATAGACAGAGACGCAATGCTGGTCATTCTCATGGGCTACGCTGTATAAGAAAAACAAATATTGCTGATCGCTCATTAGAGAAACTGATGTTCGACTATAAATTGCTTTCCGCCCTGGCGGCGGTGGTGGAACAGGCCGGCTTCGAGCGCGGCGCTCAAGTGCTGGGCCTGTCGCAGTCGGCGATCTCCCAGCGCATCAAGGTGCTCGAGGCGCGAGTCGGCCAGCCGGTACTGGTGCGCGCCACACCGCCGACACCCACCGAAATCGGTCGGCGCCTGCTCAACCATGTGCAACAGGTGCGCTTGCTCGAGCGCGACCTGCAAAGCCAGGTGCCGGCGCTGGACGAGGAGGGCATGCCCGAGCGCCTGCGTATTGCACTGAATGCTGACAGCCTCGCCACCTGGTGGGCCGAGGCTGTCAGCGACTTTTGCGCCGAGCAGCATTTGCTGCTGGACTTGGTGGTGGAAGACCAGACCGTCGGCCTCAAACGCATGCGCGCCGGTGAAGTGGCGGCCTGTATCTGTGCCAGCGAGCGGCCCGTGGCGGGCGCACGTAGCCTGCTACTCGGCGCGATGCGCTACCGAGCGCTGGCTAGCCCAGCTTTTATTGCACGGCATTTCCCCGAGGGCGTGCGCGCCGATCAACTGGCGCGAACACCGGCGCTGGTGTTCGGCCCGGATGATTTCCTGCAACACCGTTACCTGGCTTCCTTGGGCGTGGATGGCGGTTTCGAGCACCATTTATGCCCTTCGTCCGAAGGCTTTATCCGTTTGACCGAAGCCGGCCTGGGCTGGGGCCTGGTGCCTGAATTACAGGTGCGTGACCAACTGCAAACCGGCGTATTGGTCGAGTTGTTGCCAGATAAGCCCATCGATGTACCGTTGTACTGGCATCATTGGCGCAGTGGCGGGCAGCTGTTAGGCCTGTTGACCGACCATCTGGCCCAGGCCTGTGGCCAATGGTTGGTGCCGTTGGAGTGATGGCGGGCGTCAAGGCAACAGCGATGAAAAACGAAAGAACATGGGGTAATACATGAAGATTCTGGTCACCGGCGCAAGCGGCTTCATCGGCGGGCGCTTTGCGCGTTTCGCCTTGGAGCAAGGCCTGGACGTGCGGGTCAACGGGCGGCGCGCCGAAGGTGTGGAGCACCTGGTACGGCGCGGCGCCGAGTTTATCCAGGGTGATTTGAACGACGCCGATCTGGTGCGTCACCTGTGCCGCGATGTTGAAGCCGTGGTGCATTGCGCCGGCGCCGTCGGGTTGTGGGGCAAGTATCAGGACTTCCATCAAGGCAATGTGCTGGTCACCGAGAACGTCGTCGAAGCCTGTCTCAAGCAGCGCGTCGGGCGCCTGGTGCATCTGTCGTCGCCGTCGATTTACTTCGATGGGCGCGATCACTTGGGGCTGACAGAAGAGCAAGTGCCCAAGCGCTTCAAGCATCCTTACGCGGCCACCAAGTACCTGGCGGAGCAAAAGGTGTTCGGTGCCCAGGAGTTCGGCCTTGAAGTGCTGGCCTTGCGCCCGCGCTTTGTCACCGGTGCCGGTGATATGAGCCTCTTCCCGCGCCTGTTGAAAATGCAGCGCAAGAACCGCCTCGCCATCGTCGGCGACGGCCTGAACAAAGTCGATTTCACCAGTGTGCACAACCTCAACGAAGCCTTGCTCAGCAGTTTGCTGGCGACCGGCTCGGCACTGGGCAAAGCCTACAACATCAGCAATGGCACGCCGGTGCCGGTATGGGATGTGGTGAACTACGTGATGCGCCAGATGGACATGCCTCAAGTCACGCGTTATCGGTCTTACGGTTTGTCCTACAGCGTAGCGGCGTTGAACGAGGCATTCTGCGCGATGTGGCCGGGGCGCCCGGAGCCGGCGATGTCACGGTTGGGCATGCAGGTGATGAACAAAGATTTCACCCTCGACATCAGTCGGGCGAGGCATTATCTCGACTACGAGCCCAAGGTCAGCCTGTGGGCCGCCCTCGATGAGTTTTGCGCTTGGTGGAAAGCCCAGGATCCGGGGCGCCAGTAAGCTCACACCCGGCAACACTTCGGGAACCGAATGGGCGGTTCCGGGTCGATCAGTGCGGCGCAAGCGCGGTTTATACTCGTGCTGCTCGGCTTTTCAGGCAGCCATCTCACCGATTCAGGGTTGATTCATGCGTAACGATGCTAAAGACGACTTCGACAACGTTCCCAGCCTGCGGGCCGACATCGGGGACGACGATGATTTCGAACCGAGTCCCGCCACGTCGGTGCGCTCGCGCAATCCGAAGGTGGTCAAGGTCAAGAGCGCCAGCACTGGCCCGCTGTGGGCCTTGGTCGGCGCGCTGCTGATCGCCTTTGCGGGCCTTGCCTGGTGGAGCTTTCAGCAGATCTCGCTGATGGGCCAGCAATTGGTCGCCACCCAGGAAAGCTTTGCGCGCATCAGCGAAGAGGCGGCAGGGCGCCTGCAGGATATTTCCGGCAAGGTGGTGGCCAGCCAAGCCAGAGTGAACAATGGCAGCGAAGCGCTCAAGTTGCAGATCAAACAGTTGGAAGCGCAGTTGCAGGAGCAAGGCAAGCAGCAAGTCGGTGTTGCTGGCCAGGCCTCCGAGCTTGACCAGCGCCTGGCGCAAATGACCGCCAGCACCAGCGACCTGTCGAGCGCGAACGCCAAGTTGCAGGGCCAGGTGCAGGCGCTGACCGACGCGGTGGCCAGCCTCAAAGCGGCGCAAGGTGAAGTTAAGGACCTGTCTGCCGACGTGGCCGCCCTGAAGAAACAGGGCAACCCGAGCGCGGCCATTGCCCGACTGGAACAGGACCTGGTGGTGCTCAAGAGCGCGCAGGACAATCAGCCGACTAACAGCGATGCGCCGACCAACAAAGAGTTCGACGTGTTCCGCATCCAGACCACACGCAACATCACCACCTTGCAGAGCCAGGTGCAGAACCTGCAGCACCAGCTCAACGCGCCAGCGAAGATCAGGCCTCTGGGCCAGTGATAGCGCTAGAGATCAGTCGGGTGTGAACGGGGGGCAAATGTGGGAGCGGGCTTGCTCCCACATTAGAGGGCGCCCACCCGTAAAATGTAGATCGCTTGCCTGATTGTCACCGATTGGTGACATTTCCTTTCCCCTTCGTTACTTGCCCTGATCCCACCCTTGTTTAGACTCCGGTCATCCCATAAAAAATAATAAGGGCTATCTATGACCACGCACCCACTGCCTGCCAGCAGTTGGCTGAACGCTCCTGCCCATCACACCTGGCTTGCCAACGAAGGCCAGCGCCTGCTCGCATTCGCCAAGGCCTCGCGCCTGCCGGATGGCTTTGGCAACCTCGACGACAACGGCCAACTGCCGGCCGATGCCCACGCCGAAACCATGAACACTGCCCGCATGACCCACAGCTTTGCGATGGCCCACGCCATGGGGTTGCCCGGTTATGCCGAGCGGGTGGCGCACGGGGTTGCGGCGCTCAGCGGGCCATTACGTGATAGCGAGCACGGTGGTTGGTTCGCCGCGCCCCACGCCGTTGATGGCAACCGTGGCAAGGCCGCTTACCTGCATGCTTTCGTCGCCCTGGCTGCCAGCTCTGCCGTGGTGGCGGGCGCGCCCGGCGCGCAGAACCTGTTAAATGACGCCGTGCACATCATCGACCAGTTCTTCTGGAGCGAGGAGGAGGGCGTCATGCTCGAATCCTTTGCCCAGGACTGGAGCGGTGTAGAGGCTTATCGCGGCGCCAACAGCAACATGCACGCCACCGAAGCATTCCTGGCCCTGGCCGATGTGACCGGTGACACGCGCTGGCTCGACCGCGCATTGCGCATCGTCGAGCGTGTTATCCACACCCACGCCGCCGGCAACCAGTTCATGGTCATCGAGCATTTCGACGCCCACTGGAAACCGCTGCTCGGTTACAACGAAGACAACCCCGCCGACGGCTTCCGCCCGTATGGCATCACCCCCGGCCACGGTTTTGAGTGGGCGCGGCTGCTGCTGCACCTCGAAGCCGCGCGCCTGCAGGCCGGGCTGGTCACGCCGGACTGGTTGGTGAGCGATGCTAAAGGCCTGTTCGCCAGCGCCTGTGAATACGCCTGGGCCGTGGACGGTGCTCCTGGCATCGTCTACACCCTGGACTGGAACCACCGCCCGGTAGTGCGCGAGCGCCTGCACTGGACCCATGCCGAAGCCAGCGCCGCTGCCCAAGCGTTGCTCAAACGTACCGGGGAGCTGCATTACGAAACCTGGTATCGGCGGTTCTGGGAGTTTTGCGAAAGCCACTTTATCGACCGCATCCACGGCAGCTGGCACCACGAACTCAGCCCACACAACCAACCCAGCAGCAGGATCTGGGGCGGTAAACCGGACCTCTATCACGCCTGGCAAGCGGTGGTGCTGCCTGCGCTACCCTTGTCACCCAGCATGACCAGCGCGCTAGGACAGGGCTGCTATGTCACCAACTGGTGACATTTGTACGTCCCTTTGTTACCTGCGCCTGGAAAATCCCTGTTTAAACTCCGTGCAGCGCAAGCTCTAGACTTGCATGCATAACAACAAGAAAAGGTACTCAGATGAACGCGATTAATCGCCTCGCCGTTGCTATTTCCATTGCCTCGTTGTTTCCCCTCAGTGCATTTGCCGCCGACTCGAAAGGGACGGTTGAAGTTGTGCATTGGTGGACCTCAGGCGGTGAAAAAGCGGCTGTAGATGTCCTGAAGGCCCAAGTTGAGAAAGACGGCTTCACCTGGAAAGACGGCGCCGTCGCCGGTGGCGGTGGTGCCACCGCCATGACCGTGCTGAAAAGCCGCGCAGTCGCCGGTAACCCACCTGGTGTTGCCCAGATCAAAGGCCCCGACATCCAGGAATGGGCCTCCACTGGCTTGCTCGACACTGACGTTCTCAAACAAGTGGCCAAGGACGAGAAGTGGGATTCTCTGCTCGACAAGAAAGTCTCCGACACCGTGAAGTACGAAGGTAACTACGTTGCCGTACCGGTCAACATCCACCGCGTGAACTGGCTGTGGATCAACCCGGAAGTCTTCAAGAAAGCCGGTATCACCAAGAACCCGACCACCCTCGAAGAATTCTACGCCGCCGGCGACAAGCTCAAGGCTGCGGGCTTTATTGCGCTTGCCCACGGTGGCCAGCCTTGGCAGGACAGCACCGTATTTGAAGCCGTCGTTCTGTCAGTGATGGGTGCCGATGGCTACAAGAAAGCTCTGGTCGACCTGGATAACGACGCGCTAACCGGCCCGCAAATGGTCAAAGCCCTGACCGAGCTGAAGAAAGTCGCGACCTATATGGACGTCGACGGCAAAGGCCAGGACTGGAACCTCGAAGCCGGCAAGGTCATCAATGGAAAGGCCGGTATGCAGATCATGGGTGACTGGGCCAAGTCCGAGTGGACAGCGGCCAAGAAAATCGCTGGCAAGGACTACGAGTGCGTAGCCTTCCCGGGCACTGACAAAGCCTTCACCTACAACATCGACTCCCTGGCGGTGTTCAAGCAAAAAGACAAAGGCACTGCGGCAGGCCAGCAGGACATCGCCAAAGTCGTGCTGGGTGAAAACTTCCAGAAAGTCTTCAGCATCAACAAGGGCTCGATCCCTGTTCGTACCGACATGCTCAATGAAATGGACAAGCTCGGTTTCGACTCCTGCGCCCAGACTGCCGCCAAGGACTTCTTGGCCGACGCCAAGACCGGTGGCCTGCAGCCAAGTATGGCCCACAACATGGCCACCACCCTGGCGGTGCAAGGCGCGTTCTTTGATGTGGTGACCAACTACATCAACGACCCGAAAGCCGACCCGGCCGACACGGCCAAGAAACTTGGCGCGGCGATCAAGTCGGCCAAGTAACGGTTAGCACGGCTGGTCCTTGTGAGGGGAAACCCCCTGACCCCTCACAAGGCGTGCTCTTGTAGTCCTTTTTCCCTGTACTGGATTTTCCCATGAGTTCTGTTGCTGTGTTCAGCAAGGCCTCGCCATTCGATGCACTGCAGCGCTGGCTCCCTAAACTGGTGCTGGCGCCCAGCATGTTCATCGTGCTGGTCGGCTTTTATGGCTACATCCTGTGGACGTTCGTGCTGTCGTTCACCACCTCCACGTTCCTGCCAAGCTACAAATGGGCGGGTCTTGCGCAATACGCGCGGTTGTTCGACAACGACCGCTGGTGGGTAGCGAGCAAGAACCTGGCTGTTTTTGGCGGGATGTTTATCGGTATCACTTTGGTGATTGGCGTGACCCTGGCGATCTTCCTCGACCAGAAAATCCGCCGCGAAGGCTTTATCCGCACCATTTACCTGTACCCGATGGCGCTCTCGATGATCGTCACCGGTACTGCCTGGAAATGGTTGCTCAACCCGGGCATGGGCCTGGACAAACTCCTGCGTGACTGGGGCTGGGAAGGCTTCCGTCTGGACTGGCTGATCGACCCGGACCGCGTTGTGTATTGCCTGGTGATTGCTGCCGTTTGGCAAGCCTCCGGCTTCATCATGGCGATGTTCCTCGCCGGCCTGCGTGGCGTTGATCAGTCGATCATCCGTGCCGCCCAGATCGACGGCGCGAGCCTGCCGCGCATCTACTGGAGCGTGGTGCTGCCAAGCCTGCGTCCGGTGTTTTTCAGTGCGGTGATGATCCTGGCGCACATCGCCATCAAGAGCTTCGACCTGGTCGCGGCAATGACCGCCGGTGGGCCGGGCTACTCGTCCGACTTGCCCGCGATGTTCATGTACACGTTCACCTTCAGTCGTGGCCAGATGGGCATGGGCTCGGCCAGTGCAATCCTGATGCTCGGCGCGATCCTGGCGATCATCGTGCCTTACCTGTACTCCGAGCTGAGGACCAAGCGTAATGACTAGTCTCGCTGTCAAACCTGCCATTAGCCTGAGCCGCATCGCGATCTACGCGGTGCTGATCCTCGCGGTGCTGCTGTACCTGGTGCCGCTGGTAGTGATGCTGCTGACCAGCTTCAAAACCCCGGAAGACATCAGCACCGGCAACCTGCTGAGCTGGCCGACCGTGGTCACCGGCATCGGCTGGGTCAAGGCCTGGGCCACTGTTGACGGTTACTTCTGGAACTCGATCAAGATCACCGTTCCGGCCGTACTGATTTCCACCGCCATTGGTGCATTGAACGGCTACGTATTGTCGTTCTGGCGCTTTAAAGGCTCGCAGTTGTTCTTCGGCCTGCTGTTGTTCGGCTGCTTCCTGCCGTTCCAGACCGTGCTGCTGCCGGCCTCGTTTACCCTTGGCAAGATGGGCCTGGCCAGCACCACCACGGGCCTGGTGTTTGTGCACGTTGTCTACGGGTTGGCGTTTACTACGCTGTTCTTCCGTAACTACTACGTAAGCATTCCTGATGCGCTGATCAAGGCGGCACGCCTGGACGGTGCAGGCTTCTTCACCATCTTCCGTCTGATCATTCTGCCGATGTCGACCCCGATCATCATGGTCTGCCTGATTTGGCAGTTCACCCAGATATGGAACGACTTCCTGTTCGGTGTGGTGTTCTCCAGCGGCGACTCTCAGCCCATCACCGTGGCGCTGAACAACCTGGTCAACACCAGCACCGGGGCCAAGGAATATAACGTGGATATGGCGGCGGCGATGATCGCCGGGCTGCCGACCCTGCTGGTCTATGTGATCGCAGGCAAGTATTTCGTGCGCGGCCTCACGGCCGGCGCGGTCAAGGGGTAATCATGGCTACGCTTGAACTTCGCAATGTAAACAAGACCTATGGCGCCGGCCTGCCCGACACCTTGAAGAACATCGAACTGTCGATCAAGGAAGGCGAATTCCTGATCCTGGTCGGCCCTTCGGGTTGCGGTAAATCGACGCTGATGAACTGCATCGCCGGCCTTGAGACCATCACTGGCGGCGCGATCATGATCGGTGATCAGGACGTGAGCGGCATGAGCCCCAAGGATCGTGACATCGCCATGGTCTTCCAGTCCTACGCGCTGTACCCGACCATGAGCGTGCGCGAGAACATCGAGTTTGGTTTGAAGATTCGCAAGATGAGCCAAGCCGATATCGACACCGAAGTGGCGCGCGTGGCCAAACTGCTGCAGATCGAACACCTGCTTAATCGCAAGCCGGGACAGCTGTCCGGTGGTCAGCAACAGCGTGTCGCCATGGGCCGTGCACTCGCGCGTCGGCCGAAGATCTACCTGTTCGACGAGCCACTGTCCAACCTCGACGCCAAGCTGCGCGTTGAGATGCGCACCGAAATGAAACTGATGCACCAGCGTCTCAAGACCACCACGGTCTACGTCACCCACGATCAGATCGAAGCGATGACCCTGGGCGACAAAGTGGCGGTGATGAAGGACGGCATCATCCAACAATTCGGCACGCCGAAAGAAATCTATAACGACCCAGCCAACCTGTTTGTGGCAAGCTTTATCGGTTCACCACCGATGAACTTCATTCCTTTGCGCCTGCAACGCAAAGAGGGTCGTCTGGTGGCGCTGCTCGACAGCGGCCAAGCTCGCTGCGAGTTACCGCTGAGCATGAATGACGCAGGCCTTGAAGACCGTGACGTGATTCTGGGGCTGCGTCCGGAGCAAATCCTGCTGGCGACGGACGAGGGCAATGGTTCTTCGAGCATTCGTGCCGAAGTCCAGGTCACCGAGCCGACGGGCCCGGACACGCTGGTATTCGTGCAGCTCAACGACACCAAAGTCTGCTGCCGCCTGGCACCCGACGTGGCACCGCAGGTGGGCGAGACCCTGACGCTGCAGTTCGACCCGGCCAAGGTCTTGCTGTTCGACGCCAAAACCGGCGAGCGCCTGGGCACTGCTGCTTCATTGCCGACACCGGCGCATGCTGACAACGTGGCGCAGTTCAAGGGCCGCTAAAATTAGATAAGTTGTTGTTTTAGATAAAAAAAGTAAACCGCGTTAGATAAAAACAGTTTAATAACAATAAAGACGAGGATGTAGGGATGAAAAAGCAACACAACAACGCTCGGCTGATCTGCCAACTGTCAGCAGCTGCAGCCCTTGTATTGTCCGCCAATGCGATGGCGGCCGACGCATTCAGTGCCGACTCCAAATGGATGACCGGTGATTGGGGCGGCGAGCGTACCAAGCTCATCGAGCAAGGTATCGACATCAAGGC
Organism: Pseudomonas antarctica; assembly: GCF_900624995.1. Classification (GTDB taxonomy): domain Bacteria; phylum Pseudomonadota; class Gammaproteobacteria; order Pseudomonadales; family Pseudomonadaceae; genus Aquipseudomonas; species Aquipseudomonas antarctica. The sequence continues at coordinate 48,434 of NZ_UYXQ01000017.1, forward strand.
TGACTACGTAGGGGAAATGGGCGCCAACCTGCACGGCGGCTATAACGACGACAAGACTGGCCGTTACTCCGACCAGTTCGGGTTGGGCGTAGCGCTGGATCTGCAAAAGCTGTGGGGCTGGGATAACACCCAGGCCAAGATTCAGTTGACCAACCGTAATGGCCAAAACATCTCCAACGACCGTATTGGCGACCCGCGTGCTGGCACGCTGAGTTCGTCGATGGAAGTCTACGGTCGTGGCCACATGGTGCGTCTGACCCAGTTCTGGATTCAGCACCAGATGTTCGACAACAAGCTGGACGTGAAGCTCGGCTACTTTGGTGAAGGCGAAGACTTCAACACCTTCCCGTGCGACTTCCAGAACCTGTCGTTCTGTGGCTCCCAGGTCGGTAACTATGTAAACACCTGGTACAACTGGCCGGTCGCCCAGGCGGCTATCCGCGTGAAGTACAACATCACGCCAGAGCTGTATGCGCAGATCGGTGCGTACAACCAGAACCCATCGCAGTTGGAGCACGGTAACGGCTTCAAACTCAGCGGCAGCGGCACCAAGGGTACCGTGATCCCGGTGGAATTGGTCTGGTCGCCGAAGGTTAACAACCTGCCTGGCGAATACCGTGTGGGTTACTACAAGAGCGCCGCTGACGCTGCTGACGTACGTGAAGACATCAACGGCAACGATGCTGCCACCACTGGCGCCGCGTACCGTACCCACAGCAGCAAAACAGGCTACTGGTTCGTTGCCCAACAGCAACTCACCACGCATAACGGCGACGCTTCGCGCGGCCTGAACATCGCGGCCAACGCGACCTTCCACGACAAGGACACCAACGTCGTCGACAACTACCAGTCGATTATGCTGGTGTACAAGGGCCCATTCGACGCACGTCCAAAAGATGACGTCGGCATTGGCGCTGCGCGTCTACACGTGAACAGTGACGTGAGGAAAAACGCCGAGTTGCTCAACGAGGAAGGCGGTTTCACTGATTACAGCCAAGCCGGGTACTCGCCACTGCGTAGCACCGAGTACAACTACGAAATCAACTACGGCTTCCACGTCACCAACTGGCTGACCGTGCGTCCCAACCTGCAATACGTAGCCCACCCGGGTGGCGTGGATAAAGTCGATAACGCGCTGGTAGCGGGCCTGAAAATTCAGTCTACGTTCTAACGCTGTTGCGATAAGCTCCTTCTCTCTGTGCGCATTTTGCGGATAGCTATGGCTATCCGCTTTTTTTTGGGCTGCACTGTGACGTTATTCAGGACCGTGGCACATGCATGAGCATCCGCTGCAACGCTTTTTCAAATCCCTGCGCGAACAACCGGTGTTCGCCTGGGAGCGCTTTCAGATGCGCGATGTGTTGGTGATCGACCATCCGCTGTGCCAGGCGGTGTTCAGTCGCCAGGGCGCGCAACTGCTGCATTTTCAACCCCGTGGCCAGAAACCCTGGCTGTGGTGTGCGGCCAAATGGCCGCAAGTCGGCGCGATCCGTGGTGGCGTACCGGTTTGCTGGCCGTGGTATGGCCGCCACCCAAGCGAAAACGCGTGGCCGTCCCATGGCTGGGCGCGGCTGATCGACTGGAAACTGCTCGACAGCAGCAGCGACGACGATGGCGTGCGCCTGCACTGGCAATTGCAGCTGTGCGATTGGCAGGTGGACCTGCACGCGCACCTGGGTGAAACCCTGGAACTGCGCCTGAGCACCGAGCATCAGGACGAGCTGCCATGCCAGTTGAGCCATGCGTTGCACGCTTACTGGCGTATTGGTCATGTCGACGAGGTAGCGCTGTCTGGTCTCGACGGTGCGCAAGGTTATGACCAGCTCAACCGCCAGGCTTGCCAGCAGGAAGGCGAGCTACGGGTGGATGGCGGGTGTCAGCGGGTGTTCCAGCACGAAGGTGAGTTGCACCTCAAGGACCACGCCTGGCAACGCGAGCTGTGCATCGACACCGGCGACAGCGCCGACACCGTGGTGTGGCACCCAGGCAGCCGGCCATTGTTGGGCGTGAGCTTTAACGAGGCGTCGGGGTTTGTGTGCGTGGAGTCGGCGATGGCCGGGGCCAGCCTGGCGCCGGGGGAGAGGGCGCATTTGAGTTTGCAGGCCAGGGCTGGGGTTTAGCGGTGTGGCTTATGGCCCTTGTGGCGAGCGGGCTTGCCCCTGTTCCAGGCACTGTGTTCTGAAAAAAGAACGCGGTGACTTTATTGGTGCTGCTTGATTGGTGCTGCTTCGCAGCCCGCTTGCCACACAGATAGGTGTGTGGCCTTAGTTAAACTCATCCCCCACCGGATACCGGCTGTCATTCAAGCTTTCTTTGATCTTGCGCAAGTGCGGCTGGAAATCCACCCCGCGACGCAAGGTCATGCCGGTGGCCAGCACATCCAGCACCGTTAACTGAATGATCCGCGAGGTCATCGGCATGTAGATGTCGGTGTCTTCCGGCAGCGGAATGTTCAGGCTCACCGTGCTGGCCTTGGCCAATGGCGAGTTCTCGGCGGTCACGCCCAACACCGAGGCACCGTTTTCCCGTGCGATACGCGCCACTTCCACCAGCTCGCGGGTGCGACCTGTGTAGGAAATAATCACGAACAGCTCGCCGGTGTGCGCCACCGACGCGATCATGCGTTGCATCAGTACGTCGGCGTGGGCGGTGACGGACAGGTTGAAACGGAAAAACTTGTGCAGCGCATCCATGGCTACCGGCGCCGATGCGCCCAAGCCGAAGAAGTGGATCTGCCGCGCCTGGATCAATAGGTCCACGGCTTTGCTGATCAGGGCCGGGTCCAAGGCCTGGCAGGCGCTGTCCAGTGACGCAATGGCGCTGCCGAAGATCTTCTGCGTGTAGGCCTCAGGGTTATCATCGGCTTCCACGGCACGGCTGACATACGCGGCACCACTGGCCAAACTTTGCGCCAACTGCAATTTAAGTTCAGGGTAACCACTGACACCGAATGAACGGCAGAAGCGGTTGACCGTCGGTTCGCTGACCGAGGCGGCTTGGGCGAGGGCTGCGATAGAAAAGCGGGTCGCCTGCTGCGGGTTGAGCAGGATGACCTCGGCGACTTTTTTCTCGGCCTTGTTCAATTCTTCGAGGCGGTTCCGGATTTGTTCCAGAAGATTTCGCACGCGGTCCATTCAGTCTTTCCTTCGGGCGACGATGCAACTATAGGGCGGTAACCAATCGAGGAATGGCCCTTTGCGGTGGCCTATCCTACTGAGGGTAGCTGAACACCACCACTCGGAATGCGTATTTTGGGAAAATGTTGTGGTTATTACTACATTTTTCCTTGAGTGATGCCTTGAAAAAAGGTATTTGTAGCTTAACTTGATAAAAGAACAAACATCATGCCTTCGATAACCGTAGAACCCTGCACCTTTGCCCTGTTTGGCGCGTTGGGTGATCTGGCGCTGCGCAAGTTATTTCCTGCCCTCTATCAACTGGATGGCGCAGGCCTCCTGCACGACGACACGCGCATCCTGGCCCTGGCCCGTGAAGCCGGCTCCGAGCAGCAGCACCTGGCACATATCGAAAAAGAACTGCGTAAGTACGTCGGCAAGGAACTCGACGAAGCTATCGCCCAGCGTTTCCTGGCTCGCCTGACGTACCTGCACGTCGACTTCCTGAAGGCTGACGACTACGTCGCCCTGGTAGAGAACGCCGGCACCGAACAACGCCTGATTGCCTACTTTGCCACCCCGGCGGCGGTGTACGGCGCGATCTGCGAGAACCTGTCCAAGGTCGGCCTGGCGGAAAACACCCGCGTCGTCCTGGAAAAACCCATCGGTTCGGACCTGGAATCCTCGCGCAAGGTCAACGACGCCGTGGCGCAGTTTTTCCCGGAAAACCGCACCTACCGCATCGACCACTACCTGGGCAAAGAAACCGTCCAAAACCTGATTGCTCTGCGTTTCGCCAACAGCCTGTTCGAAACCCAGTGGAACCAGAACTACATCTCCCACGTGGAAATCACCGTGGCCGAGCAGGTGGGTATCGAAGGCCGTTGGGGTTACTTCGACAAGGCCGGCCAGCTGCGCGACATGATCCAGAACCACCTGCTGCAGCTGCTTTGCCTGATCGCCATGGACCCGCCAGCCGACTTGTCCGCCGACAGTATCCGTGACGAGAAGGTCAAGGTGCTCAAGGCCCTGGCGCCGATCAGCCCGGACGGCCTGACCACTCAAGTAGTGCGCGGCCAGTACATCGCCGGCTACAGCGCCGGCAAGCCGGTGCCGGGTTACCTGGAAGAAGAGAACTCCAACACCCAGAGCGACACCGAAACCTTCGTCGCTCTGCGAGCCGATATCCGTAACTGGCGGTGGGCCGGGGTGCCGTTCTACTTGCGTACCGGCAAGCGCATGCCGCAAAAGCTGTCGCAGATCGTCATCCACTTCAAGGAACCGTCCCACTACATCTTCGCCCCCGAGCAGCGCTTGCAGATCAGCAACAAACTGATCATCCGTCTGCAGCCGGACGAAGGTATTTCCTTGCGTGTGATGACCAAGGAGCAGGGCCTGGACAAGGGCATGCAACTGCGCAGCGGCCCGCTGCAACTGAATTTTTCCGACACCTATCGCAGTGCGCGCATTCCTGATGCGTACGAGCGGTTGTTGCTGGAAGTGATGCGCGGCAATCAGAACCTGTTTGTTCGCAAAGATGAAATCGAAGCCGCGTGGAAGTGGTGTGACCAGTTGATCGCCGGGTGGAAAAAATCCGGTGATGCGCCCAAGCCGTACGCGGCCGGGTCCTGGGGGCCGATGAGCTCGATTGCACTGATCACGCGGGATGGGAGGTCGTGGTATGGCGATATCTGAATTGAAACTGCCTCAGGGCGTGACGGCCCATGAGTACCGCACGCCTGTGCTGCTGGCGGACGGCCTGGCCAATGATGTGGCTGAGCAACTGCGCGCGGCCATCAGTGCCCGTGGCGAGGCGACCCTGGTGGTGTCCGGTGGGCGCAGCCCTGTGGCGTTTTTCCAGAACCTTGCCAAGCAGGTGCTGGACTGGTCCAAGGTCACCATCACCCTGGCCGACGAGCGCTGGGTGCCGGTGGAGCACGCCGACAGCAATGCCGGCCTGCTGAAGCAGTATTTGCTCCAAGGTCCGGCCGCCAAAGCCAAGTTCCTCAGCCTGTACAACGTTGCTGCGAATCTTGAAGACGCCGCCGAACTGGCCGATCGCCAGTTGGCAGAGTTGCCAGCCATTGATGTGCTGGTACTGGGCATGGGCGATGACGGCCACACCGCGTCGCTGTTTCCCAATAGCCCGAACCTCACCGAAGCCCTGCAAGCCGACGGTACCCGCCGTTGCTGGCCGATGCTGGCGCCGACCGTGCCGCACCAGCGCCTGACCATGAGTCGCGCGTTGCTGGCCACGGCCCACTACACCGTGCTGTCGATTTCCGGCAGCTCGAAATTGACCACCTTGAGCGCCGCGCTGGCCAGTGACGACGTCGCTGCCATGCCGATTCGCGCGTTTTTGCAACCTACTTTAGAGATTTACTGGTGCCCATGAGCCAAGGATCAGCCGCTATGAAAAGCCCTCAATCGACCGTGTCCATGGCGGATAAAGTTGCCTTGATCGACAGCCTCTGCGCCAAGGCGCGGATCCTGCCAGTGATCACCATCGCCCGCGAACAGGACATCCTGCCGCTGGCCGATGCCCTGGCAGCCGGCGGTTTGACCGCATTGGAAGTGACCCTGCGTTCCGAGTTCGGCCTCAAGGCCATTCAGGTACTGCGCGAGCAACGGCCTGAACTGTGCACCGGTGCCGGCACCGTGCTCGACCGTCATATGCTTGAAGCGGCCGAAGTGGCCGGCTCGCAATTTATCGTTACCCCTGGTATTACCCGCGAACTGCTGGAAGCCTCAGTGCACAGCCCGATCCCGCTGCTGCCGGGCATCAGCAATGCCTCCGGTATCATGGAAGGCTATGGCCTGGGTTATCGCCGCTTCAAGCTGTTCCCGGCAGAAGTCAGTGGCGGTGTCGCGGCCATCAAGGCCCTGGGCGGCCCGTTCGGCGAAGTCAAATTCTGCCCAACCGGCGGCGTTGGCCCGGCCAACCTCAAGAGCTACATGGCGTTGAAAAACGTGATGTGCGTGGGCGGTAGCTGGATGCTCGACCCGCAATGGGTCAAGAACGGCGACTGGGCCCGCATTCAGGAAGTCACCGCACAGGCGCTGGCGCTGCTGGATTGAGCTGATTTATCGAATCGTTGTTGCTGTGCTTAACGGCATTTTTGCGGCGCACTTGGTCGGTGTGCCGCTTTTTTTTGCCTGTAGAAAACTTGAATTCAACGCCGATCAACTGGGGGAGCTGGGTAATTGCACTCCACCTGAGCACCCATTTGCATTCCAGTTGCCCACTCATTTGCATTCGACTTGACCAGTCGTTTGCATCGGATTTGACCAGCACGATTCGTGGGCATGACCGGCAGAGAACGACCCATAGCTGCCCTTCGCGGAGGGCAGCTCACGGCCGATTCTGTTGAAAAAGTCGGCTTCGATTTCCACGGCAGAAAAGTACGCGCCTGAGATTGAAATCTGTGTTTTGGGCAGAAGGTTCAGGGCTCGGATTTCACATAGCAGCGTGCAAAAGAGGTGTTTTCACCCATCAATATTCGACCGTTTTGGGCAAACCGACTTTTTCAACAGAATCGGCCAAAAGCAGGCACTCGCGCAGCTACGGTTAAGCAGGAAATCCCTAAAGCCTTATCGTCTCGGATCTCAGAAATTACGCGCTGAATCATTCGAGTTGAGGGCAGCCCCCAGGCTCTCGGCCACAGTGAAGGTTGTCGCATTTATCTCTAAATCCTGCAGATAGCAATTTTGTCCAGTGAGCGCAGATCTCCAGTGGTGTTGATTGTTTGTCACACCGCCCATCCAACCACTCAAATCATTCACTTTGCTCGTAGGGTCTGCTCGATGATTTCGACAAATGCCTTGACCAGTGGGCTGCGCTCGCGTTTGCGCGTCAATACCAGCAAGGGTGCGGTGGCCCCGGGTTCGGCCAACGGTCGATAGGTCACGCCGCGCTTGACCAGGGTCTGGGTGCATTGGGGCACCACGGCGACGCCACGGCCTGCGGCGACCAAGGCGATGATGGAGGTGATCTGCTTGCCCTTCGGCGCGGGCAGGGGTATCAGCGCCTGGCGCCGATAGAGCGCCTCGATAATCTCGTTCAGTCCGGATCCGTAGTCGGTCGGGAAGGCGATCAATGGGTAGGCGCTCAGCTCGGTGAGTGTCACCTGTTCTTGCCGGGCGAGCGGGCTGTCACTGGCAATGGCCGCGACCAGCGGCTCGTTGTCCAGGCAGATGGTTTGAATCTCGGCATCTTCGGTGGGCGGCTGCATACGACTCATGCCGATATCCAGACGTCCCTCGATGAGCTGCGACCATTGGGTGCTGGACGCGCCTTCTTCCACGGTCAGTTGTACTTCCGGATACGCCGAGCAGAAGGTCTGAATGGTCTGGCTGAAGATGTCCGACAGCGCAATCGAACTGGCGTAGCCCACTGCGAGATGACCCGCGGAACCCGCCGCCAGCTTGCTGGTAATGCTCGCCGTCAGATCGACTTGCTCCAGCACCGCGCGGGCGTAGGGCAGAAAGTGCCGGCCCTCGGAGGTGAGGGTGACGTTGCGGGTGCTGCGATCGAACAGGCGAAAACCCAGATCCGCCTCCAGTGCCGAAATCTGCCGCGTCAGTGGCGGCTGGGCAATGTGCAGGCGTGCCGCGGCACGGCCAAAGTGCAGCTCGTCGCTGACGAGCAGGAAGTAGCGCAGGCGGCGGAGGTCAATCATCGTCATCCTTGAGGTATCAATCGGTCAGAAATAGGTATTGGATCCTTTCCACGGGCTATCTTATAAAATTGTAAAAAAACATTACAGATAATCCAGGGAGTCGTCGCGTGAGTTGTCCTCGAGTTGCCTTGTTTCTGGCTGGGTGCGCCGCTTTTATCAACCTTTATGCCACACAAGGGCTGCTCAACGAGTTGGCTGCGGCGTTTCACATTTCCACCAGGCAAGCGAGCTGGAGCATCACAGTCACCACCCTGGCCGTGGCAATCACCGCTCCCTTTGTTGGCCGGTTGACGGCGCGGGGCGAGCAGCACCGAGTCATCGCCGTGGCCGCGATATTGCTGGCACTGCCTGCGGTGATGGCGGCCTGCTCGGGCAGTTTCAGCGAGCTGCTGCTCTGGCGAGCGGTGCAAGGCATGCTGATTCCGGTGGTGTTTGCCACCAGCGTTGCCTACATCGGTGTGCGCTGGAGCGGCGAGGCCGTGACGGAAATGACCAGCCTCTATGTTGCTGGCACGGTTCTGGGCGGTTTTAGCGGTCGCTTTTTGTCCGGCCTGGTGACCGAGTTCGATGATTGGCGCCAGGCGTTGGCAGTGCTGGCCGGCTTGAATCTGATCATCGGTCTGGGGATTTTCCTGCTGTTGCCGCGCAACGCTCGGTCACCCGTACAAACGCCTGCCGATCGCGAGGTAATGCGCAGCGAATTGCTAGGCAGGCCGTTGCTGGCCACCTACGCCGTGGGTTTCTGCGTGCTGTTCGCCCAGGTTGCGATGTTTACCTATGTCGGATTACACCTGAGTCGGGCGCCGTTTGCGCTGGGCACCGCTGCGCTCGGTTCGATTTATGCGGTGTTTCTGCTGGCACTGGTGGTGGTGCCGATCGCCGGGCGCTTGAGCAAGGCCCGGCCTCGCAGTGAATGGGTGAGGGTGGCGGCATGGCTGGGCGTCAGCGGCTCGGTGCTGACCCTGTGGCCATCGTTGTGGCTGATCGTTGCCGGTCTGGCGCTCAGTTGCACCGGCGTATTTCTCGCCCAGTCCGCAGCCAATGCCTTTATCACCGCCCATGCCCGGCAAAACAAGGCCGGCGCTGTGGGCGTGTATCTGACCTGCTACTACCTGGGCGGCAGCTTCGGCGCGTTTGTGCCTGGCGTGCTGTGGGAGCAATGGGGCTGGCCTGGCTGTATCGCGTTGATCGCGGTTTTCCAGTTGCTGCCGCTGCTGATCGTGCGCAGTGGCTGGAAGTATTCCCCATTGCCATCAATGCCGCTCCCGCGCCCGTGAATGTGCCTGAAATCATCATCCAACAAGGAAAATAGAGATGACCGTGAGTAACCTGCTGACGCTGCAAAGCCAGTTGTTGAACGTGATTGAACCGGTGCTGGAGCTGATGCCGGCCGGGGTTCTGAAGCAAGCGTTGGTGGATGCGTTTCGCAGCCAGGAATCGGAACTGCTGGACATCGAAAGTACGTTTCAGACGCTCACCTCGCGCCGCCACGCGGCGCCGCAGTTGCGCAAGTTCTTTGGCAGTTGGTCGAAAACCAACAACTCGGCCGCCAGTGTGTCCGGCCTGGCCAACCGCATCACGCTACTGGCGCGTTCCGAGCAGTGGGGCGAAGCGGCGCAACGGCTCTACCGAATCTGCAGCAACCTGCAAAGGATCACCGACGAGGACCTTGGCGCACTGAGCAACACGCTGCATTCCGAGCTTTTTTACAACATGGCAACGCGGATCTGCGGTGACGATCAGTGGCTGCTGATAGACAACTGCCTGCCATCGGCGCAGGCCTTCAAGGACTGGACCGACGCGCAACGCCTGCGTGACCGCGACCTGTTGCAGGGGCTGTTGGTCACCCTGGTTCACGAGGTCTACACCCACGGTGAAGTGGAGTTCATTCATCCGCTGTTCAAGCAATGGTTCGAACGCGACATAGGCGTGCCGCCCGCGAAGGTACGGGCCACCGTTGCCTGGGTCACCGTGCACACCGGCGGCACCGAAAGCAATCACTTCGCGCACGCGGTGGCAGCGGTCGAGGAGTTCGTCGATGTCATGGGCATCGTGGTGGTCAAGTCCGCCGCCCAGGAAATCTTCGGCCAATACCTACAGCGCAAGGCTGCGGTGATGCGTGAGTGCGGCCAATACCTGGGCTGACAGACCACCACCTGGACAGCGCTTGGGAAAGTATCAATAACGACGGAATCGGTATTAGCCTGTACTTCAGGTTTTTATCAAGATACTGAGGCTCCGGATCCGGCGTGGATGTGATGTGCCTGAAGTTGGAGATTTACAAACTATGGAAGATTGCAAGGAAAGCCGCATGCAGCTCATTGTTTTTTGCCCGCCGAAAATTCTTTTCCAGCACTCTGCCGCGAGCTGGTCTGCCGCGCTTGGCCAAGGGGGCATGCTGTTGAGCTGTGCCTCGCGATCTCAAGAGATTGCGGCGCATCTGGGCCATACCGTCCACTTTCAGCTCTTCGACAACTTTAACGACAGCGCGTTGGTCGAGATCGATGTCTATGAGCTTGCACGGGAGCTCCATGCGCCGCTGTGTGTGGCGCTGGCCGAGATCGATGTGCTGCGGGTGGCGCGCATCAATGATCGGCTCGGAATTACGGTGGGTGCCGAGGATCGCGCCTCGTTTTACCGGGACAAGTTCCTGATGAAACAACGCACCAGGGACTGCGGGTTTGCCATCGCCGAAATGGCATTGATCAGCAATGCCACGCAAGCGGTTCGCTTCAGCGAGCGCTTCGGTTTCCCGGTGGTTATCAAACCTTGCGATGGCCGCGGCTCGAACGGCGTGGAGGTGCTCGATGATGCCCAGCAGCTGCGGGAATGGCTGGCCAGGCGCACTTCGAGCACGTTCCACAACCTGATGATCGAGAGCTATGTACGTGGCAGCCATTACATCGTCAATGGCCTGTACATCGATGGCCGTCCGATCTTGGTTTCACCGGTTCGGGTCATGACCTCGGCGCTGGATTTTCTCGGCGGCAAATCACATGACCTGCACATGCTCGACGCCGACAATCCGATGCGCGACAGGCTGGTTTGCTATGCGCGTTCGCTGGTTGAAGATGTGCTGCCATCCGATCCGACCATGCTGTTTCACCTCGAACTGTTCGTGGATGGAAATGACGAGATCGTCCTCTGCGAAATCGCCTCGCGGTTGGGTGGGGTGTTCTTCAATCAGGAGCTGACCCACGCCTGGGGCATTGATCCGCGGATGAGCTTCCTGCGCGCGCTGCATGATCCGTTTTACCGCCCTGAGCCAATGGCCGCTTCGCTGCGGATGGTCGGGCATATCAGCATCCCGCCGCGGGTCGGTCTGCTGCGCGACGTCCCGCAAACCTGCCCGCTCGACGGTGTCCTGGAGTGCCGAATTTCCGCTAAGAAGATGACCTCCTATGGTGGCATGGAATTCACCAACTCGGAGATCCTCAACGCCATCGTGGCAGGCCAAGATGAGGCCGAGTTGCGCGACAAGCTGCATCAGGTCGAAGCCTGGTTCCACGAGAGTTGCGACTGGTCGGGCAGCGAAATCGCCGCCGCGATATAGACCGTACCGCACTCCCTTTCGACATTAATTGAGCCGACCTCCCTGGGCTGGACGGACTCGTCACGCCTGCAGAAAAGTGGATATCCAATGAAGACTGTATTCGAAAGCCTTATCCCGATTCCCGTGGCGGCCCTGGGCGCATGGCTCGGTTACATGACCGGGCTTCCGCTTGGTGAGCTGATCGGCGCGATCTGCCTGGTCACGGCGCTCAGTAAAATGGGCGTGCGCATGCGCATGCCGTATCCGTTCGTGGCCACCGTGCAGTTGCTGCTCGGGGTAAGTGTCGGCTCCATTGTCACCGCCTCGATGATGCATGAACTGACGGATTTTAGCATTCTGGTCGGTCTGCTCATCTGCATGACCACGCAGATTTTCGTCGGCTACAACTGGCTACGGCGCATGGAACGCTGGGGGCATATAGAAAGCCTGCTCGGGTCCATTCCTGGCGCAATGGCGGCGGTGATGACGGTCTCGGGAGAGGAGGGCCCAGCCTCCGGGCGCATCGCGTTCGTGCACATTGTCCGTTTGCTCGCGCTGTTGCTGGTGGTGACAATCATTGCCGGTGGGCACGCCGAAAGCGCGGCGCCGGTGCTGGGCTCGTTTGATAATTACCTTGGCGTGATCCCTCCGGCGATCGCGGCTGTGGTCGCCGGTTATCTGCTGGAGCGCTTCGATGTTCCCGCGCCTTACATGTTGACCGGGCTGATTTGCAGCGCCGCGGTCAACGTCGGTTTTCCTCAAATCCATCTGCATGTTCCCGATCCGCTGGCGATCGTTGCGCTGATCCTGCTCGGCGGCCTGATCGGCATCCGCCTCAAGGACATCACGCTCAAGGATTTCGTGCGTTACATCCGCGCTGGTCTGGTGGTCACCGCCCTGACGTTCTGCACAACACTTCTGGTTGCCTTCGTGTTCAGCAAGCTGACCGGAAAGCCTTTCCTTTCGCTGTTCATGTCGTGGGTTCCTGGCGGTGTTGAGGTGATGACCGCAGCGGCTTTGCTGCTCAAGCTCGATCCTGCCTTCGTGATGCTCAATCACGTGGTGCGGATGTCGATCATCCATATTTCGCCGGCATTCCTGCCCAAACGGCTGCTGCAGGAAAACCCTCAGCCTGAACAGTAACTGCTGCAAAAAACTTCGAATGACAAGGATTTGATCTCGATGAGTATTGCTATTCACGACCCAACGCTGCGCGACGGAAATCATGCTGTCTCCCATACGCTGAGCCTGGAGGATATTGCCGCCTACTGCCGCGCTGTCGATGGCTGCGGCCTTAGCGTTGTAGAAGTCGGCCATGGAAATGGCCTGGGTGCTTCCTCCCTGCAACTCGGACTTGCGCGCTACAAAGATAGCGAGATGCTCGAAACGGCGCGAGCCAACCTGACGCATTCCAGACTCGGCATCCACATGATTCCCGGGTTTGCCAGGCTGAGCGACATTGATACCGCACTGCAGATCGGCGTCGACGTGCTGCGCATCGCGTCCCATTGCACCGAGGCCAGCCTGACTGAGAGCTACATCGAACATGCGCGGTCCAAGGGCGCGTACGTCCAGGGCGTGCTGATGATGACACACATGGCGAGCCCCGAGACTCTGCTCGAAGAAGCATTGAAGCAGCAGGGCTATGGCGCCAATGCCCTGGTTCTGATGGATTCGGCGGGGCACTTTGACCCGGACAGCACCCGCGAAAAGATCGGCCTGCTGGTCAGGGAGCTCGCTATTCCCGTGGGCTTCCATGGCCACAACAATCTTGGCTTGGCGGTCGCCAACTCGCTGGCGGCCGCCCAGGCCGGGGCGACCATCATTGACGGCTGCATGCGCGGATTCGGCGCGGGTGCCGGCAATACCCAGCTGGAGGTGCTGTGCGCGGTACTCGATCGCTACAAGTTCGAGACCGGCGTGAAGGTCTTTGACCTTTGCCGCGCCGTCGAGAGCCTTGAGGATTTCGTACCGGTCAGGACTCCCACGGTAGTGAAGACTGCCAATCTGATCAGCGGCCTCTACGGCGTTTGCAGCGGGTTCGAAAAGCACGTCGCGCGCGCGGCGGCGGAATTTCGCGTCGAGCCGCGAAAAATCTATGAAGAGCTTGCGCGATGCAACGCCGTGGCGGGTCAGGAAGACCTGATCATCTCGGTGGCCAGCCGCCTTTCTCAACCTGTCGTCGCCTGACTCTGGAGCTGAAAAAATGACTTTGAAAACCGCCATCATCGGCAGTGGCAATATCGGCTGCGACATCCTCTGTAAGGTGCTTGCCCATCCGAATCTGGATTGCACGCTGGTTGCCGGTCGCTCCCTGCACTCATCCGGCCTTGCGTTTGCTCGTGATCGCGGAGTCGCCACCACCGCGGACGGCATCGACGGCCTGTTTGCCCGGATCAACGAATTTGATCTGGTGTTCGATGCCACCTCGGCGGCCGACCATGAAGCCCACGCACCGCGCCTGATCGAGTCCGGGAAAGCGATCATCAACCTGACCCCGGCCTCTCTGGGCGCGTTGTGCGTGCCATCCCTCAACGGCGTGGAGCTGACCGAGGCGAGCAATATCAACATGATTACCTGTGGTGGCCAGGCTTCCATCCCGCTTGCAGCAGCGATCGCCCGGGCTAATCCGGGCGTGCGCTACATCGAAGTGGTGTCATCGATCAGCGCCGAAAGCGCCGGCCCGGCCACTCGGCGAAACCTGAGCAACTACATCACTACTACCGAGAATGCGCTGAGCCATTTCACCGGCTGCAAGGACGTCAAGGCGATCCTCAACATCAATCCGGCCAAGCCGAATGTCTTTATGCAGACCGCGGTTTCGGCGCTGATCGAGACGGTTGATCTGGCCGCCACCCGCCGTGAAGTGGAACGTGCTGTGACCCAGGTGCAGTCTGCCGTGCCTGGGTATCAGGTGATCGTCGATCTGCATTACACCGAGGGACGCTTGTTCACCATGGTGCGCGTTGAAGGGGCAGGGGACTTTCTCGATCCAAGCGCCGGCAACCTCGACATCATCACTGCGACCGCTACCCACATGGCCGCGCTCATGGCCCGAGGCCGCGTGACCGAACGCGCAGCCTGACTCAGCGTAACGGAGAGACTTTTATGCCTACTCTTTCGCCAGATCTCGAATTTGCACGGTTTTGCCCGATCCTGGGTGTCGTTCAGAAGGTCAGGGATACGCTGCATCCAGTGATCGATCTCGGTGTCGGTGTGCCAGGTTTTCTTCCGGCGCCGCATATCGTCGAAGCGGCCGTCAAGGCTGCCTGCGAACACACTGGCGGGTATGGCTCGAGCCGCGGAGATGAAGCGCTGCTGGCGGCGTATCTGGGTTATCTGCACGGACAAGGGTTCACCCACTATCGCGAGCAGAATCTGGTGGCCGGCCTCGGCGCCAAGCACCTGTTGTTCAGTGTCCTACGCGCGATCATCCGCCCCGGCGACGAGATCCTCGTGTCCACCCCTTGCTGGCCGACCTATTTCGACATTGCCGATCTGGTTGGAGCGGGCGTGGCCAACGTCACCTGCTCGGCGCAAACCGATTTCAAGATGACGGCGCAAGCCCTTGAAGATGCCTTGTCCGGCAAAGTGCAGGTGGTCATGCTGAACTCGCCGGGCAACCCTACCGGCGCCGTGTATTCCGTCGAGGAACTCGCCGCGTTGGCAGAGGTGCTGCGTAAAAAGGATGTCTGGATCATTTCGGATGACGTCTATCAGCGATTCGTCTACGACATGAATAGCTGCCCCAGTCTGCTTTCGGTCGCACCGGATCTGAGCGACCGCATCATCAAGATCGACAGCGTATCCAAGCTCTATGGGATGCCGGGCTGGCGGGTCGGGCTGTTGGCGGCCAATGAGCGGATTGCCGCGGCAGTCACCACGCTCAATTCTAACTCGATCTCGAATATCCCACCGATCCCGGCAGCTGCGGCAGCGGCGGCCTTCAGGGGTGACCAAGCGTTCTCCTACGCAGCAAGAGACCGCTTGTACAGCCAGCGCCAGACATTGCTCGCCGACTTGCAGGGGGCGCCACACCTGAGGTTCTGCCAACCAGCGGGGGCGTTTTATCTGTTCATGGATATCAGCCAGACCCTGGGCAAGTCCCTGCATGGCAGATTGATTGCCGATGACGAGGCATTTTGCGCCTTGCTGCTGGAGGAATACGGCGTCGCGCTGATTCCCGGCAGCTTTTTTGGCGCACCGGGTCATGCTCGATTGTCGTACTCCGGCGATGCCGAGCAGGTCAGGTCCGGGGCCGTGCGCTTGAGAGAGTTCCTGTCTGCCATTTCGTGACTACCGGTCTGGCAGGGGCGAGCTTTGGCGATGCTGAAGTATCCTGAATCGGTTAACCGCTAGCTGCTCTGCGTTCTTCTGGAACGGGGAGTGGCTGGCTACGCCACGTCTGCTGTCGGGCCGAAACACACGTAAGGGAAGCGGTTTAATATAAGGAAATACCGTGATGAAAAATGGCTTTGCAATCGTAGGCTGCGGCTCGACGGCTATCGCATTCCTGCAACGTCACCTGGATCGCGTCGCTGCATGCAATGCACCGGCCGGGACCATTTACCTCTTCGAAAAACGCGAAGACTTCGGGCGCGGCGCGGCTTATGAGGCTGATCTGCAGAGCAACATCCTCAATACCAAGACAGGTTTCATTACGCCCTATCCGCATCTCCCTGGTCATTTCCAGCGCTGGTTAGAAGACCATCCCGGGGCGTGGCGGCATGACTTTCCCGAGTTTCGTCCGACCCCGGAGAGCTTTGCTCCGCGGGCCTTGTTCGGCGTTTACCTGCAGGACCAGATCAAGAAGATCGTATTGCGTGGCGCCTCGCTCGGCTGCCAATTTGTGCTGATGAATGCCGAGGTCTGCGCTATCGATCTGATTGACGGAATGGAGACCGTGCGGACGCAATGCGGGCTGAGTATCGCCACGCACAAGGTCTTGCTGTTCTGCGGGCCGTTGGCCAAGAAAATTGATCCCGACAAGCACGACGAGCGCGTCCTGGCGACACCCTATCCGGTTGCGCGCCTGCTGAAGACAATTTCTCCGGACGAGCGGGTGGCCGTAATCGGTGCGCGGTTGAGTGCCATCGACACGGTGATCGCGCTGATCGAAGGCGGGCATCGCGAGTTGATTCGCATGCATTCGCGTAGCGGCTATTTCCCCGTGGTTCGCGGAACCCAGGAGCGCGTCGAGCTCAAGCACCTGACCCGCGAGGGTGTGCGCGCGCTGGTCGCGCAAAACGGGCCGTTGCAGATCAGTGATCTGGTCGCACTGTTTCGCAAGGAACTGGCCGCCCACGACTCGGCCTCGACGAGTGCTGTGATCCCTCTGCCAGCACCGCCGGCCGACGTCATCAGCTTCATCGAGAACGAGATCAATGTCTCGAAAGCTCCGCGTATCTGGCAGGCCATCCTCTATGCAACCAACGGCTTCATCGAACACCTTTGGCAGGCGCTGGACGACACTGCACAAGCCAGGTTCATGAGAGAGTATTTCAGCTTCTTCATGGCTTACCGAGTCTCCATCCCGGCGGAAAACGCGCGCAAAATCCTCGGTTACCTGCGAAGCGGCCAGCTGGAATTCGTCCCCGGTGCGTTCGCCGCGCCCGAGCCAGATGTGCCGGGACTGAGCATTCGCGTGGCTGGCTGGGAGCATGTCTATGATCGGGTGATCTACGCGACTGGCTTTCCTCGAGATGCGAACCTCATTGAGTCGACCTTGCTGGGCTCGCTGATCAAGAACGGCACGGCCACCTGTCATCCTATGGGTGGCATCTGCGTCGACCCGGATACCTACCGCATTCAGGGGCGGACGGGCTCGGCACGGCAGATTTATGCGGTCGGCGAGCTAACCGTGGGGCAGTTCTTCTTCACCTCTGCGCTAGAAATAAACGGGCGACACGCCTTCTGTTGCGCGGACGCGATGCAATGGCGCGAAGAAAAGCACAGGGTTGAGCGCGTGGAAGAGCATCTCTGAAAAACAGAGGCGCGGCAGTCGTGAGCGGCCTGACATTCCGGACGCTCCTGTACGCAAGAGTGATCGCCATGCGTTGAAGGACTATCCATTAGTCATTTGATATGTCGGTAGACCTTTGTTGTACGGACCGAAAATCCTGCCCCCTCATATAAACGATGGGCAGGTTCACGATCTGGATTGGAGGTTAAATCCAGAGTTCTCGCGCGGAGGTTCTGGCTTTTTTCTATTGCTGCTTGTATGAGTGCTTTGCCGACCCCTTGACCTCGAGCACTGGCATCTACTACGACGTCTTCGATCCAGGCACGAATGCCTGTCGGAATGCGAAAATGAATTAGGGTTAGCGCCCCCAAAATGCTTCCTCCACCTGCTGCTCTCACTACCAATAAATCGGAGCACTCTGAATCCACAATCTGCTCCAAATCTTCCATTGTCATCGCTTGAGCGTTTCTGGAAAGCTGTGGGCGCGGCGGTGCGACGACTCGACTTGCTCGCGAAGGCGGTGGGCCAGCCAGCTCATGTGTAACTGACCCACCGCCTTCGCGAGCAAGCCCGCTCCCACATTGGGATCTCATTACATCAGCTAGATAGGGTGGTGCTCTGCTTCTGCTCTGCTTTTGCTTACTTTTGGGTCTTTCCAAACGTGAGCCGCTGTAAGAGCGGAACCCTACTAAGCCGTTACCGCAGCAACGGATATGTACTCACATCTACCTAAAAACCCCGTCAAAAGCTAAGCGCAACACAAAAAGCTGCGTAGATACCCATGCTGCGATAGCGGTGTATCAGTAGATGCATCCAAAGCTGACCCACCGCCATCGCAGGCAAGCCAGTGGCCACAGTTTTAATCTTTGTTGAGTTCGGTAATCGCGTTGATCAACACATTGATATCCGCCGCCGACGTCACCAGCCCCGGCGTCACTCGAATACAGGTGCCAAACGCCGCACCCGTTCGAAGGGTGGTAAACACGCCATGCTCCTTGAGCAACCGGTCCACCATCACCTGCTGATCCCGCCCTGTGAACTTGAACGCGGTGATCCCGCAATACAGGCGTGGATCATCCGGCGTCAGTACCTCAACCCCCGGCAACGGCCGCACCTGGCTCACCCACAGATCCCGCAGGTAATTGACCCGCGCACCTTTAGCGGCCGAGCCACCCAAGGCGCGGTGTTCTTCCAGCACCAGCGGCAAGGTCATCAGCGCCGGAAAATTCGGTGTGCTGTAGGGCGTACGCGCGCGTACATCGGTGGCCGGGTAATGAAATTCGCCCATGTCCGGGTCGATATCGGCCAGGCGCTCCGGGGCTATATACAGAAAGCCAAGGGTCAGCGGCGCGCCGATCCATTTATGCAAATTGAAGCCGGCGAATTGAATACCCAGCTGCGCGAGGTTGAAGTCGATCTGGCCTAGGGCGTGGGCGCCATCGAGGATCACATCGACGCCATGCTCACGCGCGGCCTGGGCAATCGCCTTCACCGGCATCACCAGCCCGGTGCGATGGGTGACATGGGTCAGGGCCATCAGCTTGAGGCGCGGGTACTGAGCGAACGTATCGCGATAGGCCTGCACCAGGCTGTCGAAACTGGCCGGGTGAGTGTGAGAAATCTCAATAACCTCTACACCGCGATAGCTCGCCAACCAGCGCATTGCGCCTTTGACCGTGTCGTACTCCAGGTCGCTGATCAGCACCTGATCGCCCGGTTGCAGGCAGTTGTAGTTACGGATCAGCGACTGCAAGGCTTCGGTGGCATTGCGGGTGAAGGCGACCGCCTCGGGGTCGGCATCGATCAACCCGGCCAGCTGGCGGCGGATCTCGACCTGTTCACCTTGCTCGAAGCGCTGGCGCACATACAGCGAGTTGCTGCGGTTGATAAACGCAACGTGCTCCAGGTACTGCGCGCTTACAGCGCGGCTCATGCGCCCAAAGTAGCCGTTTTCCAGGTTGATCGGGCCAGGCTCCAGCGCATAGCGCTGGGCGATGGCCTGCCAGTGAAGTTCGTTATCTGCATTCCTTGGCATGGCGTGGGCTCTTAATGACGGGGGGCCGGCTTGCCGTGTTTTGCCCGCAGAGGTTCCAGCAGTTCGGACAAGCCGTTGTGGTCGATTTCCTGCATCAAGGCCAGCAACCCGCCCAACTCGCCGTGGGGGAAACCTTCACGGGCAAACCAATTCAGGTAAGGGCCGGGCAGGTCGGCGATGATCCGCCCCTTGTACTTGCCGAAAGGCATTTCGCGGGTGATCAGCAGTTCGAGTTTTTCGGGGTTCATGGGACTTCAGTGGTTTGAGTCGAGGCCTTTGAAAATACAGGCATTCTGCATGAAGGCCAAATGACAGATCATGCAAATAACGTACATACAGATGGTTCAATAATTTACAAGTCATTGAAATATAAGAATAAATATATTTTTCAAAACCTGGCACGGGCGCTGCAATCATTAAGACACGTTTCTTAACCCGCACAAGGAATTGAAAAATGACTGACATCAACAAAGAATCGATCTCCGTACTCAACGACCTGATCGAGACCAGCAAAGACGGCCAGAAAGGCTTCGCGACTTGTGCTGAAGACATCAAGCACCCAGAGCTCAAAGCCCTGTTCGTGAAACGCTCCACCGACTGCGCTACTGCGGCCGCTGAACTGCAAACTGCAGTTAAAGCGCTGGGCGGCGACCCGGAAAAATCCGGTTCGGTAGCGGGTGCCTTGCACCGTGGTTGGGTCGACGTGAAGTCGCTGGTCACCGGCAAAGATGAAGAGGCTGTGCTGAACGAAGCCGAGCGCGGTGAAGACCACGCCCTGAAGGCTTACAAGGAAGCGATCGAGAAGATCAACAAGCACAACCTGCTGGGCATTCGTGACCTGGTTGAGCGTCAGTTCCACGGCGCACAACGCAACCACGACCAGGTGAAAGCCCTGCGTAACCAGGCTCGCGCTCAGTCGTAAGCCCTGCTGTGTAGCGCCTGCTGTGTAAAAATGTGGGAGCGGGCTTGCTCGCGAAGACGGTGAGTCAGTCAACCTCTAAGGTGACTGATACACCGCTTTCGCGGGCAAGCCCGCTCCCACATTTTGCTTTATGTTGATGTCGAGATTTTGATCAGCCAATGCTGATTGGCGGCAACTCAGTCAACGTCACAACCTGCTGCTTGCGGGGGGCGAGGATTTCCGCCTCACCATCCACCACCAGCTCATCGCGCTGGTTGAACACGCGGGTGGCAATGCGCACGCGAAACTTGGGCAGCTTCTCGAGGATTTCAAGACGCACGGTCAGGGTGTCGCCGATTTTCACCGGTTTCTGGAAGGTCATCTGCTGGCCGATGTAGATAGTGCCCGGCCCAGGCAGCTCGCAGGCAACGGCCGCGCTGATCAGGGCACCGCTGAACATACCGTGGGCGATACGCTCCTTGAACATGGTCGCCTTGGCGTACTCGGCATCCAGGTGCACCGGGTTGTGGTCGCCGGACATGGCGGCGAACAACTGGATATCGCGCTCTTCGACGGTCTTGCTGTAGCTCGCGGTCTGGCCGACTTCGAGGGCTTCGTACGGGGTGTTGGTAACCTGAGTCATCTAAAGGTGCATCCTGTGGCTAAACGGTAATTTAATTGGCTGATTTTAAACGGCTGATTTTAAAGACAAAGTTATTCGCAGCGGGTCGGCCTGCGTAACGCCAGGGCCTGTTCGAGCCACGTCAGCACATCTGCTGTGACTTCATCGCGGTTGGTTTCGTTGAACACTTCATGACGCGCCTGCGGGTAGATATTCAATTGCAGGTTCTGGCAGCCGGCCTCACGTAGCGCATGGGCCAGGCTTTTGAGACGGTTGCCCTCACTCACCGGATCACATTCGCCGCCCATCACCAGAATCGGCAGGCCCGGGTCGATCTGAGCGAGATTGGACGCTTTGCTGATTTGCTGCAAGCCGCCCAGCAGGTCGATCCATAGCTGGTTGGTGCAGCGGAAGCCGCAGAGCGGGTCGTTGATGTACTTGTCGACTTCATCCGGGTCGCGGCTGAGCCAATCAAATGCGGTGCGGGTTGGCTTGAACGCCTTGTTGAACGAGCCGAATGACAATAACTCGATCAGTGCACTGCGCCCGCGCAAACCCTGGCGCGCCCGTTCAATCCGCGCGATGACGCCAGCTGCGCGGTACAGCGCCACCGGCTGGAAATTCGAACCGCTGAGAATCGCGCCATTCAAGCTGGCGCTGTGGTGCAACAGGTAAGCCTGCGCGATATAGCTGCCCATGCTGTGGCCCAGCAGGATGATCGGCAAGCCCGGCTGCTGCTGGCCGATGTGCTGATTGAGGCTGGCCAGGTCGCCCACCACCTTGTTCCAGCCATCCTTCTCGGCGTACAGCCCCAGCGTCCCCTGATCGGCGGTATGACCATGGCCGCGCTGGTCCAGCGCATACAGGCCGTAGCCAGCTGCGCACAAGGCCTCGGCCAGGCGTGCATAGCGGCCACTGTGCTCGGCCATGCCGTGGGACAGCATGATCATGGCCTTTGCCTCGCCGTCCGGCAGCCATTGGTTGACGTACAGGCGGCTGCGGTCATTCGCGGTCAGCCAGAAGGTGCTGTGGTTCATGGCGCTTCCTTTGCTCAGGGTCGTTGCAGTGTATAGCTCATCTGCCGGAGGCTGGTGTATCTGCCTACACGTTAGGGGCAAGATTCATACAATAAATGACACAGTTGGGTGTATTTGCCTGTTTGGTCATAGCTGCTAACGTCCCTAAAGCTCCGCTTTTACACCTTCATAAAAGCGGCCGGACATACTCAGGTAAGAGGACAAGAATAATGCAACCTGATTTCTGGAATGACAAACGCGCGGCGGGCGTTCCCAACGACATCGACCTCACCACGTATAAATCGGTGATCGAAGTGTTCGAGCGTTCCTGCAAGGCCTTTGCCGACCGTCCGGCGTTCAGCAACATGGGCATCACCCTGACCTACGCCGAGCTTGAGCGCCAGAGTGCGGCGTTCGCCGGATACCTGCAACTGCACACCGATCTCAAGCCGGGCGAGCGTATCGCGGTGCAGATGCCCAACGTGCTGCATTACCCGATTGCCGTGTTCGGCGCACTGCGCGCCGGGCTGATCGTGGTCAACACCAACCCGCTGTACACCCCGCGCGAGATGCGCCACCAGTTCAAGGATGCCGGCATTCGCGCGTTGGTCTATCTCAACCTGTTTGGTTCGCGGGTGCAGGAAGTGTGCGCCGACACCGAGATCGACTACCTGATCGAAGCCAAGATGGGCGACTTCATGCCGGCCGCCAAAGGCTGGCTGATCAATACCGTGGTCGACAAAGTCAAGAAGATGGTCCCGGGCTACAACCTGCCACGCGCCGTGTCGTTCAAACGCGCCTTGCGCATGGGGGCGGGCCAAAGCCTGACCCGCCATCCGGTGACGCTGGATGACATCGCGGTGCTGCAATACACCGGCGGCACTACTGGCCTCGCCAAGGGCGCGATGCTTACCCACCGCAACCTGGTCGCCAATATGCAGCAGGTGCGGGCGTGCATGTCCCAGGTTGGCGAGAATGGCCAGCCGCTGATAAAGGAAGGGCAGGAGGTGATGATCGCGCCGCTGCCGCTGTACCACATCTATGCATTCACGGCGAACTGCATGTGCATGATGGTGACCGGCAGCCATAACGTGCTGATCACCAACCCACGGGACATTGGCGGGTTTATCAAGGAGCTGAAAAAATGGCGGTTCTCCGGTCTGCTGGGGCTGAACACGCTGTTTGTGGCGCTGATGGACCACCCCGATTTCAAGAGCCTGGATTTCTCCCATCTGAAGATCACCAACTCCGGCGGCACGGCCTTGATCAAGGCCACGGCCGAGCGCTGGAAGGCGGTGACCGGTTGCTCCATCGGCGAAGGCTACGGCCTGACCGAAACCTCACCGGTGGCCAGCACCAACCCGTACGGCGGGCAGTCGCGCCTCGGCACCGTCGGCATTCCGGTGCCGGGCACGGCGATGAAAGTGATTGATGACGACGGCCATGAGTTGCCGTTGGGCGAACGCGGCGAGCTGTGCATCAAGGGCCCGCAGGTGATGAAGGGCTACTGGCAGCAACCGGCCGCCACCGCCGAGACGTTGGACGCCGAAGGCTGGCTGAAAACCGGCGACATTGCCGTGATCGATAACGATGGCTACGTGAGCATTGTTGATCGTAAGAAAGACCTGATCATCGTCTCGGGCTTTAACGTTTACCCCAACGAGATCGAAGACGTGGTGATGGCGCATCCAGCGGTGGCCAACTGCGCAGTGATCGGCGTGCCGGATGAGCGCACCGGGGAGGCAGTGAAGCTGTTTGTGGTGGCGCGCACGCAGGGCGTGAGCCTTGAAGAACTGAAGGCGTACTGCAAGACCAATTTCACCGGCTACAAGGTGCCCAAGCATATTGTGTTGCGCGACTCGTTGCCGATGACGCCGGTGGGCAAGATTCTACGCAGAGAGCTGCGTGATATCGCCTGATGTGAAATGCGATTAAAAAAATCTGTGAGTGGGCTGAAAGGCCCATTCCAGAGCGACTTTCAAATATATAGAATTTTTGCTCTAAAAATGACTATTGGATATTCTTGAGTCATGTTTATGACTGTAGGGCCCTCTTTTGGCTCTAGGCGGCCCTTGGCAAAGCTGCTACTCTCGGCGCGCTTTGTGACTTCTCGGCCTGCTTGAAAGCGCCAGATTCACCTTAAAAAAACATACACCAATAATAATCGCATCAAATGCGATGATGAATTCGCGTCGCTGAGGAGTGGGCTTCCATGAATGAAGACTTTTGGAAGGATAAGTACCCCGCCGGGATTGCTGCAGACATCAATCCAGACGAGTATCAAAATATTCAGGCGGTACTGAAACAGTCCTGCCAGCGCTTCGCCAACAAACCGGCTTTCAGCAACCTGGGCAAGACAATCACCTACGGTGAACTGTACGAATTGTCCGGCGCTTTCGCCGCCTACCTGCAACAGCATACCGACTTGAAGCCTGGCGATCGAATCGCCGTGCAACTGCCTAACGTCCTGCAATACCCGGTGGCCGTGTTCGGCGCCATCCGTGCCGGCCTGATCGTGGTCAACACCAACCCGCTGTACACCGCGCGGGAAATGGAACACCAATTCAATGATTCCGGGGCCAAGGCCCTGGTTTGCCTGGCGAACATGGCGCACCTGGCTGAAAAAGTCGTGCCCAAGACCGCCGTCAAGCACGTGATTGTCACCGAAGTCGCTGATCTGTTGTCGCCGTTCAAGCGCCTGCTGATCAACAGCGTCATCAAGTACGTGAAGAAAATGGTCCCGGCCTATCACTTGCCCAACGCGATCAAGTTCAACGACGTGCTGGCCAAGGGGCACGGCCAAGCGGTCAACGATGTCAGCCCGGCCAGCGGCGACGTTGCCGTGCTGCAATACACTGGCGGCACCACGGGCGTGGCCAAAGGCGCAATGCTCACCCATCGCAACCTGGTCGCCAACATGTTGCAGTGCAAGGCGCTGATGGGTTCCAACCTCAATGAAGGTTGCGAGATTCTGATCACGCCGCTGCCGCTGTACCACATCTATGCCTTCACCTTTCATTGCATGGCGATGATGCTGATCGGCAACCACAACGTCCTGATCAGCAACCCGCGCGACCTGCCGGCGATGGTCAAGGAGCTGTCGAAGTGGAAGTTCAGTGGCTTTGTTGGCCTGAACACGTTGTTCGTGGCGCTGTGCAACAACGAAGGCTTCCGCAAGCTGGATTTCTGCGCGCTGAAAGTCACCCTGTCGGGCGGTATGGCGCTGCAATTGGCAGCCGCCGAGCGGTGGAAAGACGTGACCGGTTGCAATATCTGCGAAGGTTACGGCATGACCGAGACCAGCCCGGTGGCGACGGTCAACCCGATCCAGAACATCCAGATCGGCACCATTGGCATTCCTGTGCCATCGACTGTGTGCAAAGTCATCACCGATGACGGCGTCGAACTGGCCCTGGGTGAAATCGGCGAGCTGTGCGTCAAAGGCCCGCAAGTGATGAAGGGCTACTGGCAGCGCGAAGACGCCACCGCCGAAATCCTCGACAGCGAAGGCTGGTTGAAGACCGGTGACATCGCGATCATCCAGCCGGATGGCTACATGCGCATTGTCGACCGCAAGAAAGACATGATTCTGGTCTCCGGTTTCAACGTCTACCCCAACGAGCTGGAAGACGTGCTGGCGGGCCTGCCGGGCGTGCTGCAATGTGCGGCCATCGGCGTGCCGGATGACAAGTCCGGGGAGCACATCAAGCTCTTTATCGTGGTCAAGCCGGGGGCAACCCTGGCCAAGGAGCAGGTGATGGAACACATGCGCGCCAACGTCACCGGCTACAAAGTGCCCAAGGCTGTCGAGTTTCGCGATGCGTTGCCGACCACCAACGTGGGCAAGATCCTGCGCCGTGAGTTGCGTGATGAAGAGCTGAAGAAGCTGGGACTTAAAAAGTAACCCAATAAAAACCCCGCCAATGCGGGGTTTTTTATTGCCTGCTGCTGGCGAAACACTAGCCTCTGTGGGAGCTGGATTGCCTGCGATAGCTATAGGTATCTACACATTTTTTTATGGGTTGAGTTCTTTGGTTGTCGTGGGGGCGCTGGGTACATATCCGTTATTTGGGTAACGGCTGCTATGGGTTCCGCCCTTACGGCGGGTCACTTTTGGAAAAGAGCCCGGAATGCCGGCCCAGCCAAAAGTAACCAAAAGGGCTCTTGCCCCACCACTCGGCACCTCGCCTAGGCTCGGTGTGCCCTCACGCAGGCTTTGGACCGTGGGCCGCCGCCATGGGCCATCCTTGGCCCATCGCGGCTAAACCGGCGTCCTGCCGGTTTACCCCCGCTCCAAAGCCTGCGTTCGGCCAGCGTGGTTTAACGGGGCGCCTAAGATCAAGATCAAAAGCAAGAGCACGGCGGCCTAGTAGCCGACCTGAGTGGTTAGATCAAAAGCGAAGCCAAGGCGGCCTGACAGCCGACCTGATATTTGAAACTGAACTCAATCTAATGTGGGAGCTGGCTTGCCTGCGATGCAGACACCTCGGTCTATCAAGTACACCGAGTTGATGCCATCGCAGGCAAGCCCGCTTGTATGGTTAGACTTGTTGGGGTGGTGGGACTAAAAGCCAGCATCTGACTCTAGCCAGTACAGACCGTGGGAGACTTCGCCCCACCCCTTCACCAAAGCGCCGATAAGGAATGCAT
>NZ_UYXQ01000018.1 GCF_900624995.1 Pseudomonas antarctica
GTGGTGGCCCAGCTCGGCACCAAGGGCTCGCTCGATCAAGGCCTTTTTGAACGCCATCGACGCATCCTGAATGGCTTCGGCACTCATCGGGCCGCTGACGAACTGGTCGATCAGCTCTTTTGGAATGGCTGGAAGGTCACGCTGGGCCCTGCGGGCCGGTTTCTTTGTGGTTGGCATACATGCACCTCTTCAACATGTTATGCCCGAACACAAAATTTATGACAGTCCCGCGATGAGCGATCCTGCTAACGCAACAGAATTAAATCAGCTCAACGATCTGTTTTTTGACGCGCCGCAGCAAGGCGCGAGTCATCTGCAGCAAACCATGTCCGGGGTTAACTATTTCCATGGCAATTTCCACAGGATAAGTGTCATGGAGGACTATCAGGGCAGAAGGGGCGTACAGGCTATTTCCGCCATGGACACATTGGCTTCCGGCAGGCTGATAACGAGAGGCTTAAAACGCCTGATGTATTTTCAGCGGGATTTTCTTGAGCGCTCTTCTGTGGAAGAAATTGCCCATACCTTCATTCATGAAGTGACACACAGTGCGCTGGGTACACACGATGAGGGCGGCAGTGAGGCGACCGAGATAACGCTGTCGTACTTTTTGAATACACTGGGCCGCAAGGGCATTTCAATTGACCAAAGTGCCGAGGCCAATGCTCATTATTTTTCTTTGTTGGGCGCATTGCACCTCAATAGGGCCGACTACCAGCGCAGAAAAACACTATTGCTGAGCGGTTTATCCCCTCACCGTGGGAGGCTACCGGCATCAAGGGCTCCAACGCGCAGACAAACGCCTTGAAAACAGCGGCTGATGGCCTGTCAACGGTGGCCCATAAACGCCTGGTGCAGCTCGGCCAGCGTCTCGAAATGCCAGGTCGGCGCTTCGGCATTCAGCTCCTCGAAACTGCCAAAGCCATAGCCCACTGCCGCCGAATCCAGCCCGTTGCTACGCGCCCCGATCAGGTCATGCTTGCGATCACCGATCATCAAGGTGGTGGCCGGGTCCAGCCCTTGCTCACGCATCAGGTGGGCGATCAACTCGACCTTGTTGGTACGCGTGCCATCCAACTCGCTGCCGTAGATCACTTTGAAGTGCTTGGCAAAATCAAAATGCCGCGCAATCTCGCGGGCAAACACCCACGGCTTGGACGTGGCCACATACAGCTGGCGACCCTGGCCATTCAGCGCTTCGAGCAGCGGCATGACACCCTCGAATACGCGGTTTTCATACAGCCCGGTGACCTTGAAGCGCTCGCGGTAGAAATTCACCGCTTCCCACGCTTTAGCCTCGTCGAAGCCGTAGAACTGCATGAAAGCTTGCAATAGAGGCGGGCCGATGAAGTGTTCCAGCTTGGTCAGGTCCGGTTCATCAATGCCGAGTTTGGCGAGGGCGTACTGGATCGAGCGGGTGATGCCCTCACGTGGGTCGGTCAGGGTGCCGTCCAGGTCGAACAGGACGGTTTGGTAACGCTGGATCATTGGTCGAATCCTTCAGCCAGGTGCAGGTCTTTAAGCTTCACGTAGTTCGCTGCACTGTAGGTGAAAAAGGCACGTTCTTTGTCGGTCAATGGGCGGACCTGTTTAACCGGGCTGCCCACGTACAAAAAACCACTGTCGAGTTTCTTGCCTGGCGGCACCAGGCTGCCAGCGCCGATGATTACGTCATCGTCCACCACTGCACCGTCCATCACGATGCTGCCCATGCCGATCAGGATACGGTTGCCGACGCTGCAGCCGTGCAGCATGACTTTGTGGGCGATGGTTACGTCGTCGCCGATCAGCAGCGGGAAACCGTCAGGATTGAATGGCCCGGCGTGAGTAATGTGCAGTACGCAGCCGTCCTGCACGCTGGTGCGCGCCCCGATGCGGATGCGGTGCATGTCGCCGCGAATCACCGTCAGCGGCCAAACCGAGCTGTCGGCGCCGATTTCGACATCGCCGATCACCACCGCCGAAATGTCGACAAAAGCCCCGGCGCCCAGGGTTGGCGTGTGGTTCTGATAGGTGCGAAGGGTCACGATAGCCTCTCTCTTATGTGCTGATAGCTGCGGTGGGCGTTGATTGTAATTAAGATGGCCCCATCTTTGTTCTTACATGTTTCTTCAGCCAAGGTGCCAACCGTGAGCGCGAACAACCCTCTTCTGCAGTCCTACGACCTGCCGCCGTTCTCGGCGATCCGTGCCGAGCACGTGCAGCCGGCCATCGAACAGATCCTCGCCGACAACCGTGTTGCCATCGAAGGCATCCTGCAAAGCCAGGGCAAAAATCCGACATGGGCCGGCTTGGTGCTGGCCATGGACGAACTGAATGACCGCCTGGGCGCCGCCTGGAGCCCGGTCAGCCACTTGAATGCCGTGTGCAACAGCGCCGAACTGCGTGAAGCCTATGAGGCCTGCCTGCCGGCATTGAGCGCTTACTCCACTGAGATGGGCCAGAACCGCGCGCTGTTCCAGGCCTTTGAAGCCTTGGCCAACAGCCCGGAGGCTGGCGGTTTCGACGTGGCGCAAAAAACCATCCTTGAGCACGCCTTGCGTGATTTCCGCCTGTCGGGTATCGATTTGCCGCCTGAGCAGCAAAAGCGCTACGCCGAAGTGCAGAGCAAGCTGTCCGAGCTGGGCAGCAAATTCTCCAACCAACTGCTGGATGCCACTCAAGCCTGGACCAAACACGTCACCGATGAGGCCATCCTCGCCGGCCTGACCGACTCGGCCAAGGCACAAATGGCCGCCGCCGCCCAGGCCAAAGGCCTCGACGGCTGGTTGATCACCCTGGAATTCCCCAGCTACTACGCGGTGATGACCTACGCCCACAACCGTGCCCTGCGTGAAGAAGTCTACGCGGCCTACTGCACCCGTGCGTCAGACCAAGGCCCTAATGCCGGTAAGAATGATAACGGCCCAGTGATGGAACAGATCCTCGACCTGCGTCAGGAGCTGGCCAAACTGCTGGGCTACGCCTCGTTCTCCGAATTGAGCCTGGCCACCAAAATGGCCGAGTCCAGCGACCAGGTGCTGAGTTTCCTGCGCGACCTGGCCAAGCGCAGCAAGCCATTTGCCGCCCAGGACCTGCAACAGCTCAAGGCTTACGCTGGCGAACAAGGCTGCGCCGACCTGCAAAGCTGGGACAGTGGTTTCTACGGCGAAAAACTCCGTGAGCAACGTTACAGCGTGTCTCAGGAAGCCCTGCGCGCCTACTTCCCAATCGACAAAGTGCTGGGCGGCCTGTTTGCCATCGTGCAACGCCTGTACGGCATCGAGATCGCCGAGCAAAAAGGCTTCGACACCTGGCACCCGGATGTTCGTCTGTTTGAAATCAAGGAAAACGGCCAGCACGTCGGCCGCTTCTTCTTCGACTTGTACGCCCGCGCCAACAAGCGTGGCGGTGCCTGGATGGACGGCGCTCGCGACCGTCGCCGCACCATTGATGGCGTGCTGCAAAGCCCAGTGGCGAACTTGGTGTGCAACTTCACCCCGGCCGACAGCGGCAAGCCTGCCCTGCTGACTCATGATGAAGTCACCACCCTGTTCCACGAATTCGGCCACGGCCTGCATCACCTGCTGACCCGCGTCGAGCATGCTGGCGTTTCCGGGATCAACGGCGTGGCCTGGGATGCGGTGGAGTTGCCGAGCCAGTTCATGGAGAACTGGTGCTGGGAGCCGGAAGGCCTGGCGCTGATCTCTGGCCACTATGAAACCGGCGAGCCGCTGCCGCAGGACCTGCTGGAAAAAATGCTTGCGGCGAAGAACTTCCAATCCGGCCTGATGATGGTGCGCCAGCTGGAGTTCTCGCTGTTCGACTTCGAACTGCACGCCACCCACGGCGATGGCCGCAGCGCGGCGCAGGTGCTTGAAGGCGTGCGTGATGAAGTCTCGGTGATGCGCCCACCGGCGTACAACCGCTTCCCTAACAGCTTTGCGCACATCTTCGCCGGTGGTTACGCGGCGGGCTACTACAGCTACAAGTGGGCTGAAGTGCTGTCGGCGGATGCCTTTTCCAAGTTTGAAGAAGACGGCGTTCTCAACGCTGAAACCGGCCGTGCATTCCGCGAGGCGATCCTGGCTCGCGGCGGTTCCCAGGCGCCGATGGTGCTGTTCGTCGACTTCCGCGGACGTGCGCCGTCGATTGACGCACTCTTGCGCCACAGTGGCCTGAGTGAGGACGCGGCAGCATGAGCGAAGGGCCTGTGATCACCAAAAAGCAATTTATCGCCGGGGCGGTTTGCCCGGCGTGCAGCGAGCCGGACAAGTTAAAGATGTGGACCGAAGACAGCGTGCCACACCGTGAGTGTGTGGCCTGCGGTTATACCGACACGTTGAATGACCAAGGTCTGTCGGTGCCCAAGGAATTGGGCACGCGGGTTAATACATCGGCGTTGAAAGCGCCGGACCCGAAGGTGCAGGCGGTGCAGTTCTTCCCCAATCCCAAGCTGAAGAAGGACTGATGCCCACTTAGGGTGTGAGCACTAACTCAGGGTCTTTCTTTGGCTCGACACGGCTATTGCCGGCCGTGTTGAGCCAGCTTTTCATTGAGCACAACGCAAACTCACTGGTGCTGCAGTCGCCATTGGCCAAGGCGGTGCGCAACTTGTCGATATCGGCCTTCATCATGTAGCGCACACCGTCCTTGAAGCCATTACTGGTGCCGAAACCGCCCAAGGTCATCTCGTTCAGCGCGTCCTCCTTGCTCCAGCCTTGGATCACCACACGGTACATCGCCGCTATCAGGCCGGTGCGGTCGGAGCCGTGTTTGCAGTGCATCAACACCGGACCGTTCGCTTGCGCTTCCTGAATAGCTCTTAGTGCTGCCAGCACGTCGGAATCGTCGACATGGTTGGTGCGATAAGTCAGCTGTACCTGTTTGATATCAGAAGTCTTAAGCCACGCCGCATCAGATTCAGGCAAAAAGTTGATCACCGTTCCGATCTTCAGATTTTCCAGTACAGGTAACGCGCTGCTGCTCGGCAGTGCGCTGCGATACAGCGTGGGCGTCATCTGGTGCAGGTTGAATTGGTCGCCCACCGGCTGGGCCCATTCCGGCGAGCGCAGCGAAGAGGCGCCGTCGGCTTGGGCGTGAGCGGTGGCGAAAAAGGCCAGGAACGCCATGCCGAGGGCAGGCAGCAATCGAATCTCGAACATGCGTTGGGTGACCGAATAGGGAGTTGGCTGATGGGCCACAGATTCGCCTACCGGGAGTCAACGCCGCGTGAGGTACTCGTCAAAGGATCGTGAATACCCAGCCTGATCCGGTGTTTTTATCGGCGAATCGGTTCTTCTGAATGCTTAGCCTGCTATCATTTGTAACTATTGTTTGCCAGTGTGCTCTATCACATTGGATCCAATTTCGTCGGCAAGCCTTCACGCTGCTCCCAGAAGCGGCTGATAAACCCGTGACCACATGATGAGGTGCACCTATGTCTGATCAAGATCAAGACAACCCCCGGCGTGACTTTTTGCGCAAATCCTTGACCTTGATCCCGGTGGTCACGGTTGCCAGCACCGGCTTTGGTGGCTCGATGCTGATGGCCACGCCGGAACCGGCCCACGCCGCAGAGGCTAAACTGCCGGTCAGCGACAAAGCTTATGAGCCGAGCTACTTCACTGCCGAAGAGTGGGCGTTCATCAATGCGGCCGTTGCCCGTTTGATTCCCGCCGACGCCCAAGGCCCTGGCGCCCTGGAAGCCGGCGCGCCGCAATACATCGACCGCCAGATGAACACGCCGTATGCCGCCGGCGCGCTGTGGTTCATGCAAGGCCCGTTCAACGCCGATGCACCGTCGGAGATGGGCTGGCAGAGCAAATTGGTGCCCAAGGACATCTATCGCTTGGGCATTGCTGCGACGGATGCTTGGTCGAAGGCGTTCAACGGTAAGCCTTTTGCTGCGCAAGACAGCGCTACCCAGGACGACATGTTGCGGCGCATGGAGGCGGGCGGCAGCGAAATGACTGCCCATTTCGAGGCGGTGCCGGCGAAGATGTTTTTCAACTTGCTGCTGCAAAACACCAAGGAAGGGTTCTTCTGTGACCCGATCCACGGCGGCAACCAAGGCATGGTTGGCTGGACCATGATCGGCTTCCCCGGCGCCCGCGCCGACTTTATGGATTGGGTGGAACGCAACGAGCAATACCCCTTCCCGGCTGTTTCCATTCGCGGCGAGAGGGCATAAACGTGGCGACCATCATGAAGAAAGTCGACGCAGTGATCGTGGGTTTCGGCTGGACCGGCGCGATCATGGCCAAGGAGCTGACGGAAGCTGGCCTCAACGTGGTAGCGCTGGAGCGCGGCCCGATGCAGGACACTTACCCGGACGGCAACTATCCGCAGGTCATCGACGAACTGACCTACAGCGTGCGTAAAAAACTCTTCCAGGACATTTCCAAAGAGACTGTGACTATTCGCCATAGCGTGAATGACGTCGCCCTGCCCAACCGTCAGCTGGGTGCGTTTTTACCGGGCAATGGCGTGGGCGGTGCGGGGCTGCACTGGTCGGGCGTGCATTTTCGTGTCGACCCTATCGAGCTGCGCATGCGCAGCCATTACGAAGAGCGCTACGGCAAGAACTTCATTCCCAAAGACATGACCATCCAGGACTTCGGCGTGAGTTACGAAGAACTGGAGCCGTTTTTCGACTACGCGGAAAAAGTCTTCGGCACCTCCGGCCAGGCCTGGACGGTTAAAGGTCAGTTGGTGGGCGAAGGCCGCGGCGGCAACCCGTATGCGCCGGATCGCTCTAACCCGTTTCCGTTGGAGTCGCAGAAAAACACGGTCTCCGCACAGCTGTTTCAGAAAGCGGCTGCCGAGGTCGGTTACAAGCCCTACAACCTGCCGTCGGCCAATACCTCGGGGCCGTACACCAACCCCTATGGCGCGCAGATGGGGCCGTGCAACTTCTGCGGTTTCTGCAGCGGTTACGTGTGCTACATGTACTCCAAGGCCTCGCCGAACGTAAACATCCTGCCGGCGTTGCGCCAAGTGCCGAATTTTGAGCTGCGGGCCAATTCCCACGTGCTCAAGGTCAACCTCGACAGCACCAAGAGCAAAGCGACCGGCGTGACCTATATCGACGGCCAGGGTCGCGAATGCGAGCAGCCGGCGGATCTGGTGATCATCGGTTCCTTCCAGTTCAACAATGTGCGCCTCATGTTGCTCTCGGGTATCGGCAAGCCCTACGACCCGATCACCAATGAGGGCGTGGTGGGCAGGAACTTCGCCTACCAGAACATGGGCACTATCAAAGCCTTCTTCGACAAGGACACCCACACCAACAACTTCATCGGTGCGGGCGGCAATGGCGTGGCCATCGACGACTTCAACGCGGACAACTTCGACCACGGGCCGCACGGCTTTGTTGGCGGTTCGCCGATGTGGGTCAACCAGGCCGGCAGCCGGCCGATTGCCGGTACGTCCAACCCGCCGGGCACTCCGGCGTGGGGCAGTGCGTGGAAGCGCGCCACCGCCGATTACTACACCCACCAGGTGTCGATGGACTCCCACGGGGCGCATCAATCCTACCGGGCCAACTACCTGGATCTGGACCCGGTGTATCGCGATTCCTACGGCCTACCTTTGCTGCGGATGACGTTCGACTGGCAGGAAAACGACATCAAGATGAACCGCTTCATGATGGAGAAGATGGGCAAGGTCGCCGAAGCGATGAACCCCAAGGCCATTGCGGTATTGGGCAAAAAGGTCGGTGAGCACTTCAACACCGCGGCTTACCAGACCACCCACCTCAACGGTGGCGCGATCATGGGCACCGACCCGAAAACCAGTGCCTTGAACCGTTACCTGCAGAGCTGGGATGTACACAACGTGTTTGTCCCAGGCGCATCGGCTTTCCCACAAGGCTTGGGCTACAACCCTACCGGCCTGGTAGCGGCGTTGACCTACTGGTCGGCGCGAGCGATCCGCGAGCAGTACCTCAAAAACCCCGGCCCACTGGTTCAGGCATAAGGAGCGATGACCATGAAAGCACTCGTTATCGCCTCCCTGGCGCTCTTGAGCAGTTGCTCGGTGAGTGCCGCTGAAACCGACCTGATCAAGCAGGGCGAATACCTGGCCCGCGCCGGTGACTGCGTGGCCTGCCACACCGCCAAGGGGGGCAAGCCCTTCGCTGGCGGCCTGCCGATGGAAACCCCGATCGGCGTGATCTACTCCACCAACATCACCCCGGACACGACCGGCCTGGGCGACTACAGCTTCGAAGACTTCGACAAAGCCGTGCGCCATGGCGTCGCCAAGAACGGTAGTACGCTTTACCCGGCGATGCCCTACCCGTCTTACGCACGTGTCAGCGACAGCGACATGCAGGCGTTGTATGCGTACTTCATGAAGGGTGTTGAGCCGGTCGCCCAAGCGAACAAGGACAGCGATATTCCTTGGCCCCTGAGCATGCGCTGGCCGTTGGCGGCCTGGCGGTGGATGTTTGCGCCGACAGTGCAAGAGCATCCGGCACAAGCGGCTGTCGATCCGGTGGTCAGCCGTGGTGCGTATTTGGTTGAAGGCCTCGGCCACTGTGGCGCCTGCCACACGCCGCGCGCGCTGACCATGCAGGAAAAAGCCCTGAGTGCCACTGACGGCAACGCCTTCCTGTCCGGCAGCGCGCCGTTGGAAGGCTGGATCGCGAAAAGCCTGCGTGGCGACCACAAGGACGGCCTCGGCAGCTGGAGCGAGGAGCAGTTGGTGCAATTCCTCAAGACTGGCCGCAGTGACCGCAGCGCGGTGTTTGGCGGCATGAGCGATGTGGTGGTGCACAGCATGCAGTACATGTCCCAGGAGGACCTGACCGCTATCGCCCGTTACCTCAAAAGCCTGCCGGCGGTGGACCCTAAAGATCAGCCGCACCAGTACGACAAACAGGTGGCCGAGGCGCTGTGGAAAGGTGACGACAGCAAGCCGGGCGCGTCGGTGTACATCGACAACTGCGCGGCCTGCCACCGTACCGACGGCCATGGCTATACGCGGGTGTTCCCGGCACTGGCGGGTAACCCGGTGTTGCAGACGGCAGATGCTACGTCGCTGATCAACATTGTGTTGAACGGCGGCACCTTGCCGGCCACCCACACGGCACCCTCGACGTTCACCATGCCGGCATTCGCGTGGCGGTTGTCGGACCAGGAAGTGGCGGATGTGGTCAGTTTCGTCCGTGGCAGCTGGGGCAATAAGGGCGCGCCGGTAAAAGCCAGCGACGTGGCGGACCTGCGCAAGAGTGATAGGCGCCCCCCTTCGGGCGACGACCTGGGCCAAGTGACGCAAAAGCACTAATCCTATGCCCGCCGCCAAACGGCACTGGTCATAACGATGACGCCTCTATACTGTACATAAAAACAGTATCGAGGCGTTTTCATGTCTACACCTCTGCCGCCCCGTGGCCGGGGCACGGCTACCAACCTGCATAACCGCTTTGCGCCTACCGTCAGCGTGGCCGAGGACGACGGTTGGTTCCAGGAAGTGCCGCCGACCCAGGGCACTGAAGTGCGTATCGAAACGGCCAAGAGCATCATCACCCGCAATAACTCGCCGGACTTGCCGTTTGATCGCTCGATCAACCCCTATCGCGGCTGCGAGCACGGGTGCATCTACTGCTACGCGCGGCCCAGCCATGCCTATTGGGATATGTCGCCGGGGCTGGATTTCGAAACCAAACTGATCGCCAAGACCAATGCCGCCGATGTGCTGGAACAACAGCTGTCGAAGCCGGGCTATGTGTGTGCGCCGATCAACCTGGGCTCCAATACCGACCCGTACCAGCCCATCGAGCGCGAATACAAGATCACCCGGCAAACCCTCGAAGTGCTGCTGCGCTACCGCCATCCGGTGACCATCATCACCAAGGGCTCGCTGATTTTGCGCGATCTCGACCTGCTGACCGAGCTGGCCCGGCAACGGCTGGTGGCGGTGATGATCAGCCTTACCAGCCTGGACGACGAGCTCAAGCGCATCCTGGAACCGCGCACGGCGGCGCCCAAGGCGCGGTTGCGGGCGATTCGGGTGATGCGTGAGGCCGGCATCCCGGTGGGCGTGCTGTGCTCGCCGATGATTCCCATGATCAACGACAGTGAGCTGGAAAGTCTGCTGACTGAGGCCCACGCTGCCGGTGCACAAAGTGCGGCCTACATGATGCTGCGCCTGCCGCTGGAGGTGGCGCCGTTGTTCGAGGCGTGGCTGGCGGCGCATTACCCGCAGCGTGCGGCCCATGTGATGAGCCTGGTGCGCCAGGTGCGCGGTGGTGAGGTGTACGACAGCCGCTTCGGTGTGCGGATGCGGGGTGAGGGGCCGTTCGCCGATCTGTTGGCGCAACGCTTCAGCAAGGCGATCAAGCGCTTGGGGCTTAATCGTCGGGAAGGGTTTAATCTGGATTGCACGGCGTTTTGCCCACCGGGCAGGCAGATGGCATTGTTGTAGACTAATGAGGAAATGCGCGGAATTTCTGTAGGAATAGTCGCGTTTTGATATCACTGAAACCCGCGATCTAGAGCGGTTCATTCAGTTTCAGTTAAGTTTCGGCGGTTACCTTGTTCAACGAGTGACTGGCGGGTCGAAGACTCGGTCTTTGGCGTTTTACAACTATTCCACTGACCAAGCGTCGAATTGACCTGAACGCTCTCCCTGCCTTAATCAAGAGGATGAATCATGAGTGACAAGGATAAACAGCCGTTGGCTGCGTCGGCTTCAGCCTCTCACGAGGCGGAGTCCGCCGATGCAGCGCTAAAGCACATCGTTGACGGCTTTTTGCATTTCCATCACGACGTCTTCCCCGAGCAGGAAGCACTCTTCAAGAAACTCGCCACGGCCCAGAGCCCACGGGCGATGTTCATCACCTGCGCCGATTCGCGCATCGTGCCGGAGCTGATCACCCAAAGCTCCCCCGGCGACCTGTTCGTGACCCGTAACGTCGGCAACGTGGTGCCGCCCTACGGCCAGATGAACGGTGGTGTTTCCACGGCCATCGAGTACGCGGTACTCGCGTTGGGTGTGCAGCACATCATCGTGTGCGGGCATTCCGATTGCGGTGCCATGCGCGCGGTACTCAACCCCCAGAGCCTGGAAAAGATGCCGACGGTGCGGGCGTGGCTGCGCCACGCCGAGGTCGCCAAGTCCATGGTCGAGGACAACTGCGACTGCGCCAATGAAGGCGAGAGCATGAAGGTGTTGACCGAAGAAAACGTCATCGCCCAGTTGCAGCATTTGCGCACCCACCCTTCCGTGGCTTCGCGCATGGCCAATGGTCAGTTGTTTATCCATGGTTGGATCTACAACATCGAGACCAGTGAAATCCGCGCTTACGATGCGGATCAAGCGGCGTTCCGACCGCTGAGCGGCGACGGGCCAATCCCTTGCGCGACGCCTAAAGCGCGCTTCTAAAACACTTCCCTGCCGGGTAATGCGGTGGCTGCCATGGATGCAGCCAGGCTTTGCCGCGCCCGGCGAATGCCTCGGGAGAGTCATCATGCGTGCTGCTCAATTGAAAGCTGTATTGCCGCGGGAGCTGCTCGCCTCCGTGGTTGTGTTTCTGGTTGCCTTGCCCTTGTGCATGGGCATCGCGATTGCTTCCGGTATGCCGCCGGCCAAAGGGCTGCTCACCGGGATTATCGGTGGTTTGGTGGTGGGCTGGCTGGCAGGCTCGCCGCTTCAGGTCAGCGGCCCTGCGGCGGGCTTGGCGGTGTTGGTGTTCGAGCTGGTGCGCCAGCACGGGATGATGATGCTCGGGCCGATCCTGCTGTTGGCGGGGTTCCTGCAACTGGTGGCTGGGCGTTTACGCCTGGGCTGCTGGTTCCGTGTCACAGCGCCGGCGGTGGTGTACGGCATGCTGGCCGGGATCGGCGTGTTGATTGTGCTGTCCCAGGTGCATGTGATGCTCGACGGCGCGCCCAAGCCTTCGGGGCTGGATAACCTGGCGGGCTT
Source organism: Pseudomonas antarctica (assembly GCF_900624995.1). Taxonomy (GTDB): domain Bacteria; phylum Pseudomonadota; class Gammaproteobacteria; order Pseudomonadales; family Pseudomonadaceae; genus Aquipseudomonas; species Aquipseudomonas antarctica. The sequence continues at coordinate 11,911 of NZ_UYXQ01000018.1, forward strand.
TCCGGCGGCACTGATCGAGGCGATTCCAACCCTCGGCGGTGGCCTTGGCTGGCAAGCCGGGTTGCTCGGCTTATCGACGATGCTGGTGATGTACCTGTGGGATAAATTCCGCCCGCAAAAGCTGCGCTTCGTGCCCGGTGCCTTGTTGGGCGTGGGGTTGGCGACGGTCACCAGTCTGATGCTGGCGTTGCAGGTCAAACGCGTGGAAGTTCCGGAAAACCTCGCGGACGCCATCGACTGGCTGCGCCCCGGCGACCTGCTGAACCTGGCCGATCCGCAGCTGTTGATCGCCGCGTTCGCCGTGGCGTTTATCGCCAGCGCTGAAACCCTGCTATCTGCCGCAGCGGTTGACCGCATGCACAGCGGCCAGCGCTCTGACTTCGACAAGGAATTGTCAGCTCAAGGTGTGGGCAACATGCTCTGCGGTTTGGTGGGCGCCCTGCCGATGACCGGCGTGATCGTACGCAGCTCGGCTAACGTGCAGGCCGGTGCGACCACGCGCTTGTCGGCGATGTTCCACGGTGTGTGGCTGCTCGGGTTCGTGCTGCTGCTGTCGAGTGTGCTGCAAAGCATTCCGGTGGCGAGCCTGGCGGGTGTGCTGGTGTACACCGGGATCAAGCTGGTGGACGTGAAAGCATTCCGAGCGCTGGGCCGCTATGGGCGGATGCCGATGTTCACCTACGCCGCAACGGCGTTGGCGATTATCTTTACCGACCTGCTGACCGGCGTGTTGGTGGGCTTCGGGCTGACGTTGGTCAAACTCGCCTTCAAGGCGTCGCGACTGAAAATCAGCCTGATCGACCTGCCCCAGGACGGTGAGATGGAGTTGCGTCTGACCGGTGCGGCGACCTTCCTGAAAGTGCCGGCGCTGACCCAAGTGCTGTCCTCGGTACCTGCGGGGACCACGTTGCATGTGCCGCTGAGCAACCTGAGTTACATCGACCATTCCTGCCTGGAGTTGCTGGAGGAATGGGGCCGGGCCAATGCGGCCAAGGGCTCGAAGCTGATGATTGAGGCGCGCGGGTTGAAGCGCCGGCTGGAAGGCCGGGTGCGCACGACGGTGGGGATTGGTTCGGCCCCTGTCTGAGCACCCCAAAACAATGTGGGAGCCGGGCTTGCCCGCGATGAGGGAGTGTCAGTCAACACATTAGCTGATTGACCCACTGCCATCGCGGGCAAGCCCGGCTCCCACATTTGGCTCTGCGTCCGGTCGGAAGTTTAAGCGGGCTGATCCAGCGCCAACTCAACCCCCAGCTGCCGCGACAGGCACGGCCAGCGCTTCCACGCGGCTTCCGTTTCCGGGCTTTTCAGCTGTTCGCGATACGCCTCGACCGACTCCAGCGCAAAGCTGTCTTCGTTGAGCATCTCATCTACCGCCAAGTGCACGGCTTCATCCAACTGGTTGGCGAATGCTTCGCCGATCAGTTGATGAGCAATCAAGTTGGCCACGGTGGTGTCCGCCGGAATCAACGGCTGGCCGAAATGCTTGATATACAGATCGTTGACCTCCTCCACTAAACGGTGAGCCAGGTAAGCCTCATCCAGCAGTCCATCGAGGCCTTCGTGGCCGGCGAGGATCGCGGGCGGTTGCAGGAAGAAATGCTCTGCGATTTTCAGCACCGGCTTGATCTGGCTCTCGATGCCGGCTTCGCGGGCCACGTCATTGGCGGCTTCGAGCAAGTCCGGGACAAGTTCGATGTAGGCGGTAACAAAGCGGGTCATGACAATGTTGCGATCACCGTCAGCCAGGGAAATGGCTGAATGCAGGTGCGGCAATTGTTTTTCCAGTTGCTGGGCAAGCTGGCCGGTGCTGGCTTCGTGTTGATGGGCACGGGAAATCTGCTCGCGCAATGCGGCGGTGTTCATGAAGGCTCCAGTGAAACAGGCGTAAGAAAAGGGAAAGGACAAGGTAGCTCGTTTATACGAGAGCCTAAGATGCGTTTGTCATAATTATTTCATGGTTATGTGTTTGCGTTATATCGAATTGCCATCGTTCGTCGGATAAACGTTTGCGGCCCCGTATTTATTAGGCCCGCCTGTCTGTTTTTGCTCATTTGCCCCTACACGTTGCGGGGTTGGTACGGCTGTCTATACTCGGTTTTGTACGCAATTAGCTGATGACGCCCAACTGCATGAAGCAGGCAAGGCTTGGCGGTTGTAAGCAGTATGGAAGCCGCTCCCTTCGCCGCAGGTGCAAACCGGCGGGATAACAAGAAACATAAAGGGGAACCCGCAATGACGCGACATCCACACGTTTGGATGGGCCTACTGTTGTGGTCAGTATTCGGCCAGGCGCACGCCGCCTGGACAACGAATATGACGCCAGGGGCTACTGAAGTCAGTCACGCCGTATTTGACCTGCACATGACCATTTTCTGGATCTGTGTGGTGATCGGCATTGTCGTGTTTGGCGCGATGTTCTGGTCAATGATCCTGCACCGTCGGTCCACGGGCCAGGTGGCGGCCAAGTTTCACGAGAGCACCACCGTGGAAATCCTCTGGACCGTGGTGCCGTTGCTGATCCTCGTGGCCATGGCCATTCCGGCGACCAAGACCCTGATCAACATCTACGACAGCACCGAGTCGGATATCGACATTCAGGTCACAGGCTATCAGTGGAAGTGGCATTACAAATACCTGGGCCAGGACGTGGAGTTCTTCAGCAACCTGGCCACGCCCGCCGAGCAGATCCATAACCAGGCCGTCAAAGGCGAGCATTACCTGTTGGAGGTCGATCAGCCGCTGGTGCTGCCGGTAGGGGCCAAAGTGCGCTTCCTGGTGACGGCTGCCGACGTTATCCACTCGTGGTGGGTGCCGGCCTTTGCGGTCAAGCGCGACGCCATACCCGGCTTCGTCAACGAGGCCTGGACTCGGGTCGAGAAACCCGGCATCTACCGTGGCCAGTGCGCCGAATTGTGCGGCAAGGACCACGGCTTCATGCCGATTGTGGTCGAGGTCAAATCCAAGGCCGACTACGACACCTGGCTCGGCGAGCGCAAGGCAGAAGCGGCCAAGCTCAAGGAGCTGACCTCCAAAGAGTGGACGCTCGAAGAGCTGGTGGCGCGTGGCGACAAGGTCTACCACACCACCTGCGTGGCTTGTCACCAGGCAGAAGGCCAAGGCTTGCCGCCGATGTTCCCGGCGCTCAAAGGCTCGCCGATTGCCCTCGGGCCCAAGGAAGACCACCTGCACCGCGTGTACTTCGGCAAGCCCGGCACCGCGATGGCAGCCTTCGGCAAACAGCTATCGGAAGTGGATATCGCCGCCGTAGTGACTTACGAGCGCAACGCCTGGGGCAACAACAAAGGCGACATGGTCACGCCTAAAGACGTGCTGGCCATCAAGCAGGCGCAAAGCAAATGACAGCCTTTACTGCGTATGCCACGAACCGCCTCGCCCACTCGCCTGCAGGAGAACGGCCATGAGCACTGTGATCGATGACCATGGTCACACCGACCATGCCCACGGCCCCGCCAAAGGCCTGATGCGCTGGGTGCTGACCACCAACCACAAAGACATCGGCACGCTGTACCTGTGGTTCGCCTTCACCATGTTCCTGCTTGGCGGCTCGTTCGCCATGGTGATTCGCGCCGAACTGTTCCAGCCCGGCCTGCAAATCGTGCAGCCGGCCTTCTTCAACCAGATGACCACCATGCACGGGTTGATCATGGTGTTCGGCGCGGTGATGCCGGCCTTCGTCGGCCTGGCCAACTGGATGATCCCGCTGATGATCGGCGCGCCGGACATGGCCCTGCCGCGCATGAACAACTTTAGCTTCTGGCTGCTGCCGGCGGCGTTCCTGCTGCTGGTCTCCACCTTGTTCGCCCCGGGCGGCGGGCCGAATTTCGGCTGGACCTTCTACGCCCCGCTCTCCACCACCTACGCGCCGGAAAGCGTGACGTTCTTTATCTTCGCCATCCACCTGATGGGCATCAGTTCGATCATGGGCGCGATCAACGTGGTCGCGACCATTCTCAACCTGCGTGCACCGGGCATGACCCTGATGAAAATGCCGCTGTTCGTGTGGACCTGGCTGATCACGGCCTTCCTGCTGATCGCGGTAATGCCGGTGCTGGCCGGCTGCGTGACCATGATGCTGATGGACATCCACTTCGGCACCAGCTTCTTCAGTGCAGCCGGCGGCGGTGACCCCGTGCTGTTCCAGCACGTGTTCTGGTTCTTCGGCCACCCCGAGGTGTACATCATGATCCTGCCGGCCTTCGGCGCCGTCAGCTCGATCATCCCGACCTTTTCACGCAAGCCGCTGTTCGGCTACACCTCGATGGTTTACGCCACGGCGAGTATCGCGTTCCTGTCGTTCATCGTGTGGGCGCACCACATGTTCGTGGTCGGCATTCCCTTGGTGGGCGAGCTGTTCTTCATGTACGCCACGCTGCTGATCGCCGTGCCGACGGGCGTGAAGGTGTTCAACTGGGTGAGCACCATGTGGCAAGGCTCGCTGACCTTCGAGACGCCGATGCTGTTTGCCGTGGCCTTCGTGATCCTGTTCACCATCGGTGGCTTCTCCGGGCTGATGCTGGCGATTGCCCCAGCGGACTTCCAGTACCACGACACCTACTTTGTGGTGGCGCATTTCCATTACGTACTGGTGCCCGGGGCGATCTTTGGCATCTTCGCCTCGGCCTACTACTGGCTGCCGAAATGGACCGGCCACATGTACGACGAAACCCTGGGCAAGCTGCACTTCTGGCTGTCCTTCGTGGGCATGAACATGGCGTTCTTCCCGATGCACTTTGTGGGGTTGGCCGGCATGCCGCGCCGGGTGCCGGACTACAACCTGCAGTTCGCCGACTTCAATATGGTCTCCTCGATTGGCGCGTTCATGTTTGGCGCCACGCAGATCTTCTTCCTGTTCATCGTCATCAAATGCATCCGCGGCGGCCCGCCAGCCCCGGCTAAACCGTGGGATGGTGCCGAAGGTTTGGAATGGAGCATTCCCTCGCCTGCGCCATACCACACGTTCACCACGCCGCCGGAGGTCAAGTGAACACTCTGGCGCAGGCTGCCTGGTTCTCCTGTGGGAGCTGGCTTGCCTGCGATAGCGGTGTGTCAGTCGCCGAATCTATCAACTGCCAGACCCTCATCGCAGGCAAGCCAGCGCCCACAGAAAGTCAAAAGCGGGGTGGCTGCCATGCTTGAGTCCGTGCCCATCAAGCGCCTGGTCACCCGCCTGCTGATCCTGGTGGTGGCGATGTTCGCCTTCGGTTTCGCCCTGGTGCCGATCTACGACGTGATGTGCAAGGCGTTCGGCATCAACGGCAAGACCTCCGGGCAGTACGAGGGCGAGCAGGTGGTCGACCCTACGCGCCAGGTGCGTGTGCAGTTCCTGTCGACCAATGCCATCGATATGGTCTGGGAGTTTCATTCCAAGGCGGATGAGGTGGTGGTCAACCCCGGCGCGGTCACCGAGATGCTGTTCGTGGCCTATAACCCCACCGACAAAGCCATGACGGCCCAGGCGGTGCCGAGTATTTCCCCGGCCGAGGCGGCGATGTACTTCCACAAGACCGAGTGTTTTTGCTTCACCCAGCAAGTGCTACAGCCAGGGCAGCGCATCGAAATGCCGGTGCGTTTTATTGTCGACCGCGACATGCCCAAGGATGTGAAGCATTTGACCCTGGCGTACACGCTGTTTGACATCACTGCGCGCCAACCGCCGGTGGCCGTCCATACCGGCGGCTAGCTACTGTTTGCCCCCTCAATCAGGAGAGCGAATACATGTCGTCTCATGATACGTACTACGTACCAGCGCAAAGCAAATGGCCCATAATTGCGACGTTGGGCATGCTCACCACCGTTTACGGTTTGGCGGTGTGGTTCAACGATTTGAAGGCGGCACGCCCGGAATCCCACGGCCCGTGGATCTTTTTCGTCGGCGGCCTGCTGGTGGCGTACATGCTGTTCGGTTGGTTCGGCGCGGTGATCAAGGAAAGCCGTGCCGGTTTGTACAGCCCGCAGATGGACCGCTCGTTTCGCTGGGGCATGACCTGGTTCATCTTTTCCGAGGTGATGTTCTTTATCGCCTTCTTCGGCGCACTGTTTTATGTGCGGCACATGTCTGCGCCGTGGCTGGCGGGTGAAGGCTCCAAAGGCGTCGCGCATATGTTGTGGCCGAACTTCGAGTTCGCCTGGCCGCTGCTCAACAACCCCGACCCCAAACTGTACCCCGCGCCGGAGGGCACCATCAGCCCGTGGGGCCTGCCGCTGGTCAATACCATCCTGCTGGTGAGTTCCAGTGTGACCATCACCCTCGCCCACCATGCCTTGCGCAAAGGCCATCGCGGCGCGCTGAAAATCTGGTTGGCGATCACAGTGCTGCTGGGGCTGGCGTTTCTCGGGTTCCAGGCTGAGGAATATATCCACGCCTATAAAGAACTGGGCCTGACCCTAGGCTCGGGCGTGTACGGCGCGACCTTCTTCATGCTCACCGGCTTTCACGGTGCCCACGTGACCATCGGCACCATCATTCTGTTTGTGATGTTGATGCGCATCCTGAAGGGGCACTTTAATGCCGAGCACCAGTTCGGTTTCGAGGCGGCCAGTTGGTATTGGCACTTCGTGGATGTGGTGTGGATCGGCCTGTTTTTCTTCGTTTATGTGCTGTGAGCCGACTTACCACGGCGCATGAGACACCAACTGGCCGCTGAAAAAGCCCCAGGCGATCAAGCCCACGGTGATCGCGGCCAGCACGACACGCACGGTCAAGGCAGTGACGAGGCGGTTGGAGTTGCCCTCGTCCTTGACCAGAAAGAACAAGCCACTGAACAGGCTTACAACAGTCGCGATCAGCATCAGGGCAATAGCTGCTTTGAGCATGGTCAGGTTCCCTTCGGATGGGCAGGCAATGAAAATCAGTATAGCCAGCGCCATAAAAGACTTTCGCCCAGGGCTCGCACCCACGTTGGTGGTGCTGGTGCTGCTGCCGTTGATGGTGAGCCTGGGGTTCTGGCAATTGGCACGCGGCCATGAAAAACAGCTGCTGCTGGCCAGCTACGCCGAGCGGCGCGTGGCCGAGCCCATCAGCAGCGTGCAGCTCAATGACATGGCCGACCCGGCCTTTCGCCGCGTGCGCCTGCGTGGTCAATTCGACGCCGAACACAGCGTATTGCTCGACAACCGCATGCGCGATGGCAAGGCCGGTGTCGAGTTGCTGCAACCCTTTCACGACCAGGCCAGTGGCCTGTGGCTGTTGCTCAATCGCGGCTGGCTGCCGTGGCCGGACCGTCGCACGCCACCGGTCTTCAGCACACCCGAGCAACCGTTGAATCTCGACGCCTGGGTGTACGTCGCCCCGGGCGAAACCTTCCAATTGCACGCCGACCCCACGACCACGCAATGGCCGCGCCTGCTCACCGCGCTGCACCCCGCCGCCTTCTGGGCTGAATTGAGCCGTAGCGGGTTTGCCTACCAACTGCGCGCGGAACCTGGCCCTGGCACGTACGACACCACGTGGCCGGTGGTCGCCATGGGCCCGGAAAAACACCTGGGCTACGCCGTGCAGTGGTTCGCTATGGCGTTGGCGCTGTTGGCGCTTTACCTCTACCTCGGATGGCACAACAAAAAGGAGAAGTCCAATGGGCGCGGCCATGAATCCACCCAGCGCATCTGAGGCGCCCGACCGGCGCAAAGGCCGCTGGCAGCTGATTTTGATTTTGATGATGGTGATCGGCCCGATGGCGCTGGCCACCTTCATGTACAAACTGCAGTTCTGGGTGCCGGACAACCGCAGCTACCACGGCGAACTGATCGGCAATGGCCAGACCCGCGCCGACATCGGCGTGCAGGCCGATGAAGACCGCTGGCAGTTGCTGGTCACCGCGCCCACCGCCTGCGCCGCTGAGTGCCAACAACTGGTGTACTTGGCGCGCCAGCTGCAAATCAGCCTGGGCCGCGATGCGTCCCGCGCCAGCCATGCCCTGGCCAGTGCGCAGCCGGTGAGCAGCGACTACGAGGCCAAGCTCAAAGCCGAATACCCGCAACTGCAACGCTACCCGCTGGACCTGTCGACCTTCAGTAAAGACGCCGTTGTGCCCGGTGATGCGCAACTGTGGATCGTCGACCCGCACGGCAATCTGGTGCTGCGCTACGACGCCAGGGTCAAGGGCAAGGACTTGCTCAACGACCTGCGCCTGCTGCTGAAACTGTCGAACATCGGATAAGGGCATCGTCATGGCCAAACCTGGATTTCGCCTCGCGTTGTTTGCCACCTTATTGGCGCTGATTGTCGTGCTGCTCGGCGCCTATACGCGCCTGACCCATGCGGGGCTCGGTTGCCCGGACTGGCCGGGCTGCTACGGCTTTATCAGCGTGCCGCAAAGCGAAGCCCAGCTGGCGCATGCCGAGCTGCATTTCCCAGACACGCCGGTGGAGGCCGACAAGGGCTGGGCGGAGATGACCCATCGCTATTTCGCTGGCACCTTGGGTGTGCTGATTGCGCTGCTGGCGGCGCGTTCGTGGAGCCATCGACGTGATCCGGGCCAGCCGGTGAAGTTGCCGTTGTTTGTGTTGGCGGTGGTGTTTGCCCAGGCGGCATTCGGCATGTGGACGGTGACGTTGAAACTGTGGCCGCAAGTGGTGACGGGCCATCTGCTCGGCGGTTTTGCCACCTTGAGTTTGTTGTTTCTGCTGAGCCTTCGGCTGTCCGGCGTGCTGCCCGCGTTAATTGTGCCCAAGCGTCTGCAATATTGGGCAACCGCTGGGTTGGTGTTGGTGATCGGCCAGATCGCGCTGGGCGGCTGGGTCAGTTCCAACTATGCGGCGGTGGCCTGTATCGACTTGCCCACCTGCCATGGCGAGTGGTGGCCGGCGGCGGACTTTGCCAACGGCTTTCACCTCACCCAGCACATCGGCCCCAATTACCTCGGCGGGCAGCTCGACAGCGAAGCGCGCACGGCCATTCACCTGACCCACCGTATCGGCGCAGTGCTGGTCACGCTGGTGCTGTTGGGTTTGGCGTGGCAGTTGCGCGCTGTGGGCATGACCCGGCTCGCGGGCTTGTTGCTGATCGCGCTGGCGGCACAAATCTGCCTGGGCGTGAGCAACGTCTACTTTCACCTGCCACTGCCGGTCGCAGTCGGCCATAACGCTGGCGGTGCGGCTCTGTTGCTGACGCTGGTGCTGGTCAATTACCACGCGCGCACCAGCCTGGTCCGGGTGCGCCATCAGTTGCCGTTCGGTTGGCGCTTTATTCCACGCAAACACGTTTCGGGCCTCATCACCCTTAAAGGAGAGATGCCATGGCGACCTTGATCGGCGCGCGTCACGATCAGGCGATCTGGCGGGACTATTTGGAGCTGACCAAGCCGAAAGTGGTGGTGCTGATGCTCATCACATCCTTGGTGGGCATGTTCCTCGCGACGCGCGCCGGCGTGCCGTGGGCGGTGCTGATTTTCGGCAACCTGGGCATTGCCCTGTGTGCCGGTGGCGCGGCGGCGGTCAACCATGTGGTGGATCGGCGCATTGATGCAGTCATGGCGCGCACGCATAAGCGGCCAATGGCAGAAGGGCGCGTGTCGCCGGTGGCCGCCCTGGCCTTTGCTTTGTTTCTGGCTGTTGCAGGTTTGGCCCTGCTGCTGGCGTTTACCAACCCCTTGGCGGCGTGGCTGACGCTGGCCTCGCTGCTCGGTTATGCGGTGATCTACACCGGGTTTCTCAAGCGCGCGACGCCGCAAAATATTGTCATCGGCGGCCTCGCTGGCGCCGCGCCGCCGCTGCTGGGTTGGGTTGCGGTTACCGGGCATGTGAGCGCCGAGCCGCTGCTGCTGGTGTTGATCATCTTCGCCTGGACCCCGCCACACTTCTGGGCCCTGGCCATTCACCGCAAGGAGGAATACGCCAAGGCCGACATCCCCATGCTGCCGGTCACCCACGGCGAGCATTACACCAAGGTGCATATCCTGCTCTACACCTTCGCCCTGTTGGCGGTAAGCCTGTTGCCGTATGTGATCCACATGAGCGGCCTGCTGTACCTGGCGTGCGCGTTAGTATTGGGCGGGCGCTTTCTGCAATGGGCCTGGGTGCTGTACCGTGGCAGCAAGCCGCACGCGGCGATCAACACGTTCAAGTACTCTATCTGGTACCTGTTCCTGCTGTTTATCGCGCTGCTCGTAGACCACTACTTACTGTTGAACCTATGACTCGAACTCAAAAAACCGTCTTTATCCTGGTGGCCATCGTCGCGTTGATCATGGGCCTGACCGTTAACAAAGTGCTCAGCGGCAAGGGCCAGGGTGACCCCACCGCGCTGATCGACGCCGGCATCATCCTGCTGCCGCAAAGCCGCCAGTTGCCGCCAGTGACCATGACAAACCAGAACGGCCAGCCGGTGGTGGTCAATGAGTTGAAAGGCAAATGGAGCCTGCTGTTCTTCGGCTACACCTTCTGCCCCGACATCTGCCCGACCACCCTCGCTCAACTGCGTCAGATCAAGAGCGAACTGCCCAAAGAGGCTGTGGATAAGTTGCAGGTGATTCTGGTCAGCGTTGACCCGAACCGCGACACCCCGGCTCAGCTCAAGCAGTACCTGGGCTACTTCGACCCGCAATTCGAAGGCCTGACTGGCGCGAGTGTGGACGATGTGCAGAAGGTATCGAATGCGGTGAGCATTCCGTTCATTCCGGCGGATACCAGCAAGCCGAACTACACCGTTGACCACAGCGGCAACCTCGCGCTGATCGGGCCGGATGGTACGCAGCGCGGGTTTATTCGTGCGCCGTTGAACAATCAAAAGCTGGTGGCGCAGTTGCCAGGGTTGTTGCAGCGCAAGTAAGCACGTAGGCGCTGATCGTTCCCACGCTCCGCGTGGGAATGCCTCTGGTGACGCTCCGCGTCACGACCTGAAGAGCGGACGCAGAGCGCCCTGGGTTGCATTCCCACGCAGAGCGGGGGAACGATCGGAGCAACACAAAACAAATGTGGGAGCTGGCTTGCCTGCGATAGCGGTGGGCCAGTCACCATCTTCGGTGACTGACACTCTGCTATCGCGGGCAAGCCCGCTCCCACATTTTTTGATCTTCAGTGTTTTGAGGATCGAGTTTGATCAGAACGCCGGCAGAATCGCGCCTTTGTACTTCTCAAGAATGAACGCTTTGACTTCAGGCGTGTGCAGGGCTGCAACCAGCTTCTTCACGGCGTCCGAGTCTTTGTTGTCGTCGCGGGTCACCAAGATGTTGACGTAAGGCGAGTCGTTGCCTTCGATCACCAGGGCGTCCTTGGACGGGTCTAGTTTGGCTTCCAGCGCGTAGTTGGTGTTGATCAGCGCCAAGTCGACCTGGGTCAGCACGCGCGGCAGGGTGGCGGCTTCCAGTTCGCGGAACTTCAGCTTTTTCGGGTTACCGGAGATTTCCTTGATGGTCGACAGGATGTCTGTCGGGTCCTTCAGGGTGATCAAGTTGTGCTTGGCCAGCAGCAGCAATGCGCGGCCGCCGTTGGTGGCGTCGTTCGGGATCACCACGTTGGCGCCATCAGGCAGGTCTTCCAGCTTTTTGTACTTGCTGGAGTAGGCGCCCAGGGGCTCCAGGTGCACAGCGGCGACGCTCACCAGGTGAGTGCCTTTGGTTTTGTTGAACTCATTCAGGTACGGCTGGTGCTGGAAGAAGTTAGCGTCCAGGCGCTTTTCAGCCACCTGGACGTTTGGCTGCACGTAGTCGGTGAAAACTTTGACCTGCAAATCCACGCCTTCTTTAGCGAGTGCAGGCTTTACGAATTCGAGGATTTGCGCGTGAGGCACAGGCGATGCGGCGACTGTAATAGTCTCGGCAGCGTGGGCGGAAAACGCGGCAACGGCGGCGAAAGCAACCAGTAGTTTTTTCATCCAACAAGCTCCTTGTTCGGGCATGTGCCGGCGTGGGCCGGGCAATGGCCGTTATTTTCGAGAATAGTGTGTCACCAGCTTGTCGCCGATGGTTTGCAGAATTTGTACCAGCACAATCAACATGACGACGGTGACGACCATGACGTCGTCCTGGAAACGTTGGTATCCATAACGGATTGCCAGGTCACCCAACCCACCGGCACCCACCACGCCCGCCATGGCGGTGTAGCCCACCAGGGCAATTGCGGTGACAGTGATTGCAGCAATGATGCCGGGCTTTGCCTCGGGCAGCAGTGCCTTGACGATGATCTGCCGCGTGGTGGCGCCCATGGCCTGGGTCGCTTCGATGATGCCGCGATCCACCTCGCGCAAGGCGGTTTCGACCAGTCGCGCAAAGAACGTCGAAGCGCCTACCACCAACGGTGGAATCGCGCCGGCCACGCCAAGCGAAGTGCCCGTGATAAAGATCGTAGTAGGGATCATCACAATCAGCAGGATGATAAACGGCAGAGAGCGTATCGCGTTGACGATGAAGGCCAGGACGCCATAGGTGGCTTTCTGCTCGAGCAACTGACGTGGGCTGAACAGGAACAGCAGAATGCCCAGCGGCAGGCCCACCAGTACGGTGAAAAACAGCGAAGTGCTGAGCATCAGCAGGGTGTCGCCCGTGGCAACCCAGATATCAGCCCAGTCAACGTTGTCGAAGTAATGCAGTAATACGTCCATTAACGCAGGACCTCCATGTGCACATCGGCCGCAGTGAAGCGGGCGAACGCCGCTTCCATGTCACCACCAGTGATGGCCAGGGTCAGTTGCCCGTAGGGGGTGTCTTTGATGTGGTCGATGCGACCAGCAAGGATGCTGTAGTCCACCCCCGTTTCGCGGGCGACGGTGCCCAGCAGCGGCGCGTAAGTCGATTCGCCCTGGAACGTCAGGCGTACGATGCGCCCCGGCACATGGGCGAACACATCATGCTGCTCGCCTTCGTCGACCTGATCGGCTTCTTGCACGAAGCGCTTGGTGGTCGGGTGCTTGGGGTGCAGGAACACATCGGTCACCGAGCCTTGCTCGACGATCACGCCAGCATCCATCACGGCCACTTGGTCGCACACGCGGCGGATCACGTCCATCTCATGGGTGATCAGCACGATGGTCAGCTTCAGTTCGCGGTTGATCTCGGCCAGCAGTTTCAGCACCGAGGCGGTGGTTTGCGGGTCGAGGGCACTGGTGGCTTCGTCGCACAGCAAAATTTTTGGCTTAGTCGCCAGGGCGCGGGCGATGCCGACGCGTTGCTTCTGGCCACCGGACAACTGCGCCGGGTACTTCTTGGCGTGCTCCGACAGGCCGACACGGGCGAGCAACTCAGCCACGCGCTGGTCGATGGCCTTGCGCGACAGTTCGCCAGCCAGCGTCAGCGGCAACGCCACGTTGTCGGCAACGGTCTTGGAGGCGAGCAGGTTGAAGTGCTGGAAGATCATCCCGACTTGCTGGCGGAAACGGCGCAGGCCGTTGGCGTCCAGCGCGGTGACTTCCTCACCGTCAACGTGGATCTGACCGCCGCTGGGCTGTTCCAAACGATTGATCAGGCGCAGCAGGGTACTTTTTCCCGCACCGGAGTGGCCAATCAGGCCGAACACCTGGCCGTTTTCGACGCGCAGGCTGGTGGGATGCAGTGCGGGGATTTCCTTACCGGCGACGCGGTAGGTTTTATGGACGTTATGAAACTCGATCACGTAGCGAACCTTGTGGGGCGCATGGAAAAGGGATCAGCGGTTAGCCGGGCGCGCATTTTAGCCTGTCCGTATAGTGTTTCTTAGCATTTATTTCGCATTCAACCAGCGATTTGGCAATAACGCGATCAAAGGTCATAAAAAAGGAACGGTGCAAAACCGTGTCAGTCACTACTTAAGCAACTCAATTTCCCAGGTGCCGTGCCTGGGTGTTTGCTCAAACGAGCCGGGGACCGCTCTGGCCACTTTGAATAAGGAGTTTTGACTGATGAGTACCAAGAAGCCAGCTACCCCGCCGAAGAGTGAGCTTGCGGGCACCGACACCCTCGACCGTGGCAACACCAACGCCAAGCTGCAGGCCTTGGAGGAATTCCGTTCCGACGCGACCGGCCAGGCCCTGCGCACCAACCAAGGCGTAAAGATTTCCGATAACCAGAACACCCTCAAAGTTGGCGCTCGTGGCCCGTCGCTGCTGGAAGACTTCATCATGCGTGAAAAAATCACGCACTTTGACCATGAGCGTATTCCGGAGCGCATCGTGCACGCCCGCGGTACTGGCGCCCATGGTTACTTCCAGACCTATGAGAACCATTCGGCGCTGAGCAAGGCCGGTTTCCTGCGTAACCCCGAGCATAAAACCCCGGTGTTCGTGCGCTTCTCTACCGTACAGGGCCCGCGTGGTTCGGGCGATACGGTGCGTGACGTGCGCGGCTTTGCCGTGAAGTTCTTCACCGACGAAGGCAACTTCGACCTGGTGGGCAACAATATGCCGATATTTTTCATTCAGGACGCGATCAAGTTTCCTGACTTCGTGCACGCGGTAAAACCTGAGCCTCACAACGAGATTCCTACCGGCGGCTCGGCCCATGACACGTTCTGGGATTTTGTCTCGCTGCAGCCGGAATCGGCGCACATGGTGCTGTGGGCCATGTCCGACCGTGCCATCCCCAAAAGCCTGCGCACCATGCAGGGCTTTGGTATTCACACGTTCCGCTTGATCAATACCGAAGGTAAGTCGAGCTTCGTGAAGTTCCACTGGCATCCCAAAGTCGGCACCTGCTCGCTGGTGTGGGACGAAGCGCAAAAGCTTGCCGGTAAAGACACCGATCACCACCGTCGCGACTTGTGGGAAGCGATTGAGGGCGGCGACTACCCTGAGTGGGAGTTGGGCGTACAAATCGTTGCGGAAGAGGACGAACACAAGTTCGACTTCGACCTGCTCGACCCGACCAAGATTATCCCTGAAGAGCTGGTGCCGATTACGCCGCTGGGCAAGATGGTGCTTAACCGCAACCCGGACAACTTCTTCGCTGAGGTCGAACAGGTCGCGTTTTGCCCAGGCCATATCGTGCCGGGTATCGACTTCACCAACGACCCGTTGCTGCAAGGCCGTCTGTTTTCCTACACGGACACACAGATCAGCCGTCTCGGTGGCCCGAACTTTCATGAGCTGCCGATCAATCGGCCGGTCACGCCGTTCCATAACGGGCAGCGCGACGCCCAGCATCGCACCGTGATCGACAAAGGCCGTGCGGCCTACGAGCCGAACTCGATTGATGGCGGCTGGCCGAAAGAAACCCCACCGGCTGCGCAGGATGGCGGTTTCGAGACCTATTACGAGCGTGTTGACGCCAACAAGGTGCGTGAACGCAGTGAGTCGTTTGGCGACCACTTCTCGCAAGCCACGCTGTTTTTCCACAGCATGAGCCACCACGAGAAAGAGCACATCATTGCGGCCTACAGCTTCGAGTTGGGCAAGGTGGAGCGTGAGTTTATTCGCGCCCGTCAGGTTAACGAGATTCTGGCCAATATCGACCTGGAACTGGCCAAGCGCGTTGCGCAGAACCTCGGTTTGCCGGCGCCGACCAAAGGCACTGTGCCGCCTCGTAAGACCTCGCTGAAAGAATCGCCGGCATTGAGTCAGGTGAATCTGCTCTCGGGGGATATCAAGACGCGCAAAGTCGCGATCCTGGCGGCTAACGGTGTAGAGGGTGCGGCGATTGCCGCGCTGAAGAAGGCGCTGGAGGCTGAGGGCGCACACGCCAAGCTGCTGGGGCCGACGTCGGCACCGGTGACCACCGCCGATGGCAAGAGCCTGAAGGTGGATGCGTCGATGGAAGGCATGCCGTCGATTGCGTTTGACGCGGTGTTTGTGCCGGGCGGCGCCAAGTCGGTGCAGGCGTTGAGTGGCGATGGCGTGGCGTTGCACTTCCTGTTGGAGGCGTACAAGCATTTGAAGGCGATTGCGGTTGCCAGTGATGCGAAGCCGTTGTTGGATCTGCTGAAGCTTGAGGCGGATGCGGGGTTGATCGTTGGGTCGGATGCCAAAGCATTTAAGACGTTTTTCGCCGCGATTGCACAGCATCGGGTTTGGGATCGTGAGCCTAAGGCTAAGGCGATTCCGGCTTAAGTTATTGGTTGACCGTTAGACCGCTATCGCGGGCAAGCCCGCTCCCACACTTGGATGTATTAACAGTTCAAAGGTGGGAGCGGGCTTGCCCGCGATGCTTTATTCCGCCTTACGCGGAGTCAGCACAATCTGCGCCGGGATGTGTTTCACAATCTGCCGGTGAATTTTCAGGTCATACCCCGAATCAATTCGCTTCACCCGTTTGCTCAGCAGCGTGGCCAGCCATGGGTAATCCTGGGTGCGCGGCGCCTGGATGGTCACGTCGCACTGGTAATTCACCACGTCGGTGGCGATCGCATCCAACTGATGGCGAAGTTCTTCGATATCGATGAGGTTCAGCGCAACCGTAGTGCTTTCAGCGGCCGGGTCGATGACCTTGGCAGGCGGTTTGGCTTCGGCAGCTTTCAAGGCGGCTTCTGCTTGATCCAGCTCGGCTTTGCGGGCATGGCTGATGGCGCTGTTCACGCCACCGGTCAGCGCCGGGGCCTTGGGCATCAGTGCACGGGCACGGCTCAGGGCTGTGGCGGCGGCGTTGACGTCACCTTTTTGCAGCACGATCTGGCTGCGCTGCAGGTAGGCTTCGGCCAATTGGCGCTGGTAAGCCTCAAGGGCCGGGTCGTTGGGCGACTGAGCCTGTAACGCGGCCAGTTCGTCTTCGGCGGTCGCCAGCTCACTGCTGGCCAGGTTTTGCTCCAGCTGCGCAATGGCCGCAGCGCGTGCGTCCGGTACCTCGGGGGCAGCGGGCGGTGTGCTTTGACAGGCGCCCAGCAGCAGGGAAAATGCGGCAAGGAGCAGATAACGGGCGTTGAACAGCTTCATTCCTGCGACTCTCTATTTGCGCAAAAAGCGAGCAAGTCTACACCCCTCGACGGGGCAGGACAAAACTCAGCAGAAACAGGGCGGCGGCCGTCACCACAATCGACGGCCCCGCTGGCGTGTCCTTGAACCAGGACAACGCCAGGCCCCCGCACACTGCAAGCATGCCCAACAGGCTGGCGCCGATCGCCATTTGCTCCGGTGACCGGGCGTGGCGTTGGGCGGCGGCTGCGGGAATGATCAGCAGCGAGGTAATCAACAATACGCCGACAATCTTCATCGCGACAGCAATCACCACCGCGATCAGCAACATCAGGGTCATGCGCAGGGCCGGCACGGGCAAACCTTCCACGGTGGCCAGCTCCTCATGCACGGTGATCGCCAGCAATGGGCGCCACAGGGTCACCAGCAAGACCAGCACAGCGGCGCTGCCGCCGAGGATCCACGCAAGGTCAGTGGGGCTGATTGCCAGCAGGTCGCCGAACAGGTAAGCCATCAGGTCGATGCGCACTTCATGCATGAAGCTCAGCACCACCAGGCCCAAAGACAAGGTGCTTGGCGCCAGGATCCCCAGCAGTGTGTCGGAAGCCAACGGCTGGCGCTGTTGCAGCGTCACCAGCAGCACCGCCAGCAGCAGGCAGCCCACGGTGACAGCGATGGTCGGGCTCACATCCAGCAAAAAGCCCATGGCCACGCCCAGCAGCGCGGCGTGCGACAACGTGTCGCCGAAATAGGCCATGCGCCGCCAGACCACGAACGAGCCCAACGGGCCCGCCACCAGTGCCAAAGCCAAGCCTGCCAGCAGGGCGTAGAGCAGAAAATCAGCCATGCTTGCAGCTATCTCCATGAACGTGGGTGTGGGGCATAGCGGGATCGTCAACGACTGCACCGTGCAGATCGTGGGCGTGGTCGTGATGGTGGTGGTAGATCGCCAGGCTCTGGGCGTTCTTTCCAAACAGCTCGACAAACGCCGGGTCGCTACTGACCTGTTCCGGGTGACCGGAGCAGCAGACGTGGCGGTTCAGACACACCACTTGGTCGGTGGTGCTCATGACCAGGTGCAGATCGTGGGAGACCATTAAAACACCGCAGCCGTGGCGGTCGCGCAGGCGGGTAATCAAGCTGTACAGCTCAGCCTGGCCGGCGACATCGACGCCTTGCACGGGCTCATCGAGCACCAGCAGCTCTGGCTCGCGCAACAAGGCGCGGGCCAGCAGCACGCGCTGCATTTCGCCGCCGGAGATGCTTTGTACCGGGCTGTCGATGACCTGTTCGGCACCGACTTCCTTCAGCGCAGCCTGCGCGCGAGCGCGGTCTACACCAGGCACCAGGCGCAGGAAGCGCAGCACCGACAGTGGCAAGGTCGGGTCAACGTGCAGTTTTTGCGGCATGTAGCCGACACGCAGTTTGGGCTTGCGCCACACACTGCCCGTGTCGGGCTTGAGCAAGCCGAGCACGGCACGCACCAAGGTGGTTTTACCGGCGCCGTTGGGGCCGATGAGGGTGACGATCTGCCCGGACTCCACGCTGAGTGCGATGTTATCCAGCACGGCTTGCCCGGCGAACGTGACCCCAACCTGTTCCAGGCGGATTAACGCGTTGCTCATCAAGCCCCCTGGCAACCCGAGCAGAGCCCGACCACTTCGACCGTTTGCCCTTCGACCTTGAAGCCAACCTCGGCCGAGCTTTTGATGATGGCGTCGCTGATGCTTTTTTGTTCAAGCTCGATGGCGGCGTGGCACTCGCGGCAGATCAGGAACTGGCCCTGGTGCGCGTGTTCCGGGTGGTTGCAGCCGACAAAGGCGTTGAGCGATGCGATGCGGTGCACCAAGCCGTTTTCCAGCAGGAAATCCAGCGCGCGGTACACCGTCGGAGGTGCGGCGCGGCGGCCGTCCTGCTCGCTGAGCACGCCAAGAATATCGTAGGCGCCCAGCGGCTTGTGGCTTTGCCACACCAGCTCCAGCACCCGACGACGCAAGGCGGTCAGGCGCAGGCCCTGACGGGCGCACAAGGTGTCGGCCTCCGACAGTGCGGTATGCACGCAGTGAGAGTGGTCGTGGGGGCGGCTGGCAATGGGTGTTTTAGGCATGAGCGGCGACAGACATTTGATAGAGACGTTATTATGTTACCTGTTCCTACGCCATTGAGTGGTTATCGTGTTCCGACTTTTTCCCGTTTTTGTCGTATTTGTCACCAGTTTGTTCATCGCCGGGGCTGCTCAGGCTGAGGTCAAGGTGCTGACCAGCATCAAGCCCTTACAGTTGATTGCCGCCGCTGTGCAGGACGGCGTGGCCATTCCAGAGGTGTTGCTGCCGCCCGGCGCGTCGCCGCACAACTATGCTTTGCGCCCATCCGACGTACGGCGCGTGCAGTCGGTAGACCTGCTGTATTGGATCGGCCCGGACATGGAGAGCTTCCTGCCACGCGTGCTTAAAGGCCGTAGCCTGCCGACCGTGGCGGTGCAGGATCTTGCGGGGATGAAATTGCGTCGTTTCGCCGAAGATAGTCATTCTCACGCTGAGGATGCCGACGAGCATGATCATGATCACCGCCCGGGCAGCCTGGATGCGCACTTATGGTTGTCGACCGTCAACGCTCGCGTGATCGCGGCGCGCATGGCGGCTGACCTCAGCGCTGCCGACCCGGCGAATGCTGCGCGTTATCAGAGCAACGTGCAGGCGTTCGATGAGCGTCTGGATGCGTTGGATGCTCGTTTGAAAGCGCGTTTGGCGAGTGTGGGCGACAAGCCTTACTTCGTGTTCCACGAAGCCTTTGATTACTTCGAAGACGCTTACGGGCTCAAGCACACCGGCGTGTTCAGCGTGGCCGCCGAAGTGCAGCCAGGCGCCCAGCATGTGGCGGCGATGCGTACGCGTTTGCAGGAAGTCGGCAAGACGTGTGTGTTCAGTGAACCGCCGTTGCGCCCGCGTCTGGCACAGACACTGGTGGCGGGTTTGCCGGTGAAGTTGGCGGAGTTGGATGCGCTGGGCGGTTATACGCCGGCCACCGCGCAGGGTTATGAGCAGGTGCTGGAGAAGTTGGGCAATGACTTGGCCGGGTGCCTGGAGTCGTTGTAACGACCCGCACAGAGCGACTGTGGGAGCGGGCGTGCTCCCACAATTTCTGACCGCGTGGAGCTTTAGAGCGCGAACGGCAGATGCACAGTGACCTGCTGACGCTGCGCCAGCCGGTGCTCGAACTCCGCCGGGTCATGAATCAACACATCCTGCCCCGCAAACGACTCAGCCGCGATCAAGCGTGATAGCCAGAAACGCACACACGCCACCCGCAACATGGTCGGCCACAGCTCGGCTTCCTTGGCTGTAAAGGGTCGCAGTCCCGCATAGGCCCCCAGCAATGCTCGGGCACGTTGCCCGTCGATCACCCCGTCCGCGTCCGAACACCAGTCATTCAAGGCGATCGCCACGTCGTACAGCATCGGGCCTGAGCAAGCGTTGTAGAAGTCGATCAAACCGGTGAGGTGCGTGCCTTCGAACATCGCGTTGTCACGGAACAGGTCGGCGTGAACGTTGGCGCGCGGCAGGGCGAGGATTTCGGCCTTGTGGGCTTCGATTTCGCTTAGCGCACCTTGCAGCAGGCGTTGCTGTGCATCGTTCAGGTGCGAAATGAGCTGCGCACCTTCAGTGAGCATCCAATCCAGCCCGCGATCAGTCTTGCGCTCCAGCACTTTCTCGCCTTGAGTGGCCAAGTGCAGATGGCCGAGCAGGTCGCCGACTTGGGCGCAGTGCTGGGCGTTGGCGTCCTTGATGTGCTTGCCGGCCAGGCGCGGTTGCAGCAGCGCCGGTTTGCCTTTCAGTTCGCGCAAGGCTACGCCTTCGGTGGTGCGCAACGCATACGGCACCGGCAAGTCGGCGTCGTGGAGCACGTCGAGCAGTTCGATGAAAAATGGCATTTCCGCGACCGGGCCGCGTTCAACCAGCGTCAGGACGAACTCGCCCTGTTCCAGGCTGATAAAAAAATTAGTGTTTTCGCTACCGGCGGCAATCCCCTGGAAATCAAGCAGGCGGCCGAGCCCGTAAGGGGCGAGAAAGGTTTCCAGCTCGGGCCGAGCCAGCGGGGTGAACACAGACATGGTTAAAACTGCCAGTACGGGCGCCGCGATGGGCGGCGCCAATTTAAGTTAAGAAATCATTTCCATTCGAAAATCTTCCATGACGGGATCAGCATATCCGGCTGGTCAGAACGGATGAAGTTCGCATCGGTTCCGTCCGCGCGCACCAGGAAATATGGTGGCGCACCCTTTACGGTGACCTTGATCGCGTACAGGAAACCGTTTTGGCGGTATTCCTGAATGGTTCTGTCACCTTCGGTGCGGATCGTGACTTCCGGGTCTCCCGAGGGCGCGCTGTCAGCTGCCGTGGCGGCCAGCGGCAAGAACGCAATCAAGCCGGTCAACAACAAGCGATTTACTGTGCGCATGATAACCTTGTCCCTTTGTCGTCATTGGTCCGGCTATTCTAGCGCCTGACCCGCCGAAAAGGTTGATCCTGCTCATGAGCCAAGCCCCCCTCGTCCTGGTGGACGGTTCTTCTTATCTGTACCGCGCCTTTCACGCGCTGCCACCGTTGACCACCTCCAAAGGCCTGCCGACCGGTGCGGTCAAGGGCGTGTTGAACATGCTCAAAAGCCTGCGCAAGCAGTACCCGGACAGCCCGTTCGCCGTTGTGTTCGACGCCAAGGGTGGGACCTTTCGCGATGACATGTACGCCGAATACAAGGCCAACCGCCCGAGCATGCCCGATGACATGCGCGTGCAAATCGAGCCTCTGCACCAGAGCGTTATCGCCCTCGGCTTCCCATTGCTGTGTGTAGAAGGCGTGGAGGCCGATGACGTAATCGGCACTTTGGCCCGCAGCAGTGCGGCGGCGGACCGCCCGGTGGTGATTTCTACCGGTGACAAAGACATGGCGCAGCTGGTTGACGGGCACATTACCTTGGTCAACACCATGACCGGTAGCGCGATGGACATCGAGGGCGTGAAGGAGAAATTCGGTGTCGCTCCCGAGCAGATCATCGATTACCTGGCGCTGATGGGCGATTCGTCCGACAACATCCCAGGCGTTCCGGGCATTGGTCCGAAGACCGCTTCCGGCCTGCTGGTGGGCGTGAACGGCGGCCTCAAAGAGCTTTATGAGCAGTTGGATATCGTGGCGACCCTGCCGATTCGGGGCGCGAAGAACCTGCCGGCCAAGCTGGAAGAGCATAAGGAAATGGCCTTCCTGTCTTATCAACTGGCGACGATCAAGATCGACGTGCCGCTGGATGTGGGCCTGGAAGATCTGCACCTGATCGAGCCGGACCGCGAAAAGTTGCTGGAGCTGTACACGCTGCTTGAGTTCAAGAGCTGGATTGATGAGATTCAGCGCGATGCCAAGCGGGTTGAGCTCAAGGCGTCGACCGGGGCTGCTCCGGCTGTTGAGGAAGTGATTGAGACGGCTGCGCCAGTGGAAGCGTCTTACACCACCATCCTTGACCAGGCCACGTTCGACACTTGGCTGAAAAAGCTGAGTGCCGCAAAGCTGTTGGCTTTCGACACCGAAACCACCGGGATCGATGCCCAACAGGCGCAGTTGGTGGGTGTTTCCTTTGCCGTGCAACCGCATGAAGCAGCCTACATTCCGCTGACCCATTCCTACATCGGCGCGCCGCAGCAGTTGGATCGCGACACGGTTCTGTTGGCCTTGAAGCCGCTGTTGGAAGACCCGACCAAACTCAAGGTCGGCCAGCACGCCAAGTTCGACATGAACATCCTGGCCAACTGCGCCATCGGTGGCGACCCTGCGCGGGGCATTACCGTGCGCGGCATCGCCTTCGACACGATGCTCGAATCCTACGTGTTGAATTCCACCGCGACCCGGCACGACATGGACAGCCTGGCCAAGAAGTACTTGGACTACGACACCGTCAGCTTCCAGGACATCGCCGGCAAAGGCGCCAAGCAGCTGACGTTCGACCAAATCGCGCTTGAGCAGGCTGGCCCGTATGCCGCCGAAGATGCCGACGTGACGCTGCGCTTGCATCAGGCCTTGCATGCACAACTGACGGCCATACCGAGCCTGGCCAGTGTGCTGACAGACATCGAAATACCGCTGGTGCCGGTGCTGGCGCGTATCGAGCGCCAGGGTGCGCTGGTGGATAAAGAGCTGCTGGGTATCCAGAGCATCGAGCTCGGTAACAAAATGGTTGAGCTGGAGCGCCAGGCGTTCGAGATCGCTGGGGAAGAGTTTAATTTGGGTTCGCCCAAGCAGCTCGGGGCGATTCTCTACGAGAAACTCGGGCTGCCGGTGTTGAAAAAGACTGGGAAGGGACAGGCGTCCACGGCTGAGGAAGTGCTGGCCAAGTTGGCCGAAGACGACTTCCTGCTGCCCAAGGTACTGATGCAGTACCGCAGCATGAGCAAGCTGAAAAGCACTTACACCGACCGCCTGCCGGAGCAGATTAACCCGCGTACCGGGCGCATTCACACCTCTTATCATCAGGCTGTGGCCGCGACCGGGCGCTTGTCGTCCAGCGATCCGAACCTGCAGAACATCCCGGTACGCACCGCTGAAGGGCGGCGGATTCGCCAGGCGTTTGTCGCGCCCAAAGGCTACAAGCTGCTGGCGGCGGACTATTCGCAGATTGAGCTGCGGATCATGGCGCATTTGTCCAAGGACGAGGGTTTGAT
The DNA here is from genome assembly GCF_900624995.1 of Pseudomonas antarctica. Classification (GTDB taxonomy): domain Bacteria; phylum Pseudomonadota; class Gammaproteobacteria; order Pseudomonadales; family Pseudomonadaceae; genus Aquipseudomonas; species Aquipseudomonas antarctica. Next base: position 35,388 of record NZ_UYXQ01000018.1, read on the forward strand.
GAATGCGTTCCGTAACGATCTGGACGTGCACACCGCTACGGCGGCCGAGGTGTTCAAGGTTGAATTGGCTGAAGTCAGTTCCAACCAGCGTCGCAGTGCCAAGGCGATCAACTTTGGCCTGATTTACGGCATGGGCGCGCAGAAGCTGGGTAAGGACATTGGCGTCGATACCAAGACCGCCAAGGCCTACATCGATGTGTACTTCGCGCGTTATCCCGGCGTTCGCGAGTACATGGAGCGCACGCGCGCCCAGGCGGCCGATCAAGGCTATGTAGAAACCTTCTTCGGGCGTCGGCTGTACTTGCCGGATATCAATTCCAACAAGCCTCAGGAGCGAGCGGCCGCCGAGCGCACGGCGATCAACGCGCCGATGCAGGGCACGGCGGCGGACATTATCAAGAAGGCCATGGTGTTGGTGGATAACTGGCTGACCGAGTCGGGCCTGGATGCCAAAGTGATCCTGCAAGTGCACGATGAACTGGTGCTGGAAGTGCGCGAGGATCTGGTTGCAGAGGTCAGCGAGAAGGTCCGCGAGCACATGAGCGCGGCGGCCAAGCTGGATGTGCCTTTGGTGGTGGACGTGGGCGTGGGCGATAACTGGGACGAGGCGCATTGATGTCGCGGCTCTGCCGTCACCGGGCGTGGTGGCAGAGCGCTTTAGATCAGAAGCAGGCGTCAGTTATTTCCAATAGTTTTTTAGAGCTGCTGGAACTTAACCCGTGAACTGCTACTCAGAGTTACTGAATGGGTGGTGAAGCCCTTCAATGCTCCTATGTTGTGTTAAGTGTTGGCAGATATCTGGACCCCGCCCTAGCGGTCCAGAACTTGAACCCCGAACTTCCCCTCCCCAAACGAAGTCCGGGGTTTTTTTTGCCCCCAAGAAAGTGATTCGGGAAAGTTATTCCGCGACTTCCGCGCCCTTGTCCGCCAATTCCATCCAGCCGGCCAGCACCGTGTAGGCGTCTTCCAGGCCCATGCGTTTAGGCGCCGAGAACAGCTGGATGGTGATTGTATCGCCCCAACCCTTACGGATGTCGGACTGCACTTTTAGCAGGGTGTTCTTGGCTGCGCCGTAGGTCAGCTTGTCGGCCTTGGTCAGCAGGATATGCATCGGCATGCCGCTGGCAACGGCCCAGTCGAGCATCAACAGGTCGAAGTCGGTCATTGGATGACGGATGTCCATCATCAGAATCAGCCCCTTCAAACTCTCGCGGCCACCCAGATAAGCCTCCAGGTGACGCTGCCAGTGCAGCTTCAACGGGATGGGTACTTTTGCATAACCGTAGCCCGGAAGGTCGACCAGACGCCGATCATCGTCTAGCTTGAAGAAATTGAGAAGTTGTGTGCGGCCTGGGGTTTTCGAGGTGCGGGCCAGGCTGGCGTGGGTCAGGGTGTTCAGCGCGCTGGACTTGCCGGCGTTGGACCGGCCGGCAAAGGCGACTTCAAAGCCTTCGTCATCGGGGCATTGGTCCACTTTGGCGGCGCTGAGCATGAACGTGGACTGTTGGCACAGGCCGAGGATGGGGTTCTTGAGTTGCATGAGATTTCCGATGTGGGCGGTGCCGAAAAAGGGTGCGGCAAGCGGTGTCGTTTCCGTTTCAGTAGCGCCAGTATATAATGCCGCAGATTTTGTGTGTGCTTTGTCCCAGCGAAGGATGAAGTTCACGGGAGCGAAAGACCTTCATTGCGCATTAGAACGCAAAACGCTCTCAAACCCTGAAAAGGTCGATGTATGACCCGATGGTTGCTCGCTTTTGGTGTCCTGATTCCGCTTTACGGCGCTCAGGCTACACAGGATCCGGAGGCGGTGTACAACCGAGTTTGCGTGGCTTGCCATGCCGGCCAACTGCCCAGCGCCCCCAGACGGGGTGACCAGGCAGCCTGGGCGCCAAGACTGGCGCAGGGTATGGACACGCTGGTGCAACACGTGACTCAGGGTTTCAAGGCAATGCCGCCGCGTGGTTTGTGCATGGACTGCAGTACTGAGGATTACCAGGCCATCATTGAGTTGATGGTGAGTAAACCCGGTAGATAACTCTTAAACCCTTAGCCGTAGTTGGATTAGCTGATGAACAAACTGATCGTGAGTCTGCTGTTGACCTTGGGCATCACCGGTGTTGCCCATGCCGCAGGCGACGCCACTGCTGGCCAGGCGAAAGCCGCCGTATGTGGTGCTTGCCATGGACCGGACGGTAATAGCCCGGCACCAAACTTTCCAAAACTGGCCGGCCAGGGCGAGCGTTACCTGACCAAGCAGATGCACGACATCAAGGACGGTAAGCGTACGGTGCTGGAAATGACCGGCCTGCTCACCAACCTCAGCGATCAAGACCTGGCGGACATCGCGGCGTATTTTGCGAGCCAGAAGGGCAGTGTGGGAGCTGCCGATCCGAAGTTGGTCGACAAAGGCCAGGCGTTGTTTCAGGGTGGCAAGCTCGCTGAAGACCAGCCCATCGGCGGCATGCCCGCCTGTAAGGCTTGCCACATCGCAGGCGGCAGTGGTCTGGCAGAGGCCGGCTTCCCTCACTTGAGTGGTCAGCACGCCCAATACACCGCCAAGCAATTGAAGGAATTTCGCGAGAAGGTTCGCTTCATCGATGGTGATGCCAGCAACAAAATGATGACTGACATTGCGGCAAAGCTGTCGGATAAAGATATCGAAGCGTTGTCCAGCTATATTCAGGGCCTGCACTGATCAGTCCGGTGACGTTAACGCTCGATTAATCCATCGATGCAAGCATAAAAAGGGTGGCTTAGGCCGCCCTTTTTTGTGGCCGGTGCCGTTACACTAACGAACTCATGCCCGCGTAGACCTGTCACAACTAAAGGTCGCGTGAGGCGACTTTATTTGTCCAGGAGTAAAGCATGCGTAATCTGATCCTCAGCGCCGCTCTCGTCACTGCCAGCCTCTTCGGCATGACCGCACAAGCTGCCGATAATGTGCCGCTTGAAGCCGGTAAAACCTACGTTGAATTGGCCAACCCTGTTCCGGTTTCGGAGCCAGGCAAGATCGAAGTGGTGGAGCTGTTCTGGTATGGCTGCCCGCATTGCTACGCCTTTGAGCCGACCATCAATCCATGGGCTGAAAAACTCCCGTCTGACGTTAATTTCAAACGCATCCCTGCATTGTTCGGCGGCCCATGGGATGCCCATGGTCAGCTCTTCATTACGCTCGATACCATGGGTGTAGAGCACAAGGTTCACAACGCCGTGTTCAACGCGATCCAGAAAGAAGGCAAGCGCCTGACCAAACCTGAGGAGATGGCTGACTTCGTCGCCACTCAAGGTGTTGATAAGGCCAAGTTCCTTGAGACGTTCAACTCGTTCGCCGTCAAGGGCAAAATGGCTCAATACAAAGAGCTGGCCCAGAAGTACGGCGTGCAGGGCGTACCGACCATGATTGTCAACGGCAAATACCGTTTCGACCTGGGCACTACCGGTGGTCCTGAGCAAACCCTCAACGTTGCCGACCAACTGATCGCCAAAGAGCGCGCAGCCAAGTAAGGGGCCTACCATGCGCCGCTGGGGTACTGAACGCGTCGTTGGCCTGCACGACCCGCAGGTCAACGAGCACCATCTGGAAACCACAGGCCTGCCGCCAGACAGCCGCTTGCGCCTGCTGAGCTTCAATATTCAGGTGGGCATCAGTACCGAGAAGTATCGGCACTACATCACCCGTGGCTGGCAGCACCTGCTGCCACACAACGGGCGGGCCGTTAACTTGCAAAAGATCGGCAACCTGCTGAACGACTTCGACTTGGTCGCCCTGCAGGAGGTCGACGGCGGTAGCATACGCTCCGGCTACATCAACCAAGTGGAACACTTGGCCCAGCTTGGCGCGTTCCCTTACTGGTATCAGCAACTCAACCGCAACCTTGGGCGCCTGGCGCAGCACAGCAATGGTGTGCTCAGCCGCTTGAAGCCGACCGCCATCGAAGATCATCCACTGCCAGGTCCCAAGGGCCGGGGGGCGATCCTCGTGCGTTTCGGCGAAGGCCCGGAAGCCTTGGTCGTGGTGATGATGCACCTGGCGCTCGGGGGGCGTACGCGCAACCTGCAACTCGCCTACATTCGTGAATTAATTGGCAACTACAAGCACCAGGTACTGATGGGTGACATGAACACCCATGCCAACGACCTGCTGCAGAATTCCCCGTTGCGGGACCTCGGGTTACTGGCGCCGCAAGTCGAAGCCACGTTTCCCAGCTGGCGCCCCCAACGCTGTCTTGACCATATCCTGCTTAGCCCGACCCTTACGCTCGAAAGCGTGCAGGTGCTGGCGCAGCCCATCTCCGATCACCTGCCGGTCGCGGTAGAGATTCGTCTGCCGGGTTCGCTCACGGCTGATGCATTACCCGCGTTGAGCCCAGGCACCAGCGGACCCCTTGCATGAGCGACGACGCCCAGCGCTGGAAAGAGAAATACCTTAAAAGCGTCGAGCAACAAGACAAACTCGAACGTCGCTGGGCTGCCCGTCTTGACCTGCTACGCCGAGGGTTGGTGCGTAGCACGCTGGCGGCGGAAGGGACCGACCGCGCGGTCGACCAATGCATGAAGGAGATGCGCGACGTAGTGCGTACCGACGACATGGACGCCGCCCTCGCCGCCTTGCTGCCGCGTTTGGAAAAAGCCGTGTTGGATTCGGAGCAGCGCCGCGAAACGCGCGTCGACCAGATGAGTACTGCGCTCACGGCCCTGGTCGCGCAACTGCAAAAGCTGCCGCTGCCGCGTGAGGTGGCCCGCCCGCTGAAAACCTTCGCCAAGCAACTGGATAGCCGAGTCGGACAGGCACGCGAGATTCCGCTGCTACTCAGTGAGCTGAGCAGCCTGCAGGGGCAAGCCCTCAATAACCTGGAGCCGGACGGCGAAACCACGCGCCCTGGGCCAGGGCTGCTACAACGCCTGTTTGGCGCGAAGGAAGTCTCAAATGACGCGCCGCTGGTCGAAGCCACGCCAGAGCTGGTTGCGCCAAAGCTCGTTGCGCCCAAACCCGCGCCTGAGCCTCAAGAGCCCGCGCAATCCGAAGAATTGACAAAAGCTTTGCGCGCCTTCGCGCCGTTGTCGCAAGCACCGTCACCCTCGCAGCCTGAACCCGTTGCACCTGGTGCGGCCGTTAAGGTGGCAGAGGTCGCCGGTGAAACATTTGTGTTCGAAGCTCCGGCATCAGTGGAGTCTGCCGTCCTGCCTGTCGAGGCGCCTGAGCCCAAGACGCCTGTGCCGCCGACAGAGGAAGCTGCTCCCGAAAGCGCGCTCGCCGCATTTATCGAAGCGCCGCAGGCTGCGGTCGACACGCCGGAGCAAACCACCATCGGCAGTTTGTCCCTGCCGCCGGTGCTGGAGAGCCCCGAGCCCGATCCAGATGAACTGCAATTGGACGGCATCTACGCTCTGCCCGACTCGCCGGAGCCGTCCTACAGCTCCGTCGCCAAGCATATCGAAGACACCTTGCTCGGCCTGCTTGATGAGCTGTCGCTGCCTGAGCGTCACCGGCCCCAGGCCGAAGCCATGCGCGAGCGCCTGGCCCACGGCTTGAACTGGTACGAGCTGCTGCCGATCCTCGACGACCTGGCCGTGCTGATGCTGGCGATCACCGACAGTGGCCAGCACGAGTTCGAAGCCTACCTCAAGCAGCTCAACGAGCGCCTCGAGGCATTCCAGGGCCACCTGCAGGTAGCCAGTGAAGGCCATGCCGACAGCCGCTCGGCCGCGCAGGAGCTGGACACGCAGATTCGTGAACAGGTCGACGGTCTGCAAAGCAGCGTGCAGGACGCGGCCGATCTGGACAGCCTCAAGCACGTGCTGGAGAGCCACCTCGAAGGCCTGCTCGGCACGATGGACGCGCACCAGCAGCAGCGTGACCAGCGCGAGCAGGAAGTGGCAGCGCGCCTCAAAGGGCTGGCTGAGCGGGTGGCGAGCATGGAGCAGGAAGCCCAAGGCTATCGCGAGCATCTGGAAGTACAGCGCCAGAAGGCCTTGATCGATCCGCTCACCGGCCTGCCCAATCGTGCAGCCTGGAGCGAGCGCCTGGATCATGAAGTGAATACCTGGCACCAACGCGGCAATAGCCTGTCGCTGGCCATGTTGGACCTGGACCATTTCAAGCGCATCAACGACGGCTATGGCCACTTGGCGGGTGACAAGGTACTGAAGATCATCGCCAATGTGTTGCGCAAACGCCTGCGCCCCACTGACTTTATCGCGCGTTTCGGTGGTGAAGAGTTTGTGTTGCTGATGCCGGACTCAGCCTTGACGGATGCCCTCGCCGTGGGCGAAGTGCTCCGTGCTGCGATCGAAGCGTGCCCTTTCCACTTTAAGGGCGAGCCGGTAACGATCACGGTATCCATGGGCGTGGCGCAGTTCCAGCCGGGTGAGCGCAGTGACTTGGCGCTCAAACGTGCCGATGAGGCACTATACCGGGCGAAGGCGGCGGGACGTAATCAGGTGCAGGCGGCCTAAAATATGTTCCATTTTGTAATTTGACCGTCCAGCCACAAACGGTACGTTACACTGTTGCATTATCGTCTTCAGCGTAATGTCTTCTGCTATGAAATCCTTTTGCATCGCCTTTATGTTCCTCCTGCTCGCCGGCTGCGCCAGTGGCCCGCGCCTGAACACCAGCCATCCTTCGGTTAACCACGACAACCGCGTGCAGTTCGTGGTCGTCCATTACACCTCAACCAACCTTGAACGCTCCCTGGCGCTGTTAACCCACGGCCAGGTCAGCAGCCATTACCTGATCGGTGACGACGCCTCTGGCACTCTCTACAAGCTGGTGGATGAGAGCCAGCGCGCCTGGCACGCTGGTGAAAGCGAGTGGATGGGCCGTACCTGGCTCAACTCCAGCTCGATTGGCATCGAGATCGTCAACCCAGGCTATCGTGATACACCGACGGGCCGTGTCTGGTACCCGTATTCCGAGGCGCAGGTGCAGTCGTTGGTGGTGTTGCTCAAGGACATCAGCAAGCGCAATGGCATCGAACCCAAGAACATCATTGGCCATAGCGACATCGCCCCGTTGCGAAAGCTCGACCCGGGCCCGTTGTTCCCGTGGAAGCGTTTAGCGGCTGAGGGCTTGGGGGTCTGGCCGGACGCGCAGGCCGTTGCTCGATTCCAGGTGCAGTACGCGGCTGAGCTGCCGAGCGTCACCTGGTTCCAGGAAGAGCTGGCACGCCTGGGCTACCAGACACCGCAGACCGGTGAGTTGGATGTTGCTACGCGACATGTGATCGCGGCGTTCCAGATGCACTTCCGGCCATCGCTCTTTGATGGCACGCCGGATGCTGAAAGTGCTGCGATATTGCGCGCATTGAACCGCAGTTAAGCGTGTAACCCGATTCAAATTGTGGGAGCGGTGGTGCGACGCTCCCGCAATTTATTTCGTATGGCCAGCAGGTAACTCGAGCGGCCAGGCTACAGCGGCAACGCCATATAGAATTGCGTACCTTGCCCCGGCCGCGAATACACACCCATGCGGCCGCCGTGCAGTTGCACGATCTCTTTGCACAGTGCCAGCCCAAGGCCGGCGCCGCCTTTTTTGCGGCCCACCTGCACGAAGGGTTCGAAGATCCTGCCCTGCTGGCCGTAGGCGATGCCTTCGCCGTTATCTTCGACGCTGATAATCACGCGCTCGCCATGGCGGCGTGCCTGCAGGCGAATCTGCCCGCCATCGGCGGTATGGCGCAACGCGTTGCCCAGCAGGTTGTCGAGCACACGTTCCAACTGAGCCTGGTCGGCATACAGCCTGGGCAAATCAGGTTGGGCTTCCACCAGCAGTTCGATGTTCTGAGCACTCGCCAGCTCGGTGAAACGCGCCCGTGCGTGCTCCAGCAGGTCGGTGACATCGCAGGGCCCCAGGGTAAGTTTTTGCAGGCCATTCTGGTAGCGCGAAAAATTGAGCAAGTCGTTGATCAACTGCATTAGGCGCTGCATTTCTTCATTGACCGTATCCAGCAAGTCCGCTTCACGGGACTCGGCCGGAAACTTCGCCCGTTCGCGGAACAGCCCGAAGGCCATGTGCATGCCGGTCACCGGCGTGCGCAGTTCGTGGGAGGCGCGCAACACGAATTCGCTGCGCACGCGTTCGAAGGCGCGCTGTTCGGTGACGTCATGCAGCACCATCACTGCCCCGAGGATATGCCCTTGGGTGTGGCTAACCGGCGTCAAGCTGTAGGTCAGCAGGCGCAGTTCGCCCTCAACCTCCACTTCCAGATCTTCCGGCGCCCGCTCCAGGTTGCCGCCGCGCAGTACTAGCTGCAGCTGTTCATCCATTTCCGGGCGGCCCAGCGCCTCGCCCAAGCCCTGGCCTAAACGTGCCTCGTCCCAGCCCAACTGGCGCTGAGCGACGGGGTTCAGATGCTCCAGGCGACCTTGGCGGTCGATCATCAACAGACCGTCGTCGATGCTGTCGAGCACCGCTTGCAGGCGCTGCTGGCCGGCCAGCAATTCATCGATATTGGTTGCCTGGTGCTGGCGCAACGCTTCGGCCATGATGCCGAAGCGCCGGGTCAGCAGATTCATTTCCGCTGCTGAAGAGATCGGCAGCGTCACTTCGAAATCGCCCTGCCCGATCTTGTCAGCGGCTTTGGCCAAAGCTTCGATCGGCCCGCCAAAGCGCCGGGCGACGCCATGGGCGGTGATGAAGCCGATAATCAATACCGCCAGGCCCACTAGGCCCAGAAGACCGGCAATCAACAGCGCTCGGTCGCGGGATTTGTATTCTCTGGCGTTGATGTTCTCCAAGGCGTGCTTGTGTTCGGTGATCAGGCCGTTACGCAACGCATTGAAGGTGTCGGTCAGCTTTTGGTTTTTATTATTGGCCAGCGAGCGTTGCTGGGCCTCGTCAAATGCCTTGATAAAATTCAGGTAGTCAACGCGTGCCTGGCTGAACCCGCTGAGCCTGCCGTCTTGCTGTTCATGGGCGATGCCCTCATCCAGCAGTGCGAGGTATTGCTGTTTTGAGGTTTTCAGCACCTCGGGGTCCGGTTGCTCCTGCAACATCAGGATCAACTGGTCTCCCAAGGTTTGGCGCAGCTTGAGGCCAAGGTCCAGGGTGATGAAGTTGCTGCGGATCAGCGACTCCTGGCTCTTGGCCATTTGCATAACACTGACCAGTCCCAGGACCAGTCCCAGCAGGGCGACGGTGATCAGCGCTGAGATACTCAGGAACAAACGAGTGCGCAGTTTCATCGCTAGCTTCATAAGGTACCGCTCACAAGTTGTACTGTTTGCGTTTGCGGTACAGGGTCGACGCGTCGATGCCCAAAGTACGGGCCGCCTGGTCCAGGGTGTCGCTGGTGGCAAGTACCGCACCGATATGGGCTTTCTCCAGCTCGTCCAGACTCAACGCAGCGCCGATTCGCGGCGCATTGTTGGTCGGCTGCTCGGCCATCCCGAGGTGGCTGATTTCGACCTTTTCCAGTGGGCAGATAATACTGGCTCTCTCAACAACGTTTCTCAGTTCACGGATATTCCCTGGCCATCGGTAGTTGAGCAGTGCTTCACGCGCCTCGTCGCTGAAACCGCGCGCCGGTCGGGCGTATTCCTTGACGAAGCGCGCCAGGAAGCGGTCGGCCAGGGTCAGGATGTCTTCGCTGCGCTCACGCAGTGGCGGCAGGTGCAAGGTGATGACGTTGAGGCGATAGAGCAAGTCTTCGCGGAAACGGCCGTCGCGCACCATGTCTTCGAGGTTCAGGTTGGTGGCCGCCAGGATGCGCACATCGGCACGCCGGGTGACCGGGTCGCCCACGCGCTCGTATTCCTTGTCCTGAATGAAGCGCAATAACTTGGGTTGCAAAGTGAGTGGGAAATCGCCGATTTCGTCGAGAAAAAGCGTGCCGCCGTCTGCTTGGTTGACGCGGCCCAAGGTGCTCTCACTGGCACCGGTAAACGCACCACGGCTGTGGCCGAACAATTCGCTTTCCATCAGCTCGGCCGTGAGGGACGGGCAGTTGATGGTCACGCAGGACTTCTTCGCGCGTTTGCTCCAGCCGTGGATGGCCCGAGCCAATTCACCTTTACCTGTCCCAGACTCGCCCAGGATTAAAATGTTGGCGTCGGTGCCCGCGACTTGGCGTGCGGTTTCCAACACCACCATCATGGCCGGGCTGTGGGAATCGAGCCCGTCTTTGGGTTGGCGCACTTCGCCTTCCAGCGCTTCCAGGCGTGCCGAGAGTTGGCGCACTTCCAATTGCTTGGCGGTGGCCAGGCGCAATTGGTCAGGGCTGCATGGCTTGACCAAGTAGTCGGCTGCACCGGCCTGGATCGCGTCGACTGCGGTATCCACGGCTGAATGCGCGGTAACAATCACCACGCGCATCCACGGCGCCTGGATACGCATCTGCGCCAATACATCCAGGCCATTGTCTTCGCCCAGGCGCAGGTCGAGGAAGCACAGGTCGAACACCTGGCGTTGCATCAGGGCGTCGGCTTGGGCGGCGCTGTTGGCGGTGGCTACGGTATAGCCTTCATCTTCCAGGCAGTAACGGAAGGTGCGAAGGATCGCGGATTCGTCATCCACTAAAAGAATGCGGCCTTGAAGTTCCTTGGCTGATTCCATCTGTCCCGCGCTCCTTAACTATGAATGATGGTGTTTAGTCCCGGAATAATCGGGCAAGTTGCATGGTTTATTCTGATTGATAAAAGGCACCTTCGTGCAGGTATCTGCGCATCCCCCTACAAACGCGCTGGTTGACAGCGTTTTCATGCCTTCTTGCCACTTCGGCAATTCAATATCCCCTTTCGATCCCTTGACCCGACCATTGACCATCGTGCATTTCGCACGGTCTGCATAGGGGCATCGTGCAGGATGCTGGGCTCATAGGCGGCAATGTATTTATAACTATATGATTCTATTGAGTTTTATTTTGTAAAAAATCTGGCATGCACCCTGCAATACCTCTCCCAACAGTGTCATGACCGAATAATCAGAATGCGGGAGAAATGCAGCATGACTCGCCAAAGCCTCAGCCCATTGCGTGTATCGCCACTGCGCTTGCAGCAAGGTCTCTTCGCCAGCCTGGCGTTGATGGTCACGTTGATTGCCGGCCAGCAGTTTCAGCATTGGCAACAGAGTCAGCAGCAAGCCCCGCAATTCGAACGTCCGGTGATGACCCAGACCCATTTTCGTTCCGTTGGCAGCGTTACTGCCGATGTAACCGCCCCGCAGTTGAGAGTGGTTGACCAGGATTCGACCTTGGGCGAATTGCCCGCTCAAGAGCGTTGGGTGTTCTAGGCAACAAAAGGTCGCTTGTGTTGAGCGGCCGCACGGCACTACCGCTGTTACCCCTATAAAAGCGTAAGGAGAATCACCATGTTGAGTTGGGCAATCACATTTCTGATCATCGCCATTGTGGCTGCAGTCCTGGGCTTCGGTGGTATCGCGGGCACCGCCACGGGTATCGCAAAAATTCTGTTTGTGGTCTTCCTGGTGATGTTCATCGCTTCGTTCTTCTTTGGTCGTCGCGGCCGAGGCTGAATATGACCACTTTGTCTATCAAAGCCATTGCTGCCGCCCTGCTCTTGGGCGGTAGCGGCCTGGTGATGGCCGCCAATGACGGCCAATCACGGGCTAACGAGTTGCTCAGTGCGGACAAGCAGTACCGCGAAACCTGGCAAAGCGTGGTGAAGAAAGAAGAGCGCCTGCCGGAATGGGTGATGAACCTGTCCGGTACCGCCGAACAAATGAATGCCGTGCAAGAAGATGGCGAGAAGTACTTGGTCGGGCCGCTCTGCGAAACTGCAGATACCTGCCTGAACAAGCGTCTGATCGTTGCCTTCAGCTACGACAAGGAAGATGCCTACGCCATGTTGGTTCAAGTCCCGGCCGGTCTGCCGGCAGACAAGTCCCCGACACGGCACGCCGACTACCGCTTTATCGGTAAGCCGAACGAAGGCATGCAAAAGCTGCTGATGGAGCAGCTTAAGAAAGATCCGAATTGGTACTAGGTTCCGTCTGACGCTTCTGTCGTCAACGGGGCCGGCGTCCATGGAAAGAAGCCCTTTCGCTTCTTTCTGTCAGCATCGCTCGCCAAGGGCGATGCATGACCAGGGGGCCGGGTTGCTCTGATCAATCGAGATCGGCGTGACCTACGGGCACAGGGAGTGCCTGCGCAAGGGCCGGGTCAGGCGAAAAGCTGCGACGCAAGTTCACAAGTCCTCAAGCTTGCTGAACTTGCGACGGGCTTATAGCGCTCACGACCGATCTTGTATGTCGCCCATAGCCGCTGTTTTATTTTTTGCCTCCTCACAAACATTACTTGGTGTGTCGAGGCGACCTTCTATCGAGAAAATTTCGCTCCCGCCATAGAACATATCCGACGCCAAGCTCATCAAATCCCAGGCATTTTTGCGAATCGCTGAAAGTCGTCCAATATCTCTGAGCAAGCCGGTATTGGTCGGTTCACGGCATATTCACCTGCCTAAATGGCGTATTTGAACTGACCGTTCGGACAGTTATTTACAAAAAAAGCCATGCCGATTCGGCATAGGGTAGGCGTTTACGGCATTAGACGTCGCTCCCTTGCATGGGAATAGTTGCGCCTTTTTTCGCCTGCCAGTAAGCCATTTCGGCCACGCTGCGGTGACCTTCTACGGAGGCAGATGCACACACTTTTTCGCTTCCGAGCGTTCCAGCTGGCGCATTTGCCTTAAGTCCACTTGAAGTAAGGGTAATGACATGAAGAAGGCAAAGCTAAGCCTCGCCTGGCAGATCCTCATCGGTTTGGTATTGGGTATCGCAATCGGTGCAGTGCTTAACCATTTCAGTGCTGAAAAAGCCTGGTGGATCAGCAATGTGTTGCAGCCGGCGGGCGATATTTTTATCCGCCTGATCAAGATGATCGTGATCCCGATTGTGATTTCCTCGCTGATCGTCGGCATCGCCGGTGTGGGAGACGCGAAGAAACTCGGTCGAATCGGCGTCAAAACCATCCTCTACTTCGAAGTGGTCACCACCATCGCCATTGTGGTCGGCCTGTTGTTGGCCAACCTGTTCCACCCGGGCGCCGGGATCGACATGAGTACCTTGGGTACCGTCGACATCTCCAAGTACACCGCCACTGCCGCCGAAGTGCAGCATGAGCATGCGTTCATCGAGACCCTCCTCAACCTGATCCCTTCGAACATCTTTGCCGCCGTTGCCCGTGGCGAAATGCTGCCGATCATCTTCTTCTCGGTGCTGTTCGGCCTCGGGCTGTCGAGCCTCAAGCCGGAACTGCGCGAGCCGCTGGTGACGATGTTCCAGGGCGTGTCCGAGAGCATGTTCAAAGTTACCCACATGATCATGAAGTACGCCCCAATCGGCGTATTTGCCCTGATCGCGGTGACCGTTGCCAACTTCGGCTTCGCCTCTTTGCTGCCGCTGGCCAAGCTGGTGATCCTGGTTTACGTGGCCATCTTGTTCTTCGCTTTTGCGGTACTGGGCCTGATCGCGCGTCTGTTTGGCTTCTCGATCCTCAAGCTGATCCGCATCTTCAAGGACGAGCTGGTACTGGCTTACTCCACCGCCAGTTCCGAAACCGTGCTGCCACGTGTGATCGAGAAGATGGAAGCCTACGGCGCGCCGAAGGCCATCTGCAGCTTTGTGGTGCCGACCGGCTACTCGTTCAACCTCGACGGTTCGACCCTGTACCAGAGCATCGCGGCTATCTTTATCGCCCAGCTGTACGGCATCGACCTGTCGATTGGCCAGCAATTGATGCTGGTGTTGACGTTGATGGTCACCTCCAAAGGTATTGCCGGCGTGCCGGGCGTGTCCTTCGTGGTGCTGCTGGCCACCTTGGGCAGCGTCGGTATTCCGCTGGAAGGCCTGGCGTTCATTGCTGGTGTCGACCGCATTATGGACATGGCGCGTACCGCGCTGAACGTGATCGGCAACGCCTTGGCCGTATTGGTCATCTCCCGCTGGGAGGGCATGTACGACGACGCCAAGGGCGAGCGCTACTGGAACTCCCTGCCGCACTGGCGCAGCAAGCCAGCGTCGCCGGCCGCGCAAGCTACCCGCGGCTGATAGCGCGACTGCTGTGAGACAAACCCCGGGAATTCCGGGGTTTGTCGTTTCTGCCAGCCCCGCTATCATTCGCCCCATCTTTCGGGGGATTCAACTGATGCTCAATGGCCTGTGGCTTGGCTTCTTTGTCGTGGCAATGGTGTCAGCACTGGCGCAATGGCTGATTGGCGGTAATGCCGGGATTTTTGCGGCGATGGTGGAAAGCATTTTCGCCATGGCCAAATTGTCGGTGGAAGTGATGGTGCTGCTGTTCGGCACGCTGACCTTATGGCTGGGCTTTTTGCGCATCGCCGAAAAAGCCGGGATTGTCGACTGGCTGGCCAAGGCCCTCGGCCCGCTGTTTCGCCGCCTGATGCCGGAGGTGCCGGCCGGCCACCCCGCTATTGGCTTGATCACCCTCAACTTCGCGGCCAACGGCCTGGGCCTGGACAACGCCGCCACGCCTATCGGCCTGAAAGCCATGAAGGCGCTGCAGGAACTCAACCCGATCCCCAACACCGCGAGTAACGCGCAGATTCTGTTCCTGGTGCTCAACGCGTCTTCGCTGACGCTGTTGCCAGTGACCATCTTCATGTACCGCGCCCAGCAAGGCGCCGTCGACCCGACGCTGGTGTTCCTGCCAATCCTGCTGGCTACCAGCGCTTCGAGCTTGGTGGGTCTGCTCTCGGTGGCGGTAATGCAGCGCCTGCGGCTGTGGGACCCGGTGGTGCTGGCTTACCTGATTCCCGGCGCGCTGATCCTCGGTGGCTTTATGGCGTTGTTGGCGACCTTGTCCGCCACGGCGTTGGCCGGCTTGTCTTCGATCCTCGGCAACCTGACGCTGTTCGGCCTGATCATGTTGTTCCTGGTGATCGGTGCGCTGCGCAAGGTCAAGGTGTACGAAGCGTTTGTCGAAGGCGCCAAAGAGGGCTTCGACGTTGCCAAGAACCTACTGCCGTATCTGGTGGCGATGCTCTGCGCGGTGGGTGTGTTGCGCGCGTCCGGCGCCTTGGACTTCGGCCTTGAGGGGATTCGCCACGTGGTGGCCTGGACGGGCCTGGACACGCGATTTGTCGACGCGTTGCCGACCGCGATGGTCAAGCCGTTCTCCGGCAGTGCTGCGCGGGCCATGCTGATCGAGACCATGCAGACCCAGGGCGTGGACAGCTTCCCGGCGTTGGTGGCGGCGACGATCCAAGGCAGTACGGAGACCACCTTCTATGTGTTGGCGGTGTACTTTGGCTCGGTGGGGATCCAGCGGGCACGGCATGCCGTGGGATGTGCGTTGCTGGCTGAGTTTGCTGGCGTCGTGGCGGCGATTTCGGTGTGCTACTGGTTCTTTGGTTAAGGCTTAGATTGCTATCGCAGGCAAGCCAGCTCCCACCTGTTTGAATGTATTTACACATCAAAATGTGGGAGCTGGCTTGCCTGCGATGAGGCCCTCAGCGTTTCGCAGCAGTATTGCCCTGCTGCACCACCCAATCCACCACCTGCTTATTCAACTGATCCCCCGCCTGCCCAAACGCAGCCACTACGGCCGGCACCTTGGTGTCACCCACCGGCTGGCGCACCTCAAACCGCCGGCTGGCAATAATCCGCTGATCAGTCCCGCGCACCAACCGCGCATCCAGGCGGATCACTACTTCCACCGCACTGGCGTGATACTCACTCTGAAACGCCTGCAACTGTCCGCCGAGCTCATAGTCGGCCTGCAGGTTAGTCTCGTCGGTGCTCAGCAGCGTCACGCGCCCATCGCGCTGGAAGCCGTCCATAAAGCGATTGCGCAGCAACACCGGCGTCGGGTCGCTCCAGCGTGAATTCGCGTAGCTACTGATCAGGTTGCCATTGGGCACCACGGCAATGCGCGGGCTGTCGAGGAATTCGCTGCTCTGCGGCTTACTCACGCGTAACGACCAACTCACCGGTACGCCTTGGCTGGTCGTCTGGGCTGATGTCAAGCGGTACACATCCGAAGGGTCCGGCTTGGGCAGAATCGAGCAGGCGCTGATCAGCGCCAGCGCCACAGGCGCAATCAGTTGGTAAGCACGCTTCATGGCGTGAACTCCTTGTTCTTATCGCTGCCCAGCAAATAACCGCTGGGGTTGGCTTCGAGGCGGCGGGAGATGGCGCGCAGCGAACCCAAGGTTTCACGCAGTTCGCGCACGGCCGGTGCCAGTTCGTTGAGGCCCTGCATGCCGCTGTTGACCGAGTCCTTGTTGTTGGTCAGCAAGGTGTTGATGGTCGCAGTGCTTTGCTCAAGCGATTTCATCGCCTGCTCGGCGCTGCCGAAGGCCTGCTTGCCTTGATCGTTCAGCAAGCCATTGGCATTGCGCATCAACACTGTGGTTTGTTCCAGGGCGGCAGTCGCCTGTTTGCTCACCTGCATTAATTGCTGCATCACCACTTTGATATCGCCGCGTTGGTCGGCGATGGCGCCGGTGGTTTGCTGCAGATTGGCCAAGGTGTTGCTCAGGCGCTCGACGTTCTCGCGGGAGAACATGTGGTTGGCGTTGTGCAGCAGCAGGTTGATGCTGGTCATCAGGTCGTTGCTGTTATTGAGCAGGCGTGCGATCGGCGAGGGCGAGGCGATGATTTCCGGCAGGTTGCCGTCCTTGCCCGTGAGTTCCGGGCTTTGCGGTGTGCCGCCGCTGAGCTGGATGATCGAGGTGCCGGTGATACCGGTCAGGGCCAGCTTGGCCTGGGTGTCTTCCTTGATTGGCGTCTGCCCGGCCAGGCGGATGCGCGCGAGTACGCGGCGCGGGTCCTTGGGGTCTAAGCGCAGGCTGATGACGTCGCCCACCTTGATCCCGCTGTACTGCACCGAACTGCCCTGCGAAAGGCCGCTGACCGCCTCGTTGAACACCACTTCATAATCCTGGAAGGCGCTGTCGATGCTGGACTTGGCCAGCCACAGGCCAAACAGCATCGCGCCGACCACCACGATCACGCTGAACAGACCGATCATCACATGATGGGCTCGGGTTTCCATGTCATACCTCGTTGAGCGATTGAGCGGCATCCAATGCCGCGCGGCCCCGGGGGCCGTGGAAATATTCGTGAATCCAGGCGTCGTCCGTTTCCGAGACGACATCGATGGCATCGGCCACCAGCACTTTCTTCTGCGCCAGCACCGCCACGCGGTCAGTGATGGTGTACAGCGTGTCGAGGTCGTGGGTGACCAGGAACACACTCAAGCCCAGCGCATCGCGCAGGGTCAGGATCAGTTGGTCAAATTGCGCGGCGCCAATTGGGTCGAGGCCGGCGGTGGGTTCGTCGAGAAACAGGATGTCCGGGTCCAAGGCCAAAGCCCGCGCCAAGGCCGCGCGCTTGATCATGCCGCCGGAGAGTGACGATGGGTACTTGTCCGCCGCCGACAGCGGCAACCCCGCAAGGGCAAGCTTGACCGCAGCCAGGTGCTCGGCATCGGCGCGGCTGAGGCCGGCGTGTTCGATCAATGGCAGCGCGACGTTGTCGGTGACGGTCAGCGAGGAAAACAGCGCGCCTTTCTGGAACAGCACGCCGAAGCGCCGTTCCACCAATGAGCGCTCATGTTCGGGCAGGCTTGGCAGGTTCTTGCCGAACACCCGCACTTGGCCTTCGCTGGGGCGGCGCAGGCCGACGATGCTGCGCAGCAACACCGACTTGCCGCTGCCGGAGCCGCCGACCACTGCCAAGATCTCGCCTTTATACAAATCCAGGTCGAGGTTTTCATGCACGCTCTGGCTGCCAAAGCGGTTGCACAGGCCACGCACTTCGATCACCGCCTCAGTGGGCGCACGGTGTAGACGACTCACCAGCCCATCTCCATAAAGAACAGTGCGGCGACGGCATCCAGCACGATCACCACAAAGATCGATTGCACCACGCTGGAGGTGGTGTGGGCGCCGACCGACTCGGCGCTGCCGCTGACCTTGAAGCCTTCGAGGCAGCCAATTGCGGCAATCAGGAAGGCGAAGATCGGCGCTTTCACCATACCGACCAGGAAATGCTGAACACCAATGTCCGATTGCAGCAGCGAGAGGAACATCGCTGGCGAAATATCCAGCGCCACGGCGCACACCACGCCGCCGCCGACAATGCCTGAGAGCATGGCCAGGAAGGTCAGCATCGGCAGCGACACCAGCAGTGCCATAACGCGTGGCAATACCAGCAGCTCTATCGGGTCCAGGCCCAGGGTGCGGATCGCATCGATTTCTTCGTTGGCCTTCATCGAGCCGATTTGCGCGGTAAAGGCGCTGGCGGTGCGGCCGGCGATCAGGATGGCGGTGAGCAATACGCCGAATTCACGCAGGAAAGAGAACGCCACCAGGTCCACGGTGAAAATGGTCGCGCCGAAACTCTTGAGCACCGTGGCGCCCAAGAAAGCTACCACCGCACCCACCAGAAATGTGAGCAGCGCCACGATTGGCGCAGCGTCGAGGCCGGTTTGTTCGATATGCGCGACCATCGGTGTCAGCCGCCAGCGCTTGGGGCGGAAAATACCGCGGGCGAAGGTTTCGAGGATCAGCCCGATAAAGCCGAGCAGCTTCTTGCTGTCTTGCCAGACGGTGTCCACCGCGCGGCCTATGCGCGCCAGCACTTGGATGCCGGCGGCTTCTTCCGGCGCTTTGTCCGGTACGCAGAAGTTATTGAGTGAGCGGTAAACGGTCTTGAGCAATGCACGGTCGGCGGCGGACAGGCTGCAATCGGTCTGTTCGGCGGAGTCTTCGATACGCTCCGGGCCCAGCAGCTCGACCAGCAGCGACGCGCCGGCGGTATCCAGGGCGCCCAGGCCATTGAGGTCGATGCGTGCGCCGGCGTCGTATTGACCGTCGAGCTTATCGCTCAGCTTTTTTAGATTGGCGTAGTGGGCAAGCGTCCAGTCCCCCGTAATCCTGAGTAACGGAGGTGCGGTAGACGTATCGAGGTGGGCTGCGCCGGCCGTGGTACGGGTGGTCATAAGCTCCGAGCTTGTTTGGCTATCCAGAATTCCTACGTAATAGCACGATACAACCTATTTTGGCGTGTCCGTTTGTGCTGTGTCAGTGACTTTGAAGCGCAGCACACCGATGACCTGGCCGTCCTCCGTCAGCACCCGCACTTGCCAGCGGCCTACCGCATCGGCTGGGAAGTTCTGTTTGTGGGTCCAGGCGCGGTAGCCTTCCTTGCGCCCGCCGTGGATATCCAAGGCGATGCGGTCGACCTCCTTGCCATTGAATTTCCACACATGATAAATCCGCTCATCCAGCCCGCGCGGTGCGTTGATTGCGGTGTAGGCATACAGCCCGCCGCTGCGCAGCTGGGCGGCGGTGACTTCCTTGAGGTCGTCGCCCGGTGTGCGGTCTTGCAACTGAGTGCTGATCGCCACTTCGGTCATCCACAAGGTGGCCGGTGGCACCCAACTGCGCAGGAACCAACCGGCGCAACCAATCGCGGTGGTCACTCCCAGCAGCATCGCCCAGCCTTTGATGCTGCGCAGCGGGAGGCTCACGGCCAGGCTCGGGATCGACAGTGCCATGGCCACGCCCAGCGCCAACTTGTAACTCTCGGCGGTGGTCAAGTGCAGGATGATCGGTAGCGCGGTAAGCAGTGCAGCGAACAGCGTCAGTGTGTGCAGCGCCAGGAACAACGAACGTTTAGGGGCCAGCCACTTGTAGTACAGCGGGTCGGTGATCGACACCAGCGCCGCCGCGCCGAGCAGGCCGGTGAAAACCGATTGGCCACTGTTCCAGGCGGTGGTGACAAAAAAGAACGGCAGCACAAAGAACAGACTTTCCTGGTGGATCATCTGAGTGGCGTAACGCAGCAGCGGCTCGGGAATTTCCCGCTTGAAGACTTTGGTGAACAGCCGGGTAAAGCTGTTTTCCAGCATCAGCCACAACCAGCTCACCAGCATGATCACCGCGATCCAACTGGCCATGCCTTGCTGGCGATCCACCAAGATGAAACTGCACACACCCGAGATAAAGCCGCCGAGCGCAATCACCCCAGGGTAGCGCTTGATCAGTACGAGGATGCGCTGGATAAGGGGCGGCAGGTTTGTCATCGGCGGTTCACAGTATGTGTAGGAAAAAACCCAGACAGAATAACGCCTTAGTCCTGTGTTCGGTGCCTCATTACGCGATCCGTTTGCGATAAAGCCGCAGGCCGCCCAACACCATGGCGATCAACCCAAGCACGCCGGCGCCGACCCAGGCCAGGCTGTCGTAGCTCAGCAGCGGCTTTTCGATACGCCAATAGCCCGGCTGCTCGAATACTTGGCGCATGGCCTGGTTGGCCTGTTTAAGGTTCACGGCCTTGATGCGTTTGACCGGGTCGCTGAAATGGCCCTTGGCGTAGTCGCCGGACGCACTCCAGTAATAATCGGCCAGCGCGCTGTTGCCCTGCACGGCCCAGGCCTGGCGCGCGATGGCAGCTTGCTGCAGGCGGGCGAAGGTTGCCGCGTCGAGGCCATCCTTGAGCAGTTGCGCCTTGAGTTGCTGCAGCACCTGTTCGGCTTCCGGCAGGTTGTCCCGCTCGAGGTCGGCATTCAGGCTGAGGAAGCCTGCGCCACCGAGCACTTCGCGCTCGCTCCATGGGCCGTAGGACAAACCGTGCTTGAGGCGCAGTTGGCGGTACAGCGCCCAGTCGAGGTAGTCCTTGAGCAGGTCGTAGGTTTCAGCATGTTGGTCGTCCAGCACCGGTTCGGGGAACAGCCAGTGCAGTTTAGCGCTGTCACCGACCCAGCCGTGGATCAGGTCACGGTGGCTGGCGGCGGCGTGCTGGATTTCTGGTAGCGGCAAATGCTCGCTCGGTTCGATGGGATCAAGTTGGCCGTAGGTGCGTTCCAGGTAAGCCGGCAACAGCTTATCGAGGTCGCCGACGATGATCAGCGTCATGTTGTTGGGCGCGTACCAGTTTTTGCGCAGGGTCTGCAGCTGATCGCGGGTCAGATGGTCGACCTCGGCACGTTCGGCGCATTTGAGGCCCAACTCGACAGCCAACTGGTGGCTGGCGGTGTGGCCGAGGTCCTGGCGGTCGAGCAGGCGTTGCAGGTGTGAGTAATGGCCGCCGTCTTCGCGTTCGACCACCTGCTTGGCTGCAGCGATGTTGGCTTCGGTCAGCTCGGTGCGGGTGAGGATCGCCAGCAGCAGGTCAAGCACCTTGCGTTGGTTCTGCGCCGGGGCTTCGATCACAAAGGTGGTGTCGGCGTTGCTGGTGTACGCGTTCCACTCGCCGCCCAAGGCTTGCATGCGGTCTTCGAGGTCGCCTTCGCCACCGCCGTCGATGCCGCTGAACAACAAGTGTTCGAGCAGGTGCGGCAGCTCTTTTTCTTCGCAAGGGAAGTCATCCAGGCCTACGCCGACCACCAGGCGGATGGCCACGTGCCCGCGTTCGGTGCCCGGCTTGAGCAGCAATTGCAGGCCGTTGGGCAAGGTGTAGCCCTCGACTTGCAAGCGGTCAAAAGCGAAGGCGTGTGCAGAGGCCATGAGCAGGCAGGCGAATAACAGGCGACGCATAACAGCTTCCTGGCGAGTGGTGTCCACTGTTAACTGACTTCACTCGCCGTCTTACGTTCAGGGTGAATGGGTAATGTCGGCGATATCTTCGGCGGAGAGCGCGCCGGTGTCGGACGTTTCGAGCACCACATAGGCGCTGCTGCAGAACAACGAGTTGAGGCGTTTCATGTCGGCAATCAGCTCCAGGTGTAGGGAACTGGTTTCCAGGCTTTGTACGATTTTGCGTTGCAGGCGGCTGACGTGTGCGTGGGCCAGGCGCCGTTCCTGGGCGCGGAAGCGGCGCTTTTCGCGCAGCAGTTGGCGGGCGCTTTCCGGGTCGGCGCTGAGAAAAACCGACAGGCCCAGGCGCAGGTTGGCAATCAGCTGGGTATGCAGGCCTGCCAGTTCTTCCAGGCCTACTTCGGAGAACTGGCGGCGCTGTGAGGTTTTCTGCTGCTGGACCTTGCGCAGCATGCGTTCGATCAGGTCGCCGGCCAGTTTCAGGTTGATCGACAACTCGATGATCTCAGCCCAACGGCGACTGTCCTGCTCGCTGAGGTCTTCGCGGGGCATTTGCGCCAGGTAAAGCTTGATCGCGCTGTACAGGGCTTCGACGTCGTCACTGAGGCTGCGCATTTCCTGGGTAATGGCGGTTTGCTTGCCGCGCAACACTTCGAGCATCGCGGTCAGCATGTTGTCGATCAGGTCACCCAGACGCAGGGTTTCGCGGGCGGCATTGGCCAAGGCCAGGCTTGGGGTGTCGAGCGCGGCAAGGTCGAGGTGGCGAGGTTTGGCTTTGCCGTTGGTCTCGGCTTGCTCCGGCAACAACCAGGCGCACAGACGTGCCATCGGCCCGATGGTGGGCAGCAGAATCAGGCAGCGGCTGACGTTGTAGAGCAGGTGGAAGGTAATAACCATGCCTTGGGCGCTGTAGTCCAGGCCGTCCATCCAGCCGACGAGAGGATCGAGTACCGGAATGATCAGCAACAAGCCGATCAGTTTGTACAGCAAGCTGCCCAGTGCCACTTGCCGACCGGCAGCGTTCTGCATGCTGGTGCTGAGGAAGGCCAGCACGCCGCTGCCGATGTTGGCGCCGATTACCAGGCCGATGGCCACGTGCAGGCCGATCACACCGGCGCCGGCCAGGGTTGCCGTAAGCAACACGGCGGCCAGGCTGGAGTAGGAAATCATCGCGAAGAGTGCGCCGACCAAGGCATCCAGCAAGATGTCGCCGGTCAGCGAGGCGAACAGTACTTTTACGCCTTGGGCGTGGGTGATCGGCCCGGCAGCTTCGACGATCAGCTGCAACGCCAGAATGATCAGGCCTAGGCCGATCCCGACTCGACCCATCTGCCCCGCCCGCGTCTGTTTGCGCGACAGGAAGAAAATCACCCCCAGAAAGATCAGCAGTGGCGACAGCCAGGACAAGTCAAAGGTCAGTACCCGTGCCATTAACGCCGTACCGACGTCGGCACCGAGCATGGTCGCCAGGGCGGGCATCAGCCCCATCAGGCCTTGGCCGACAAACGATGTCACCAGCATCGCCGTGGCGTTACTGCTCTGCACCATGGCCGTCACCAGGATACCGGCGATAAACGCCAGCCAGCGCTTGGACATGTTCTGCCCGATGACTTGGCGCAAGTTGGAACCGTAGACCCGCAAGATGCCGGTACGGACGATGTGCGTGCCCCAGATAAGCAGGGTCACGGCGGAAAGCAGATTGAGCAAGGTCAGCATGCTCGGCCCCCCGTGTGGGTTAGCTCAAGAAGAGCAAATAAGAATTGCCGCGTGCCGTTCTACGTCTTGTACTTAAGCTGTAGTTGGCGAATGGGCTGCGCGCCAGCATCGCATAGCTAAAGTAGGGTTTGAAATAAAACTGTCATGAAATCAGTTTTTTGCAGGTGAAAAAAAGGGGCTCGAAAGCCCCTTTTCAGCAGCGGACCCGTGTCATTGACCCGGAATGTCCTTACGCAGTTTCACTGGATCCTGCTGTTTCTTCTTTTTCGCAATGGCGGTGCGCATTTTGATGTTGACCGCTTCAACGGCCAGCGAGAATGCCATGGCGAAGTAGACGTAGCCTTTTGGCACATGCACATCGAAGGATTCGGCGATCAGCACGGTACCCACTACCAGCAGGAACGACAGCGCGAGCATCTTCAGCGACGGGTGTTTGTCGATGAATTCGCTGATGGTGCCAGCAGCCAGCATCATCACCAGTACGGCAACCACGATTGCAGCGACCATGACCGGTACATGGGAAACCATGCCGACGGCGGTAATCACCGAGTCCAGCGAGAACACGATGTCGATGATCGCGATCTGGATGATGGTGTAGATGAATTTGCCACCGGCGCCTTTCGGCTCATCCTGAGTTTCGTCTTCACCTTCCAGCGCGTGGTACATCTCCTGGGAGCTTTTCCAGAGCAGGAACAGGCCACCGAAGAACAGGATCAGATCACGACCGGAAACGCCTTGGCCGAAGACCACGAACAGATCGGCGGTCAGTTGCATGACCCAGGTGATCGACAGCAGCAACAGGATTCGCGTGACCATGGCCAGGGCCAGGCCGAAGAACCGGGTGCGCGCTTGCATGTGTTTGGGCATGCGGCTGACCAGGATCGAAATCATGATGATGTTATCGATGCCCAGGACGATCTCGAGGGCCGTCAGGGTGAAGAAGGCAATCCAGATTTCCGGATTGGTCAGCCATTCCATGTGTATTCCTTTGAGCGAATGTTAAACCGCGCAAGCTGCAGCGCCGCGCGGTTAAGTGGGTACGATTATAGAGTGCTGAACAGCGGAAAAATCCCCATCAGCAAAGCGGCGAACATTATGCACAGGCACACCAGCACTGCCCACTTAAGGGTAAAGCGTTGGTGATCGCCAAATTCGATACCGGCCAGTGCGACCAGCAGGTAGGTCGAGGGTACCAGCGGACTGAGCAAGTGCACGGGTTGGCCGACGATCGACGCACGAGCCATTTCCACGGCGGTGATGCCGTAGTGGCTGGCGGCTTCGGCGAGTACTGGCAGTACGCCGTAGTAGAACGCATCGTTGGACATAAAGAAGGTAAACGGCATGCTCACCAGTGCAGTGATCACGGCCAGGTAAGGGCCCATGGCCTCCGGGATGACTGCCAACAGGCTTTTTGACATGGCATCGACCATGCCGGTACCCGACAGAATGCCGGTGAAAATACCTGCGGCGAAGATCAACCCCACCACCGCCAGTACGCTGCCAGCATGGGCGGCGACACGGTCTTTCTGCTGTTGCAGGCATGGGTAGTTGACGATCATCGCGATACTGAACGCCACCATGAACAACACTGGCAGCGGCAAGAGGCCGGCGATCAGGGTGCACATCAGGGCGAAGGTCAGTGCGCCGTTGAACCAGATCAGTTTCGGACGGCGGGCGTCCGGAAATTGCGACACGCTGATCTCACTGTGGTCGATCTCGTCGCCTTGCAAGTGCAGCTCGCCCAGGCGGGCGCGTTCGCGCTTGCCGTACATGTAGGCGATCACCAGGATCGCCACCACGCCGACGGCCATGGCCGGGATCATCGGTACGAAAATATCCGACGGATCCACATGCAGCGCACTGGCGGCACGCGCCGTCGGGCCACCCCAAGGGGTCATGTTCATCACGCCACCGGCGAGGATGATCAGGCCGGCCATGATTCGTGGGCTCATACCGATGCGCTTGTACAGCGGCAGCATGGCGGCGACACAGATCATGTAGGTGGTGGCACCGTCACCGTCGAGGGAAACCACCAAGGCCAGCACGGCGGTGCCGACTGAGACTTTCAGCGGGTCGCCCTTGACCATCTTGAGGATCTTGCGCACAGCCGGGTCAAACAGGCCGGAGTCGATCATCAAGGCAAAGTAGAGGATGGCAAACATCAGCATCACGCCGGTCGGCGCAAGCTTGGTGATGCCCTCGAGCATCATCGGGCCGATCTTCGGTGCGAAACCGCCGAACAGCGCGAACAGGATAGGCACGATGATCAAGGCAATCAGCGCAGAGAGGCGCTTGGTCATGATCAGGAACATGAACGTGATGACCATGGCAAAGCCAAGGAAAGTCAGCATAGGAATACTCCAGGCGTGGCGCGGCTAGGGAATGGCGAACCGGGTGGGGTCAGCGCAGTACGAAAGGCACGTAGCGTACGGGTGGAGTTGGGGCGAACAGGCAAGGACGAGCGGACATCAGGAATCACCATTGTTGTTGTTAACAGCCGGTCTGTTGCCGGCAGTGGGGCGATCCTAGACGGGGAAGCTTTCAGCCAGCTTTCGCTGTGTAATCAGTTGATGAGAGGTTTTTCCTCTTTTTTTGTGGGAATAGTCAGCTGGCGCGGTGCGAATCAGGGAATCTCCAGGCCGCCCGCCGCTTTATGCAACGCTCGCAGATGTTCGCCGACCTGCTTGAGGTTGGCCTCGCAGGCGGCAATTTCGGTGGCGCGTGAGGGCTCCAACAGCACTCTCACCTCTTTATCCAGATCGCCGGTCAAGGATTGCAGTTGCTTCTGGCGTTCGGCGCTTTCCGATTCAAGCCGTTTGGATTCCGAGGGCTGCGGCAAGCCGTAACCGCCACTGCCAAGCAGTTCCGCCGGGCGGCTGAGGAAGCCACTGTTGGCGAGGATCTGTCGCAGTGTGTTGTTGGCTTTTTCCATGCCGCCGTTTTTCAGCTCGCGGGCACCGAGGTAGCGTTGTTTGACTTCATCTTGGGCCAACATCAGCTGCCTGCGATAGCTCGCCTGCTCCAGCAGTAACAACGCGGCGCTGGTGCGCAGGTCGGCCTGGCTGAACCATTGCCGGCGTTCTTCTGCGCTGAGGGCCAGCCAGTCTTCGACCTGGGTCTGTTTAATCGGCAAGTGTTTGCGCAGTACGTCGAACATGGCCTGGTAGCGCTCGCGGAACGAATCAAAGTGGTAGCCTCGGCGCAACGCCTCGCGTTTGTCGTTGAGAACGCTGGTGTCGGCCAGGCCGCGCGCGCTGAGTACTTCCAGCAAGCCATTGGGGGTGATGTTGTCCAGGCCGGTCAGTTGAGGGTTGGCGCTGCCACTGCGCAATAGCTTCAAGCTCTCGACCGCGCAGTTATTGGAAATGAAGAAATAGTTACCGTCGTAGCTCCAGTGCATTTCGGCAGCATGCTCGACGGTCTCTTCGATTTCCTGGCGTGTAAGTTTCAGCGGGACGGATGCCAGCCCCCGTAGCTCGGTCTTGGTGTATTCGTCGATCACTTGGGCCAATGGCAAAACAAACAACCGTGACGGGTATTTGCCTACCAAACCATCCCAACTCGACAACTGCACGTCACCGACAAAGGCGCGGTAGGACAACACCAGGTGTTGGTCCAGGTCCAGCCGACAATCCGGGCCACGTGGGCGACCGGGCGCGCAGATCACCAGGCGCAACATGCTGTGGCCCCAGCGGCTGACCAGATTCTGGTTGGCTTCGGCCAGTAAGTAGTCGATTTCATACACCCGCTCCGGGTCGACCTGGCCCAGCGGCGTTTTGGCGAAATCGTTGCCTGCGTTCAAGAAGGCGTACGTTTTAGCGCAGGTGTCTTGCTCGGGCGGTGCCCAGCCGAAGTGTTCCTTGTAATAGCGAAACAGCGCGGGACGGCGGCAGGCGTAGCTTGGGTCGAGGAGAAAGTACTCCATGTTAACCGCGACGAATTCCAGTGGACTGGTGGTTTCGTAGATATCCGGGCTGCGGGCGACCTGATGGTTGTGCTGTTCACGTTCGCCGCGACGGCCGACGTACTGCGGCCAGCCGGCAAGGTCCAGCAGGCGCGGGTCGTCACTCAAGGTAAAGCGGCGATCGTTCTGGCCGCGGCATTGGTCAGGCAAGCCGATCAGGCCGGTGATGTTGTTTTGGCGGCTGCACCGCTGGATAAGTGCGCGGTCGTCTTTGGACCACAGGCGCGCACGGTCATAGATGTGGGTCAGCTCATGCAGCACGGTGGCGAGCATTTCGCGGCGCACGGTGCCGTGGGGGCGATTGGTCTTCTGGGTGGCGGCGCTGCCGTCGGTCAGGCTGGCGAGGAGGTGTTGGTTGAGGTCCAGTTCGGACACCAGTGAGGCCTGGCCGTAAGCGTTTTCAGGCATCTTGTCGGTCCAGCCGACATCAATGCGCCGATCCAGTTGTTCAATAAAGCGCGGCGGCAGGGCGCGCATCGCTTCATCGAGCAATGCCTGGCTGGCCTGCTGTTCGGCCGGGCTCAATCCATCGGTCTTGAGCCGCAGTTGCAGGCTGGCCTGGGCTGCGCTGGCACAGAGCAGGACAGCCCCGGCCAATAGCCAGGCGACCAGGTGCCTCACAGAGCGAGGATAGCTTCGGCGAGGGTCTGGTCACTGGCATCGCGCGCTTCGGGTACGCGTGTTCGCAGGGTGTCGAAGGCAGCTTCCAGTTGTGCGCCTCGGATCTCGCCATTGGTGGCGACGAAACTGGCGGCGTCATCGTGGGCTTCGCGCACGACTTTGGAGTCGCGGATGGAGGTGGTGGTGTCCGAAGTGAAATCAATGGTGCGGGCCGAGGCGCGTACGATGATGTTACTGGTGGCCTTCAAGGTTTGCGCGTGGGCGACATCGGCCAACAACAGCAGGCCGAGAGCGGCGGCGATCAGCGGGCTACGCATGGAATAACTCCAAAACAAAGATGGAAATACAAAGATGATTATTGGACGAGAATTGCTTGCGCCAGTTCAAGGTCGCTGGCGTTAAGTTTTGGCTGGGTGCGGCGTAGGTAATCCAGCGCTGATTCCAGGCGGGCGCCCCGCCATTGGCCGTCAGTGGCGATAAAAGCGGCAGCGTCATCCTGGGCAGCCATTATCAATTTTCTGTCAAAAGGCGCAGAGGTCACCTTGCTGGTGGCGTAGGCACTTATGACGGTGCTCTGAGTGGTCACGTCAAAGGCCGAAGCCGATGGCGACCAGCAAGCAGAAACCAACATGGGAACGATCAACAGACGGTATGAAAAAGCCATAGGACTCGACAACTGAAAGCGAGCGCCAAGGCTAGCGCAATGCCCAGGCGAGAGCCAGCGCTGACACATTTGGTAGCGGCTGGCGCAGGCTTGTTTCTACCATCATCAGATGGCCAGAATCGCTTGAGCGAGCTGTGCGTCCGTGGCGGTGTTCAATTGCGGTGCTTGTTGACGGATCTGCGCCAGGGCGCTTTCCAGCTTCACGCCACGAATGGCACCTTCACTGGCGACAAAACTGGCGGCATCGTCACGAGCGGCCTGCACTACTTTGTTGTCACGCAGGGAGGACGTGGCGTCAGAGCTGGCATCGGAGGTGGCTTTCAGCGCGCCGACGATCGAGTCGGTGGTCACGATGAGGCTGCTCGCGTTGGCATTGGCAACCACGGCCAACAGGGCAGCAGCACTCAGCAGGCGAAGACGGGACATGGTATGACTCCTGTAGATGAACAAATAAAGCGGCGCAAAGCGGCCACTGTGAAACCGACAGTGTTGCTATTGAGCATCAGACGCCGGTTCTAAGGGGTTCGCCACGTGATGAATGAATCTTAAGCTGCCGTTTATCTGTTCGGGAAGCCTCACCGCTGGCTATTCACGCCAGAACGGCTTGGACAGCTCGGCGATTCGGTCTCCCTGGCTGATACCTGCATCGGACAGTTCACGAGGGTCGAGTTGCGCCAGTTGGTGCCGCTCATGGGTGTGTTGTGCCCATCTGGCCAGTGCGCGTGCTGTGCCAGCGATCAGTCGTTTATATGTTTGCGTGTTCATGGCTAGAGCCCTTCATGAGGTCTTGGAGCTCCATGTTGGGCGTCTCACTGCTACCGATACAGATACACCACTATTAAATTGCACCGCTAAACTGTTGTATTTATTTAACTGTACTGGTTGATAGCAAAGGCTTCTGTTTTACCGTTTGAAAAGCCAAACCCCAGAAACAACAATGCCCGCCTCCGGTTCCCCGGGGCGGGCATTGTTTTGACAAATTCTGGTGCTGGCTGTGGACCCGGCGGGTCAGGGCCAGCGGGCGTCAGTTAACGCCAGAACGGCTTGCTCAGCTCTTCGTAGCGTTGAGCTTCGCTGATACCAGCGTCAGCCAGCAGACGCGAATCCAGACGAGCCAGTTGGTGGCGGCTGGAGATGCGGCGCTGCCACAACATCAGGTTGGCGAGAACGCGCAAAGGCAGGGAAGCCTGGGTGTTTACAGCTTTTTCTTCGAAGAACAGTTCGGAACTGAGTGTACGTTCCATGATGACATCCTTCCGCTTGTGGCGGGATTAGGTAGTGGTTTAACTGATGTCAATGATCCTCTTCCGATGCAAGACTCTCTAGATACAGTTCACTTGTATTGTGAGGGGCCAGTTAACTGTTTATAGCGGCTGTACTGTACGTAAATGGGGCAACTGTACCTGTCTGCACTGAAAAAGGGCGAAATCGGCAAATTCAGTGGAGGTTGTAGGGTTTTCCGGTAGGAAAAGACCGGTACAGCAGTACAGTTTTTCGTGAAAGTGCGATTAGCACTGTCGAGCTGATGCAACTGTGTTTGCATCAGCTCGATGATGTATCAATCAAGCCTTGAGCATATGCCCGGTTTCTTCCAGGTTGATGTGCCAGCTCAGTGCTTCACGCAAGATGTGCGGGGTGTGCCCGCCGATGGCGCAGGCAGCGATGAAGTAACTGTTCAGCGCTTCGCGATACGCCGGGTGGACACAGTTGTCGATGATCACCCGGGCCCGCTCTCGCGGCGCCAGGCCACGCAGGTCGGCGAGGCCAACCTCAGTCACCAGGATGTCCACGTCGTGCTCGGTGTGGTCCACATGGCTGACCATCGGCACCACGCTGGAAATCGCTCCGCCTTTGGCAATCGATTTGGTGACGAAGATCGCCAGGTGCGCATTGCGCGCGAAATCCCCGGAGCCGCCAATCCCGTTCATCATCCGCGTGCCGCAGATGTGAGTGGAGTTGACGTTGCCATAGATATCAAATTCCAGCGCGGTGTTGATAGCGATGATACCCAGGCGCCGCACCACTTCAGGGTGGTTGGAGATTTCCTGGGGGCGTAGTACCAACTTATCCTTGTAGTGTTCCAGGTTGCCGAACACATCGGCATTGCGCCGTTCCGACAAGGTAATCGAGCTGCCCGAGGCGAAGCTCAGCTTGCCTGCGTCGATCAGGTCGAACGTCGAGTCCTGCAGCACTTCCGAATACATGGTCAGGTCTTCGAACGGCGAATCGATCAAGCCGCACATCACCGCGTTGGCAATGTTGCCGATACCGGCCTGCAGGGGGCCGAGTTTGTTGGTCATGCGCCCTGCATCCACTTCCTGCTTGAGGAAGTGGATCAAGTGATTGGCGATGCCTTGGGTGTCGGCGTCCGGTGGCGTCACGGTGGAGGCCGAGTCAGCCTGGTTGGTGATCACGATGGCGACGATCTTCTCGGGCGGAATCGGAATCGCGGTGCTGCCAATGCGGTCGTCGACCTTGACCAGCGGAATCGGCGTACGGGTCGGCCGGTAGGTCGGGATATAGATGTCGTGTAGCCCTTCCAGGTTCGGGTTGTGCGCGAGGTTGATCTCGATGATCACTTGCTTGGCGAAAATCGCGAAGCTGGCCGAGTTGCCCACGGAGGTGGTCGGCACTATATGGCCTTGTTCGGTGATTGCGACGGCTTCGATGACCGCGATGTCCGGAAGCTTGAGCTGGTTATTACGCAGTTGCTCGACGGTTTCTGACAAATGCTGGTCGATAAACATCACTTCGCCGGCATTGATCGCCTTACGCAGAGTGCTGTCCACTTGGAATGGCATGCGCCGGGACAGCACGCCGGCCTCGGTGAGTTGCTTGTCCAGGTCATTGCCCAGGCTGGCGCCGGTCATCAGGGTGATTTTCAGTGGCGAAGTCTTGGCGCGTTCGGCCAGGGCATGGGGAACGGCCTTGGCTTCACCGGCGCGGGTGAAGCCGCTCATGCCGACGGTCATGCCGTCCTCGATCAGTGCGGCGGCGTCTGCCGCGCTCATGACCTTGTTCAACAACGAAGGCAAGCGGATACGATCACGGTACATGAATTGTTATCTCAGGCTACGGAAGCAAGGTGGGCAGTGTAGTGATTTCAAAAAAATTCGGCCCGCTACCATGGTCGAATGCCAGGCAGCGATTTAGAGCCTTTGGTCGGGTTTCATGTGAGTGTGCAGAGCGGGCCGCGGAGCATCTCTGGCTGCATTCCCACGCAGAGCATTGGAACGAAAAAACCCCAGCCTACTGCAGGCCAGGGTTTCGGTTATTGCGCTGGCGCAGTGTTATTCGACGGCTTTGACCATGTCTTCGATGACCTTCTTGGCATCACCGAAGACCATCATGGTCTTGTCCAAGTAGAACAACTCGTTGTCCAGGCCTGCGTAGCCGCTGGCCATCGAGCGCTTGTTGACGATGATCGTCTTGGCCTTGAACGCCTCCAGGATCGGCATGCCAGCGATCGGTGAGTTAGGGTCATTCTTGGCGGCTGGGTTGACCACGTCGTTCGCACCCAATACCAGCACCACGTCGGCTTGGCCGAACTCGGAGTTGATGTCTTCCATCTCGAACACCTGGTCATAAGGCACTTCTGCCTCGGCCAGCAGTACGTTCATGTGGCCTGGCATACGGCCCGCCACCGGGTGGATCGCGTACTTCACGGTTACGCCGCGGTGTGTCAGCTTCTCGGTCAGCTCTTTAAGCGCATGTTGCGCGCGTGCCACTGCCAGGCCATAGCCGGGAACGATGATCACGGTGTCAGCATTGGTAAGCAGGAAGGTGGCGTCGTCGGCAGAACCGGATTTAACCGGGCGCGCCTCTGTAGAGCCAGCCGGGCCCGCCGCATCCAGCGTGTTGCCGAAACCGCCGAGCAGCACATTAAAGAACGAGCGGTTCATCGCCTTGCACATGATGTACGACAGGATCGCGCCGCTGGAGCCCACCAGGGAGCCGGCGATGATCAGCATCGAGTTGTTCAGCGAGAAGCCGATACCCGCCGCTGCCCAGCCGGAGTAGCTGTTGAGCATCGACACGACTACGGGCATGTCGGCGCCGCCAATCGGGATGATGATCAGCACGCCAAGCACGAAGGCCAGCGCCAGCATCAGCGCGAAGGCACTGAGGTTCCCGGTGAACATGAACGTCAGGCCTAGACCAAGCGTCAATAGGCCCAGCACCAGGTTTAGCGTGTGCTGGCCGCCGAACTGTACCGGTGCGCCCTGAAATAGGCGGAACTTGTACTTGCCCGACAGCTTGCCGAACGCAATCACCGAACCAGAGAAGGTGATCGCACCGATAGCGGCGCCGAGGAACAGTTCCAGGCGATTACCAGCAGGGATCGAGTCGCCCAAGTGTTTGACAATGCCCAGGGATTGCGGCTCGACCACGGCGGCGATGGCGATAAACACTGCGGCCAGGCCGATCATGCTGTGCATGAATGCCACCAGCTCGGGCATTTTGGTCATTTCTACGCGCTTGGCCATGATTGAGCCGGCAGTGCCGCCTATCAGCAGGCCGACGATCACATAGCCAATGCCGGCTGTAGCCAGTTCAGCACCGAGCTTATAGATGAGGCCGACGGTGGTGAGCACCGCGAGCGCCATGCCGAGCATGCCGAACAGGTTGCCGCGTCGCGACGTGGTCGGGTGCGACAAGCCTTTAAGGGCCTGGATGAAGCAGATCGACGCGATCAGGTAGAGCGTCGTGACGAGATTCATGCTCATGACGATGGCGCCTCTTCTTTTACTTTCGGGGCTTTTTTCTTGAACATCTCGAGCATCCTGCGCGTTACCAGGAAGCCGCCGAACACGTTAACAGCCGCCAGAGCCACGGCCAGAGTGCCCATGGTCTTGCCCAGTGGCGTAACGGTAAGGGCCGCCGCCAGCATGGCGCCGACGATCACAATCGCCGAGATCGCGTTGGTCACCGCCATCAATGGCGTGTGCAGTGCGGGAGTGACGTTCCAGACCACGTGGTAACCGACATAAATCGCCAGCACAAAGATGATCAGGTTGTAGATACCGGGGGAGATAAGCTCTTCCATCGTCTGAATCCCTGCTTAGGCGTTTTTGCGGATGACTTGGCCGTCGCGGCACATCAGGCACGCGGCGCCGATGTCGTCTTCGAGGTTGATTTCAAACTGCCCTTCCTTGTTGAAGACAAGCTTCAGGAAGTCCAGCAGGTTGCGCGCATATAAAGCAGAGGCATCGGCGGCTACAGCGCCTGCCAGGTTGGTCGGACCGCAGAGGGTCACACCGTTTTCCACCACAACTTGGTCAGCGACGGTCAGCGGGCAGTTGCCACCTTGGGCGGCGGCGAGGTCGATCACTACCGAGCCTGGCTTCATTTGCGCTACGGTTTCGGCGCTCAGCAAGGTCGGTGCCTTGCGGCCCGGGATAAGCGCCGTGGTGATGACGATATCGGCTTGCTTGGCGCGTTCGTGTACGGCCAGGGCTTGACGCTGCATCCAGCTCGAAGGCATCGGGCGGGCATAACCACCGACGCCGACAGCGCATTCGCGCTCTTCATCGGTTTCGTACGGCACGTCGACGAACTTGGCACCGAGGGATTCGATTTGCTCTTTTACCGCAGGGCGAACGTCAGACGCTTCAATAACCGCACCCAGACGTTTCGCCGTGGCGATAGCCTGCAGGCCTGCGACGCCAGCGCCGAGAATCAGCACACGGGCCGCTTTTACGGTGCCCGCAGCGGTCATCAGCATTGGCATGAACCGCGGGTAGTGATGGGCTGCCAGCAGCACCGCTTTGTAGCCGGCAATATTGGCCTGCGATGAAAGCACATCGAGGCTCTGAGCCCGCGAGGTGCGTGGCGCAGCTTCAAGCGCGAAGGCTGTGATGCCGCGCTCGGCCAGCTTGCCGATGGTTTCGTCGCTGAACGGATTGAGCATGCCCACCAACACGGTGCCGCTTTTGATCAGCGCCAGTTCGCTGTCGCTGGGAGCAACCACCTTGAGAATCAGCTCGGTGTTAAACGCGTCGCTGGCGCTGCCAATGGTGGCGCCTGCCGTTTCATAGGCATTGTCGACGATGCTGGCGTTGATGCCGGCGCCGCTTTGTACAGTGACCTTATGGCCCTGGCCGATCAGCTTCTTGATGGTTTCCGGGGTGGCAGCCACCCGCGTTTCACCGGTCTGGGTTTCGAGAGGAACACCAATGTGCACGTCAAATCTCCTGCATGATCTTTTTGCTTTTGATCTTTTTGTAAAAAGGCCAGTGCACCGTGAGGGGCGCAGCTGGGGCGGCCGATCAGCACGATCCCGCTGAAATGACAGCGGGGCGCGGCATTTTGCAGGCGAACTTTACGGCCTTCAAGAGATTATGACGGGTGACGAAAAATTAACTACAAGTCACCCTGTGACTGATTGTCGCAACTCAATGAAATAACCTCTTTAAATACAAGTGTTTAAGGGGTTTCAGAGGCTTATAGAGTCTTTTTCTATCTTCGGTGTGAATGGTCGGGCATTGGCAGCTCGTAGTCGCTATAAGCCTTGTTGATTGTGGCCTTGAGCCCTATTTTAAGCTGAAAGATACAGTCTGCTTAAAAGCGACATATACGTATATCTGTAGGATCATATTTTAATTGACTACAGGGTCAATAAATCGAATTTAGCCTTTAAACACTAGGGCTGTAGCGTTGTGATTGGTCTATTAACCAGTCCCTGAAAGCGTGCAGGGACGCAGATTCGACTTTTCTCTCGGGAATCATCAGGTAGTAAGCCTTCGAGCTGCTCAGGGCTTGAGGGCTGGCGATCACCAAGTGCTTCTCTTCCAGCTCACGCTGGATGAGGAACGGCGGAATCAGCGCGATGCCCATGTCATGCATGGCGGCCTGCGACAACATCGAGAATAGCTCGTAACGAGGCCCGGTCATGTCGCGAGGTATGTTCAGTTGTTGCGCGTTGAACCATTGGCGCCAGGCGTAAGGTCTTGTGGTTTGCTGCAGCAGCGGCAACTGCGCAATCTCCTGAGGGCTGAAGCGGGTGCGGGTGCCGAGTAATCTTGGGCTGCATACGGGAAGCGGGTTTTCTCCCATCAACCTATGGGATTCAGTGCCGGACCAGTCTGCATCGCCGAAGTAAATCGCGGCGTCGAACTCGGTATCGGCAAACAGAAAGGGGCGCGTACGGTTGGTGAGGTTTACGGTGACTTCCGGGTGTTGGTGTTGAAAGTCCTTGAGGCGGGGGATCAGCCATTGGGTGCCGAAGGTTGGAACCACTGCCAGCTCGATGACGTTGGCGCCCTGCTGCCCCATGACTGACAAGGTATCGCGCTCCACCGCGTCCAACTGCATGGCAACTCGACGGCTATAGGATAGGCCGGCTTCCGTCAGTTTTACCCCGCGCCTTGAGCGCCGAAATAGCTCGACACTCAAAAACTCCTCAAGGCTGGCGATCTGTCGACAGATGGCGCCTTGGGTGATGGAAAGCTCCTGTGCCGCCTTCGTAAAGCTCTCGTGGCGGGCCGCCGCTTCAAAACTGACTAAGGCAGTAGTACTGGGGATTTTTCTGCGCATGTACGTAGTACTCACTTATAAAGCGCATCTGCGCCATTTTCAGTCGTTTCGAAGTGAGAAATTAGCACAACCCTATGCAGAAACCTCGTTTGCCCTCTGCGTCTGCCAGGCCTAGGCTGCATCCACGACTTCTGATTTTTTCCGCGAGGACTTATTCATGGCTGGCAAGGCAAGCTTCAACTGGATCGATCCGCTGCTGCTGGATCAACAGCTCACCGAAGAAGAGCGCATGGTGCGTGACAGTGCTGAGCAATTCGCCCAGGACAAGCTGGCGCCGCGTGTGCTTGAAGCCTTCCGACATGAAAAAACCGACCCAGCGATCTTCCGTGAAATGGGCGAGACCGGACTGCTGGGCGCGATGATTCCCGAGCAGTACGGTGGCAGCGGCCT
Source organism: Pseudomonas antarctica (assembly GCF_900624995.1). Classification (GTDB taxonomy): domain Bacteria; phylum Pseudomonadota; class Gammaproteobacteria; order Pseudomonadales; family Pseudomonadaceae; genus Aquipseudomonas; species Aquipseudomonas antarctica. Next base: position 71,741 of record NZ_UYXQ01000018.1, read on the forward strand.
GAACTACGTCAGTTATGGGTTGATTGCACGTGAGGTCGAACGTGTCGATTCTGGGTATCGCTCAATGATGAGTGTGCAGTCGTCGCTGGTCATGGTGCCAATCAATGAATTTGGCACTGAGGGGCAAAAGCAGAAGTACCTACCAAAGCTGGCCTCTGGCGAATGGATAGGCTGCTTCGGCCTGACCGAGCCTAACCATGGCTCGGACCCGGGTGCGATGATTACCCGCGCACGTAAAGTGGATGGTGGCTACAGCTTGACCGGCGTCAAGATGTGGATCACCAATAGTCCGATCGCGGATGTGTTCGTGGTGTGGGCCAAGGACGATGCTGGCGATATCCGTGGCTTCGTCTTGGAGAAAGGCTGGAAGGGGCTGAGTGCTCCGACGATTCACGGCAAGGTCGGCCTGCGGGCTTCCATTACTGGTGAGATCGTCATGGACAACGTGTTCGTCCCGCAAGAGAACATCTTTCCGGACGTGCGTGGCTTGAAGGGGCCTTTCACCTGCCTCAACTCGGCGCGCTATGGCATCTCCTGGGGGGCGTTGGGTGCTGCTGAGTTCTGCTGGCATACCGCGCGGCAATACACCTTGGATCGTCATCAATTCGGGCGTCCATTGGCGGCGACTCAACTGATCCAGAAGAAGCTGGCCGATATGCAGACCGAGATAACCCTGGCCTTACAAGGCTGTCTGCGTTTGGGGCGCATGAAGGATGAAGGTACGGCGTCGGTTGAGATTACTTCGATCATGAAGCGCAACTCCTGCGGAAAATCCCTGGATATCGCGCGTATGGCGCGGGACATGCTGGGTGGTAACGGCATCTCCGATGAGTTCGGGGTCGCGCGTCACTTGGTCAACCTGGAGGTGGTTAACACCTATGAGGGGACGCATGACGTGCACGCCTTGATACTCGGGCGGGCGCAAACCGGTCTTCAGGCGTTCTATTAATAGGAGCACGGCATGGGGGCGCTTTCACATCTGCGGGTGCTGGATTTATCGCGAGTGCTGGCGGGCCCTTGGTCCGGGCAGATCCTTGCGGATCTCGGGGCTGAGGTGATCAAGGTCGAGCGACCGGGTAATGGCGATGACACGCGCGCCTGGGGGCCGCCCTTTCTCAAGGACGCCTATGGCGAGAACACCAGTGAAGCGGCTTATTACTTGTCCGCTAACCGTAACAAGGAGTCGGTGACCATTGACTTCACGCGGCCGGAGGGCCAGAAGCTGGTTCGTGACCTGGCAGCTAAGTCCGACATTCTGATCGAGAATTTCAAGGTGGGTGGTCTCGCTGCGTATGGGCTCGATTATGAGTCGTTGAAGGAGATCAATCCGGAGTTGATCTATTGTTCGATCACGGGCTTTGGCCAGACGGGCCCTTATGCGACACGTGCTGGCTATGACTTCATGATCCAGGGGTTGGGTGGGCTCATGAGCTTGACCGGCCGGGCAGAGGATGATGATGGGGCAGGGCCGGTCAAAGTCGGTGTGGCGTTGACTGACATCCTGACGGGACTGTACTCGACTGTGGCGATCCTGGCGGCGCTGTCTCACCGGGATCATGACGGTGGAGGGCAGCACATTGATATGGCATTGCTGGACGTGCAGGTGGCGTGCCTGGCTAACCAAGCGATGAATTACCTGACCACAGGTGTGTCGCCGAAGCGCTTGGGCAATGCTCACCCAAATATTGTGCCGTATCAGGACTTTCCTACTGCTGATGGCGACTTCATCCTGACGGTGGGTAATGACGGGCAGTTTCGTAAGTTCGCTGAGGTGGCTGGGCAGCCGCAATGGGCGGCGGATCCGCGCTTTGCTACTAATAAGCTGCGGGTGGCTAACCGTGCGCAGCTGATTCCGCTGATTCGCCAGGCGACGGTCTTCAAGACGACGGCTGAGTGGGTGATGCAGCTGGAGCGAGTGGGCGTGCCGTGCGGGCCTATCAATGACTTGGCGCAGGTATTCGCCGATCCGCAGGTCAAGGCGCGTGGGCTGGAGATGGCGTTGCCTCATGCGCTGGCGGGGATGGTTCCGCAGGTGGCCAGTCCGATACGGCTGTCCAAGACGCCTGTGGAGTACCGTAGTGCGCCTCCTTTATTAGGAGAGCACACGGTTCAGGTGCTTCAGGGTGTGCTTGGGCTGGGGCCTGCGAATGTGGCCGCTTTAAGAGAGGCGGGTGTTATCTGAGTGTTCCCTTCTATATAGAGCACGTGAAGCGACGTATGTAGGTTGTTTTTTAATCAATCCTAAGTAATTGATAGAAAAGCGAAATTAAGGGTTGACGGCAGATTCTGGAAGTCTATAATTCGCCCCACTTCCGGCGCAGTCGAAACGGAAAACTCCTTGGTAAACAAAGAGTTACGCAAGATTCGACAGCGAGTTGCTTCAGTTCATCGAAGCCCAGAAGGAGTTGGTAGGGCAGTGTTGTTTGGCTCTATTAACGTTTCGATCTTCTCGGTCGAAAGCGGAGAAAAAGAGGTGTTGACAGCAGCGTGTAACGCTGTAGAATTCGCCTCCCGCTAACGAGAGATCG
>NZ_UYXQ01000019.1 GCF_900624995.1 Pseudomonas antarctica
GGGAGGAGGACGGTTCCGGGGCGGCGATGGAATGCCCACCGGCCAGCGGGATACCGGCGGCGGCGCATACCGAGCGGCCACCACGAATCACTTCACGGGCAATCTCCGGTGCCAGCACATTCACCGGCCAGCCCAGAATCGCGATGGCCATCAGCGGGTCGCCGCCCATGGCATAGATGTCGCTGATCGCGTTTGTAGCGGCAATGCGGCCGAAGTCGAACGGGTCATCGACAATCGGCATGAAAAAATCAGTGGTGGAGACCACGCCGCGCTCGTCGTCAATGGCGTACACCGCCGCGTCGTCGCGTGAGGCGTTGCCGACCCACAGGTTGGGGTCGAGGTTCTGCGCGCCGCTGCCGGCGAGGATCACTTCCAGCACCTGGGGCGAAATCTTGCAGCCGCAACCCGCGCCGTGGCTGTACTGGGTGAGGCGAATCGGCTCGTTCATGGTGGACCTCAAGGTAACAAGTGGTCGGATTCTAACAGACAGTAAAAAGCCGGCTGGGCTCTTGTGAGCTCAGCCGGCTTTTGTAGGTGCGCCGTTACTGGCGGGCAGCGAGCAAACGCTTGTGACGGTTGCGCCGTGCGATGTTCAGGCACTCGATCACCGCCGAGAACGCCATGGCCGCATACACATAGCCTTTTGGCACATGGGCGCCGAAGCCTTCGGCGATCAGCGTCATGCCGATCATAATCAGGAAGCCCAGCGCCAGCATCACCACGGTCGGGTTATCGTTGATGAACTTGGCCAGCGGTTCAGCCGCCACCAGCATCACGATCACCGAGACCACCACAGCAATGATCATGATCGGCAAGTGCTCGGTCATGCCCACAGCGGTGATGATGCTGTCGATGGAGAACACCAGGTCGAGCAACAAAATCTGCCCGATGGCTGCGGCAAAGCCAATGGTCACGGTATTGCTGACGGTTTGCTTCTCTTCAGGCTCGGGATCCATGCTGTGGTGGATCTCGGTGGTCGCCTTCCATACCAGGAACAGGCCACCGGCGATCAGGATCATGTCCTTCCACGAAAACGCCTGGCCGAAGATATCGAACACCGGCGTCGTCAACTGCACGATAAACGCGATGGTGCTCAGCAGGCCGAGACGCAATACCAGCGCCATGCTGATACCGATGCGGCGTGCCTTGGCCCGGTGCTTCTCGGGCAATTTGTTGGTGAGGATCGAGATAAAGATCAGGTTATCGATGCCCAGCACGATTTCCATGACGATCAAGGTAGCCAGTGCAACCCAGGCGGTGGGGCTGGCAGCCAGTTGTAAAAGGTAATCCATAGGTCAGTCCTGACGTTGTGCTGGGGAGTTAGGCTTCTTTACTGCTCGAATCGGGTTCTTTTTCTGGCTGATCATCCTTTTTCTGCGGGCTGATCAAGCCCTGTGTCGCTTCACTCAATGCCTGCTCGGCGGCCTTATGGGTGTCATCGATAGCTTGCTTGGCGGATTCGGTTGCCTTGCCCAGTACTTGCTGCGCGCTTTTCTCTACCTGATCACAACCAGTGATCACCACCAATGAAAGCGTAAGCAGCAACGCGGCGCCCAGAGAATTGAGTTTCATGATGTATTCCTCGTTAGAACCATTGGGTCCAAATAGTGGCCCCTCGATAGCCAGGCATTCTATGTAACCGAACAGTTCAGGAAAATTCGTATTTTTCTCATATATACTTCGCTTTTTACGAAGTGTAGCTCGCCATGCTCAATTATCGACAACTGCATTACTTCTGGGTCGTGGCCAAGACCGGCAGCATCGTGCGCGCGTGCGAGCAACTGAACCTCACGCCGCAGACCATCAGCGGGCAGATCAGCCTGCTCGAGCAAACCTTCGGTATCGCGTTGTTTCAGCGTGTCGGTCGTCAGCTGGAACTCACCGACGCCGGGCGCCGGGCCCTTCCCTACGCTGAGCAGATGTTCCAGACCGCGAATGAGTTGGAGGCGTTGTTGCGCGCAGAACCCAATGAACAGCAGATTCTGTTCCGGGTTGGGGTGGCGGATGTGGTACCTAAATCCATCGTCTACCGGCTTATCGCGCCAACCATGGCGTTGAGCGAGCCGATCCGCATCACCTGCCGTGAGGACAAACTTGAACGTCTATTGGCCGATCTGGCGATCCAGCGCCTGGACCTGGTGATCTCCGACAGTCCCATGCCCACGCACTTGGACATCAAGGGTTACAGCCAGAAACTGGGCGAATGCGGCATTAGTTTTTTCGCCACCCAGGCGTTGGCCGACCAGTACGGCGGCGATTTCCCACAGTGCCTGCACGGCGCGCCGCTGTTGATTCCGGGGGCTGAAACGGTGGTGCGCAGCCGCTTGCAGCGCTGGTTCGCCGAGCAACAGATACAACCGAAGATCATCGGCGAGTTCGACGACAGCGCCTTGATGCAGGCGTTTGGCCAATCCGGCAGCGGAATCTTTATTGCCCCCAGCGTGATTGCCGATGAAGTGGTGCGCCAGTACGGCGTGGCGCTGATCGGTCAGACCGATGCGGTGACTGAGTCGTTCTACGCGATCTCGGTGGAGCGCAAGGTCAAGCACCTAGGAATCGTAGCGATTACCGAAGGTGCTCGGCGCGAGTTGTTTACCGCCCTGCCCTGAGGGCTTAGGCGGTGGCTGCGGTCGGTTTGGCGGTCATCAACCCTAGCGCCAGCAGGATCGACGCGAGGATAAAACCGGATGCCGCAAAGCCCAGACTGCCAAGGCCGAGCGTATCGATCACATGCCCACCGACCATTGCACCCAAGCCAATGCCCAGGTTGGCGCCAGCAATATTCAACGATGCCGCAAACGCCGGAGCATGAGGCGCGGCTTTCATCAAGCGCACATGACTGACCAGGAACATTGCCGCCTGCGTCACGCCCCACACCGCCATCGCGGCCGCCAGGCCAATCGTTGAGTGAATCGCCGGCACCAAGGCCACCATGCCCGCGATCATGAACCCGCAGAACACCATGGAGGCGATCAACGGGTGGCGGTCCACTGCGCGCCCGCCCAGGGAGTTGCCGATCAGGCCCACCGCGCCAAAGCCCATCAGGCACCAGCCCACCAGCGTGCCATCGAAGCCGGCCAGGCGCTCAAGAATGTCCGCCAAATAGGTATAAGCGGTGAACATGCCGCTGAACACCAGAATCGAGAGCAAGATATGGCCCTGCATCAGCGGGTTGCGCAGGATCTTGAACTGCGAGCGCAGCGACACCTGATCGTGCTTCGGTGTTGTCACCGGCAGGTAGATGAACAGCAGAAATGCCTTGGCCAACGCCACCACCGCAAGGATGGCAAACGCGGTGCGCCAGCCGAACATGTCGGAAACCAACGTGCCCACGGGGATGCCAAACACGGTGGCGCACACAATGCCGAAGCCGATTTTTTCGATGGCGCGCCCGGCATATTCCGGGCCGACGATATCCACCGCCGTCTCGCTGGCCAAGGCCCAGAACACCGGCAAGCCCAGCGCCGGAATCAACCGCGCGAACGCCATCACCCAAATATTCGGCGCCAACGCTGCCACGGTGTTGGCCACGCCAAACATGATCAGGATGCTGATAAACAGCCGCTTGCGTGGGAATCGTGCGAAGTACGCCGTAAGAAATGGGCCGAACGCCGCCACGGTAAAGGCGAACAGGGTCACCAGCAGACCGGCCTGGGACACGCTGACATTCAAGTCTCGGGCAATCGCCGGCAACAGGCCGACGATGACGAATTCTGTGGTCAGCACGGTAAAGCCGGCGGCCGACAACAGCAGGATGGGAAACAACATGAAAACTCCAGAAACGACGACATCAACGACAGCCCGAAGGGCTCGCTGACGGATAGGAAAAGTGAGAGGCGAGAATGTTAACAGAGTATGTCGGAATTTGGCCAAAGCCTACGAACACGGTGACGGAATGTCGCACTGAACGAGACCCTTCCTACAGCATGTTAGACTTTGCGCCTGCTTCCTTCGCGCTACCTGCCTGCAATGCTGCTTCCCATTAAAACAACTAGAGACAACTGTTTATGACTGCCGCCCCTTCCCTTTTCCAGCGCCTGACCCGCACCACCCTGGTCACGCAAATCCTCGTCGGTCTGGTCGCCGGCATTCTGCTGGCCCTGCTGTTGCCCGAGGCAGCCATGGCCACCGGTTTTATCGGCAAACTGTTTGTCGCCGCGCTCAAGGCCGTGGCGCCGATCCTGGTGTTTGTACTGGTGATGGCATCGGTTGCTGGCCATAAACATGGCCAGGAAACCCATATCAAGCCGATCCTGTTCCTCTACCTGCTCGGCACCTTCGCCGCCGCCGTCGTCGCGGTAGTGGCCAGCACACTGTTCCCCTCAACGCTGGTTCTGGCCACCCATGACCTGACCATCAGCGCCCCCGGCGGTATCGGCGAGGTCCTGCAAAGCTTGCTGCTCAGCGTGGTGGATAACCCGGTCCGTGCGCTGATGAATGCCAATTTCATCGGCATCCTGGCCTGGGCCATCGGCATGGGTGTTGCGATCCGCCATGCCGGCGAGACTACCCGCACGGTGCTGGCTGACCTGTCCAACGGGGTGACACTGATTGTGCGCGTGGTGATTCGCTTCGCACCGCTGGGCATATTCGGCCTGGTGGCCTCGACCCTGGCCACCTCCGGTTTCGGCGCCCTGCTCGGCTACGCCCACCTGTTGACGGTGTTGATCGGCTGCATGCTGTTCGTGGCGTTGGTGGTCAACCCGGCCATCGTGTTCTGGAAACTGCGCCGCAACCCGTACCCGCTGGTACTGATGTGCCTTCGCGAAAGCGGCATCACCGCGTTCTTTACTCGCAGCTCGGCGGCGAATATCCCGGTGAACCTTGCGTTGAGCAAACGCCTGGGCCTGCATGAAGACACCTACTCGGTGTCGATCCCGCTGGGGGCCACCATCAACATGGCCGGTGCCGCGACGACCATCACCGTGCTGACCCTGGCGGCCGTGCACACCCTCGGGATTGCTGTGGACCTGCCGACCGCCGTGCTGCTCAGCGTGGTCGCGGCGGTGTGTGCCTGTGGCGCATCGGGTGTGGCTGGCGGTTCGCTGTTGTTGATCCCCTTGGCGTGCAGCCTGTTCGGCATTCCCAGCGAGATCGCCATGCAGGTGGTGGCCGTCGGCTTCATCATTGGCGTGCTGCAGGACTCGGCGGAAACTGCGCTCAATTCGTCCACCGATGTGCTGTTCACTGCAGCCGCATGTTTAGGCAAGGAACAGCAGCCCGCTTAATCATCAGGCGTAAAAAAGCCCGGGGCGTTCGATCAAGAACAACCCCGGGCTTTTTTATGGGCTTGAAAAGCGGCTATTTAGAAAGCAGCTATTTAGAACGCGCCCATGTAATCACGCTTGCCCACTTCTACACCGTTGTGACGCAGCAAGGCGTAAGCGGTTGTGACATGGAAGAAGAACTGCGGCAGGCCGTAGGTCAGCAAGTAGGACTGGCCGCTGAAGCGCTTCTCTTTCGGCGTGCCTGGGCGGGTGATGATCTCGATACCTTCCTTGCCGTCGACTTGCTCAGGCTTGATGGTGTCGACGAACGCCAGCACCTTGGCGATCAATGCTTGCAGATCAGCGAAAGTGACTTCGCTGTCTTCGTACTTCGGCACTTCGATCTCGGCCAGGCGTGCGGACACGCCTTTGGCGAAGTCGACAGCGATCTGTACCTGGCGCACCAGTTGGAACATGTCCGGGAACAGACGCGCTTGCAGCAAGGCATTCGGCTCGATGTTCTTGGCGGTGGCGTGGGCTTCGGCTTTGTTCAGCACATCGCTCAAGGCGTTGAGCATTTGCTTGAAGACCGGGATGGAGGCGGCGTACAGGGAAATAGTCATGACAGTCTCGCGGTTATGGCAGGGTTTGGAACCAGCGGCGATTATAGACATGCCAGCTGCTTGTCTTTTATTTTTTCCAGCTTAGGCTAGTGCGTTCACTGCATAGGGAAAGCGCGATGACCGCCGAGCACGACACCGAGCCCCCTGAGCCGCGCCTGAACAGCACGGAAATCCGCATCCTGGGCTGCCTGATCGAAAAACAGGCGACCAACCCGGAAACCTACCCCCTGACCCTCAACGCCCTGGTGCTGGCCTGCAACCAGAAGACCAGCCGTGAACCGGTGACGAACCTCAGCCAAGGCCAGGTCGGCCAGAGCCTGCGTGCATTGGAAGGCCAAGGCTTTACGCGCTTGGTGATGGGCAGTCGCGCCGACCGTTGGGAGCATCGCGTGGACAAGGCGCTGGAACTGGTGCCGGCCCAGGTGATTGTGATTGGGCTGCTGTTTTTGCGCGGGCCGCAGACCGTTAATGAGCTGCTGACGCGCAGCGGGCGCATGCATGATTTTGAAGATGCCGAGCAGGTGGCGCACCAGCTGGAGCGCCTGATTGCGCGCGGGCTGGCGGTGCTGGTGCCGAAACAGACGGGCCAGCGGGAAGACCGTTATACCCATGCGCTGGGGGATCCGGCGGACATTGAGGTGATTCTGGCGGCGCGCGGGAGTCCGGTGGAGCGCTCGACCGGTGCGGTCTCACTGGATCGTATCGAAGAGCTTGAAGCCAGGATTGCAGCGCTGGAAGAGCGCCTGGCACAGCTGGAACAGGCTTAACTCGGTCAAACATGTGGGAGCCGGCTTGCTCGCGAAAGCGGTGAATCAGTCGGTTCATCTATTGACTGACACACCGCCTTCGCGAGCAAGCCCGCTCCCACATTGACTATGTACAAGGCTTAGCCTCGGGCGAAGGCCACTGCCGCCTTAAACTGCTCATCAGTCGGCCGCACGCCGGTGTACAGCACAAACTGCTCCAACGCCTGGATCGCGATGACTTCCAGGCCGGTGATCACCCGCTTGCCTTGGGCACGCCCGCGCACGATCAGCGGCGTTTCGGCCGGGATCGCCACCACATCGAAGACCGTGTCAGCCGCGTCCACAGCCTCAGTTGCAAAAGCCAACTGGTCCGCCTGCGCCCCACCACTCATGCCGATCGGCGTCACGTTGACCAACATCTGCGGGCGCAGGTCTCCCAGCTCCGCCTGCCATTCATATCCGAGGCTTTGCGCCAACGCCCGGCCCGCCGCCTCGTTGCGTGCCACAATCACGCCGTTGGCGTAACCGCCGTCGCGCAAGGCGCTGGCCACGGCCTTGCCCATGCCGCCGCTGCCATGCATGGCAAAGGTCGAACCCTTCGGCACGGCGTGCTTTTTCAGCAGTTGTTCGACAGCGATGTAGTCCGTGTTGTAGGCCTTGAGGTGGCCGTCAGTGTTGACGATGGTATTGAGGGACGCAATGGCCTTGACCGAATCGTCCAGCTCATCGACCAGGGCAATGCTGGCCTCCTTGAACGGCATGGAAACACCGCAGCCGCGCACGCCCAACGCGCGTATACCGCCGATCGCGCCGGGTAAATCCTGGCTGCTGAAGGCTTTATAGTAGAAGTTCAGACCCAGCTGTTCATACAGATGGTTATGGAAACGCAAGCCAAAATTCCCGGGACGCGCCGACAATGACATGCACAGCTGGGTGTCCTTGTTGGGGTGCATCTGCATGGAAAACTCCTTTGAGTAAGCAATTGGGTACAGACCTTACACAACCTTTACCTATCGGCTGTGCTGTTTTTCAGAAACACGTTGTCTTAAAAGTATCCCCGCGACACTCCTTGAGTCTATTGATTGCAGACCACAAGCGCAGGGGCTAACCGAGGAATGACCATGATTCGTAAAATCCCCAAGATCGCCTTGCTTATCGGTGCACTCGCTATGGCAGGCCAAGCCTCCGCCCACGGTGGCGGATGGGGTGGCCCTGCCGTCTTGGGTGCGTTAGTCGGCGCAGCTGTCGTGGGCTCCGTGGTTGCCAGCCAACCGCGTGAGGTTTACGTGCAGCAGCCGGTGTACGTCCAGCCGCAGCCGGTGTACGCCGCTCCGCCGCCGGTCTACTACGCACCGCCACCGCCGGTGTATGTGCAACAACAGGTTTATTACCGCCCGGCGCCGGTCTATTACGGCCCACCGCGTGGCTACTACGGCCCTCCCCACGGCTATTACCGTCGCGGCTGGTAACACTTAACTGACATGACAGGAACAGGCCTCGCCTACATGCGGGGCCTTTTTTCGCCCGCAAAGTCCGGTTTCAGAGTGCCAAGGTCGCTATGAGGACAATGGCATGGCCGTAATCACACATTATTAAGGCCAATGTCTACTTGCCGGGACGTTACTCTCGCTGTCATGTTTACGTCACGAAACAGTCTCATTATTGACCCTGTCCATCCAAAAACAACAAGGACGACTGACCATGCCCACGCAAAACCCGCACCGTACCGCTGGCCTGTGTACCTCCAGCAAGGTCTACAGCGCGCTGACCGAACTCAAGCACCTGGAGGGCCACCGCAGCGCGAAGTTCCTGGCGCTGCTGGCAGAAAACCTGGTGCGCAAGGGCCTGATCAGTGAACAGGAAGTGGTGAACATGCTGGATCAGGTGGTGGATTGACGCTTAGCGTTGATGTCGACTATCGAGCCAGGTGATTTTTCCTGCGTGCATTCACCGCTTAAGGTGACCTCCATAGAAATAGGAGGTATTTATGCCCACTGTCCAGATCATGTCCGTCATCGGCAGCGCCGTCCCCGCCTCGCTTCGCGAGCATGGATTACTGGCCTGCTGGTACCTGGTACGCGATGGCGAGCCCATCAGCGGCCCGCTCACCTCGTTATCCGCCGCACAAAAACAGCTGCAACAAGCGTCCACGTTCAGGCTTCACGCCTGATGTTCAAGGCAGCGGCAGCTTGACCCGCGGCTTGCTCTCCACAAACAGCGCCCAGCTGGACATGAACAACGCCGCCACCAGCGGCCCGATCACAAACCCGTTCAGGCCAAACACCGACAGGCCACCCAGAGTCGAGACCAGGATCAAGTAATCCGGCATTTTGGTGTCCTTGCCCACCAGGATCGGGCGCAGCACGTTGTCCACCAACCCGATCACAAACACCCCGAACAACCCCAGCACCACACCCTGCCAGATCGAACCGCTCAACAGGAAGTAGGCGGCCACCGGCCCCCATACAATCCCCGCGCCCACCGCCGGCAACAGTGACAGAAACGCCATCAACACCGCCCAGAGCAACGCACTGGGAATATCCAGAAACCAGAAGATCAAACCGCCCAGCGCACCCTGGGTCACGGCCACCAATACGTTGCCTTTGACCGTGGCGCGCACCACCCGGTTGAACTTGAGCTGCAAGCGACGCTTTTGCGGCTCGGCCAGCGGCACCGCCGTGCGCACCTTGCGTACCAGCTCGGGGCCATCGCGTAGCAGGAAAAACAGCAGATAAAGCATGATGAAAAAGCTCACCAGAAAATCAAACGTGCCCTGGCCGAAGCTGAACGCCTGGCTCGCAAAGAACTGGCTGCCTTGCATCGCGCTCTTGACGATTTTTTCCCGCAAGCCCTCCAGGTTGCCCATGCCGAAGCGGTCAAGCAGGTGCTGGAAGTAAGGCGGTAGCACATTCTTGAACTGCTCGATGTAGCTGGCCACATCCAATTTGCCGCTTTCGATGTTTTTGTAGAGCGTCGCCCCCTCCTGCACCAGCAATGTGCTGGTGATGATCACCGGTAAAATCGCAATGATCAGGCACACCGTCAGGGTTGCCAGCGACGTCAGGTTGCGGTTCCAACTGAACCGCTGTTGCAGGCGCCGCTGCATCGGAGCAAAGATAATGCCGAGGATCACCGCCCAGAACACCGCGCCGTAGAACGGCAGCAATATCCAGATGAAGGCGATGGTCACCAGGGCCAGCAGCAACAGCAGGGTTTTGAATTGCAGGTTGGTTTGATTCATGTCCGGTCCATGTCAGAAAAGCAAAGGCCCTGTGTAGGCCCTGTTGCTTAGTCCGCTACGAATCCTGGGAGTGCCCTTGATTCTCCAACAAGCACAGACCGCTTGATTCAGGCGATTGAAGCCCCCGTCTTGGGGTCATTCAACAGCGCTTGAATCATCCGTTGCTAAGACTCATAGCGCCCCTCGCCAAGGTGGCTGTAACGCGCGCGCCCCTTCGCCTTGATCAAGCCATGATACAAAATCAGCAAAGGGCGATCTGGATCAATAAATCCCGCCTCAAGCTCCACTACCCTCGCGACCTTTTGCGACGTGAGCCCATGCCCCCTGTGATCGCCCCCGAATTGCTCGCCCCCGCCGGCACCCTGAAAAACATGCGCTACGCCTTCGCCTACGGCGCCGACGCGGTCTACGCCGGCCAACCGCGCTACAGCCTGCGCGTACGCAACAACGAGTTCGACCACGCCCACCTGGCCCTCGGCATCCAGGAAGCCCACGCGTTAGGCAAGCGCTTCTACGTGGTGGTAAACATCGCGCCACACAACGCCAAGCTCAAGACCTTCCTCAAAGACCTGGCGCCGGTGATCGCCATGGGCCCGGATGCACTGATCATGTCCGACCCGGGTTTGATCATGCTGGTGCGCCGCCACTTCCCACAGATGCCGATTCACTTGTCGGTGCAGGCCAATACCGTGAATTGGGCCAGCGTGGAGTTCTGGCAGCAGCAAGGCATCGGCCGGGTGATTCTGTCGCGCGAGCTGTCGTTGGAAGAAATCGACGAGATCCACCAGCAGGTGCCGAGCATGGAGCTGGAAGTGTTCGTGCACGGCGCCTTGTGCATGGCCTATTCCGGGCGCTGTTTGTTGTCTGGCTATATGAATAAACGCGATGCCAACCAAGGCACCTGCACCAACGCGTGCCGCTGGAAATACCAGGCCACGCCGGCGGTGGAAAACGCCACGGGCGAGATCGTCCAACAATTCCAGCCGACCTTGGGCATCGGCACGCCGACCGATCAGGTGTTCCTGTTGCAGGAAGTCAACCGTCCCGATGAGCACATGCCCGCGTTCGAGGATGAACACGGCACTTACATCATGAACGCCAAGGACCTGCGCGCCGTGCAGCATGTGGAACGCCTGACGCACATGGGCGTGCATTCGCTGAAAATCGAAGGCCGCACCAAATCGCACTTCTACTGCGCGCGCACCACCCAGGTGTATCGCCAGGCCATCGATGACGCGGTGGCCGGTCGCGCGTTTGATCGCACCCTGATGACCGACCTGGAATCCCTGGCCCAGCGCGGCTACACCGAAGGTTTCCTGCGCCGCCACGTGCACGACGAATACCAAAACTACCAGAACGGCAGTTCAGTCTCGGAGCGCCAGCAGTTTGTCGGGGAATTGACCGGCGAACGCCGTGGCGAGCTGGCCGAGGTCAAGGTCAAGAATCGCTTCGCCGTGGGCAACCACCTCGAACTGATGACCCCCGCCGGCAACTTTCACTTTGACCTGGCCACGCTGCACAACGCCAAGGGCGAAGCCATCGAGGTGGCGCCGGGCGATGGGCACACCGTGTATGTGCCGCTCCCGGCCGAGATGGACCTGCGCTTCGGCCTGCTGATGCGCGACCTCTAACCCGCCCCACCGGTTCTCCATACAGGCTCCCACGAACGTCCATGCGCCTTGCGCACACTCAACGGCATCGTCACCCCGCCGAGCACGGCCTCCAACACCGCCCTGGCCATTGCCAACGGGGTTGGCACCGGCTGCGTGTGGAAAGCCAACGGTGCCGCTGCCAACCCCGGCGGTGGGGTGGTCAACATGGCCAACATGACCCACGAACGGGTGGAACTGATCAAGGCTCAGAGCAACTATCAGGCGAACGCGAAAACCATCTCGACGCAGAGCACGATCCTCAAGACCCTGATACAGATGACCTGATGCCGACCCTGCACTGAGCGATCAGATCCTGAACTGCCCCACCAATTGCCCCAAGCGCTGGCCCAAATCCGCCAGGCTGCGTGAGGTCTGGGCGCCCAGCTGGGTTTCATCGGCCACGCTGTCCACCGCCACGGCTATCTGATGCACGCTGCGGTTGATCTCTTCGGCCACGGCGGTCTGCTCTTCGGCGGCGCTGGCGATTTGCGCGTTCATTGAGTTGATGGTGCCGATCAGCTGGGCCATGGTGTCCAGCGACGCCCCGGCCTGGTTGGCCTGGGCCGAGGTGCCATCGCCCGCATCGCTGGAGCGGCGCATCGCGTCCACGGCGGCTTCGGTGCCTTTTTGCAGGCGGTCGATCATGCCCTGGATTTCCTGGGTGCTGGTCTGAGTGCGGCTGGCCAGTGCGCGCACTTCGTCGGCGACCACGGCAAACCCGCGCCCGGCCTCACCGGCCCGCGCAGCTTCGATGGCGGCGTTGAGCGCCAGCAAGTTGGTCTGTTCGGCAATCGAGCGGATCACCCCGAGCACGCTGACAATCGACGACACATCCTGCTGCAAGCTGTCGAGCGACACACCGCTGCTGCGGATATCGTTCACCAGCGCATGGATCTGCGCGATGCTGCCGTCCACCACGCGCTTGGCGGCCTGGCCCTCGGCGTCGGTCTGTTGCGCAGCGACGGCGGCGCCCTGGGCACTGCGGGCGACTTCATGGGCAGCGGAGGACATCTGGTTAATGGCCGTGGCCACTTGGTCCGTTTCGTGACGCTGGCGTTCCATCGCGGTTTCCGAGCGCTGGGCTTGTTCGGACACCTGACCGACCAGCCCGGTGAGCTGCGAAGTCATTTCGGTGATCTGGCGCACCAGCCCGTGGATCTTGTCGACAAAACGGTTGAACGCACTGGCCAGATCGCCCAGTTCATCCTGGCTGGTGATCGCCAGGCGGCGGGTCAAGTCGCCCTCGCCCGCCGCGATATCGTCGAGGTTGGCTTTCATCAAGCTCAATGGACGCAGGATGGTATTGGCGGTCACCATGCCCACAGCGGCAATCACCAACAACACCACCACGGCCACACCGAGGATGCTCAGCAGCACGCCTTGCATGCGCTTCTCAACCTTGGCCTCGACCACCGCCACCTGCGCTTCGATACCATCAAGGTTGACCGACGTACCGATCACCATGTCCCATTTTGGCAAGTATTCGGTATAGCCGAGCTTGGGCACCAGTTCAGTCTGGCCGGGCTGGGTCGAGCTGTATTGCAGGTAGTGAGTGCCGTCCTTGCCGACCTTGACCAGGTCGCGGTTGACGTAGACGCCGTTGGGGTCGCGGTTGTCCTTGAAGCTCTTGCCCACGCCGTCCGGGCTGTTGCCCTTGAACAGGCGGATGGTCTCGGAGTCGTAGCCGAAAAAGTAACCGTCCTTGCCGTAAGTGGTGTTAGAGAGCAGCTTGACCACCTCAGCCCGCGCGGCGCTATCACCGGGGGCGGCAGCGTCGTAGAGCGGTTTGATGGTGGTCATGGCCACTTCTACATAACTTTGCAGGGTGGATTTGGCGTCGTTGAGCAGGCGCTGGCGGGTTTCATCCACCTCGTTACGCGCCTGGCCCTGCAGGATCCAAACGGTAGTCAGGCTGATGACCACGGCGAACAGCAACACCGGCACGACGGCCAGGGACAGGACTTTGGCCTTCAAACTCAGACGCATGGCGTTTCTCTCTTATTAGGGGCGACTTCAGAGGTTAACGGCCGGTTGCGAATTATCTGTAGGACACTAAGCAGCTGTGGCGAGCGGGGATTGCCAGAACAAGTTCGCCCGGCACAGGTTAAGGCATTTCCAATAATTAAAGGGTCATCGCTGCCATCCAGCCAAACGCCAACAACGGAATGTTGTAGTGCAAGAAGGTCGGCACCACCGTGTCCCAAATATGGTGATGCTGGCCGTCGATGTTCAAACCGGAAGTCGGCCCAAGGGTGGAGTCCGACGCAGGCGAACCCGCATCGCCCAACGCCCCTGCCGTGCCGACGATGCACACGATAGCCAACGGGCTAAACCCCAGCTGCACACACAGCGGCACAAAAATCGCCGCCAGAATGGGTACCGTGGAAAACGACGAGCCAATGCCCATGGTCACCAGCAAGCCCACCAGCAACATCAATAACGCCCCCACCCCACGGCTATGGCCGATGAACGCCGCCGACGCTTGTACCAGCGAACGCACATCACCCGTGGCCTTGAGCACTTCGGCAAACCCCGAGGAGGCGATCATGATGAAGCCGATCATCGCCATCATCTTCATGCCTTCGGTGAACAAATCGTCGGTTTCACGCCAGCGCACAATGCCCGACACCGAGAAGATCAGGAACCCGGCCAAGGCGCCGATGATCATCGAGTCCAACCACAACTGAATGATGAACGCCGAAGCAATCGCCAGCCCGGCCACCAGCAGGGTCAGCGGGTTGTACTGCACTGCCGCTTGTTCGACGCGCTCGATTTTTTCCAGGTCGTACACGCGCTTTTTGCGGTAGCTGATAAACACCGCCACCAGCAGGCCAACCACCATGCCCAGCGCCGGAAGGCCCATGGCGTGGGTAACGTTGACTTGGCTGATGTCCACGCCGCTCTTGGCCACGTTGGCCAGTAGGATCTGATTGAGGAAAATGTTGCCGAAGCCCACTGGCAGGAACATATACGGGGTGATCAGGCCGAAGGTCATCACACAGGCGATCAGGCGACGGTCCAGTTGCAGCTTGGTCAGCACGTATAACAGTGGCGGCACCAGCAGCGGGATAAACGCGATGTGAATCGGCAGGATGTTCTGCGAGGCAATCGCCACCCCCCACAACAGGCCGATCAGCAGCCATTTGACATGGCTGGCGCCGCTGGTCTCCTGGCGATCGACCAGCATCAACGCCTTGTCCGCCAGGGCATGGGCCAGGCCGGACTTGGCGATCGCCACAGCGAAAGCGCCGAGCAACGCGTAGGACAGCGCCACGGTCGCGCCGCCGCCTAACCCGCCGTTGAAGGCCTTGAGTGTGGCCTCGATGCCCAGGCCACCGGTCAAGCCCCCCACCAGGGCGCCGACAATGATGGCGATGACCACATGCACGCGGGACAAACTGAGCACCAGCATAGTGCCGACCGCGGCGATGACTGCGTTAATCATGGTTACCTCAAGACAGAAACATAAACAACAGGCATGCCCGCGCCCGGGCGGCCATGGGGTTGGCGACCGGCGTGCAAGCTTTAGGAGGTCTTATTAGAGGGCGCGCACTTTGCAGCAGGCGGGCGCGCATGTCAAAAAACTGTGGCGAGCGAGCTTGCTCGCCACAACAAGCTCATTCACCACAAAAGCGCGATTCAATTGAACGTTTAAATAATAAAGAAGCCGCAACAACGGCCGATACAAGGGCTCTCTGTGTTTTCAGGTTAAGGATGCTCCTCGATGTCCCTCAGACAGCTCTCCATTCAATGGAAAATCACCCTGCTCGCCGGCCT
Organism: Pseudomonas antarctica; assembly: GCF_900624995.1. GTDB lineage: Bacteria > Pseudomonadota > Gammaproteobacteria > Pseudomonadales > Pseudomonadaceae > Aquipseudomonas > Aquipseudomonas antarctica. The sequence continues at coordinate 15,247 of NZ_UYXQ01000019.1, forward strand.
CTGCCTGCTGGGGATCGTGACCCTGCTGGTGGGTCTGTCGCTGTATCGCATGGAGCACAGCTCGCAGCAGGTCAAAGCCTCGAGCATGCAAATGCTCGACGAATCCGCCCAGGCGCGTATTGAGGCCCAAGGTGAAGTGCAGGCGCTGGGGATTCGCCAGCAATTTATGGACGCCTACCAGTACGGCCATGGCTTTTCCCGCCAAGTGCTGTTTTTGCGCGAACAGGCGGAAAAGCGCTTCCTCGACGCCTTCGACACCCGCGAAGACCTGACCCGTCAGGTCAAGGCCGCGTTGCAGGCCAACCCGGACCTGCTCGGTTTGTCGCTGGTGTTCGAAGCCAATGCGCTGGACGGCAAAGACGAGTTGTTCGCCAACCAGGCGGAGCTGGGCAGCAATGACAAAGGCCGCTTTGCCCTGTACTGGTCGCAGCCGACGCCAGGCACACTGACCTCCATGGCGCTGCCGGAAAGCGACATGGCCGATACCCGCGTCGGGCCGAGCGGAGAAAAAGCCAACGCCTGGTTCACCTGCCCGCGCACTACCTTGAAACCCTGCGTGATCGAACCGTACTTTTATGTGATCGACGGGCAAAACGTGCTGATGACCAGCATCGTGTTCCCTCTGATGGTCAACGGCAAAGTCATCGCCTCGCTGTCGGTGGACATCAACCTCAACAGCCTGCAGGCCGTGAGCCAGCAGGCGAGCCAGAAGCTGTATGACGGTCAGACCCAAGTCAGCATCCTTAGCCCCACCGGTTTGCTCGCCGGCTACAGCCCGGACGCCAGCAAGCTCAGCGAGCGCCTGGATAAGGTCGACACCGCCAGCGGCGCACAATTGATCAGCGCCTTGGCCGCCAGCACGCAGATCCGCAGCTTGCGCACCGACCATCAACTCAAAGTATTGGCGCCCTTCGCACCGATTCCTGGTGGCAAGCCGTGGGGCGTGTTGCTGGATGTGCCGGAAAAAGTCCTGGTCGGCCCCGCCGAAGCCCTCAAGGCGCAACTCGACGCCGATAACACCCGCGGCACGTGGCTGGAACTGAGCCTGGGCCTGCTGGCCGCCGTGGTCGGCTTGATCCTGGTGTGGCTGATGGCCCGCAGCGTGACCCGGCCGATCCTTGGCGTAGCGCGCATGCTGGAAGACATTGCCAGTGGCGAAGGCGACCTGACCCGCCGCCTGGCCTATGACAAACAGGATGAGCTGGGGCAACTGGCTGGCTGGTTCAACCGCTTCCTCGACAAGCTGCAACCGATTATTGCCGAGGTCAAACGCTCGGTTCAGGACGCCCGTGGCACCGCCGACCAATCCGCCGCGATCGCCACACAAACCAGCGCTGGTATGGAACAGCAATACCGCCAGGTCGACCAAGTGGCCACTGCCTCGCATGAAATGAGCGCCACTGCCCAAGACGTGGCCCGCAGCGCCGCCCAGGCAGCCCACGCCGCGCGCGACGCCGACCAGGCCACCCGCGAAGGTTTGACCGTGATCGACCGCACGACCACCCACATCGGAAATCTGGCGGCGGACATGAGCACCGCCATGGCGCAGGTCGAAGGCTTGGCGGCCAATAGCGAGAAAATCGGTTCGGTGCTGGAAGTGATTCGTGGCATTGCCGAGCAAACCAACTTGCTGGCACTCAACGCCGCCATCGAAGCCGCGCGCGCGGGTGAAGCCGGCCGTGGGTTTGCCGTGGTCGCCGACGAAGTGCGCAACCTGGCGCGACGCACACAGGAATCGGTGGAAGAAACCCGCGTGGTGATCGAACAGCTGCAACACGGCACCACCGATGTGGTCGGCTCCATGGGCAACAGCTATCGCCAGGCCCAGGGCAGTGTCGAGCAGGTCGGCCAGGCCGTCACCGCCCTGCGCCAGATCGGCGATGCGGTGACGGTGATCAGCGACATGAACCTGCAAATCGCCAGCGCCGCCGAAGAGCAAAGCGCGGTGGCCGAGGAGATCAACGGCAACGTGGCGACGATCCGGGATGTGACCGAGTCGCTGTCTGAGCAGGCGAATGAATCGGCGCGGGTGAGCCAGGCGCTGAACAGCCTGGCGAATCAGCAGCAGGGGTTGATGGATCAGTTCAGGGTCTAAATCTTCAACATGTCGAATGATGAATGTGGGAGTCGGGCTTGCCCGCGATGACGGTGGGTCAGTGCCAGATGGATCAACTGACAAAACCGCAATCGCGGGCAAGCCCGCTCCCACATGTTGTTCAGTGCTGGGTCAGGCCTGGCGCTTGGGCAATTCGATCAGCACCTTCAGCCCGCCCAACTCACTCTCCTGCAAATGCAACACCCCACCCCACACCTCGACGATATCCCGCACGATCCCCAGCCCCAGGCCATGGCCGTCAATTTGCTCGTCCAGGCGCGTGCCACGGCTGAACACTTGGTCGCGCTGACTTTGCGGAATGCCAGGACCATCGTCCTCCACAGCCAGCAGATAGCTGCGCGGCGTTTCGCTGATGACCAAGCGTATTTGCGCATCCGCCCATTTACAGGCGTTGTCCAGCAAGTTGCCGAGCAGTTCCAGCAGGTCTTCGCGGTCCCACGGCAAATGCAGTCCCCGCGTGAGGTGGTAACTCAAGTCCAGGTGTTCACCGTGGATCATGTTTAGCGTTGCCAGCAGGCCCGGCAGCTCTTTTTCGCAATCAAACAAGGCGCCCGGCAGGGTTTCACCGGCAAGGCGCGCGCGGTTGAGTTCGCGATTCAGGCGTTGCTGCACGTGCTCCAGCTGTTCACGCAAAAGTTTGCCCAGTTCGGGATGAGCCCTGAGCTGTTCGCTCGACGCCACGCTCAGCAGCACGGCCAACGGTGTTTTCAGCGCATGCCCCAAGTTGCCCAACGCGTTGCGCGAACGCTTGAGGCTGTCTTCGGTGTGGGCCAGCAGGTGGTTGATCTGCGCCACCAGCGGCTCCAGTTCCTGCGGCACTTGGGTGTCGAGTTGCGAGCGCTGGCCCTGTTGCAATTGGGCGATCTGTTCGCGAGAGGCTTCCAACGGGCGCAAGGCTCGGCGCACGGTCACCCGTTGCAGAACCAGCACCAACAGCAGTGCCGCGAGCCCCATCACCAGGCCGATCTGACGCATCAAACGGAAACTTTCCCGCACCGGCGTGTAGTCCTGGGCCACGCTGATGGAAATTGACTGGCCAAAACGCTTGTAGTCCGCCCGCAACACCAGCAGTTGCTGGCCTTCCGGGCCCAACTGCAGGTTGCCCTTGAGCCCGGCTTCGGGCAGTCGCGGTAGTTCCTGGTCCCACAGCGAGCGGGAACGCCAATGAATGTCGGCAAAATCGATGCGAAAATAGTGCCCGGAAAACGGCCGCTGATAAGCCGGTGCCAGGCGCTGTTCATCCAACTGCACGCCGTTCGGCCCACGCACCAGCGCCACCAGCAGGTTCTCGGCGTCATTGCGCAAGCCGGCTTCCAGGTAGCGCTGCAAACCAGCCTCGAACAACCACAAACTGGTTTGCGCCAGCACCACGCCGACGATCACCATTACGCTGATCAGCCCCAGGCTCAGACGCCGCTGAATCGACTTCATACAGCGCCGGCGCCAAACCGGTAACCTTGGCCACGCCGGGTTTCGATCACACTGCGGCCCAACTTGCGGCGCAGGTGGTTGACGTGAACTTCCAGCACGTTGGAATCACGCTCGGTCTCGCCGTCATAGAGATGCTCGGCCAAGTGGCTTTTCGACAGGATCTGTTCCGGGTGCAGCATGAAGTAGCGCAGCAGGCGGAATTCGGCGGCGGTCAGCTGGATCTCGTCGCCATCACGCAGCACGCACTGACGGCCTTCATCCAGGTGCAGCCCGGCGGCTTGCAAGGTCGGCTGGTTGGCGTGGCCGTGAGAGCGGCGCAGCAAGGCCTGGATGCGCAGGTGCAGTTCTTCGGGATGAAAGGGTTTGCTCAGGTAATCGTCGGCGCCGGCCTTGAGCCCCTCGATACGCTCGGCCCAGGAGTCGCGGGCGGTAAGGACCAGCACCGGCGTGGCCAGGGCGGCCGCACGCCACTGCGCCAATACCTCAAGCCCTGGCAAACCGGGCAGGCCAAGGTCGAGGATGATCAGGTCATAAGGCTCGCTGCGGCCTTGGTACGCGGCATCGCGGCCATCGGCCAGCCAGTCGACGGCATAACCCTGGCGCTGCAGGCCGGCCAGCAATTCATCGGCCAGGGGCACGTTGTCTTCCACCAGCAGCAGGCGCATCAGTCGTCTTCCTCATCTTTGAGCAGCACACCCGTGGTGGCATCCAGCTTGATCTCGCGCACCACACCTTCGGTGGTCACCAGCTCTACTTCATAGGCATATTGACCGTGCTTTTTTTCAAGCTCGGCTTCCAGCAACCGGGAGCCGGGGTAGCGCGCCATGGCTTGTTGCAACAGTTGCTCCAACGGCAGGATTACGCCCTGCTGGCGCAGTGCCAAAGCTTCATCCTGGTTGAGGTCACGGGCCGCCAGGCTTGAGCAAAAAACCATGAGCGCCAGCACCATCCAACCGCTGGCGCGTCGATATACCGTCATTACGTATCCTGATGATTCTTGAGAACGTGCCCGGAGAGCGCGTCCAATTCGACTTCCCACTCGATGCCGTCGGCATCTTCCAGTTCGACTTGATACAGGTACTTGCCGTAGGCCTGGTCCAGGTCGGTGTCGAGTAGGGTCGAACCCGGATGCAGCGCCAGAGCCGTGGCTTCCAGCTGATCAAAGGCAACAATTGTAACAGTGCCAGGCAATGGCAGTGGCTTGTCGGGGTCCACTGCTCGGGCCTGTGCCGCGGTGGACGCGATGATACCGGCGGCGACCAGCACTGTGAGGCGCTTCATGGCAAATCTCCGTTTCAGGATGTTTTTCCTACGCAGGCCACCGTACTCGCTGCAACTTAACTGAAACTGAATTGCCACCATGGCAATTTCCTCGCGCTCTTCTTCACCTATCACACCGCGAGTTTTTCTATACTGCCCCGCTCGCGCCAAAAGAGACCGGTATGACAGCCATCCATATCAAATTCCCCGCCTTGACGCTCAAGGCCGGTAAACGCGCCTTTACGCGCATTCGCGAACAGGGCCTGACGCCTGCGGATGTCGGCATTCTCCCCGGCGCGGCCGGTGGCCCTAAGGCGCTGGGCATCCAGGGCCTGGACCTGGCGTTGTTTGGCGATTGGTTGCCGCGCGCGCCACGCGAACGCGCACTGATCGGCGCGTCCATCGGCTCCTGGCGGTTTGCCAGTGCCTGCCTGCCCGACCCGGTGCAGGGCCTGCTTGACCTCGGCCGCTTGTACAACGAACAGCGTTTTGCCAAAGGCGTGACCATGGCCGAGGTCAGCCACAGTTGTCAGCGTATGCTCGATGAGCTGCTCGCCGGTCGCGATGCGCGGGTGCTGGACAACCCCGACTATCGGCTGAACATCATGGTGGTCAAAAGCCACGGCCTGCTCGCCGATGACCACCGTGGGCGGCTCGGCCTGGGCCTGTCGTCGGTGATTGCCGACAACCTGCGCGGTCGCGCGCGGCTGTCGCGGCATTTCGAGCGGCTGATCATCCACGACCCACGTCAGGCGCCACCGGTACATCCGCTCAAGGACTTCCCTTCGCGTTTCCTCGAACTGGAGTTGGGCAACCTGCGCCAGGCGCTGCTGGCGTCCGGCTCGATCCCCATGGTGATGCAAGGCGTGCGCGACCTGCCCGGCGCCGGCGCCGGTACCTACCGCGACGGCGGCCTACTGGACTACCACCTCGACCTGCCCTACCACGGCGACGACATCGTGCTGTACCCGCACTTCACCGACCGAATCATTCCCGGCTGGTTCGACAAGGGCTTGCCGTGGCGACGCAGTCATCAGCAGGGCTTGCAGGATGTGTTGCTGCTGGCCCCGTCCAAGGACTACCTGGCCCGCCTGCCCCATGGCAAATTGCCGGACCGCAGCGACTTCAAGCGCTTCATGGGGGATGACCCGAGCCGCAATAGATACTGGCAAACCGCAATGAGCGAGAGCCGGCGGTTGGGCGATGCGTTTCTGGACCTGGCCGATAACGGCCAATTGGGCGAGCACTTGCTGGCACTATGACCAAGCGGTATGCGCGGCGAAGGATCAAGCTGTTAAACTCGCCGCCTGCCAGATACCTGACCGAGCTGAAAATACTGTGGAAATCTTCAAAGAATTTACCTTCGAGTCCGCCCACCGCCTGCCCCACGTACCGCAAGACCACAAATGCGGGCGCCTGCATGGGCATTCGTTCAAGGTGGCGATCCACCTGAGTGGCGACCTGGATCCCCATACCGGCTGGATTCGCGACTTCTCGCAGATCAAGGCGATTTTCAAACCGCTCTATGAACGCCTCGACCACAACTACCTCAATGACATCCCAGGCCTGGAAAACCCGACCAGCGAAGTGCTGGCCAAGTGGATCTGGAATGAGCTCAAACCCCTGCTGCCGGAACTCAGCGCGATTCGCATCCATGAGACCTGTACCAGTGGCTGCATCTATCGCGGCGAGTAAGCCGACGTTGTGAAAAAACCACCCTCGCGGTGGTTTTTTTATGGCCGGCTACTTTACAGTCAGGGCTCGCGGCCGAAACGAGCACACGTTGATGCACCCTTCGATACGCCACGCCACTGCCGGGCCGTCGCCCCTGATGCCCAGGGCCTGGGGTTCGGGCGGCTGTTGATGGATTTTGCGCCGCAACAGGCGATCGACGCGGGCTACGAAGCGATCCGCCTGTACACCCATGAAACCATGACCGAAAACATCACGTTGTACACCCGCCGCGGCTATGTCGAAACCCATCGCGCGCAAGAGCATGGCCTGCGCCGCGCGTACATGACCAAACGCCTCTAGGAGAAGCCCATGGAAACTATCTGGTTGGCCCAGGCCAAGCGCCTGCAGGCATTGGCGTCCACGGGGCTGCATTTTTGCACCGACGCCTTTGAGCGCGAACGCCTTGAGGAAATCGCCGAGATTGCCCATAGCATGCTGGCGCAACTGGCGGATGTGCCGCTGGAACGTATCACCGGGCTGGTGCCGGATTTCGCCAAGCGCTATTCGACGCCCATGATCGATGTGCGCGGCGCGGTGATCGAGGGCGAGCGCATTCTGCTGGTGCGTGAGCTGACCGATGGCTGCTGGGCGTTGCCGGGTGGTTACGCCGATATTGGTTTGTCGGCGGCGCAAAACATCGTCAAGGAGATTCGCGAGGAAGCCGGGCTGAACGTTACTGCGCGGGCGCTGTACAGCGTCACGCACAAGGCCAAGGGTTTGTACCGCCCGGATGTGCGGGACTTCTACAAGTTGTACTTCCTGTGTGAACGCGTGGACCAAGTGGCACCTATGGCGGGGTTCGAAACCACTGAAGTGGGCTTTTTTACCTTGAACGACCTGCCGCCACTGTCCCGTGGGCGCACCATCGAAAGCGATCTTGAAGCGGCGTTTGCGTTCCATCGCGGCGAGACTACCCAGACGCTGTTCGACTGATCCAATTTGTATCACTGCTGCACCGCTATCGTGCCCGACAGGGCACAAAGACCACTCCTTGCGACGATTCGCCCCTCAATGGCTATAAATACTGTGCACGCTGCACAGCGCCCACCGTGCGCCCGTCACTGCCGCTGATTTGGCACGGGCGGTGCAACAGGCTTGCGTCACTCATTCAGGGAGCAGGGCCATGACGCAGCAAGAACCAGGCAACGATTACCCCCTCAGCGAAGTGCCGATGCATGCCCGCAAGGGCCTGGCGTCTACCGCCATGGTGCTGCTGGGGTTTACGTTTTTTACCGCAACCATGTTTGCCGGCGGCAAGCTGGGCGTAGCGTTCAGTTTCACCGACATGCTCGGCGTCGTGGCCTTGGGTAACCTGCTGCTGGGCATTTACGCCGCAGGCCTGGGTTACATCGCGTTCAAAAGCGGCCTGAACTCTGTGTTGATGGGCCGGTTCTGCTTTGGCGAAGTCGGCAGTAAGCTCAGTGACTTGATCTTAGGTTTCACTCAGATCGGCTGGTACGCCTGGGGCACTGCGACCGCCGCCGTCGTGCTGGGCAAGTATTTCGAGCTGAGCCAGGGCAGCGTGCTGGCATTGATGGTGTTGTTCGGCATGGTGTTCTGCGCCACCGCCTATGTGGGGTATCGCGGGTTGGAAGTCCTGTCCTACATCGCCGTGCCAGCCATGGGCATCTTGCTGTTTCTGTCGATAGGGGTGTCCACCGTAAAAATCGGCGGGCTCGATGGCCTGCTGGCCGTGGTGCCGACGGCAGAGCTGGACCTGTCCACCGCGATCACCCTGGTGTTCGGTACGTTTGTCAGCGGCGCGACCCAGGCGACCAACTGGACGCGGTTTTCCCGCTCGGCCAAAGTCGCGGTGCTGGCCAGCCTGATCGGTTTTTTTATCGGCAATGGCTTGATGGTGTTGATCGGCGCCTATGGCGCCATCGTTTATCAGCAGCCGGACGTCGTGGAAGTATTACTCCTGCAAGGCTTCGCCATGGCGGCGATGGCCATGTTGCTGCTCAATATCTGGAGTACCCAGGACAACACCATCTACAACTTTGCCGTCGCCGGCTGCAATTTGCTGCGCACCCAGCGGCGCAAAACCGTGACCCTGGCCGGGGCAGTGATCGGCACCCTGCTGGCACTGCTCGGCATGTACGACATGTTGGTGCCCTACCTGATTCTGCTGGGCACGGTGATCCCGCCCATTGGCGGGGTGATCATGGCCGATTTCTTCTACCGCTATCGCGGCCAGTACCCGCGCTTGGCCCAGACACGTCTGCCCGCCTTCAATTGGCCAGGGTTGGTGGCGTATGCGGTAGGCACCGTGCTGGCGTTCCACTCGCCCTGGGTGGCGCCGTTGGTGGGGATTGTGGCGGCGTCGCTGACCTACATCGTGCTGACGTTAGTGCTGCGCGTACGCGCGCCATCGGCTGACGCCCCGGCATGAGCCTGACGGTCGCGGATGTGCTGGCCTTGCCGGGCCTGGAATCGATAAGCCTGCGCGCGGGTGACGCAGGTCTGGATAACACCGTGCGCTGGCCCTATGTCGCGGAAAACAGTGGGATCGCCGAATGGGTACTGGGCGGCGAACTGGTGTTCGTCACCGGTATCAATCACCCACGCGATGACGCCAACTTGCTGCGCTTGCTGGATGAAGCCTGTCAGCGCCAAGTTGCCGGGCTGGTGATTCTTACAGGGCCTGCCTATATCCAGGCGATTCCCCAACGCTTATTGGACGCCGCCGAAGCCGCCGGTATGCCGCTGATCGAGCAACCTTATTCGCTGAAAATGGTGCTGGTGACCCAGGCGATTGGCTCGGCGTTGATCGAGTCCGAGCAACTGGGCCGTTCGCGGCATGATGTGCTGGAGCGCTTGCTGGCCGGTGATTATCAATCCTTGGAGGTGTTGCTGCATCGCGCCGCGCAACTGGGCATGTCGCTGGCAGGGCATTGGCAGATCGTCCAGTTGCAACTGGAGGGTGGCGAGGCGCTATTTGCCCAAAACGATACGGCGCAGGTGGAAGCACAGTTGGCGCGCCAGCACGACAGTATTGGCCGTCGGCTGCGGCAGTTTTCGGCGCAGCATCGTGCGCTGTTGCCGGTGTTGGGGCGGGCTGGGCAATGGACAGTGTTGCTGCCGGCCACTGACGCGGCTGCGGCGCTGGTCAATCGTCAGCAATTGGCCGCGTGGCTTAACCCGTTGAACCTGCGCCTGGCACCCTTGAAGCTGTTTATAGGCCTGAGCGCCGCTGCGCACCCACCTGCTCGCCTGGCCCAGGCGCACGATGAAGCACGCCAGGCGCTGACGGCGGCGCGGCGTTTCAGCGACCGCAACGGGCTCTGTGTGTATGACGAACTGGGCGTATTGAAACTGCTCAGCGGCGTGCGTGATCGCGCCCTGCTCGACCAGTTTCTCAACGAGCGCTTGGGGCCGTTGCTGCGTCACGACCTGCACCATGGCCCAAGCCTGATGCCGACCCTGGAAGCCTGGTTTCACGAGAATGGTAATCTAGTCGCCGCCGCCCAGCGCCTGGCCGTGCACCGCAACACCCTGACGCACCGCGTCCAGCGCATCGAAGCCCTCTGTGGGCTGACGCTGGACAACTCATATGACCGCCTGGACATCGGCATCGCCCTGATGATCTGGCGGCTGTCTGCCTGACTGTCTTTAGCCAAGAGGAACTTGCCCATGCATATCATCAACGCCCGCCTGCGCAACCGTGAAGGCCTGCATGATCTGCACCTGGAACACGGCCGGATCGCCAGCATCACCCCACAAACGGTGGTGCCTGTTTTAACGGCCGAAGACCTGGATGCCGCCGGCAACCTGGTCATACCGCCTTTTGTAGAACCGCATATTCACCTCGACGCCACCCTCACCGCCGGCGAACCGCGCTGGAACATGAGTGGTACGCTGTTCGAGGGCATCGAGTGCTGGGGCGAACGTAAAGCCACGATCACTCAGGAAGACACCAAGACCCGCGCCAAGAAAACCATCCAGGCCCTGGCCGCCCACGGTATCCAGCATGTGCGCACCCACGTCGACGTCACCGACCCCGACCTCACAGCCCTCAAAGCTATGCTGGAAGTGCGCGAAGAAAGCACGCACCTGATCGACCTGCAAATCGTCGCGTTTCCCCAAGAAGGCATTGAGTCCTACCGCAATGGCCGCGAATTGATGGAAGAAGCCATCCGCCTGGGTGCCGATGTGGTGGGTGGCATTCCCCACTTCGAATACACCCGCGACCAAGGCGTGAGTTCGCTGAAGTTTCTCATGGACCTGGCCGAGCGCACTGGCTGCCTGGTGGACGTGCACTGCGACGAAACCGATGACCCGCACTCACGCTTTCTCGAGGTGCTCGCCGAAGAAGCCCGCAGCCGCGGCATGGGCGCGCGTGTTACCGCCAGCCACACCACGGCCATGGGCTCTTACGACAATGCCTACTGCGCCAAACTGTTTCGCCTGTTGGGGCACTCGGGTATCAGCTTCGTCTCCTGCCCCACCGAAAGCATCCACCTGCAAGGGCGTTTCGACAGCTTCCCGAAACGCCGTGGCGTGACCCGCGTCAACGAACTGCTCGAAGCAGGCATGAACGTGTGCTTCGGCCAGGACTCGATTGTCGACCCTTGGTATCCACTGGGTAACGGCAATATTCTGCGCGTGCTGGAGGCCGGCCTACACATCTGCCACATGCTCGGCTACCGCAACCTGCAAAGTGCCCTGGACTTGGTCACCGACAACAGCGCCAAAGCCATGGCCCTGGGCGAGCGTTACGGCCTGGAGCCCGGGCGCCCGGCCAACCTGGTGGTCTTGTCTGCAGACAGCGACTACGAAGTCATCCGTAGCCAAGGCCTGCCGCTGTACTCGATCCGCAATGGCAAGGTGCTGATGAAACGCCAACCGGCGCAGGTGGCTTTTTTGTAAGCGCTGCCGTTAAACAATCGAATCGATATCCAGGGGTTGTGGCCTCCCACGGTCACTGTGGGAGGGTGGCGGGATACTGGCGAGTTGGGATATCTCACGATTTTCACGGTGGCTGAACCAACGCTTGAGGCTGGGTTGCAAATCGGCCGAGTGGGCTTGGCTGCCGTATACATCACGCACGTCCAGGCGACGCCAGCGTAAGGACTCCAAGCGCTGGCGACTGGTGCGCAAGCGATCGATTTCTGCATTCAACGCCTGGTTATGTTCGTGCCCGTAACTGCGCTGGTTCGTGGGGCGACGCCGATCAAGCTCACGGTTCTTGTCACGCAGTTGCTGAGTCATGGTCTGCAGCGCATGGTCAATCAGCTCAAACTCCCTGGGTGTGACCAAAGGCCCTTGGATATCCACGGTCTGTTGCCAGCGACGCAACGTGGCCCACGCTGCAGGAATGTAGCTGGCGGTCATGAAGTGCTGGTTGGCCTGGAGCAGTTGTTTGAGCAGGTTGGCGCGGTCAGGCATATCACCGTGGAGTTGCAACGCACGATTGCAACCGGCCTCGAGGATGGACTCACAACCGGGCTTCCATAACACCGAGGAAAGGGTGCCGTCCGCGAGCTGGATCGGCATGAAGTGCTGCTGTTCGCCGTGATGCTGGTAGGGGTTGCCACCAACGCGCACCAGGCCAGCGGCGAATAACAAGCCGCCCGGAGCGGGAGCGCTGAATAACATCACCGCCCCCGGAACCCAGAGTTTGGTGGTGGTGTTCATCCACGGGGCGGGGACGCTGGGGACTGGGTCGTTGTGATTGACGATGCGGTGATGGACTAGAGACGAGGCGCCTTCAGAGAACTCGGAGTCGGCGGCGCGAGGGGCGCCGTAGGTGTAGACGAGAATGTTGTAGTCAGCGCTGGGGATTCGACGCAGCCCTTCTGCCAGGAGCAAGGCGATGGCGCCACCGAGGCTGTGGCCGCAAATGACAATGCGTTGGCCATCGTGGAATTGCCCGAGGTACTGCAGAACGAAATCGCGCATCGCTCGATACGCCTGGTAAAAGCCCTCATGGGCTTTACCTGCGCCTTCAGCAAAGGGCACTTGGTGGGCATTAGCGTCGCGCAGTGCGTCGACGCCACTGGCGGTGCCTCGCACCGAAATCAGAATGACTTGATCGTGATGAGTGATAAACGCCTGCGTATCAGTGCCGAACTGTTCATCGTCGAAAAAGTGCACGCGAGCAGGATGTTCCTGTTTCTCTGCGAGTTCCGAACGGTTCTGCGGATACAACTCAGGATCGAAGGGCACAATTTCAAAGCGCTGGGAGTATGGAACTTCCTCATAAAGCGGATAAAAGCGTTGAACCTGCTCACCGTCCACCTTCCAGGCTTCCTGATACCCCGACAGTTTTTCGGCGAACACATTTCCCACGCTTGGAGACAGGGGAAAACTGACTTGATCCACGGGACGCGTTGGAGGCTCCTGGCCAAAGTCGCAGTAACTCAAGGTGGACATCAACGCCAGTTGATACAGGTTCAAGGCACAAAACCGATCATCGCCGGAGAGCATCGGGCGCAAAGCACGCAGCGGTCGTACTTCCAGTAACGTGTGCAGGTTAGGGAACAGCACAACACCTGACAACGCTGGCTGAGGCGGACCGAATCCCAGTTCAGCCATCATTCTTAGCGCGTGCCGTTGAGGTTGATAAGCCCGAGGCGCCAACGGCGGCAGATGAGCAACATGTCGGACCAGGTCGCGTACTTCAACTTGATAAAACCGGTCCGCTTGGTGCTGGGCAGGGTTACTCTCAGTACGTTGACCATCAGCAGCGACAAAGCGGGTTTGTTCGGCACGAATCTGGAGTTCGGTGATAGGTAGCTTGTAAGTCTCGCGCGTGCTCAATCCAAAATACGGCGCCTCTTTCCCAGAATACAGCCCCTCCAGAGCAAGAACGACGGGGCCGCAGTAAAACCCTTGTAGCTTGGCAAACCCCTCTCCAGTCAGTCTTCCGCTGTACTGCTGCCCTGTACTGTCCTGGATCGTGTACGCAAGCCCGCCATATGCCTTACCGCTGCCCGTTTCATCAACTAGACAAAAGCTCGCCCAATGCCCTTTCACCGCGCAAGCAGGCATCTTGCTACTGAAAAAAGGTTGCTTCCATGCTTCCTGGTTCATGACTCAGCTCCTTGTTATTTGCACGTGGGGTAGACATCACAGGTGCGTCCATCGGGCATCGTTATCGGTTTAAAGTCAGTTGTATCGCTGTCGCAAGCGCCCTGCAGGTCTTCAAAATTTTTCCCTCGACAGCGTTTCCAACCGCCGGGTACAGCCATCCAGCGTCGGTCAAAAGCCGGCGCCTCCTCATCGGTGAGTGCCAGCACCAGCCTGAGTGTCTTTCCAGGCAGCAGATCTCGTTGTGCAACCCCACCCGCTCGCATTTTTTGCCGCTGCCCCATCGCGTCCAAAGCCTTGCATTTCAGAAGTTTCCTGATCGTATGCAACCGCCCGACCGTCCGAAAAAGCCACATACATTGCCCCGGCAACACCTGTACACCTGAGTCTGGCATCCCTGCCACCCCCTCAGACTCAATAGGATCTGTAAAGTAGATACCCCCCAGATCCCCACCGACATCAGTGTCGCGCACGCCCCACTTCGCATAAAAGTTGAACTCCACACTGCGTAGCACCGTGGGGCAGCCCTCAATGGTTTCAGTCAACGGCAGGTCATAGCTGACCCGCCCGGCGACGGGTTTGTAATCAGCAATAATAATTTTCCGTTCAGGCCTTTTGCCGCGTCGCCGCGGCAGGTTGCAGAGTTGCTCTCTAGCGGGACGGTAATTCGCCGCGCCAATAAATCGAAATTGCGCCGGCAAATCCACCTCCAACGTGAAGTGGTCAACCGGCCCTACCGAACACCCCGAAAGCCATCCCATTCCAAGCACAGCTAAAGCGCCACGCATGCACCTATTCATACTTTTCCCTCAACCCTCGCCACTGCTGCTGCACCCGTTCGAAATGATCGCCGGGCACCTCGTCTTCTATCGGTTGCCAGCGAATCACGCTGGCTCGCGTCGCCTCCTCCAACCTGCGCACGACCAGGAATTCAAGTTGCTGAGGCCCGAGCCATTGCCAGGCTCGGGCTTGTTCCAGCACCTGGGTCAGCCAGATACTGAGGTCTTGAAATTCGACTAAAGCGGCGAGGCCTTCGCTGTGTTCGATCAGCAGGTAGCGCAGGACATTGGCGTGCAAGATGGCCTCAGCCTGCGGGTTGGGTGTGCTCAACCAAGGCGCTGGCACAGGCACCGGGTACTCGCCAGGCGCCGGGTTCTCGCCCTCGCACCAGCGGCCCTCGTGCCAGTAGTACACGTTGATCAGCGGGCCGAGAAAGACCGGCCAATGATCGATCGGCAGGTGGGCCAACGCGCGAGCCAAGGTCCGGTTGTCGTGAAAGCGATACAGGGCTTGGCTTCCTGCAGGGCCGACCAACAGACGCTCGCGCCAGTGTCGAACCACGCCTTCGAGATCATCATCGGGCAGGCTGCCCAACCAGCCCCAGTTCGTCTGCGGGTGTTGCAGCAACTCGACCAGTGCCGGTTCACCTGGCTGGTCCACTAGCAGGATCACCGGGCCGACAGTGGTCAGCTCGGCCACGGCCGTCTCACCGTAGAGACGGCAATACTGCGCAAGATTGCGCACCACCACTAGCGGCTCCCGAGTGGCGTGGTTGCCGTCAAGGATCAAGCACACTCGGCGTCCCGCCTGATGTTGCAGGGCCATCCAGCGGCCTGGCATGCTCTCCATCAAGCCGCCCTCCCCGGGGTGTTGCACAGGCCTTCGCGGCATTGCTCACACACAGGGCAGTAGTCAGCGCCCAACTGCCGGGCCATCTCCATTATTACGCCCTGCACCGCTGAAACCTTCGGGGCATTCGTTGCAGCAAAAGGGCTCGCCGACCTGCCAACAGGCGCAAGGCCACCGACAGTAATGGGCCTGCTGCTGAAAATACCACCCGCCTGGATCAGCAAATGCTCTCCGCCAGCCTGGAGGCTCAGTTGTGCACCGGCATTGATGACCAGGCTGACACCGGCTTTAAGATGGACCTGCTGCCCGGCTTCGATGACCAGGGTTTCACGCACATGGGTTTCGCTGCGGCCTTGAACATCCAGGCGATCATTCGCCTTCAGTACGACATGGCGATCACCCGCAGTGTGACGGTGCTCTGCGCTTTCCAGGTGAACGGTGCTTAGGCCCCGAATGATTTCACGCCGCTCTCCGGCCACCTCCAAACGACTGTCGTGACCGACCTGCTGCTCCAGATCCCGTTGGGCACGCAGGTAGATGAGCTCCTCGCCGTGGCGGTCTTCAAGGTACAACTCGTTGGCCCCACCGCCGCCCGTGGAACTGCGGCTGCGCAACACGCTACGCGTCTTGTATTGCGGCAAAGGATAGGCAGGCATGTGTAACGCATTGGGCAGGCAGCCATGGATCAAGGGTTGGTCGGGGTCGCCTTCGAGAAAGGTCACCAGTACCTCCATGCCCACTCGAGGAATCAACATCGCGCCAAAGCCATCTCCCGCCCACCCGCAAGCCACGCGCACCCAGCAACTGCTCTTGTCATCGGTGTTGTCCAGGCGGTCCCAGTGAAAACGTACTTTCACTCGACCGTAGGCATCGCAATGCACCTCCTCGCCTGCGGGCCCGGTCACCGTCGCGGTCTGGCTGCCATTGATGGTCGGCTTGGTGTGCTTGAGCGATGGCCGATGCGCTGCGCGCCAGGGCGTTGCGCTGAATCGGTTGCGATAACCCTGGAATACATCCACCTCAATCGCCGCCGCCTCCAGCACTTGCGGTTGATAACCCTCATGACACACCGATTTGATCAACCACAGGTCGTTGCAGGCGGGATCCGGGTGATCAAGCAACTCCATAAAATGACCGCTGCTTAATGCCGGCTGATCGCTTCTACCCAGTGCACGATGGGAATCACTCTGATGGAGTTCCAGGCCTCGACGTGCCAGTTGCTTGCCACGCGCATGGCCGGTGAAACCGCCGGGGTAGCGGTAATCCTCAAGGCTTCGTACCGATGCAGCACTGGCCTTCTCTTGCAGGCGCAGCGACGGGTGTTCGAAGTCACGATCGCGCCGCACCGTTTGCCGGCTGCGGGTTTCCAGACGCACGTCGAAACGCCGGACCGCTCTGGTATCAGCCGCCAGGTCGCCCACCGCACGGTAGCGCTGCACAGGCAGGCGTCGAAACACTGTTTGGTCATCACCAAACACCAGCAGATGATTATCTGGGCTGTGGCGAAAATGGTAGTGAATCCCCTCCTCCTCACACAGCCGCTGGATAAAGTGCAGGTCGCTTTCTGCGTATTGCACGCAGAACGTACGGGGCGGATAAACCACCGGCCCAAGTTCGAAGGCATAGGCGTCGGCAAGGATGCCGTGATGCTCAAGTACCGCAGCGATGATTTGCGGCACGCTGTGCTGCTGGAAAACCCGCTGGTCACGCCGATGTGCAAGGCACGCCAACCGAGGCGCCAAGGTGAGGTGATAGCGGGTGAGCCGAACACCGGGGCTATCCCGGCCAATGGCGTAGACCTGCCCATGCAGGCCCGCGTCCGCCTCACCAAAGTCCAGATAGGCTGGCAGGTGGAGCAGCGCCTCCAAATCCACACTGGGGTTTTCACTGACTAGCTGCAGGTGAATGAAATAGGGCTGATCAAGGAACTCGCTACCTTTGAAAGCCAGCACCTGAAAATCACGGGGCGCGTCTGAAACATTCAACGCTGAAAATATCAACTTAATACGCGGCAAAACCAAATCGCCAACCATCCTTAGTTACCCGTCATCAATGATTTGACTGAAAGGCTTTCTCCCGTCGGATGTTGATTGAACTGCCGGGATAAAGCGCCTGAACGCACTGAAGCTTAGCGATTTCAGGCGAAATTCGGGCCTCTAAAAATAAAAAAGAAGATTCGTACGGGCTGGTCGGAAGTGTCTTTTACAAGACAAGACAAGCGGCTGATTGAACAACTAGCAGCAACAAGAAAAGTCCCACATACATCTGAAGAACATAATTACCCATTAGAGAAACGGCTGACACTTATCAAGGATATAAGCCGCTCTCACATGTTCAGACTTGCGGTCGTGCCGTCCCGAATAAACTGACGCTCAGCAGTGTTTCACCCTGACTCAGCAACCGTACCGGCGCCGTGCCACCCGGCATGACCACGGCCACTTCCCCTGCCTCGACCCAACCTGCCCGCCACGCCGCGCAGGCCACTGCACTGGCGCTGGTTCCGGACGACGCCGTAGGCCCCTCGCCCCGCTCAAACACCCGCGCGATAACCCGATTAGCCGAAGACCGAGCGGCCCATTGCAGATTGACCCCGCCAATGCAGGGCTGACCGCGCCCGACAGGTGGCGCAAAGGCAATTGCCTGCAACCGCTCGAACAGGACGCTCTGCTGCATCAACTGATTGTCAGGTAATGCCAAGGCGTGCTCGACGAGTGTCACGCAGTGGGGATTGCCTACACGGACAAACTGGCTGCGTGCCCATTGCGGGTTGATCGCCGCCAGGCAAGGCACATGGCTGAACCCGCGATGCTTTTCGTCCACACCCTCAGCGCCAACCGCTGAGGGCCCGAACGCTGGCCGCCCAAGGGCCAGCCAGAAACCCGTTACCTGCCCGTAGACCGCAGGCTCGACGGTCGTTGCAACGGGCGACACAGCATCGGCTTTGTCGTGATGTACTCGCAACTCGCAGCCCTGAGTCATCAAGCCCTGATCGGTCAGCGCCTGGGCAAAAATAGTCAAGCCGTTGCCGCTGCGTTCGGCGAGTGAGCCATCCGTATTGACGATCAGCAGGTCAAAGGGCGGCGCGCACTGGAACGGCCCGACCAGCAAGCCATCGCAGCGGTGCGCCTTCGCACCCGCCGGACGCAGCAATGTGCCCCACTCACATTCGGATGCGACAGCCAAGGAGGCCCAGGCTTTTGCAGTACGCACGGCCTCGGCGGCGATGCCCTTGCGCCTTAATAAGGCAGGGCTGATCACACCGTAGATATTGCCGCGGGCATCGTAGAACGGGGTCATGGCGTCATTTATATCCATTGTCGCTGAGCCTCAAAAAGAAAAGAGACTGCGCGATTGTGTGCGATAGCGTCGTTTGACACCACCCGCAGCCGTGGCGAAAACCGCTGGCGCGGACGTCCGAGCTCAGTCACCTGAGCACTAATAAGCAGTGGCCTGGAAAGTGGCAATCCGCCGCAAGACGCCCGGGGTCACCAGCGCTCACGGGGATTGCTCACTTTTCAGGCCACCTCCTGCAAACCCCACAAGTCTGGGTGGCTTCCAAGCGCCATCACGTTCCGTATGTGTAGAAATAAAAATATCGACCTTTATGCAGATTCCCAGCGTCAGGGGAACCCAACTCGCCCGCCAAGGCCTGATGTGCAAGGATGTCGCACCGGACATCGTTCGTTGAACGCAAAACCAAGGATTTTCCATGACTGCCATCCCCACCCCAGCGCCCGTGGTTCCCGGGCGGCTGGAACAAATGTCGACCCGTATCGCCTTTTTCATCGCCGGTTTCGGTATCGCCGCGTGGGCGCCGCTGGTGCCGTACGCCAAAGCACGCGCACAACTCAATGAGGGCACGCTTGGTTTGTTGCTGTTGTGCCTGGGCATGGGTTCGATCATCGCCATGCCTGTGGCGGGAGCACTGGCATCACGCTATGGCTGCCGCCGCGTACTGACAGCCGGAACGATCATGATCTGCCTGGCCCTGCCGATGCTTGCCACAGTCAGTTCGATTCTATTGCTGATGGCTGGGTTGTTCCTGTTTGGCGCAGGCTTGGGCACCGTGGATTCGACCGTCAACCTGCAAGCGGTGATTGTTGAGCGCGCCAGTGGCAAAACCATGATGTCGGGCTTTCATGGCTTGTTCAGCCTGGGCGGTATCGTCGGCGCGGCGGGTGTTGCCGGGCTGCTGGGGCTTGGGCTGTCGCCGTTGCAGGCGACGCTGGTGGTCATTGTCATCATGGCTGCGGCGTTGCTCAAGGCCGGGCCACACCTGTTGCCCTACGGCAGTGAAAGCTCGGGCCCGGCGTTTGCCGTACCGCACGGCGTGGTGATGTTTATCGGCTGCCTGTGCTTCATCGTATTTTTGGCTGAAGGTGCCGTACTGGACTGGAGCGCCGTGTTCCTGAGCGCCGAGCGTGGCCTTGATGAGGCTTACGCCGGCCTTGGCTACGCGGCGTTTGCCCTGACCATGACCGCCGGGCGCCTGACGGGTGATGCCATTGTCCGACGGTTGGGTGCGACCCGAGTGATCGTGATCGGTGGCGCGCTGGCCACCGCCGGCATGTTGCTCGCCACACTCTCCCCAGCCTGGGAAACGGCACTTCTTGGGTACGCATTGGTGGGGGCCGGTTGTTCGAATATCGTGCCGGTGCTGTACACAGCCGTCGGTAAGCAAAAGGTCATGCCGGAACATATCGCGGTGCCTGCCATCACCACACTGGGTTATGCCGGTATTCTCGCAGGCCCTGCCGTAATCGGTTTTATCGCCCACGGCAGCAGCTTGAGCACAGCCTTCGTACTGATTGCGATGTTGCTGGCGGGTGTCGCCATCAGCGGCAAGGTTCTCAACGTGTAAACCGCTCATCTCACTGGGCCAGGGTATTTACCTGGCCTTGTGCGCCTCGTGCAGTTCCAGCCAGCGCTCCAGGCTTCTGCTACACAGCCATCCATCATGCTTGGGGCGCCCAAACAAACGCGTATTACTCGCACGCTCCAATGACCGTAATAAACCGGGGCGTTCGATGATGTTTTTTGCCGTGTACACGCAGTGCTCGCTGTACTTCTTTCGAGGAAGCCCGGTGGCGGGCTCCAGCATCAGCATGCCCTGTGAGTCGGTGGCATCGGGGTCATTCATCACGGTTTTGAGCAGTGCAATATCCACGTATTCAAGGGCTTCAAAAAAAACCGTGCGGTCCTTGGGCTTATCCCTCAATTGCTTGAAATAGCCTTGCAGGGCCTGAACGACTTCGGCATTGCCTTGACCATGAAAGGGATCCTGGCTGAAGGCGCCGCGTGAGCTGTTACCGCGCAACGCAGATGCGGCGGCGCCCAGGCTATCGCGGGTGATATACCCATCGCCATCGATGATCGAGTCGTTCAGCAACGGACGATTGAGAATCTCCCTGGCCACCAGAATGATACGGTCCTGCACGTTACTCTCCTCCCAACGCTTGCGCCGCAATTTGCCGCAGCGACGACTGCGTCAAGCGGCCATCCTTTACAAACGCGTGCAGCTCGCCAAAGTTCTTCTGCAACTCGCCCGCCAATTGGCTATCGGTGGAGTTGGGGCCCGGCAGCGTTGTGTTCGCGCGCGCAGTCGGCGCGTTCTGCAATGCCTGGTAGCGCAACGAAGACAACGTTGCGCGCAACAGAGCAGGCCGCCGCGGCGCTACATCCGGCGCAGCGAATTGATCATCGCAAGGCGACGGAACAATGGGTGGAGGCGAAACCCAATGTGTCTCTGACACAGCCATGGCCGTTGCCTGTCCGCGCGGTATTGCACCCTCAATTTTCATGTGTCATCTCCCACCTTTTCCGGATCTACACTTACCTGACAGCTACCACCGAGGCACCCCGGATCGTCGAATCGACTCCAGGGCGGCAAGCAACCGATATGTGGTCGGCTGCGCGCAGTAGTTCCGGGCAAACGTTGAATACCAATGACTGCATGTAAAAAAGTGCGGCGCAGGTTCAAACAGGCCTTTGCCCGCGCCACCAGGTCGTAACACCGTTGATCAGTGCGGCCCACACACCCTTGGAGTGCCTCAGCGGCTGGGTATTCGTGTCGCCTGCATGACCTGGGGCAAGCATGCCGCGAGCGAAATCATCGGCCACCGGTGCCTGGAATTTACGCTGCCCTGCAAAGGTTTTCATGCGCTGCATCTCTGCAGCGTATCCGTTCGCCAAGGCCGCATAGAAGGCGTTACTCGATGCCTCTTCCCCTTTTACCGATGCTGAGCGATCAACCTCAGGGCCTTTGGAAAAAGCGTCACGGCTGCCGGTTTGGCAGGATTGGAACGAGGTTGAAGTCATGTCTTGGCCCTGATTCAGTGTCTGAAAAGGCGACCGGCTCCGGTAAAGCCGCTGGATATGTATGCCCTGAGTGGCAAATGTGTGGAAATAGTTCCTTGAACAATTCGCAGCACGAGGCGCCGCCAAGTGTTCGCAGCGCCTGATTGCCCTGCGCTATGCCATCATGTACGACGCCAACATGAGCCCCGTTTGGCTGATTCGGTTGTCTGCGGACCTACTCGCAACGTTATCCAGCATGTCCAGCAAATCCTTGCGATCGGTAGCTGTTTTACTCACATTAAGTAAGTGGTCCAGTGAAGATATCCCCGTCTGTTGAAGACCGGCCAGATATTCAAGGTCGAGGATGTTGATTTGACGGCCACCAAAGTATTCTGAGAGTTGACCGAAATGGCTGTTCAGTTCCTGAACTACTTGCTTATTAGTGCTGTATTTCAAGGGGTTTTGGTCGCGGTTGAACGCACTGAAATGGCTGATTGAGACCTGATCGCCAGTCGCACCTGTGCCCGGCTGCCGGAAAAAGGCATCCATTACGTCGGGACGCTTCATAAGCTCGCCGGCCAGCCGAATGTTTTGATTCATCACAGGGTTTCGACCCGGTTTTTGTTGCGCCATTTCTTCAATAGCGTGCTTGCTGATCGTCGAACGGTTACCCGGCGTTGTAAATGCGCGGGCGTTCCTCAGAAGGTCAGTCGCCAGTTGATCGTTGCTTTTCTTCGAGTACATCGGGTCTGTCTTACCCAGCGTAATCGGGTACGGGCCATGCGCGTTAATGAGTGGCTTGGGCCTGCCCATCCAAGGGTTCCCCCATTGCTCAAGCTGCTGCGTGCCCCCGTGGTGTGAGGCATGGTGCGTCATGGCAGAAAAATCTTGGGAATGGGCTGGGCTATTAAAGTAATTGTGATGACTCGCTGCCGGTTGTTGCTGGCCAAACACCGGCCCACCCTGACTTTGCGAGGCGTGAAAATTGACGCTTCCACCGCCGTGGCTGTGGTAGGACGCCGCAGTCGATACCGCAGCACTGGCCTGGGCTGCGGGGTTAGAGTTAACCTGCGTGGTGTCCGCACTGGATGAAATTGATACAGATACAGTGGTAGTCGAGACCGACATGAGTGCCTCCAGGGCAAGGGGTGCGATTATCAACCTGTCGCTGCACGCTTATGTAGAAGGCGACCAGGTCTGCCTCCTGTGTGGCTTAACTGTCGGAATAGGTTCCTGATCAAACAGAAAGTCGCGTGAAAGGCCGTAGGAAACAGGCAAAAAAAATCGCAGCCCTGGGGCTGCGATTTTTCCTATCAACGGCTAATCAGAATCCGACACTCGCCTGTACGAAGAACGTACGTGGCTCACCCAAGTACAACCCGGAATTGTTGTCGCTGGAGCGCGTGTAGTGCTGTTGGTCGAAGACGTTTTTCACGCCCACACCCAGTTTCAAATTTGACAGTTGCGCCCCAAAGTCATAACCGCTGCGCACGTTGACCGAAACATAGCCGGGAATATCGCCGTACTGGCCATCAGCGGTGCCTTGAGTGATGTAGGTGGTGCCGGTGCCTGGCGCACGTTGACCGGATTGGGCATAGACATCCAGGTTATGGGTCCAGTGGTTGATGTCATAACGCAAGCCAGCCGTCGCCACTTCACGGGAGTAAAGCGGCAGGTCGCGGCCCTTGAACGGCACATCGCCTTCTGAAGTAGCCTTGGTGTAGGTGAAACCGGCGCTGGCGGTCAGACCTTCAAGGCGCGGGTCGAGGTTTGACAGGTCATAGTGGCCCGAGGCTTCGATGCCCTGGTGCTTGGTAGCGCCCAAGTTGGTCCAGCCCACGTCGTTACTGACATATTGCAACTCATCCGAGAAGTCGATGTAGAACAACGTCACTTCGCCGCCCCACACGCTGTCGTTGTAGCGTGTGCCGATCTCGTAGGTCTTGGCCTTTTCCGGGTTCAGGCCGTTGGCCGTCTGGTCGCCGTTGCCGCCCTGGCCAAGTTGGAAGTACTGCAGGCTGCCAAACGATGTTTCGTAGTTGGCGAACAGTTTCCAGGCATCGGAGACGTGGTACATCACGCTCAGGGCCGGCAGCGGCTCGTTGTTGTTGATCTCGCGGCGTTTCTCCTGGGTACGGGTGCCGTTCAGGGCCACAACCGGGCGGTCGTGCCATTTGGTGCGAATGTCTTCAAAGCGAATGCCTGGTGTGACGGTCCACTTGCCGATATCAATCTTGTTATCGATATAAAACGCGTTGGCCTCAGTGCCACCGGTACGGTCCTGGTAGACATGACCGTCGCTCTGGCCGCCCGGCGTCGGCACATTGTTGACCAGGTTCAGGCTGGTGGCCTGCTCATGCATGCCTTCTTTGAGGTAGCGATAACCGAGGCTGACCTCCTGGGTGCTCGGGCCCACGTCAAACACATGGGAAACCCGTGGCTCGATGCCGAAGGTGTAGTAAGTGCGCGGGTACGAACTGAGGGTTTTCAGGTCACGGTTAGCAATGTTGCTGCCGCGAAAACTGTCGGAATAATAGGTCAGCACTTCAGCCTGGGTACGGTCGTCAATCTGGCGGATGTATTTGAAGGACACGTCCTTGCGGCGGCCGCTGAAGTTGTCCCAGTCACGTACTGATTGGTACGGGTTGGCACTGAACTGCTTCTGAGTCAGGCCGCCGGGCATATCGGCGCTGGCGTCGTAGTAGTGGACGCTCAGCGAGAAGTCGTCTTGATCGGTCGGCGCCCAGTGGGTCTTGAAGATGACGTCATCAATGTCGTTGGCGTTGTTGCTGTTGCGATAACCGTCGCCTTTCACACCGGAATACAACAGCGCCGCACCGATTCCATTATCCGCTGTGCCGCCGATGAATGCGTTTTCAAGGTGTTTCCAACCCCCGTGAGCCGAGGTCTGCAGTGTAGTGCCGACCTCTGTGGAGAATTTCTCGGGGATGGCGCGGGTCACAAAATTGATCACGCCGCCGACGTTCTGTGGCCCATAACGCACAGAACCGGCGCCGCGCACCACGTCAATGCTATCCAGGTTACCGGCGGAAATCGGCGACATCGACAATTGTGGCTGGCCATACGGCGCGAACGCCGCAGGCACACCGTCGATCAGTACGGTGGAGCGTGGCGACAGGCGTGAAGTCAGGCCGCGGACGCCCACGCTCAGAGAAATATCACTGCCTCCGGTGCCGTTGGATTCCTGCACCTGCACGCCAGGAACGCGGCGCAACACGTCGCCCACGTTCATCGCGCCCTGCTCCACCATCGTTTCGCGGCGAATCACCGTTCGCGCGCCGGGGTGGTTCTGCACAACGGCGGCATTGGCATCGCCCAGCCAGTCGCCGACCACCTTGATATCGGTGACACCCAGCTCCAGCGGCGAGCCCGCTTCACCGGTGCCGTTACTTCGCGGGCGCAGCGTCACGGAACCGGCGTCGATCTGGTAATCCAGCCCGCTGCCTTGCAGCAACTGGCGTAGCGCTTGTTCGGGCGAGAGGTTGCCGTCCACTGCGGGCGCGTGCTTGCCGGCGACCATGTCCGGGTTAAAGAACACCTGCAGGGACGTCTGCTGACCCAGTTGACTCAACGCTGCGCCCAAAGGCTGGGCGCGGATATGAATACCGTCGTCAGCATAGGCTGCCGGCAGCGCGGCACTGACAGCAAGCGCTAGCGCCAAGGGCGCCCAGCGGGAGGTTTTATTGTGGGAGACGGTCAGTTTTTTCACGTCGAAACTTTTCACGTCGAACCTAGTCCTGTAATCGCAAGAGTGTGCGGCTGTTAATGCAAACCAGTTGCAGTTGCAGAAGAAGACGAAGAGCTCGAGAAAAACCTGAATTTCAGCGTGAAATAATTTCCTGGCTGCCGTCCGGCAAGGTGCGTAACGCGACCGGCAGGATATGCGGCAAGGCTTTGAGCAAGGCGTCGGTGTCGTTGGATTTGAACACGCTGGTCAAGCGCAGATTGCTCACCGCCGCGCTACTGACCCGCAACGGTTGCTCGCGGTAGCGCGACACTTCCCGGGCAACCTCACCGAGGCTGGCGTTGTTGAACACCAGCTTGCCGGTGCGCCAGGCCGTCAACTCATCGGTATTCACCGCAAACGCGGCGGCGACTTTCCCCAAGGCATCGACTTGCGTACCCCGGCCCGCCGTCAGCGTGACGATCTGGTCCGACGCACGCCCTTGCACTTTGACCGTGCCAGCTTCGACCACCACGCGGGTCTGGTCGTCATCACGGCGTACATCAAAGCGCGTGCCGGTGACCGTCACCTGCCCCGCCCCGGCGGCTACGACAAAGGGTCGACGGGTGTCATGCTCGACACTGAACATCGCCTCGCCCTGCTCGAGGTCCACGCTGCGTCGGCCTTTTTCATAACGCACAGCAACGACGCTGCGGCTGTTGAGGTCCATCACCGAACCGTCGGGCAACGCCACCTGGCGATGCTCACCCAGGCGCGTGCTGAACTCGGCGCGGTAGGGTTTTGGATGACCAAGCCCACTGAACAAACCCAGCCCCAAGGCACTCGCCACCACACTCGCGGCGACCGCGTAGCGCAAAATGGCCCCACGCTTGGGACGCTCGACCGGCGCATCACACAACGCCTGCAATCGCGCGTTGGGCAGCAAGTCAGTGGCGCTCCACAAGCCTTGCAACACGTCGAATTCGTATTGGTGCTCAGGCCGTTCTGCGCGCCATGCATCGAAACGCTGGCGTTCTTCAATGCTCAAGTCGCCATCTTGCAAGCGTACAAACCAATGCGCGGCTTCGTCACGAGCACGGCTATCGATCATGGAAGATCCTGTTTCATCAAAGCGGGTCATGGGGCCATCGTATCCAGGCGGTCACGCAGATGCCGCAAGGTGCGGATCATATACTTTTCCACCATGTTTTTAGACAGGCCCAGGCGTACGGCGATTTCCTGCTGGGTCAGGCCTTCTATTTTCTGCCAGATAAATATTTTGCGACAGTTGAGCGGCAGCTCGGCCAAGGCCCGTTCGATGGAGTCCGCCAACTGGATCGCGTGCATGAAATGCTCCGGGTCGCCGCTGTGGGGCGAACGCTGATCAAAGGCTTCCAGCGCCAGCGCCTCACGCCGGTCTTCACGGCGATAGGCATCAACGGCAATGTTGCGTGCCGTTTGGTGCAGATAGGCACGCGGTTGCTCGACCTCACTCGAACGCGACTCAAGCACTCGCACGAAGGTGTCGTGGGCCAGGTCTTCGGCCTGCTGACGGTTTCTCAGGCGGCGTCTCCAGGTTCCGATCAACTCTTCGTAATGCTCGAAAAAGCCTGTTCTGCGGGGCGGCTGAGGGATCATCGCGTGAGCACTGGGGAGGCGGGCCGTGAATAGTAATGCTTCCTATTAAGTGGGGCAATTGCTTCCCGTCGTCCTGTGACCGTTGCAGGTTTGCTTGAACACGAGGCCGACAGCCTCGCGTTTGAATTCAGCCGTAAAGGAGCGCCGTTGTTTGGTCAGCTGACACCTCGATCTGGCGAGCACGCTCGCCTAAAAGCGTGTCCGGTTTCATCAGCGCCCTACACTTCATCAGCATGATGAGTATGGGCGAGTAACGAATCGGGTATCCCATCACGCATCAATCCGCCCTCTTCTATCCAGGTTTGGGTCGACTGATAAGCACGTTGCAGCAGTTTATCTGTCTGGTTGAAATCAAACACAGAAGCGTCTAGTGGGCACAGCGGCGGCACTACATGGATAGCTGCACGCGCCTTGTACAATTGGATGTCACGCACCAGTTGACGCATGCTCATCAGGTTAAGTGTGTGCAACGCTAACGCCACGAGCCCGCTCGGTGGGCACAGGCAAGCACAACCGAACCCGGTGGGCAGAACCAGAACACGCGTTGCCCCCAATGTAACTGCACTAGCAATCGGCGTGTTACTGGTGACACCGCCATCGACCAAGAACTTTTCTCCAACTCGCACATTGGGAAACACTAACGGAATCGCAGCACTGGCGAGCAAAGCCTGTTCAGCATTACCACTGGACAGAAGCTCTTCGGCACCGCTGAGTAGATTGGTGGTGACAATATGCAGGGGTAGTTCAGTCTCTTCGATCAATTCGACCGGCAAAGATCTGCGCACTAAACGATGCAGCGCCGAAGCACTCAGCAGATGACCGCGACGATTCAGAATGCCTTTGAAGGTGTCGAGTGCCGAGAACGGAAACACATCCGACTTACGTAAGCTGCGCCAGAAATCCGCAAGCTCGCCCACACCCTTAGCATTCGGTCTGGCTGCGAAGTAGGCACCGTTGATGGCTCCGACCGAAGCGCCAACCACCAGGTCGAATGAAACCTCAGCCTCAACGAGCGCCTGTAACATTCCAACCTGAACCGCACCAAGGCTCCCACCACCGGCAAGTACAAGAGCAGTTTTTACAGTTGGCATAAACGTACCCTCACCGATAACGCCCTCCTGACGTTACAAGCCTAGCTCGCTGAGGACCTGGCTACGAGAATGTTTTTGACTCGACGTAAACACCTCGGTGCTGCTTCGAGCCCACACCTCATCGTGTTCGGTTTTTGCATCAAGGCGTTGATTTACCGGGGTCATGGCAAGGTTTTCGCACGGAGGCTACCTGCCTGAGAGAAATAGTGGACGTACGGTACGCGTCGCCCACCTCGAAGGAAGGCATTGTGTTTTGAGTTAGCGTCTACACTCGATCAAAAGGTTATGACGTTATTCCTACTTGGAGTCTCCTCCAATGCAAGCCGCACCTGAAACAACCCGTGCTGCTCCTGTGGCCCCACAAAGCAGTCATCCAGCCTGGTTGAGATTGGCCCATTGGCTGAACGCCTTGGCGGTGTTGGTAATGGTCACCAGCGGATGGCGTATATACAACGCCTCTCCCCTTTATGAGTTTAACTTCCCCACGTCGATTACCTTGGGCGGTTGGCTGGGGGGCGCGTTGCAATGGCATTTCGCAGCCATGTGGATGTTGGTCGTTGTCAGCCTTTTCTACGTGCTTTTCAATCTTTTCAGCGGCCGTTTGTCGCGACGTTTTTTTCCTGTATCACCCAAAGGCTTTGTTCATGACCTGTGGTCTGCACTGCGTGGGCGGTTGGGGCATGACGATATAAGCCATTACAACCACGTGCAGCGTGTGGCGTATCTGTTTGTGATGCTCGACATTACGGTCCTGGTGATTTCCGGGTTGGTTTTGTGGAAGTCAGTTCAGTTTCCGCTACTACGTGAACTGCTGGGCGGCTACGACAGCGCTCGGCACGTGCACTTCATTGCGATGTCTCTGTTGGTGGCTTTCATCGCAGTGCATTTGGTGATGGTCGCACTGGTTCCAAAGACGTTATTGGCCATGATTGTCGGCCATAAGGAGCGCGCATGAGGAAGCGTGAGCAAAGCCCAGAGCTGGATGAGTCGTCGATTTTGAAGGATGCGCGCAAAATTATTTCGCTCCAGGTCGAAGATCGCTCACGACGTGCCTTCCTGCTGCGTGGCTTGACCTTGGGCGGTGTCGCCATGCTGTCCGGCTGCAATATCACCGATAACGATCACGTCGAAACGGCTCTGTCCTCCATGTCGCGCTTCAATGACAGGGTGCAGGGCTGGCTGTTCAACCCTAATGCCATGGCCCCCACTTATCCAGAGTCGATGATTACACGGCCATTTCCCTTCAATGCCTTCTATGGCATCGACGAAGCGCCTACCGTCGATGAAGACACCTACCGATTGGAAGTCACCGGCAGGGTCGCCGACACGCATAGCTGGAAGCTTGAGGAACTGCGTGCCATGGCCCAGACCGATCAAATCACCCGGCACATCTGTGTCGAGGGCTGGAGCGCCATCGGCCGCTGGGGAGGCATCCGCTTCAGTGATTTCCTCAAGTGCGTTGGCGCCGACACCGACGCAAAGTACGTCGGCTTCAAATGTGCCGACGATTACTACACCAGCATCGATATGGCCACGGCACTGCATGCGCAAACGCTACTGACGCTGACCTACGACGGTGCCGTACTGCCGCGTGAATATGGCTTCCCAATGAAGCTGCGCATGCCCACAAAGCTTGGTTATAAGAACCCAAAACACATACAAGCAATTTTCGTCACTAATACCTATCCGGGTGGTTACTGGGAAGACCAGGGCTACAACTGGTTCGGTGGTAGCTGACGCCTATGGCAACCCCATTGCGCAGCCCGGGCTGCGCCTATTCGCAACCTGAGTCTCAAGGAGCTTCACGATGAAAAGGTTAACTTCTGCAATCCTAGGTATTTGCTTGGCCGCAGGCGTCGCCGTTGTACACGCCGACGATACGATGAGCCACGACACCATGAAAAAAGATGCTATGACCAAAGACACAATGCAAAAGGACACGATGAAAAAGGATGAAATGCATAAAGACTCCATGGGTAAGGACACAATGAAAAAAGACACCATGGGCAAAGACACGATGAAGAAAGATTCCATGTCCAATGACGGCATGAAAAAAGACGACATGAAAAAGAATGACATGTCTCAATAAAGCAGTGCATCACAGGAAAATAATACTGCGTTTGGAAAACCCGCCTCGGCGGGTTTTCTCATCGCCCAGCGCCTACTTGTGCACGAGAGCCCGGCGATCAGAAAGGCTTTCGATTAAGGCCTCAAGCCACGGCCTGCGCGGCGATTGAGCAGTGGTAGGTGGTTCTCGCATCAACAGGCCTTGAGTCTAGCGAAAAGCGCGCGGGCGAAAACGATTGAAATAGACAGGCATCGTCGCATTTGAGACAACCGATGAACTTCCACTACGCGCCGCCAGTCAGCTGAAAAGACTCTGATAAAACGGTGGGTGGGCAATGCAGATTTCGTTGCAGCAACAAGTGGCCCTGGTCACCGGCGCCAGTTCCGGCATTGGTGCAGGCGCCGCCAAGGCGTTGGCCGAGGCCGGTGCGGCGGTGGTGCTCAATTACAACTCGCAGGCGGCGCCGGCCGAAGCCCTCGCCGCGCAGATCAACGCCAACGGCGGCCGGGCGATTGCCGTCGGCGGTGATGTGTCCAAAGAAGCCGACGTAGAACACCTGTTCGCCCAAACCCTCGATGCCTTTGGCCACCTGGATATTCTGGTGGCCAACTCCGGCCTGCAAAAAGACGCCAACCTGGTCGACATGACACTCGACGACTGGAACACGGTGATCGGCGTCAACCTCACCGGCCAGTTCCTGTGTGCCCGCGCCGCCGTGCGAATTTTCAATCGCCAAGGCGTGCGCGATGGCGTGTCGCGTGCGGCCGGCAAAATCATTCACATGAGCTCGGTGCATCAGATCATTCCCTGGGCCGGGCATGTGAATTACGCGGCCTCTAAGGGCGGCGTCGAGATGCTGATGCGCACCCTGGCCCAAGAAGTCAGCGAGCAGCGTATCCGCATCAATGGCATTGCGCCGGGGGCCATTGGTACAGCGATCAACCGTGCAGCCACCGAAGGCGCAGCAGAAAAAGAGCTGTTGAAGCTGATTCCCTACGGCCGGGTCGGCGACGTCGAGGACGTGGCCAACGCGGTGGTCTGGCTGGCCAGCGACGCGTCTGACTACGTGGTGGGCAGCACCCTGTTTATTGACGGCGGCATGAGCCTTTATCCGGAGTTTCGTGGCAATGGTTGATTTCAAGAACGAACCCCAAAGCGCCATCGATGCCCATGGGATCATCGGCGATATGCGCAGCGCAGCCTTGGTGAATGACCGCGGCAGCATCGACTTTTTCTGCTGGCCGGAATTCGACAGCCCGTCGATCTTCTGCTCGCTGCTCGACACGCCCGAGGCCGGTGCTTTCCAACTCACACCCGACCTGGAAAACGCCCGCCGTGAACAAATCTATCTGCCCGATACCAACGTGCTGCAAACCCGTTGGCTAAGCGATGAGGCGGTGGTCGAAATCACCGACCTGCTGGTCATCAGTGAAGAGATCGATGATTTGCCGCTGCTGATTCGTCGCGTGCGGGTGGTCAGCGGCACAGCGACGATTCACCTGCGTTGCGCCGTGCGCCACGACTATGCGCGCACGCCGACCCAAGCCAGCATTGAAGACGGCATGGTCTATTTCGCCGCCGACGGCCAACCCGGCCTGCGCCTGGCGAGCAGCCACGCCATGCAGATCGAAGCTGACGCCGCCGTGGCCAGCTTCACCCTAGCCCAGGAAGAAGGTGCGGAGTTCGTCCTCGGTGCTCAAGATGATCCTCGCGTCAACAGCGGCTGTACTGACGTTGCGCTGGCACGCACATTGAAGTTCTGGCGCGGCTGGATCGCGCAGTCGAATTACCGCGGGCGCTGGCGCGAAATGGTCAACCGCTCGGCCTTGGCGCTGAAGCTTTTGACCTCACGCAAACACGGCGCAATCATCGCCGCCGCGACCTTCGGCCTGCCGGAAACACCAGGCGGCGAGCGTAACTGGGATTACCGCTAC
Organism: Pseudomonas antarctica; assembly: GCF_900624995.1. Classification (GTDB taxonomy): domain Bacteria; phylum Pseudomonadota; class Gammaproteobacteria; order Pseudomonadales; family Pseudomonadaceae; genus Aquipseudomonas; species Aquipseudomonas antarctica. The sequence continues at coordinate 47,162 of NZ_UYXQ01000019.1, forward strand.
ACCTGGATCCGCGACGCCTCGTTCACTGTCTATGCGTTCATGCGCCTGGGCTTCATCGAAGAAGCCAACGCTTACATGCGCTGGCTCAAAGGCCGCGTCAGCGACTGCTGCGGCCAGCCGACCAAAATCAATATCCTCTACGGCATTGACGGCCGCCAGGAACTGCCGGAGGCCGAACTTGATCACCTCAGCGGCCATGGCGGTGCCAAACCCGTGCGCATCGGCAATGAAGCGTTTGACCAGATCCAACTGGATATCTACGGCGAGCTGATGGACGCAGTGTATTTGGTCAACAAATACGGCGAAGCCATCTCCCACGAAGGCTGGAAGCACACGGTGGAAGTGACTGACCAAGTCTGCGAGATCTGGAACAGCAAGGACGTGGGCATCTGGGAAATGCGTGGTGAGGAGCATCACTTCCTGCATTCACGCCTGATGTGCTGGGTGGCGTTGGACCGCGCCATTCGCCTGGCCTCCAAACGCTCGCTGCCCGCGCCGTTCGCGCGCTGGGACCGCACGCGTCAGGCGATCTACGCGGATATCTGGAGCAACTTTTGGAATGAAGAACGCGGGCACTTCGTGCAGCATATCGGCAGCACCGCACTGGATGGCTCGATGCTGCTGATGCCGCTGGTGCGCTTCGTCGCAGCCACTGACCCACGCTGGCTGTCGACACTCGAAGCCATCCAGAAAAGCCTGGTGCGCGACGGCATGGTCTACCGCTACCGCAACGACGACAGCCAGATCGACGGCCTGCAAGGCACCGAAGGCGCGTTTGCCGCTTGTTCGTTCTGGTACGTTGAATGCCTGGCACGCGCCGGCCAAGTGGAGAAAGCCCACCTGGAATTCGAACAACTGCTGCGCTACGCCAACCCGCTGGGGTTGTACGCCGAAGAGTTCGACAACCAAGCGCATCACTTGGGCAACACGCCCCAGGCGTTGAGCCATCTGGCGTTGATCAGCGCGGCGACCTTCCTGGACCGCAAGCTCAGCGGGGAGAAAACCACCTGGCAACCCTGAGGTGGTCTTGTGCACAATGGGCAGCCCCTCGACCGCCATCAGGAACCCCATGCGCCAGGTACTGCTGATCATCGACGTGCAACCCTGCTTCACCCCGCCCGCGGGGCTGGTCGACGGCATCAACGCCCTGCTCGGGCGCCTGCCGTCGGTGACCACCGTGGAACACCACGACGAAAACGTCACGCTCTCCGCCCGCCAACGGGGCCGGCAACCCAACCCAGGCACACGCTGGGCCCTTGAACAGGATGGCCAACTGATCGGCAGCTGCGGCCTGTTCAAATGGAATCGCGGCTGGAACAGCTGTGCCCTGTCCTGTGAACTGGCAGCCCCGGCCCGTGGCCAAGGTTTGATGAGCGAAGCGTTACGGGCGATGCTCGCCTGGGGGTTCGCGCACATGCACTTGCATCGCGTGGAAGCCATGGTGCATCCGCACAACGCAGCGTCACAGGCGTTGCTGGAACGTTTGGGTTTCAAAGCCGAGGGAACCTTGCGAGAGGCAGGATTCTGGAATGGCCAGCGGCATGACCTGGTAGTGTTGGGGTTGTTGGCACGGGAGTGGCTAGACAAGTAAGGCCCTTGTTTTCAAATTCTCCCTATCCCGTCACAGCGTTCGACTAGCGTTTAAGCACTTTTGGCCAGCCTCGAGGAATCCATCATGCCCCCTGTCGCCCCACTGCTGTATGTGCGCACGAGCATGCTCAATGTGGCCTATGAAGCCCACGGCCGCGAAGACGGTGCACCGGTGATCCTGCTGCACGGCTTCCCCTACGACCCGCGCGGCTATGATGAGATCGCGCCGGCCCTGGCCGAGCGCGGCTGCCGGGTGTTGGTGCCATACCTGCGGGGCTATGGCCCGACGCGGTTTATCGACGATCAAGTGATGCGCTCCGGCCAACAGGCGGCGTTGGCCAAGGACCTGCTGGATTTCATGGATGCGCTTTGCATTCCGCAAGCCACGCTCGCCGGTTACGACTGGGGCGGTCGCGCCGCGTGTATCGTTGCCGCGTTATGGCCGCAGCGGGTGTGCGGGTTGGTGACCGGGGATGGCTACAACATCCAGGACATTGCCAAGTCGCTCAAGCCGCCTGCGCCGCAGACGGAGCATCGGTTGTGGTATCAGTTCTACTTTCACACCCAGCGGGGTGTGGATGGCCTGACTGCCAATCGCCGCGAGTTCTGTGAGTTGCTCTGGCGGCTGTGGTCGCCGACCTGGGCCGAGGGGCCTGGACTGTATGGCCGCACCGCGCCATCGTTTGATAACCCGGACTTCGTCGAGGTGGTGATTCACTCCTATCGCCACCGCTTCATGTACGCGCCGGGCGACCCGGGCTTGGAAGCTATCGAGCAGGCGCTGGCGCCGCAACCGCCGATTTCAGTGCCGACGATTTCGCTGTGCGGCGCCGATGATGGCGTAGGCCCGGCCTCGGCGGTGGATGACGATCTGGAGCACTTCAGCGGTTTTTATCGGCGCGAAGTCTTGGCAGGTGTGGGTCACAACATTCCTCAGGAAGCGCCGCAGGCGACCCTCAAGGCGATTTGTGCGTTGCTGGATCGAGCGTGACGTCAGCGGGCAGCCTCGGCCGTCAGAAACACACCCTGTCAGGCGGGGGTCAGCGCTCAGGTTTGAGGCCGATCACGCTGGATCGTAGAACCGCTCGCGATACGCCTGGGGCGTGACCTCCAGGACCCGCAAGAAACTACGCCGCAGGGTCTCCTCGCAGCCAAAACCGCATTGTACGGCGATGCGTTTGATTGACGCAGTGCTGTCCGCCAACTGCCGCCGTGCGGTTTCCACGCGGATCAGCTCGACTGCCCGTGCAGGGGTTTGCCCGGTTTCGGCGCGGTAGTGGCGAACGAAGCTGCGTTCGCTCATGCCGGCCTGGGCGGCCAATGCGTGGATGTTCAGGTCGAGGGTGAGGTTTTCCGCCATCCAGGCATGCAAGTCGGCGAAGCGGCTGCTGCCCTTTTGCAGGGACAAGGCCACGCTGAATTGCGATTGGCCCCCCGGACGCTTGAGGAACACCACCAAGTGTCGCGCTGCCTCCAGTGCCACGGCGCGGCCCAAGTCTTCCTCGACCAGGGCCAGGCACAGGTCGATGCCGGCTGTCACGCCAGCGGACGTCCACACCGAACCTTGCTGGATAAAAATCGGATTGGATTCCACCGTCAGCGACGGGAATTTACGCGCCAGCTCTTCGCAGCGGGTCCAGTGGGTGGCCACGCGGCAGCCGTCGAGCAAGCCACTGGCGGCAAGCAGAAAAGCGCCGGTGCACACCGATGTCATGCGCCGGGTGTGCTGGGCTTTGTACCTCACCCATTCGACCAATTCGGCGTCTTCAGCCGCGCCGTAAACCCCCCAGCCGCCAGCGATCACCAAGGTATCGCGCGGCGCGTCAACCGCGGGCAGCGGCTCGGCCACCAGCGCCAGGCCGGCGGAGGTCATCACCGGCGCTGTCTGCGCGGCGATCACTGAGACCGCATAGGGCAACGGCAACCCGCGCTGGCGGGCCAAGTCATTTGTCGTGGCGAACACCTGTAATGGCCCGGTGACGTCGAGCACCTGTGCATTTTGGAAAGCGAGTACATGGATGATCCGAGGCATATTTGGCGTAATGTGTGGGCTTAATGGCGTATGCGCCAGAGCCTAGGCCTCTAGAGTGAAGCCGTCTACCCCTTTATTGGAGCTTCATTCATGACCTTGCAGATCGGCTTTCTGTTGGTCCCCGGCATCCAGCAACTGGACCTCACCGGCCCTTATGACGTATTGGGCTCGCTGCCGGACGTGAAGCTGCACCTGGCGTGGAAAGACCTGGCGCCGGTCACGTCCAGCACCGGCATGGTGTTTACCCCGACCATGACTTATGCCGACTGCCCGCGCCTGGATGTGATTTGCGTGCCCGGAGGTGCAGGCGTAGGCGCGTTGATGGAGGACCCGCAAACCCTGGACTTCCTCAAGGCCCAGGCCCAAACCGCACGCTACGTGACGTCGGTGTGCACCGGTTCGCTGGTACTGGGGGCTGCGGGTTTGCTGCGCGGTCGCAAGGCCACCACTCACTGGGCCTAGCACGACCTGCTCGCCCCGCTTGGCGCGATCCCGGTGCAGGCGCGTGTGGTGCGTGACGGCAACTTGTTCACCGGTGGCGGCATCACCGCCGGCATCGACTTTGCCCTGACCCTGGCGGCAGAGCTGTACAGCGAGGCCGCCGCGCAACTTGTGCAGTTGCAGATTGAATACGCGCCGGCGCCGCCGTTCGATTCGGGCAGCCCGCACACCGCGCCCGAGCCTGTGCTGGAGGAAGCCAGGAAACGCACAGCGGAATCACGCCGGGCGCGCGGCGAGGTCGTGGCACGAGCGGCGGCGCGGTTGGGGTGATGCAATGAATGTGGCTGGCGGGCTTCGTGTGGCGAGCCCGTTCGCCGGCCTCAGGCTGGCCGAGACATCAGCATCAGCCTGGCGGCCAACAGCATCAGCACGCTCGCCAGGCCCCATTTCTGTAGCCTGGCACTGCCAGCGCGCCCGGCAAAAAACCGCCTGAGCGCCCCGCCAAAAATCCCTAGCAGCACGTGAAAAACACCGGCAATCAGGGTCAGAACGCCGCCCAGCACCAGCAGTTGCAAGGCAATGGACCCGGCCTGCGGCCTGACGAACTGCGGCAAAAACACCAGGAAAAACAGCAACGCCTTAGGGTTGAGCAAACTGTTGAGCATCGCCTGCAAAAATACACGGCTCAGGCGCACGCGTTCGACCTGACCAGGCTCCAGGCCCGCGCTTTTCTGCAAGGTCTTGAACACCAGCCACAACAGGTAGACCACCCCGGCGTAGCGAATCACATCAAACGACGGCGGCCAACCGGCGACCAACGCCGTCACCCCGGTAGCGGTCAATGCCGTCAGCAATAGGTCGGCCACACAGATGCCCAGGCTCGAGGCCACACCGCCGCGCCAGCCATAACTCATGCCATGGCTGATAACAAACGCCATGTTCGGCCCCGGGGATAACAGCAACAGCAGGACCGCGCCGGAAAACATCAGCAAGGTTGTGAAATCGATCATGCTCACCCCCAATAGAGAGCCGACAGATTAAAGGGCCGCCCAAAAACTAACAAAAAATTGTTCTGGATACATTTTCATCTGCGTTTAAAACCAACTTTCACTCGCCTGAGCACCGTATTTTCTGGCATTTGGCGTGTGTTCTTTGTCCCCTGTTACTACCGCCGTTCAAAAAGGTTTCCCCACTTGGCAGGAAAATTCTCACATTTGTTTCTACACTCAAAAACACACCCCATTTCCGATTACCCGAGCATGGAAAGTCAATAAAATGCCACAAAAAAAATCAATTAACGTGTCTAGCACTGCATCTGCGAGCCTCTGTCAATTCACTGACAACCTAATTCATCGGTATATTCCTTAAGTCACTACCTCCGTAAAAACATTCATTTGGATAGCTTCAGTTAAAGGAATAGTTGCGTTTTACCCAGCGTAGCCGTCGTTCGTCTTGCCCTGACATAAGCAGCCCGCTGCCTTATTGATCAAACAGCCGAACAGAAAGTCTGGAGTGCAATGAGGGATGTTTTTATGCGAGAGAAGTCGTCAGTCGACAGCCTGTTTCTGACCCGCGCCGGTTTTGTTGAATTTTTTGTTGTTTTCGTCAAGTTGATCCATGGGCTGACAGCCATCTTGCCGCCCCTGGTCCTGGTTTTGTTCCTCGACCCAATGGCCCCTGAGCTGCGCTCCCACTTTCTCGGTCTGCTGCTGTTTTTCGCGGTTCTGACCATTATTCTGTTCCAGGCTCTGGGCATCTATTCTGAAGAGCTGTTCAGCAATCGGTTGCGCTTGCGGACCAAGACAGTCGCCTGGTCCGCGGCATTTTGCATCTTGCTGTTCATGTACCAGATTCTGCAGTTTTTCCCGCAATTGACCCCACGCAACCTGGTGGCATGGTACTTCGCCAGCCTGGGGCTGCTCTGTGTTGAACGCCTGTTCATGCTGCGCCTGTACCGCAATCTGATGCGCAAGGGCAAATACTTGCAACGCACGGTGATCCTGGGCTTCACCGACACTGCCGTGCACGTCGCCGACCACCTGCAACGCAATGGCGATATCCGCTCCGGCCTGATTGGTTTTATCGATGACCGCACCGAGCGCATTCCCAAGGAACTGAGCCACCTGCCCTTGCTGGGCAACACCCGCGACCTGGAACAACTGATCCGCGCCGAGCAAGTCAACCAAGTCATGATCTGCCTGCCGTGGGCTGCCGAGCAACGTATCCACGGGCTGGTCAATCGTCTGCGCCAGATGTCGGTGAACGTGATGTTGGTGCCCGACATGGCCGCCCTGCGCTACGGCCATAGCCGCATCACCGACGTGGGCGGCATCTTGATGTTCAACACCTCGCAGTTGCCGCTGCGCGGTTGGTCGCCGGTGATAAAACGCTGTGAAGATGTGCTGCTGGCCAGCCTCGCGCTGGTGGCGCTGTCACCGGTGATGCTGGCGACGGCAATCGCGATCAAGCTCGACTCCAAAGGCCCGGTGCTGTTTCGCCAGAACCGCTTCGGCTACAACGACAACGAGATTCGCGTGTTCAAGTTCCGCTCGATGTTCACCGACCAGAGCGACTTCACCGCCGAGCAACAAACCACCCGCAAAGACCCGCGCATCACCCGCGTGGGCCGCATTATTCGCAAAACCAGCATCGACGAACTGCCGCAGCTGTTCAACGTGCTGCTGGGCAATATGTCGATGGTCGGCCCACGCCCCCACGCCACGGCGACCAAGGCCGCCGGTATCCCGTTCGAAGTCGCGGTGAGCGAATACAGTTCGCGACATCGGGTCAAGCCGGGCATCACCGGCTGGGCGCAGATCAACGGCTACCGGGGCGAGACCGACACCCTGTTCAAGATCCAAAAGCGCGTCGAGTACGACCTGGAGTACATCTCCAAGTGGTCGGTGTGGTTTGACCTGTACATCGTCTTCATGACGGTCCCAGCCGTCCTCTCTACCAAGGAGGTCTATTGATGAACACCCTCAACGGCTTGATTCCCTGCATTATTTCCGGTGGTTCGGGGACACGGCTATGGCCGGTATCACGGCAGAACATGCCCAAGCCGTTCATGCGCATGCGTGACGGCATGAGCCTGTTGCAAAAGACCTTCCAGCGCGCCGCGCGCCTGCCTGGTGTGGAAAGCGTGCTCACGGTGACCAACCGCGACCTGTTGTTTCGCACCCTGGATGACTACCGCGTGGTCAATAAAGCGCACTTGCCGTTGGACCTGTTGCTGGAGCCGTTCGGGCGCAACACAGCGGCGGCCATCGCGGTGGCGGCGCTGCATGTGCAGGAGCATTTCGGCGATCAGGCGCAACTGCTGGTAATGCCTGCCGACCACTTGATCAGCGATGAAACCGCGTTCGCCGCCGCTGTGACTCAGGCCCGTGAGCTGGCCGAAGCCGGCTACCTGGTGACCTTCGGCATCCAGCCGGACCACGCGGAAACCGGCTTTGGTTACATCGAAAAAGGCGACGCCCTGGGCACCGGCTATCGGGTCAAACGCTTTGTCGAGAAACCCGACCTGGCCACCGCGCAAGGCTACCTCGACGGCGGTAAACACCTGTGGAACGCCGGCATGTTCTGCTTCAAGGCCAGCACCTTGGTGGACGAGCTCGCGGCCCATGCCAACGAGGTGTTGGCGGCCGCGAAAGCCGCGCTGGAACACAGCCAGAACCTGCAGAATAAAACCTCGCGCCAGCGTGAACTGAGCGCTGAAGGCTTTGGCGCTGCGCCGGATATTTCCATCGACGTGGCGCTGATGGAGAAGTCCAAGCAAGTTGCCGTGGTGCCCTGCGACATCGGCTGGAGCGACATCGGTTCCTGGGAAGCCCTGCGCCAGCTCACCCCCAGCGACCCGCAGGGCAACCAGGTCAATGGCGAAGCGATTTTGCACGACGTACACAACTGCTACATCGACTCGCCCAAGCGCGTGCTCGGCGCTGTCGGCGTGCGCGACCTGATCATTGTCGATACCCCTGACGCGCTGCTGATCGCCGACGCCCATCGCAGCCAGGATGTGCGCTACATCGTCGCCGAACTCAAGCGCCAGGACCATCCGGCGTACAGCCTGCACCGCACCGTCACCCGGCCGTGGGGCACCTACACGGTGCTGGAGGAAAGCAGCCGCTTCAAGATCAAGCGCATCGTGGTCAAGCCGCAGGCGTCGCTGTCGCTGCAGATGCACCACCACCGCAGCGAACACTGGGTGGTGGTCAGCGGCGCGGCGCAGATTACCAATGGCGAGCGCGAATTCCTGATCAACGCCAACGAGTCCACCTACATCCCGGCCGGGCATAAACACCGCCTGACCAACCCCGGCATCATCGACCTGGTGATGATCGAGGTGCAGAGCGGCGAGTACCTGGGCGAAGACGACATTGTGCGTTTTGACGACATCTACGGGCGTGCGCCCGCTGCCGACGTGAAAAAGTGATATGCGTACCTCGTTGATCATCCCGACCCGCAACGCGTCCAGCCACCTGGCGCGATTGCTGCCCGCGCTGAAAATGCAGACGCTGCAACCGGACGAAATGCTGGTGGTCGACAGCGCCTCCAGCGATGACACCGTGGCGCGCTTTCGTGAGTTCGGCGCGCGGGTCGAGGTGATCGACGCGCGCGATTTCAACCACGGCGGCACACGGCGCTGGGCCAGCGAACACGTCAGCGGTGACGCGTTGATCGTGATGACCCAGGACGCGATCCCCGCCGACGCCGAGACGTTCGCCAATCTGCTTGACGAGCTGCAGCAAGACCCACTCATCGGCGTGGCGTACGGCCGCCAACTGCCGCACCCCGGAGCCGGTGTGTTGGGGGCGCAGTCACGGCACTTCAATTACCCGGAACACAGCCGTAGCAAACGCCTGGCTGATGCGCCGCAGCTTGGGATCAAGACCTGCTTCAGCTCCGACTCTTTCAGCGTCTACCGACGCAGCGCCTTGCAGGCCGTCGACGGCTTCCCCGACGATGTGATCGGCAGCGAAGACGCCTACGTGGCGGCGCGCCTGCTGCTCGACGGCTACACGGTGCGCTACGCCGCGTCGGCGCGGGTGTACCACTCCCACGATTACCGACTCATGGATGAGTTTCACCGCTACTTCGACATTGGCGTGTTCTACGGTCGCGAGCCGTGGATTCGCCAGGCCTTTGGCGATGCTGGCGGTGAAGGTAAACGCTATGTACTGGCTGAGCTCGCAGCATTGCGTGCAGCCGGTGCATTGCACCGCGTACCCGAAGTCCTGGTGCGCAGCGCGTTCAAGTTGCTCGGCTATCGGCTGGGCCATCTGGAACGCCGGCTCCCCATCGCCCTCAAGCGGCGCATCAGCATGTTCCCCGGTTATTGGAGGTGAGCAGCATGACCTACAGGAAGTCCCCCTTGATGAAAAAAACCGTGCTCCTCCTGGCCATGATGGCCTTGGCCGCTTGTAATACACCGGCACGCATTGTCCCGCCGGATGACCAGACCGTGGAGGACGGCAAACGCGCCCTCGACCAGCTTGCACAGCTACCGCCGGCGGTGGAACGCATCCGCATCGGTGACCAACTGCGTATCGTGCGCGATGCCGGGGAGATGCCGACGCTGTCGGCGTTCAACGTCAGCACCATCTACGAGCTGACGCTGTACACCGTGCAGACCGACGGCAAGATCAACTACCCGTTCCTGGGGCCGATCCAGGTTGCCGGGCGCCAGCCATCGGAACTGGCCACCGAGCTTAGCAACAAGCTCGCGCCGGTGTACCGCGAGCCACGGGTGACGGTGAACATCAACCAGGCACCGGGCAATTCGGTGATCGTTGGCGGCGCGGTGAACAACCCGACCGCGGTGCAGCTCGGCACCGCCAACACCCTGGAGCAAGCCATTGTCGGCGCCGGCGGGGTTAACCCCTCGGGCAATGCCAGCATGGTGGCGCTGCTGCGCGAAGACGCCCAGGGCGCCTACCACGCCTACTTCCTGGACTTCAGCCAATACCTCAAGCCCGGCCCGAACGGGCGCAAACCGGTGCACCTGCAACGCGGTGACGTGGTGTTCGTGCCCAAATCCAATGTGGGCGAGCGCATCCAAGGGGTGGATACCTACTTGAACCAACTGATCCCGTTCACCAAGTCCATTGGGGTTGGCTACAACTACACCCGAACCAGCGGCGGCAATAACTAAAGGAGCGACATCCCATGATCGAGATCCGTTCTTTTCGTGATCTTCTGCGTCTGTTCTTCATCTTCCGGCATGAGTTCAAACTGGCGGCCATCGCGGCGCTGGTGATTATTTTGCTGGGAGCATTTTTGCTGCCGGCCAAGTACGAATCCACCGCGCGCCTGCTGGTCAAGCCGGGGCGCGATTCGACCTTACCGATCGAGATCAGCAACCGCCAGGCACTGGTTATGCCCAGCACCCAGCGTGACCCGATTGTCGACGAGGAGCGCCTGCTGACCGGGCGCCCGATCGTGCGCGCGGTGGCTGAGCATTACTTGGAAGTCATCGACACACTGCCGCCACCGGAAGGGTTCTGGAAGCGCACCAAGTACTACGTCAAAAGCGGCATCGGTGCCGTGTTCGACGGCCTGCGTGTAGTGTTGGAAACGGTGGGCATTATTGAAAAAACCACACCCGTGGAACGCCTGGCCGCGAGCCTGGAGAAGAACTTCGAAGTGAGCCACGTCGCCGGTTCCACCGTGATGGATATCAGCTTCAAGTGGAGCGACCCGGAAATCGCCCAGGCGGTGGTCAAGAGTTGGGTCGAGACGTACATCATTGAACGCACGCAGGCGCTGGGCCGCAAGAGCCTCTACGCGTTCTATGAAGGCCAGGTCAACACCAGCGCGAATGAGATCAAGAGCTACAAGGAGCAAATCCTCAAGCACTTGAATGAGATCGGCGCAGCCAGCATCACCGATCGCCTGGAAGATTTGTCCGAGCGCATCAACGTGCTGCGCGGCGAGACGTTCAACACCACCCGCCTGATCGCCTCGTCCGACAGTGCCATCGACAGCACGCGCACCCAGCTCAAGACCCAGCCCAAGGAAGTGACCACGGTTCGCCAGATCGCACTGAACCCGCAGCAGCAAGACTTGCGTCGCCTGTTGAACCAGAAGCTGCTGGAAAAAGCCGACATGATGCGCACCTACACCGACAACGCGCCGCCGGTCAAAGCCCTGGACGCGTCAATCCGTGCCATGCAGGCCCAAGTCGCGAGTGAGAGCAATACGGTGCAAAGCTCGGAAAACCGGGCGCCGAACACCCTGGAAATCCACTTGCAACGCGTACTGCTGGATGAGTCGAGCAACAACCAGGCCTTGCGTACTCAACTGGTGCAACAACAGAAGCAACTGGTGAACCTCGAAGCGCAACGCAAGCAGGCCCTGGAGATTGAACCGGAGTTGGCGCGCCTTTCCCGCGAGCTGAGCGCCACCGAGCGCAACTACGCGCTGTATGTCGACAACCTGGAAAAGTCGCGCATCGACCGTGAGCTGGATAACAGCCAGATCAGCAACATCGCCGTGATCGAGGAAGCCACTCTGAACCCAGGCCGAATCTTCCCCAAAACCCTGGTGATGCTGGTGCTGGCGATTCCGTTTGCCATCGTCGTCGGCCTGCTGGTGATCTACCTCTGCTACCTGCTGGACCAGCGCATTCACGACGGCGGCCTGGTGGAGCGCAAGTTCGGCCTGCCGCTGTGGACCACCCTGCCCGAGTTGGATACCAGCACCGCCCAGGGCACCAACGCCTTCAATGCGAGCATTTACCGGCTGTACGGATTGCTGCAGTTGGACCGTGTTGCCGAGCAAGGCCTGACCCTCGGGCTGACCTCGGCGCGCCACGGCGAAGGCGTGACCTTTGTGGTGGAGCAACTGCGCCAGTTGCTGCAAGAAAACGGCATTACTGTGCGGGTCGGCGGCGTCGAACCTGCGGCCCCAGGCGAAGTGGTGCTGCTGGATGCCTCGGCGCTGCTGGACAACCGTGACGCCTTTATCAACCTGCGCCGCGCCGACCTGATCGCCCTGGTGGTGGAAGCGCAAAAAAGCACCGTGCCGGTGGTGGAACACGCGCTGTCGATCCTCAATACCGCGTTCGGCAAAGTGGACGGCATCATCATCAACCGACGCAAATTCGAAGTGCCGGCCAAGGTGCTCAGAACCATCGCCAAATACCGAGGGGCGTTCTGATGCGCATCGCCCTGCTTGCCCCTTTGCCGCCGGAAAAAAACGGAATCGCCGATTACGCGAACCATTTCAAGACGGCCCTGGAGCAACTGGGCGTGACGGTGGCGACACCGTTGAGCGGTGTAGAAGGCAACAGCGCAGCCATCAAGCAAGCCATCGCCGCGTTCGACTGGCACAGCGTGGACCTGGTCCACGCCGAGCTAGGCGGCGGCCGATTGGGGGAGTTCCTGGCCCTGCGCGAATTGCGCAAGGCCTACCCCAACCTGCCGCTGACGGCCACCGTGCATGACCCGGAACGTCTGGTGTGGCGTCGCGAACACCTGCCCTTTCCGCTGAACCTGCTGGAGCACTTTCCCAGCCCGCTGCCCCAGGCGGCGGTGGTAGTGGCCGACCCGCTGACGTTGCGCGAAGAACGCCACGTCGCCCAAGGCCTGACGCGGCTGATCACCCTCACCCGCTTGGGTGCCGAGTGCCTCAGCCAACGCATGCAACTGCCAGCCGGCAAAGTCGCGGTCATCAACCACGCCAACCTGGCCATTGCTACCGCGCCGTTACCCGCGCTGGCCACCTTGCACCTGCTGTATTTCGGGTTTATCTACCGTGGCAAAGGCATTGAAGACCTGTTGCAGGCGCTGACCGATGTCTTTAAGCAAGCCCCCGAATTGCGTGACCGTGTGCGCCTGACCCTGGCCGGTGGCACTGCCGCCGAAATGGCATTCGGGGCGGGCGGCAACTACCTTGAACAGTTGAACAGCCAGATCGCCGAGCTTGGCCTGGCGGGCATTATCGACTGGCGGCTGAACCTGCCGGCCAGCGAGATTGCGCAGACGATCCAGGCGCACCATGTGATGGTGCTGCCGTACCGCGAATCGAAAAAACTCGGCCTGCTGGGGCGCCAGCGTGGCACCAGCGGCGCGCTGTCCTGGGCCGCGGCGTGCGGGCGCGGGGCGATCACGTCCGATGCACGGGCGTTTGCCGAAGAAGTCGCCAGCGGCAACGGCGCGATCTATCCCCAAGGCGACGTGACGGCGCTGAGCGACCAACTGCTGCGCCTGGCGCGCACGCCGACATTGGCCCGCGACTGGGCCGAACGTGCCGGGGAAATTGGCCGCGAACGTCTGTGGCCGTTGACCGCGCAGCAGTTCAAGCAACTCTTTGAACAGGCGATTGCAGGAGACGCTTATGGCGCGTAAACGGACTTATCTCGCCACCCTTGCGGTAATCGCGGCGCTCGGCCTCACCGCCTTTATGTGGGGGCGCCAGGCCGACGCCGAGAACCACGTGCTCAAGGGCAACAAGGTGGTGGTCTGGAAGGACTTCCTGGGGGTGAACGCGCAGTTTCTGTGGTTCAGCCCCACGCTTTATCAACGGCAGATAGACCGTCTCAAGGCCCTGGGCCTGGAATGGGTGCGCCTGGATTTACACTGGGACCGGCTGGAGCCGGTAGAGAACCACTACCAGATCGCCACCCTGGATCAGTTAGTCGGCAACCTGCAAACCAACCAACTCAAGTCGGTGTTCTACCTGGTCGGCTCGGCGCCCTTCGCCACCACCGCGCCGACCGGTGCGCCGTATCAGGACCAATACCCGCCCAAAGACCCGAACGTGTTCGCCAATCGCATGGCGCTGTTGTCGCAGCGCTACCCCAGCGTGAATGCCTGGCAGGTGTGGAACGAACCTAACCTGCTCGGCTTCTGGCGTCCGGTGGCCGACCCTGCGGGTTATACCACCCTGCTGACCGCCACCGCAGGCGCACTGCGCGCGGTGGACGCGAACAAACCGGTGGTCGCTGCCGGCATGGCATTTTTCAGCGAAATGCCGAATGGCCAAACCATGTTCGACGCCCTTGGCGCGCTCGGTGTGGCCAGCCTGAACACGGTTATTTCCTACCACCCCTACACCCAACTGCCCGAAGGCAACGCCCCGTCCAACTTGGACTTTATTGCCAAGACCACTGCGCTCAACCAGTCCCTGCGCAGCGCCGGCGTACAGACCCTGTGGAGCACCGAGTGGGGCTGGTCAACCTACCCCGGACCGAAAGACGCCCAGGACCTTATCACGCCGCAAGGCCAGGCCGACTACGTGGTGCGCCGTGTGGCGCTGATGAGCGCGATGGATTACGACAAAATCTTCCTGTTCACCTTGAGTGACCTCGACCAGCGCGCCAGCGTGCGTGACCAGTTCTATGGTTTGCTCGACATCAATGCCAACCCCAAGCCGGTCTACACCGCCTTGAAGAACTTCCTCGACGTCAGCGGCCCGCAACTCACACCCGGCGACCCGCCCACGGCCGACCAATTGCCCGACGGCCTGTTCAGCATCGGCTGGACCCGCGCCGATGGCCACAAGCTGTGGTTCTTCTGGTCGGCCGAAGGGGGTAACGCGCACTTACCTGATCTCGCCAGCGCCACCCTGTATGACCCGCTGCGCGGCACACAAACCCCGGTGAGTGGCACCCATGGGCTGACCGTCCCGGTTAAGTCCAACCTGCAAATTCTGTTATGGGATTGAAGCTCGCCATGCGCATTTTATGGATCCTGCCCTACTCGCCCTGGCCCGCCACCAGTGGCGGTAAGACCCGCCAGTTCCATCTGCTGCGCAGCCTGGCCGCGCGCGGGCATCGCATTACCTTGCTGCTGCATGACAAGCACCCGGTATCGTTGACCGATCGCCAGGTGCTGGAAGCCTTCCTCGAACAACTGATCGTGCTGCCGCGCCGCCCGCTGCGCAGCCTGAAAACCTTGGTGGCCGGTCTGTTTGCGCCCTACCCACTGCTGGCCAGCGTCAATGGCCTGTCGGGGGCGCTGCAGGACACCTTCAATCAATTGCTTAAAGAACATTGGGACGTGGTGCAGATCGAACACACCTACGCGTTCCAGCCGTACGAAGATGCTTTGTCGCGCAAATCCCAGCCGTTCGTATTGACCGAACACAACGTTGAATCCGCGCTGGGCGCGGCCACTTATGATCGCCTGCCACGCTGGGCGCTGCCGTTCATTCGCTACGATCAGTGGCGCTACGCCCGTTGGGAACACCGCGTGATGCGCCAGGCGGCGCAGGTGGTCGCCGTCACCGACAACGACGCGCAGGTGCTGGCAACGATCGCCGGCAAACCGGTGTCGGTGGTGGTCAATGGCGTGGACTGCGATCACTTCGCAGCCGCCCATCCTGACCCGTCGACACGACGTGTAGTGTTCCTCGGCAACTATGAATACGCGCCCAACGTGGACGCCATCGAGTGGGCCCTGGATGAAATCCTGCCCAAGGTCTGGGAGCGCTGCCCCGCTGCGCGCATGAGCGTGTGCGGTTTTGGCATGCCCGGCAGTTGGCGTGAGCGTTGGAAAGACCCGCGCATTGAGTGGCAAGGGTTTGTGCCGAACCTGTTGAATTTGCAATCGAGCTGTTCGGTGTTTCTGGCGACGTTGCGCCATGGCGGCGGTTCCAAATTGAAAGTGCTCGAAGCGCTGGCTGCCGGACTGCCCTTAGCGAGTACCGAGCAAGGCGTGTCAGGCCTGGACCTGATCGAAGGCCTGGACTACCTCGGCGGGCAAACCGCTGACAGCCTGGCGGACGCCGTCGTGCGCTTACTGCAATTCCCCGAGGCCGCCGCGCCCATGGGCGAAGCCGGTCGCGCCTATGTGCGCCGCGCCCATGATTGGCGTGTCGCGGCCAGCCAGCTCGAGCAGGTGTATGCGACGCTCGCGCCGCTCAATCAAAAGGAGCCTGCATGCGTATAGGCTTGGATTACCGCACCGTTGGCACCTCGCCGCAATCGGGCATCAGCCGCCAGGTGTACGCGCTGGAGAATGCCCTGCGCACCCTGCCGGAGGTGGAACTTACCCGGTTTACCGTGGCGCCCCTGGGTGATGAAACCCGCTTAAAGGCCCTCTGCCCGGCCTGGGGCTGTGCAAAAACCGCGATGCATCAACCGCACAATCGCCTGCGTTTTGAAGCGGGCTTTTTGCCGCGTGCACTGCGTGAACAGCAGATCGACCTGTACATCAGCACCTTCAATATGGGCCTGCCATTGCCACCCAAACCCAAAGGGTTGCGCACCGTGGTGCTGCTGCATGATCTGTTCCAGATCACCCTGAACAACTACCACGCCAACCGTTTGAAAGCGCGGATCTACAAAACCAGTGATCGGCTGTCGATCGCTTATGCAGTAAACAGCGCCGACCGAGTGTGGACGCCTTCGCACTACAGCGCGGATGAAACCGCGCGGCTGTTCCCCAAGGCGGCGGGCAAGATCCGTGTGCTACCCAATCAGGTTGATGGGTTTGTTGAATTGGCGGCGGACCTCACGGCGCGCCAACTGCCCCAGCGTTACTGGCTGATGGTAGGCACCCGTGAATTGCGCAAAAACGTGCCGTTCCTGGTGGACGCCTGGCAGCAAGCGCGTGGCCTGTCACCCGGCGTGCCGGAGTTGGTGCTGGTGGGCAGCCTCGACCATTTGCCTGAAGCCCAACGCAACCTGCCAGGGATTCGCGCCTTGAGCGGTGTGTCGGATGCCGAGCTGCACGCGCTGTACCGCCGCGCCGCGCGCCTGTGGCAGCCGTCTTATGCCGAAGGTTTTGGTTTACCCGTGATCGAAGCCTTGAGCGTGGGCACGCCGGTGGCCGTGGCCAGCGGCACCTCGCTGGATGAAATTACGCCGCCGTCGGCACCGCGTTTCTCGCCCACCGACGGCCCGGCGCTGGTGCAATTGATGCTCGACCTGGTTAATCGCCCTGACGAAGAATCACCCGAAGAACGCAGGCAGTGGGCGCGACGTTTCAATCACCAAGCCTATCGCCGACGTCTGGCCGAACTGATCGAGGAATTGACATGAGACTCTCCCTGGCCAGCCTCGTCGCGATCCTGTTCGGCGTGTTATTTGGCGCCCTGGCCTTGATGCTGTCACCGGCCAAAGCGTTCCTCGCCGTGATCGGCCTGGCCGCCGCCGTCACCATCCTGCGCTTCCCGCTGTGGGGCTTGTTGTTGTTTGCCGGGGTCGCGACGTTTATGCCCTACTCGACCGTCAACCTGGGCATCCGCAGTACGGTGAGCGAAGCCATCCTGGCGCTGACCTGGGGCGCGGTGCTGTGGCACAGTTTTCTGTCGCGCCTGCCCGACACGCCGAGCCTGTCACGCCGCCCCACCGACCAGATGCTGTTGTGGCTGATGCTGTTCAGCGTGTTCCCCTTTATCGTCGGCCAAGTCACTATCCACGCCGACAGCAGCGGCGTGGCCAACTGGCTGCGCTGGTTGCTGAACCTGTCGGGGGTGTTCCTGACCGCCAAGCTGCTGGTGAACCAGAAGCAGCGTGAATCCTTGGTCATCGCCCTGCTGCTGGGCAGCCTGGCGATGCTGGTGCTGTCGATTGCGGTGTTTGTGCGCACCCGCTCGGGGGCCGGCATTGCGCCGATTTTGGCGCTGTTCAATTACGGCAACTTCGAGATGTTGAAATTCGGCCTGGAGGCGATGGCCTCGCGCATGGGCTCACCGTGGATGCACCCGAATGCCATCGGCGGGATCATGGCGCTGCTGCTGCCGTTGGCGTTCTGCTACGGCATGACCGAACAAGGTTGGAAACGCGCGCTGGGCCTGGGCGTGGCGTGCCTGGGCGCTGCTGCGCTGCTGTTGGCCAGTAGCCGTGGCGCGATGGTGAGCCTGGCGTTGGTACTGATCTGGATGGCCACGCGGCGCGTGCCCTATACCGGACGCTTGTTGATGATCGGCGCGGCGCTGACGGTGGCGCTGGTGATGGCTTATCCACCGTTGCAGGACCGCCTGGCGACGATTTTTTCGTCGGACAACGCCAGTACCGAAATCCGTTTCGACGA
This sequence comes from Pseudomonas antarctica, assembly GCF_900624995.1. Classification (GTDB taxonomy): domain Bacteria; phylum Pseudomonadota; class Gammaproteobacteria; order Pseudomonadales; family Pseudomonadaceae; genus Aquipseudomonas; species Aquipseudomonas antarctica. Next base: position 65,207 of record NZ_UYXQ01000019.1, read on the forward strand.
ATACCGCATGTTCCCGCAGGCGGTGGCGGCGTACCCATTCGGCATCGGCTTCAAGGTCGACCCGCCGGTGCCGGGCACGCACTTTTTAGGGATCTCCAACTTGTGGCTGAACTACATCTACAAGATCGGTATTGTCGGCATGCTGCTGTTTATCGCCGTCACCGTGCGCTGGTGGCGTGAAGCGCGCCCGGAGCCAGGCCCGATCCGCCTGACCAAGGACAACGCGCTGTGGCTGGGCAGCACCGCCGGGATTCTCTCGGCGCTGGTCAGCGGCTTGTTTGACCACTACTTCAGTTTTGCCGTGGTGATGGTGTCGCTGTTCTGGTTGATGGTGGGCCTCAATGTGCTGGAGGCACGGCGGCTGTTTGCGGCGCGCCTCCCACAGGTCAAGGCGGTGGCTTTTCGCAAGCCGATGCTTGACGGCGCAAGGCCTTAGCCGTGCTTGGCAGCGCCGTCTGGCTGACCCTGGCGACCTTGCTGGGCCTGTGCCTGGGATTCGCGCGCGAGTGGTTGCTGGTGGCGGCCTGGGGCGCGGGCGAACGCAGTGATGCATTCCTGATCGCGCTGTTTTTGCCTGAGGCGTTGCGCATGTCGCTGGCCGGTGGCGTGCTGAGCGCCGCCGCGCTGCCGTTGTACCTGCAACGCAAGGACGGCGCACGCCTGGACTGGCTGGCGGCGCTGTTCCCGGCCTTGATGCTGATTGCCTTGGTCACCAGCCTGTTGCTGACACTGTTGGCGCCGTGGCTGGTGCAGTTGCTGGGCCCGGGGTTGGCGACGAGTGCCACGGCGCTGGCCAGCGGTAATCTGCAGATCGTTGCGTGGTGTGTGCCGGGTTTGATGCTGCATGCGCTGTTCAGTATTCCATTGCAGGCCAGCGAGCGCTTTGTGCTGGCGGGGCTGGGTTCGCTGCTGTTCAACCTGCCGCCGGTGACGTACCTCGCCTTGGCCGGCACGGCCACGCACCCCCATTCTTTGGCACTCGCCTGCGTGGCCGGCAGCCTGTTGATGCCACTGGCGATGCTACCGTCGATCTGGCGCCAGGGCTGGCGGCCGTGGCGCTGGCAGTTGAGTCTCGCGCCGCTGCGCGAACTCGGCCAGCGCATCGGGCCGCTGTTGCTAAGCAATGGTGCCAGCCAAGGGCTGGCGTTGATCGAGCGGCTGGTGGCCTCGCTACTCGGCGAAGGCGCGGTGACCTGGGTCAACCTCGCCCGCAAGCTGATGAACCTGCCGCTGATTGCGCTGATGAGCCTCAACCAGGTGCTGCTGGGCATGATGAGCCGACGCCAGGGCGATGAGCGCCTGGCCCTGCTCAAGCGCGGCCTGGAAACCGCCAGTGTGCTGACATTGCCGGCCGGGGTTGGGCTGGTGGCGGCGGCGCCGACCCTGGTGGCGCTGCTGCTGCCCAAACAATCGGCGGACTCGCCACTGCCGCTGCTGTTGGCGTGGTTCGCCGTGCCGCTGGTGTTTGGCGCCTGGAACGCCTTGCTCGCGCGCGATGCCTACGCCGCCGGCGATACGCGCCAGCCCCTGCGTTGCGAGTTGCTCGGCAGCCTGGTCAATGTGCTGTTGCTGGGCGCCCTGCCGTTTGTGTTTGGCTTGGCGGGCATCCCGCTGGCCGCGCTGGCGGGGGTGATCTGCACGGCATTGCTGCTGATGCAGCGCCAAAACCTGCTGGGCACCCTGCCCTGGGCGCGGCATTGGTTACTCAGTGCGGCGCTCATGGGGTTGGCCGCGCTGTTGCTGTTTCGGATTCAAGGCGTATGGCTGCAACTGGGGCTAAGTAGCCTGGCAGGCATCGGGGTGTTACTGGGCATGGGGCTGTGGCGTAACCCGGTGCGCAAGG
>NZ_UYXQ01000020.1 GCF_900624995.1 Pseudomonas antarctica
AAGAAGCGACCCAGATGATCCTGCAAGGGACGCAGCTGGAGATTGAATATGCTCGCGATACCATGCCGCGCGGCGTGTTGGGCATGAATGCGGCGATGATGGAGGATTACCTCAAGTTCATCGCGAACCGTCGCCTGTCGCAGATTGGGTTGAAGGAAGAGTATCCGGGGACGACGAATCCGTTCCCTTGGATGAGCGAGATTATGGACTTGAAGAAAGAGAAGAATTTCTTTGAGACTCGGGTGATCGAGTATCAGACGGGTGGTGCGTTGAGCTGGGATTGATGATACGGTAAATTTGTTGTAGATCGCGCTTTACCTGGGCATGGATGTTGGGGTAGCGAAAATAGAGACCCCGCCATTGCGGGGTTTTTCTATTTTATAAGGACATCCAGTGAGCGAGTCAGTACACAACCCTGATCAATATATGTTCGGCTTCCGTCAGGCAATTACTAACGGAAAGAAAAAAATTGGATTGCTTTTAGGGGCCGGAGCTCCATTTAGCATAAACATTGGCGGGGACGGTCCTTGGCAACCGCTGATCCCGAACGTAGTAGGCCTAACCAAAACGATCAAAGAAAATCTTGAAAGAGACGACTTAACAGTCTTCAACCTAATAGAAGAGTCAATACCGGATAAGAACTTTGAAAAAGTCCTTTCAAAAATAAGAACTCTCGCAGACGTCATTGGTAGCTCTACAGTCCACGATTACGATAGTAAAAAATTCTCACAACTAACCGAAAATATCTGCAACGCCATTAAACAGGTGGTGAACAAGGACTTACCACCTGGAAAAAACCCATACTCCGAATTAATATCTTGGATAAATGGAATAAAAAGAAGATACGGCGTTGAAATATTTACCACCAACTACGACTTGTTATTAGAGCAGGCACTTGAGAGAGTTAAGACGCCCTACTTTGATGGCTTTAGCGGGTCAAGAAACGCCTTTTTCGACCCATCAAGCATTTCACGAAATGACCTTCCTCCACGCTGGGTTAGATTATGGAAGCTGCATGGATCCATAGGCTGGGAAATTAGTGAAAATCAGGAGGTGATCAGACTACCATTTTCAACTAATACAAATATGGTCTACCCATCCCATATAAAATACGACCAAACCCAAGCTGCTCCATTCTCTTCACTATTTGAAAGATTTAAAAATTTCCTGAATGAAAGCGACACACTCACCATAGCATCCGGTTTCTCCTTTGCTGATGCGCATATATCTTCAAAAATAACTGAAAGTCTTATAGCCAACCCATCAACTGCACTATTTGCGTTTCAATATAACAACTTAGAAAAAGAACCGCACGCGCGTGAAATCGCATTCAACTGCCCCAACTTCAGTTTATTCTGTAGAGACGGCGCAGTAATAAACGGAGTAGAGGCACCTTGGAGGACAGGAATATTACCCGCAAAAAACTGGCAATCCATAAGAGATGAGTATTTTAAGAATAAAGAATTTCAGCTCGGCGATTTTAATGCGCTAACCCGCTTTCTAGCAACAGCAGGCGGTGATTTTGGATTTGAGATAGAAAACCCAATCCCCGCCCTAGTAGAGGAACAACAACCCGACCTCGATTTCCAACTGCCTGTCGTAGATGAGCCAAAAAATGATTAATAACCCGACATATATGGGCAGCATAAGCTCAGTTTCCAGCTCATCTATAATAGTAGAACTCGCGGAATCAATGGAATCAGGAATTATAATAATTGAGGGTAAAAACTACAGAATCGGCCAAGTCGGAAGCTTCGTAAAGATACCTATTGGTTACAACCAGCTTTTTGGTGTCACCTCAGAGTCAAATGAATCATCTGGCAACGAAAATGAAAATATAATATCCAAAGGTCGACGATGGATAAAAGTTGAATTAATAGGCGAAATGATAGGTGGGGAATTTGATCGAGGAATTAGCGAATATCCAAGCATTGGAGATGATGTACATGTTGTAGTAGATAGTGACCTAAAGAAGATTTTTGGATTATCCTCAACGGGTCAATTTACCATCGGCAAGCTCTCAAGCTCAGATGGCATTGACGTGAGCTTAGACTTAGACAAATTGGTTTCTCGCCACTCGGCGATCCTTGGATCTACAGGCTCAGGTAAGTCAACCAGCACAGCCTCCATCATCAGATCGCTCGTTACAAAAAACGAAGCAATACGGTTGCCGTCCTCCAGGATTTTGTTAATAGACATTCATGGAGAATACGAATCAGCCCTCGGAGATATAGCAAAGGTATTCTCTGTTCTTCCCGACAGCAAAAACCCTCTTTATATCCCATACTGGTGCGTGTCACCAGAGAGCCTACTGGAATTCCTATGCGGAAACTTAACAGAAAGCCAGAAAACTCAATACTTAGATAAAACAATTGATGAAAAAAAGCTTTCCATAAAAACAAATAAAATAAAACACACATTAGAAGAATCAGTCAACACACTCTCCCCCTTACCTTATCGAATTAAAAAGATCTGGCACGAACTATATTACGATGACACCGTAAACTGGCAGGAGAAAGAACATATAAGACCCGCATGGGCTGAAAACGGAGAAGGAGATGCGGAAAAACTACTTCCTCCACGTTTTCTACCGCCGGCAACAGGAGGAGCCGCTCCCTACAAAGGAGGTCCGGGATCAATGAAAAGACAGTTGGAGCTAATGAAATCCAGACTGCTAGATTCGCAGTATTCGTTTCTATTGAACCCTGGCCCCTGGTGCCCCGATAAAAATGGAGTTATTGCTAAAGATTTAGACCAATTACTTACGGACTGGTTAGGACACGACAAGCCCATTACAATTTTAGATCTCTCGGGAATGCCTTCCACTCGCCTAAGCTTACTACTTGGCTCTATCCTAGATATACTTTTTGAATCATCGATATGGGGGAAAAACCTTAATACAGGCATGAGAAAACGCCCTCTACTGGTAGTACTCGAGGAAGCCCATAGATACTTATCAAACAAAGAAGATGGGCTAGCAAAACAAATGGTCCAGCGTATCGCAAAAGAAGGCAGAAAATTTGGTGTCGGGGCGATGATAGTGAGTCAGCGACCTTCAGAAATCGATGAAACTATTTTATCTCAATGCGGAACAATTATTGCCTTGCGAATTAACAACTCTACTGATCGTAGCATAGTAAAGTCTGCAATGTCAGAAGGTCTAGCTGGCATCATTGACTCCCTCCCTATACTACGAACGGGTGAAGCTATTATAGTGGGCGAAGCCGCAAAACTTCCAACAAGATGTCGTATTAACATACTTCCTTCAAATAAGTATCCAAACAGCAAAGACCCAGAAGTCTCTAGCAATTGGGCGAAGGATAGAGCCATAGAGGATTATGAACCACTAGTATCGGCCTGGCGAAACCAGGTAATTAGAAAGGAAGAAAAATAAATGGAAAGAACTCCAGTAAGCTCCAGCAATATCGCGAGTGTCGGGTACGACACTGCTACCTCCTCACTTCAAATTGAGTTTCTTAGTGGAAAAGTCTACGAGTATTATGACGTCCCGGAAAGCGAATTCGATGGATTGGTAAATGCCGGATCCCCCGGGGGCTACTTCCACGCGAACATAAAGAACGTTTACAGCTACAACGAAATCTGAAACGTTACAAAAAACTCAGCGACAAATTCAATTTAGCTCCGCTCTCTGTCTTGACCGAAACCCTGGAAGCCAATAGGCTTCTAACCCGGTGCCTAAGAAACACCTCACACAGCGGACTGACCGCACCCGACAGTAGCGGCTTTTTTGTGCCTACGGTTTTCCCGTGGGCATCGAAAATCTCTGTTATGCCGGGAGTGGGCTAATACAAGACCCGAAAGGGGAATATGTCCGGCCCTCTGTGTGGGGTTTCTTAACTCCCGGCACCCAGCCCTAAGAAAGCTGACATCACACAGAGGTAATGGAAATGCCTAGAATTTTCACCTTCCTTGCGAAGGCTATCTACTGCATAAGAACGGTCCTTCAAGCACCTCTGATAAAGGCGGTGCGCCATGCATGATCCCTTCTCCCCTACTGTCTTCACCCGCCAAAACCTCCCATTGCACGCCCTCCTTCTGGAGAACCAACCGTGGTTCTGCGCTCGCGATCTTGGGCGCTTAATGGGGTGGTTCCTAGATGAGCGCACGACTCGCAAGCTCGATGAAGACCAACGAAGAACTGTAAAACTGCTGTTCCACGGTCAGCCCGAAGAAATGCTGATGATTAGCGAATCCGGTGCTTACGCGTTGTTGGTCTATCACTACACACCAGGAAATCGCCTGCTACGTAGCTGGTTGACTCATGAAGTAGTTCCGACGTTGCGGGACGAACGCCAGCCAAGGACGTTGGAACGCCCATTGTTGAGCATGCTGGACTGGCCGGAGATGTCGTTGAACCTGCTGCATTGGCAAGACGAAGGCTGGATAAGGCTTCGGGATATGCCGTATTTACTGGTTAATCGGACCTACCAGAGGAAGTCAGCAAAGATTTCGTGGTGGCGAAAGCTCACCCAATTTTTCCGAATGAAGCCGCGAATGTACTGACGCAAACGAACGGTAAGTCCCACCGACTCGTAGGAAATTTCGTAGACGCAATAATGGCTACTCAGTATCGTCCGAGGGTTTTCTACCCTCGGCGGCTGTATGGATACGAAAAAAAGTAATACCGGATGGAGCGATCAGGAGCTTGAAGCGTCCGTCGATAGCTATCTGAAAATGTGGACCCTTGAACGAACTGGTCAAGCCTTTAAAAAATCAGCTGAGAACCGGTTACTGCGAGAGGGGCCACTCAACCTGCGCAGCGCTTCGTCAATTGAATATCGCATGCAGAACATCTCTTCGGTATTTGAACAGCTCGGTTTGCAACGTGTCACTGGCTATATGCCTGCGAAAAACATCGGTGCCGGAGTTAGTGAACGTATTCGCAAAATGCTAGCAACAAAACCAGGCCTGCACTCTGAGCCTGGTCTGGCGGCCGAAGATAAACCACTGCCCGACGAGCGCCCTACCCTTTCTAAGCCTTTCCTTGTAATCGAGCCACAAGGCGTTCTGAATCCGCGGCAGTTGTTCACTGTCAGTCTTTCTTACGCACGCGCAGAGCATGTACGAAAGCTGGTACTACAGTTTGCGAATGGGGTCTGCGAAGGTTGCGATTTGCCAGCGCCTTTCGCCGGAATTGATGGCCAGCCATTTCTTGAAGTACATCACGTCAAGCACCTCGCCCAGAAGGGTTCGGATCGCACGACCAATGCTGTAGCCTTGTGCCCCAATTGCCATCAGCGTTGTCACCGGTCGAGTGACCGGGATGCTTTCACCGAGACGCTTTACGCCAAGATCGGAAGATTGGCACGGGAGTAAACTCCTGCTGTCACACCTGATGCACGCTTAAAAAATACTAGATAGGACCGAGGCCACCGTGAACCCAGACATGCTCGAAGCCGGCCCTGTAGACGCCAAAGTACTCTCCGTCTTTGACTTCGACGGCACCCTGACTCACCACGACAGTTTCGTGCCCTTCCTCAAGTTTGCCTTCGGCACCGGCGAGTTTTATGGCCGGATGACGAAGTTGGCGGTGCCTGGGCTGCGCTTTTTGCTGCGGCAGATCAGCCGGGATGAGTTGAAGGCGCAGTTGATCCGCACCTTTATGACGGGGGTGGAGAAGGCGTGGGTTCAGCAGCAGGCGGAGGCGTATTGCCAGCGTACTTGGAGCAAGCTGATGCGCCCGACTGGGTTGCAGTCGGTGGCGGATGAGGTGAAGTCCGGGGCGCAGGTGACCTTGTGTTCGGCGTCGCCGGCGTTGGTGTTGCAGCCGTTTGCGAACCGGCTGGGGATCAAGTTGATTGGCACTGAGCTTGAGGTGGTCGACGGGGTGTTGACGGGCAAGCTCACGGGGAATAATTGCCGCTGTGAGAACAAGGTGCTGCGGCTTGAGGCGGTGTATGGGGATTTGGGCGAGTATCGGCTGCGGGCCTGGGGCGATACGCGTGGGGATCGGGAGTTGTTGGCCGCGGCGCAGGATGCGCATTTTCGGCATTTTCATTCGAAGAAGAAGCAGGGCAAGTTGCAGCGGTGATGCGGGTGGATGGGGTGGGCAGGTGGACCGAGTCGATCCCATCGCTGCCTCGCTGGGGCTCGATAGCTCCCAAATTTTGAGCGGTGCCAGATGGATAGCGCACTAGCATGGGGTGCTGGGGGGCGATGCAGATGGATGGGTTCGGCAACTGGACCTAAGTGATCCCTTCGCAGCCTCGCTGGGGCTCGACAGCTCCCACATTTGAGCTTTGTCAGCCTGTTGATCGGTGTTCGGCGGGGGTTATGTCGCGGCCTTGAGGTCTACGCCCAGGGCTGTTGCGAAGGCTTTTACCATCGGGCTTCTTGGCGCGTTATGGCGCAGGATCAGGTTGAAGGCGGTGCTCAGGTGAACCTGTTCCGGGCACAGTGCGCGCAGGCGCCCTTCCCTGACCAGTGGCGCGGCGTAGTGTTCCGGCAAGAAGCCTAAGAAGCGGCCGGTGAGGATCAGGATGGCGACGGCTTCCACCTGTGAGGCCGAGGCGGACTGGCTGTCGTAGGTGACGAAGTTGGCTTTGTCGCGGTGGATCGCATACCGGTGGTTGACCACTTCGTGTTGGCGCAGCACCTCCGGCGTAATATCGCTCGCGTTGAACAGTGGGTGTCCTACGGCGCAGTAGGCGTGGGCCTTTTCTTCGTATAGCGGGAAGTAGTCGAATTCTTCGCGGCGTTGGTACACCGGGACGATGCCGACAATCAGCCGCCCTTCCACCACACCGCGCTCAACTTCGTCCAATTGCGAGGCCTGTAGGCGCAATCTAATTTTTGGCGATGCGCTATGTAATTTCCCCAACGCAGTAATCAACGGTGAATTAACGTCGGAGACGGTGTTATCAATAACGCCGACACTAAGGTCACCAATCAGCTCGTTTTGCGCCGAACTAAGCTTGTCTCTGAAACTGTCCACCGAGGTAAATAACTCGATGGAAGCTTGATACACCAACTTGCCTTCTTCGGTCAGGCCGAAGCCTTCGCGGCCCCGTGTGCACAGGCGCATGCCGATGCGGATTTCGAGGTCGGAGATCTGTTTGCTGATGGCCGCCAGGCCCACGTTCAGCTCGTTTTGCGCAGCGCTGAAGCCGCCGGCTTCGACCACGGCCATGAACACGCGCAGTAATTTGAAGTCCAGCCCGCTCAGTTGCAAAGGCGGTCGCGTGCCGGGTTTTGGCGGCATGTTTCCAGAAGTGGAAAGTGGGGTTTCCATAATACGCGTTGACCTCAAGTGCCCTATTCAACAGGCTTCAACCCAATCCTTGAACATCGCCAGGCGGCGATAATGAACATAAACATCCGCCCTTGGCAACCTTGAATATAGCGGCTTGAACAGCACACAGAGGCTGATTTAACACCCCGCAAAACCTGGCACTGCGATCAGGACTTTTTACTTTTTGACTGCCTCCGACTCTTCTAAAAACAAGCGTGAGGAATACCGATGTCCCAGCCCACCGACCGCCTTTGGGGCGCTCGTTTCAAGACCGGTCCGTCTGCTGCACTGGCCGCGTTGTCGCGTTGCCCTGAGCGCTATTTCCGCCTCACGCCCTACGACCTGGCCGGCTCCCGTGCCCATGCCCGTGAGTTGCAGCGCGCCGGCTTGCTGGATGAGTCAGAGACCCTGCGCACCCTGGAGGCCCTGGACCGCATCGGTGAGGACTTCGCCGCTGGGCGCCTGCATCCAACCCTGGATGACGAGGACGTGCACACCTTTATCGAACGCGTATTGACCGAGCGCCTGGGCGCCTTGGGCGGCAAGTTGCGCGCCGGGCGTTCGCGTAATGATCAAACTGCCAATGATCTGCGCCTGTTCCTACGCGACCATGCGCGCACCATCACCACCGAGGTGTTGAGCTTGCAGCAGGCGTTGGTGGAGCAGGCTGAACAGCATGTGGAGAGCATCTGCCCAGGGTTTACCCATTTGCAGCAGGCGCAACCGATTGTGTTTGCCCATCATTTGCTGGCCCACGCGCAGTCGATGTTGCGCGATGTGCAGCGCCTGGTGGATTGGGATGCGCGCACGGCGTTGTCGCCGTTGGGCGCAGCCGCAATGGCAGGTTCAGCAATTGCGCGGCAGCCAGAGCATTCGGCCAAGGAAATGGGCTACACCGGGCCGTGCGAAAACTCTATCGACGCCGTCGCCAGCCGTGACCATGTGGCGGAGTTCCTGTTTGTGGCGGGCATGCTCGGGGTGAATATTTCGCGGCTGTCGGAGGAGTTTTGCCTGTGGTCGTCGCGCCAATTTCGCTGGGTGGTGTTGGACGATGCCTACGCCACCGGCAGCTCAATCATGCCGCAGAAAAAGAACCCGGACATTGCCGAACTGGCGCGGGGCAAGGCTGGGCGTTTGATTGGCAACCTGACCGGGTTGATGTCGACGCTCAAGTCGTTGCCGCTGTCGTACAACCGCGATTTGAGTGAAGACAAGCACAGCGTGTTGGACAGCGTGGACACCTTGCTGTTGGTGTTGCCGGCGATGGCGGGGATGGTCGCGACCATGAAGGTGCAGGTGGAAGAGCTGCGCAGGCAAGCGCCGATGGGCTTCACCTTGGCGACTGAGGTGGCGGATTGGCTGGCCACGCGCGGTGTGCCGTTTAAAGAGGCGCATGAAATTACCGGCGCGCTGGTGCAGGCCTGTGAGAAGCATGAGATTGAGTTGTGGGAAGCCTCGCCAGCGATGTTGGCGGAGGTGGATGCTCGGCTGCTGCCTGAGGTGCGGGACTGCTTGACCCTGGAGGCGGCGATTGCGGCGCGCAGTGGTTGGGGCGGCACAGCGCCGGATCGGGTTCGCGAGCAGATTGGGCGGTTGAAGGTGGCGTTGGCTGAGCAGCAAAAGTGGGCTGAGGGTTATCAGGGGTTTCGGATTTAAGCCTGGGCCTTTGTGGTGAGTTTGCTGGCGCTTTCGCAGGCAAGCCAGCTCCCACATTTGGACCGTGTTTTAACAGTTGGATCGAGTACAGCAGTGGAGTGACACCATGAACCAAACCCCGGCGGAGCGCTTGGAAGCCGAGCGCAAGTTGTCCGAGAACCAGTTCGATATCACGCAGTACGAGCACGTGCCGCGTCGTTATTACGGGCGGATGTTTTTTGCCACGTTGATCGTGATCGCCCTGGCCGCGTTGTTGCGTGCCTTTGCCAATGGCCAGATCGAATGGTCCTACATCGGTCAGTTCCTCACGTCGCAGGCCATCCTGTGGGGCCTGGTCAACACCATCGTCATGTCGATTCTGGCGATGGCGCTGGGCGTGGTGATCGGCGTGATCACAGCGATCATGCGCATGTCGGCCAACCCGATCCTGCGGTATGTGGCCATCACCTACACCTGGCTGTTTCGCGGTACGCCGCTGATTCTGCAACTGCTGCTGTGGTTCAACCTGGCGCTGATTTTCCCGGTGATCGCGATTCCGGGCCTGTTCAGCATCGACACCTTCGACCTGATGACGCCGTTCGTGGCCGCCCTGCTCGGCCTCAGCATCAACCAGGGCGCGTACACCGCCGAGGTGGTGCGCGCCGGTTTGCTGTCGGTCGACACTGGCCAGTACGAAGCCGCCAAGTCCATCGGCATGCCGAGCCTGCAGGCGCTGCGTAGGGTAATTCTGCCGCAGGCGATGCGGGTGATCATTCCGCCTGTCGGCAACGAGTTCATCAGCATGGTGAAAATGACCAGCCTGGCCAGCGTGATCCAGTATTCGGAGTTGTTGCACAACGCACAAAACATCTACTACGCCAACGCCCGGGTGATGGAGCTGCTGATTGTGGCCGGCATCTGGTATTTGGCCGTGGTGACTGTTCTTTCATTGGGTCAAAGCCGCCTCGAGCGTCGTTTTGCCCGCGGCGCCGGCAAGCGTTCGTAAGCCTGGGTTGAGGAGATTTGCCCCATGAGAAGCATCGTCAAGGCCGTCAACCTGAACAAGTATTACGACGAGTATCACGCGCTGCGTGACATCAATATCGAGGTCGAGCAAGGCGAGGTCATGTGCATCATCGGCCCGTCCGGCTCGGGTAAAAGCACGCTGCTGCGGTGTGTGAACCAGCTGGAAAAAATCGACAAGGGCGGCCTATGGGTCGACGGCGAACTGGTGGGTTATCGCGTCGTCGGCAACAAGCTGCATGAGATGAATGAAGCGCAGATCGCGCGCCAGCGCCTGGCAACCGGCATGGTGTTCCAGCGCTTCAATTTGTTCCCGCACATGACCGTGCTGCAGAACATCATCGAAGGCCCGGTGCAGGTGCTCAAGCGCTCGCCCAAGGAAGCCATTGAAGATGCACTGGAACTGCTGGCCCGCGTAGGCCTGGCGGACAAGCGCAATGCCTACCCGGTGGAATTGTCCGGCGGCCAGCAACAGCGTGTGGCCATTGCCCGCGCGTTGGCGATGCGCCCCAAGTTGATGTTGTTTGACGAACCCACGTCAGCCCTCGACCCGGAGCTGGTAGGCGAAGTGCTGTCGGTGATGCGTGATTTGGCCACCAGCGGCATGACCATGATCGTGGTCACCCATGAGCTGGGCTTTGCCCGCGAAGTGTCCAACCGCATGGTGTTTATGGACGCCGGTCAGATTGTGGAAGCCGGCAGCCCTGAAGAAATTCTAATAAGCCCACAAAACCCGCGTACCCAAAGCTTTATTTCTGCCGTTCGCACTTAACTAAAAAACTAACGAGAACGCCCCCATGAAAAAATTGTTTATCCCAACGTTGCTCGCAGGCCTGATGGCCTCCACCTGTGTATTCGCGGCATTGCCGGCGGCAATCAAGGAAAAAGGCGAGATCAGCGCGGCCATTGTGCCGAACTACCCGCCGATGGATTTCAAGGACCCGGCCACCAACAAACTCACCGGTTTTGACTTCGACCTGGGCAACGCCCTCGCCGAGCGCCTGGGCGTGAAGATCAAGTGGCAGGAAACCGGCTTCGAGCAGATGCTCAGCGGCCTGACCACCAAGCGCGTCGACATCGTGCTGTCGGGCATGACTGACACCGCCGAGCGCCAAAAAGCCGTGACCTTCATCGACTACTTCACCAGCGGCCCGCAGTTGTACACCCTGGCCAAGCGTGAAGACCTCAAGGCATTGACCGACCTGTGCGGTAAAAAAGTCGGCACCAGCCGCCGTACCACTTGGCCGTCGGAAATTGCCGCGTGGAGCAAGGAAAACTGCGAAGCGGCGGGTAAGCCGGCGATTGTGGTGATCGGCACCGAAGGCTCGGCGGATGCACGCGCGCAGTTGCAGCAGAACCGTTTGGATGCGGCGATGCAGGGCAGCGAGACCATTCCTTATTTGATGTCGTTGGATAAGGGCAAGTACAAGCCGGTGGGCCTGGCGATTTCCAAGCAGTTCACGGGGCTGGGGATTGAGAAGAGCAATACTGAGCTGGTCACGGCGATCAGTGAGGCGTTGCAGGGCATGCTTGAGGATGGGACGTACGGCAAGATATTGAAGAAGTGGGACCTGGAGCAGGGTGCAGTCCAGAAAATCAGCATCAACGCCGGCCAGTAACTCGATCTAACTGTGGGAACGGGCTTGCTCGCGAATGCGCTGGATCAGCCAGTAAATTTGGCACTGACACACCGCATTCGCGAGCAAGCCCGCTCCCACATCTATGATCTGTGTTCACATTTGAATTGCGTTGTCTTGGAAAAATAAAAAGGACATCCGCCCCACCGTGGCCACCTACTCCCTGGTAATCCGCCGCCTGATGATCTGCTCGGTGACCATCGTGGTCAGCCGCGCCATGACCAGTCCCTTGCTGGCCTTGCTGCTGAGCGCCCGCCTGGGCCTCAATCAACAGGACATCGGGCTGCTGATGGGTATTGCCGTGTTCATCGCCACACTGCTCGGCCTCTACGGCGGCTACATCATTGACCGCCTGGAAAAGCGCAAGCTGCTGATCCTGGCCATGCTCTCCAGCGCCATCGGTTTTCTGTTGCTGACCTTTGCCAGCAACCTCTACCTCACCACCTTGACCCTGGTCATCACCGAAGCCGCCTCGGCGCTGTTCCTGATTGGCTCCAAGGCCATCATCAGCGAGAACCTGCCGGTGGGTGAGCGCGCCAAAGTGTTTTCCCTGCGCTACACCTTGACGAACGTCGGCTATGCCACCGGCCCGATGGTCGGTGTAGTGATCGCCGGCCACATGCAACTGGCGCCGTTCCTGATCGCCAGTGCCATCGCGTTTGGCAGCCTGTTCCTGATGATCGGCATCCCGCCCACCCTACGGGACGACAGCAACAAACCCCTGAGTTTTCTGAGCACCCTGCGCACGTTGCGCAGCGATCGCACGCTGATCCTGTTCACCAGTGGCAGTTTGTTGAGCACCATTGTCCACGGGCGCTACACCCTTTATCTGTCGCAGTTTTTGCTGGTGGCCTACAAACCGGCCGAGGCGCTGAAGATTCTGTCGGCGGTGCTGGCCTGCAACGCCATTACCGTGATTTTGATGCAGTACCAGATCGGCCGTTTTCTCAAGCGCGAGCAACTGCGCTACTGGATCGTGCTGGGCACGTTGCTGTTTATCGCCGGGCTGATCGGCTTCAGCCAGGCGCACAGCTTGCTCACGTGGTGCCTGGCGATGTTCGTGTTCACCTTGGGCGAGATGATTATCTACCCCTGCGAGTTCCTGTTTATCGACACCCTCGCCCCGGATGCGCTGCGCGGCAGTTATTACGGCGCGCAGAATCTGGCGGCCTTCGGTGGCGCGCTCAGCCCGGTGATTTGCGGGTACCTGTTGATCAATGCGGCACCGGTCAGCATGTTCTATGCCCTCGGCGCACTGACCGCCGTGGGGGGTACTTTGTGTTTCTTGAGTGGACGGCGTGTCGCCAACACGCCTCATATCTAAACGTGCGAGCAAGCCCACGCCCACATTTTTGATCTCCATAATGGCGAAGTTTTGCGTAATATCCAGCAACTCATCTCACGGACCCGAGCCCCATGAAATTCGACACGGCCTACAGCCTGAGTCTCGACGACAAGCTGTCGATCTATGACGTACGAGACCTGAATTTCGACGAAACCAGCCCTTTCGACTCCGACAAGGACAGCTTCTTGTGCCCCAACGACGAATGCCGCGCAGCATTCGATCCGGGCAATGCGCTGAGCACCTTCAACGCGAAAAACGTCAACTACCAGCGCACGCCGCACTTCAAGAACAAGGCCAGCACCCAGCACATTGACGGCTGCCGCTATGCCAGCACGCATAAGACCGCGACCGGTGAAGGTGATGACCAACGCGAGGAAAATTTCCCATCAGAATTTGTACTGACGCGGCGTCAATACGAACGCAACACACCGGTGGTTGGCACCCAAGTCAGCGTCCCACTAGATCCAACGAAAGTGCCTTCAACTCGCACGAACTCATCCCATAGCACCAACGACACCACCCCGGACAAAACCAGCGTGTTCGCCCACCCGGTGGAATGCTATGTGTCGAATATCGACGACAAAGACACGCTCAAGGCCATGCCGCTGAAGATCGGCGAGCACACCGCGACCTACTGGGCGTTTTTCAAGAAGATCGAATACCTGCAAGACAACAAAGGCCTGATCTACTGGGGCAAGATCAAAGCGATCAAGGACTACACCAGCAGCTTTCGCATCGACTTCGAAAAGAAGGTGTGGCTCGACAAGAAGCCCTATTCGGTCAACGTCTACCTGAGTAAAAAACTCATCGAGAACTACCGCAAGCGCAAGGCGTTCCTGGAGCAGATCAAGGCAGCGGTGGACAGTGAACGGGCATTGTATTGCTTCTTCTACGGGGTGACCCCGGAGTTGAAACAAGTGCCGAGCAAGAAAAACCCCGAGCAGACCTTCGGGGTGTTCAGCGCGAATATCGAGAACCTGGACCACCTGATCATTCGCGAGGCGCCGGGGCTGCAAGGGCATTAAGGCAGAGAGCGTGACCGATGGGTTTGCCGATATTTTTCACGTGGCTGTTGAGCGTTCGCAGCATCCCCCCCCCACTGCCGTCAACCAATAAATCAGCATTTCTTCCTCGGGCCAGCCATAACCCTTTAATCCTGTAATGGTTCTGGGCGTCCGGTTAATGGTCGCGTCATAACGGCGGGCGCTCCAGGGTTGCGTCACAAAGTCGAAATCTTCGGCATCCCCGTTGAAAATACGCAGGATTTCGTTGATTTGCCCTTGACTGCTGCGGTCGCCGCGCTGGACCAGGCGATAGGTGTTCCCCAAGTCGCTCAATAGCCGGTCATACGCCTGTGGTTCGATCATATCCAGTACATCACACTTCAAGGCCAGGTCCATGACACCATCGATCCAGCGATGGGTAAATGCTTGCACAAAGCCCGCGTGGTCGGCCTTCTTCATATCGAAGAACAGCATGCTGTAGCGCGTTTTCAAGTGTGTCACCACCAGCACATGCTTACGCTTAACCGTCGCGGCGTGGACCAGCCACTGGTTAGGGTCTGCGTGTAGCCCTTCAGCCTCGGCACTTGGAATCGGCGGCTTTTCAACTGGGGTTATTTTTTTCCCTTTGTGAATGCGGCTGAAGAAGTCGCAGGCGGTCTGCGAGCAATTGAATGTCAGCACGCTGTGCTCCTGTATAAATTGGTCAGCATTGAGTGTGCCCATTAATCGAGGAGGGGTCGCTCTTCAACCCACTCAAGCTCATAGGGCTGGATGATGGCCTGAAGGCGTTTCTTCGCTGAGCATCGCCAGCTCGGCATCGGTCAGAAGGTCGTGACGCACCATCAACGCCAGACACGAACAGGCCCACGAGCGACTGTAATGGTCAAACATATCGGCCATGTCCCTGTTGCGGTCGTGAATCACGCCGTACAACATTCCGTAGCGGGCATGAGCGGACAGCGCACCGTGCATGCTGATGGTCTTGGCGTCGGCCAATACGCCCTGGCAAAAGCGGTCGAGGGCCAACGCCCTTAAACTTTTGAATTTCTTCCAATCGTTTTCAGAAATAGACATTACGCCTTCCTCTGGTCAGCCCTATCGCATCCCGGATTTTCCTATTGATACATGAGCGCTGCAACCTCCTGAGCTCATCATGGAGGCCGCAGGGGTAGCCATGATAAAAAATCCAGTTGATGAGCGGTCAAAACAACTGTACAAAAACACAGTATAGTTTGCCCTCCCCCGTCGAACCTGGAGAAACCCCATGTCCTCTCTGGCAATGAGCTCTTTCGTAGAACAGCAGATCGTCCTGCATCAATTCACCACCAAACACAGCGTGCAGGCCCGCGCGATGCTCGGTTGGAGCCGCGAAGAACTGGCCCGACAAGCCGGGTTGGCAGTGGAAGCGGTACAACGCTTTGAAAGCCAGGGTGATGTGGATGATGAAACCCGCCTGGCATTGGCTTTTAGATTGGAGGCTGAAGGCTTGGTGTTTTTCCCAGGGTTTGCGCCGGGCTGGGGCATGAGTGCGCGCCGGTTTGACGCCCCCCCAACTGAGCCCGCTGCGCAAGGCATCATTTCGCGGCTGATGAGTTCAACAGCGGCATCAGTTGATTCACCAACGCCTCAGCCGAATGGTGCGTAGAGTCCAGCCGGATCACTGGACAGGTCAGTGGCTTCAGCCAGCTTTCATGCCGACGCAGGCTGCGTAGGCTGTGGTTGCCACCCTCGTAACGGGCAGCCCAGGCGAGGAAAGCGACGCTGTTTTCATGGCGACTGCCGCCTTCAAGAACTCGCTCGCCGTAGCGCTGAATTTCCCGCAACTGCAAGCGGTGCAGGCGAACGTGCGGGTCCACACGCAGGAACGTCACATGGGTGAATTGCGCAATCATGGCATCACCCCATCCGCACACTGAGCCGGAGAGTACCCAGCCTTCGAGGTCGGCGCTCTGTTCCTGTAGCAGCCGGGTGCGCTCATCTCGCAGCCGAGCGACGGTGAAGGGCTCTGCGGTTGGCTGCCAATAGAAATCGTCGGAGTCGAAGTAAGCGACATTCAGGCGTTCGGCCAGGGCTTTGCCCAAGGTCGTGGTACCTGCGCCCGCAGCGCCCAGGATGTGAATTTTATAGCTCATGGCGTCCCTCCGAGGCATTGAGTGTAATCCGTTGAGGCATCAGGCCTGCAATTGCAGCGCATGGCGCATCATGTGTGGCAGCCGGCCGAAGGCGCACAGGAAGGCGCGGCGCCTGCGCTCGGGGTCACCCAAACCGAATTCTGGGATGTCGCGGGCCTGCCGGTGAACAACCTGCCAGAGACGATGGTGATGAGCATGGAAAACCTGGGAGAGGCCGCCTTGGCAGGCTTCACTTAGGGGGAGAAGGTCACCATCGCGTCGCTGCCCGACAGCCTGAATTGGGGTGCCTACGAAACTGCTCGCTTGGCGCTGGGCCCTGACCTGTCGCACCGCCGCCCCGCTGCACGGTACGGCGTTTAACCGTTAGGCCGATCAAAGCTCAGGTTGGGTAGTCGCCTGAGCCGCCTGCTCATACCCATAGGCCATGGCCAGCAAGGTGGGCTCGGTCCAGCGGGTGCCGAAAAAGTAGGCGCCGGTCGGCAGGCCATCATCATTGGTCCCGGAAGGCACAGTAATGCCTGGGTAACCGGCTATTGCCACGCCGAAGTAAGTGTTGCTATCAACGTCCGAAACCATGGCATCCAGGTTTTGTGCGTTGATGGGGTCATCCACCGTGCTGCGAAAATCCTGGATAAGCTCGTCCCAAAGCGTCTTGCGTTGCGCCGACGTCAGAGTGGCCGCGCTGACTTCCTCAAGCACTGGCTGGTGATCCGCCACGGTGCCATCACGGTCTTCGTTGAACTTGATCAGCTCAGTCAGCGACTTGACCGGTAACCCTGTGCGCTTGGCCAGGTAGCCATTCAACGCCTCCTTCACGTCCGAGAGCAGTACTTCGCCGTAGCGTGAAGCGTCCGCCAGTCGCAGGTTGACCGGTACCAAAATAGCGCCCTGCTCGCGAAGCACCTGGAGTGTCTTGCGAAATAGCGTGCTGTTTTCCACCGGCAGGTTTTCACCGTTTGCGGTAAACGTCTCGGGATAGCCAATCCGCTTTCCCTTCAAGGCGTCAGGCACCAGCAGTTGGGTGTAATCAATACCTTGCGGGGCGCCCAGGCTTTCGGGATCGCGGGGGTCACTGCCCGACATCGCATTGAGCATCAACGCGACGTCATAGACCGAGCGCGCCATGGGGCCAGGGGTGTCTTGGCGCTGGCTGGCGGGAATAATACCGTTGCGATCCAACAGCCCGAGGCTGGGCTTGAGCCCTACCACCCCGTTGAGTGCCGCCGGTACTATAATCGAACCGTTGGTTTCAGCGCCGACCGCCAAGGGCGCCAGCCCGGCAGCGACCGCGGCGGCTGACCCGGAGCTTGAGCCGCCGACGTCGGCGTCGTGTTTATACGGATTGCGTGTTTGCCCGCCCCGGCTACTCCAACCATCAGGGCCACCGCGAAAGCCCGCAAGTTCAGTCATATTGGTTTTACCCAGGATCACCGCGCCCTGCTCGATCAGGTAATCGACAAGCGGCGCATTCTTGTCGGCCGCCGCGCCTACAAGTCCAAAAGCACCTGCACTGGTTTGCATACCTGTGGTTTCGATGGTGTCCTTGAGCAAAATGGGGACGCCATGCAATGGGCCACGAACGTTGCCATTGGCCCGCTCGCGGTCCAGCGCCCGCGCGCTCGCAAGCGCCTCGGGGTTGGTTTCGATGATTGAGCGCAGTTGGGGGTCCAACTGGCGGATACGCGCTTGCAGGTAGCTGACCAAATCAACCGAGGTAAGCCCGTTCGGTTTCGCCATTTGCTCGCCCAATTCGCGAACACTGGCGTACTCAGTACCCGGGGGGACGGGTTTCGCATCGGCAGGTGAATGCCCCCTGGTCAGCGGCTGTGCTCTGTGCCGAATGATCGAATACATGCCATAAGCAACGCCCAACATAAGGACTCTCCTGAGTTGCGAATTCACGAAGGATCAAGGTTGATCCGTTCGCCATTCTAAGAACCCCAGCCCGGTGCGGACGTTAAGACCGCAGCTAATCACATCGTAGGAGGGCTCAGCACACCACGTAGTTGCCCTTGACTGCCTGACGCGCCAGCGCTGATATGTCGATAGGCACACAACAACACCGGCAACGCATCACGTGACCATCGTGCGCCATAAAACCAGAGCTTCGTGCCATCCTCAAACGGTTCGCACAGCGATGGATACCCGCTTATGCAAGCCCGATGAAACGCGGCACTCTGGTCGTCAGACACCAAGGCATCAAGACGATGTTCGGTCACGAGGTGGTCGATTTCATTACGTTGCAGGGTAAATTGGAGGCCGTGATCTTCACGTCGCGCATCCACCGCCACCAAGTGCGCACCGGCCTGGCGCAGTATGTCGAAGGCTCGATACATGGCTGCGCGGTGTTCGAGGGGTTCGCCATGATCACCACGCACGTACCGGTCAGCAAAACCGATACGCCACCCCGCCAGCATCTGGGAGGCGGTGAACGTGGTGTTATTGAGCACCAAGGGGACTTCCACCAACACCGGGCCGGTGGGGTCGATACCACTCAAGGCAATGAGTGATAACGCAGGATCCTGTACGGGCCTCAACGGCGGAGCCAAGGTGTTATAACCGGGAATCAGTGGGACGCTCCTCTGATGCTCGGCACTGAAGACGACACTGCCCTGGTTCGTTTTGTCAGCTTGAGAAGGGACGGCATTGAGCACTTCGCCGACCATTGACTGCGAATCGCCTAAGTGACAAGGCATCCCTAGGAACCAACGTGTCCTACAATCTTTTTCCATAGAACCTGCACCCCGAGAATAAATTGCCCGGGATCATCGCACCGTCATCTGACGTTTGTCGCAAGGCTGAAACACCCTGAAAACTCATTTTTCCAGGGCCCACGCTCGTCAGCCCGCAGCGTGCTCTTGCGCACCTTGAGTTTCCACGTCCAGCCACCACGCATGACCGCGCTCAGGCTGGTTCAAGCTGAACGCCTGACCCATCGCCGGCGTGGTAATCGACACGTTGCGCTCCCAGGCCAGGGCCATGATGCGGTCGAACGGTTCGTGCCAGGCGTGGAACGCCAAGTCGAAGGTGCCGTTGTGAATCGGCAGCAACCAACGCCCCTTTAGGTCGATGTGTGCTTGCAGGGTTTGTTCCGGCTGCATGTGCACGTGCGGCCAATCGACGTTGTAAGCACCTGTTTCCATCAGCGTCAGGTCAAACGGGCCGTAGTGTTCGCCAATACGTTTGAAACCGTCGAAATAACCGGTGTCGCCGCTGAAAAAGATTCGCCGTGCGCCGTCGATCATCACCCAGGAACACCACAGGGTCTGGTTGCTATCAAACAGGCCACGCCCGGAAAAGTGCTGGGCCGGCGTGGCGACAAAACGAATGCCGTCCACTTCAGTGCCTGCCCACCAATCCAGTTGCCTCACTTTGCTGGCGTCCACACCCCATTTGATCAGGATGTCGCCTACGCCCAGCGGGGCGAGAAAGTAGCGGGTTTTGTCGGCCAGTTGCACCACGGCCTTGTGGTCAAGATGGTCGTAATGATTGTGGGAAAGAATCACCGCTTCCAGTGGGGGCAGGTCTTCCAGGCTGATAGGTGGCGGGTGGAAGCGCTTGGGCCCGGCCCAACTGAACGGTGAGGCGCGCTCGGCGAACACCGGGTCGGTTACCCAGAATTTACCGCGCATTTTCAGCAAGACGGTGGAATGCCCAAGGCGGAACACACTGTGATCGGGAGCGGCCAGAAGCTGCTCACGCGTCAGCGGTTGCACCGGGACCTTGCCCACGGGCCGCGTGCTGCGTGGCTTGTTGAAAAGCATGTTCCAGAAAATCCGCAACGTTTTGCCAAAGCCCCCGTGTTGCACCGGGGCTTCGTTGCTGAAATATCCTTGCTCCTGATCGGCAGGCTTGCGTGCCGTTGGCGCTGGATCGAGTCGGCTTGAAATCGTGGCCATTGTTGAGTGACTCCTACATTCCGCCCTTATAGTTACACTGCACAGTGTAGTTTCTAGATTGCAACAAAACCCGGAGCAAGTAAACTACCGAGTGTAATTTTCCCTTAGAGCTGAATGCTATCCATGACTGCGCCCCAACGCCTCACCGACCGTAAACGCGAAGCCATCGTGGCCGCGGCTATCACCGAGTTTCGGGCTAACGGGTTCGAGGTCACCAGCATGGACAAAATCGCTGCCACCGCCGGCGTTTCCAAGCGTACGGTGTACAACCACTTCCCCAGCAAGGAAGAGTTATTTGCAGAAATTCTCCACCAACTGTGGGCCAGCAGTGTTGCCCAGTTGGACCTGAGCTACGCCAGTGACCGCCCATTGCGCGATCAATTACGCGGCTTGCTGCAGGCGAAAATGCAGATGATGTCGGACGCCAACTTCCTCGACCTGGCCCGTGTCGCGATTGCCGCGACCATTCATTCGCCGGAACGCGCGCAAGACATGGTCAACCGCCTGAGCAAGCGCGAAGAGGGTTTTACCCTGTGGGTACGCGCCGCTCAGGAAGATGGCCGCCTCAACTGCACCGACCCGGCCTTCGCGGCCCTTCAGATACAAAGCCTGCTCAAAGCTTTCGCGTTCTGGCCACAAATCACCCAGGGCCAACCGACGCTTGACGACGCCAGCCAGGCTGACGTTATCGAGTCGGCTATCGACCTGTTCCTCGCCGGCTACGAAGTCAGCGCTTCCCGCCCGCAGCAAAAGCCGGTTGCATGAGCGACATTCCAGGTCGTTTTTAACCCATTTGCACACTGCATTGCACAAATGGCCTGGAAGGACACTGATTATTCCTACGCGAATAACTGACAATATTCACAACTATTATCCGATCAACGGTTCTAGCCGCTGACGCACGCTGTCGTATCTGCAAAAAAGAGCTGACCCGGAACATTATGGAAAACAGACGAGGCAAAGGGCTTTCATTTGCCAGGCGTATCTACAAGCCAAGGATCATCGGCCTGGGTATCGGTTGTATCAGTGTCGTCGGCGCCCTTTACCCTTTGGCTATGCCGGGTTGGGTCTGGGCGTTCCTGATATTCAATGGCTACGCTTGGGCGCATGTGGCCTACCAGCTATCAACGCGCTCACAGTTTCCCTACCAGGCTGAACAGCGCAACTTACTTTATGACTCGCTGTTCGGCGGCTTCTGGGCGGCGGCTACCCAGTTCACGCCGCTGACGGCCGTGACCATCTTGTCGATGATGACCATGAACAACGTCGCGGCCGGCGGCAAGCGCCTGTTCCTTCGCGGGGTGCTGGCGCAGTTCGTCGGTATCGGGGTCGCGTGGGGGGTGTTCGGGATCAAGTTCAACCCCAACGTCGGCCTAGCCCAGGTCTACACCTGCCTGCCCATGTTGATGCTCTATCCAGTGGCCATCGGCATGGTCTGCTATCAGTTGGCAATCAAGTTGTCGGAACATAAACGCGCGCTCAGCGCCCTGAGCCGCACCGACAGCCTGACCGGCTTGCTTAACCACGGGTCCTGGAAAGACCTGTTGCACCTCAAATTCCACAAGTGCCAACAGCAACAAAGCCACGCCACCATCGCGCTGATCGATATCGACCACTTCAAGCAGATCAATGACACCCACGGCCATATCGTGGGTGATGCAGTGCTGCGGCAACTTAGCCTGGAGTTGCGCAGAGTCCTGCGGGAAAACGACTTGGCCGGCCGTTACGGAGGTGACGAGTTCTGTGTGATTCTTCCGCAAATGCCCCTGGAGGTAGCCGCACAGGTCATGGAACACATGCGCGAAACATTCAGTAACTATCGCAACCCTCACATCCCCGAGCTGCACGTGAGCCTGAGCATTGGCCTGGCTGACTTTCAACCGTCCTTCAGCGATGCCGCAATGTGGCTCAACGCCGCGGATCGTGCGCTGTATGCCGCCAAAGACACCGGTCGCAACCGAGTCAAGGTCAGCGACTACGTGGTCGCCCACTCGGCCTAAGTCGTCCTACGGCATCTCGTCTGAATGTTCCGCCGCTGCGTCGCCGCGATAGCATAATGCCGCCATTGGTCGCATAGCCCATAAGATCGCGGCCGTTGCGGCGAACTTCTTGGCCGGCCGATCACTCTGAGTCCGTTGTTCAACCCCCCTCTGTCGGCACAAGGAAGCTGACAATGAGCACGTCAACCGTAAGGCTCAGCGCCCTACGGGGGCAGGCGCATATTCATGGATACCTCAGACGCGTGCTTCCCCGAGCTCTCGAACATGCTATTCAACGCCCATAAAAAAACCATCAACACCCTGCAACACACCAACGCCCAACAAGCCAGCCTGCTGGATGCCATCGAGCGCTCCATGGCAGTGATCGAATTCGACCTGCAAGGCACGGTATTACGGGCCAACGACAATTTCCTCAAGACCATGAGCTACCGCGCCGAACAAATCGCGGGCCAGGCCCACCGGATGTTCTGCACGCCCACGTTCGCCCGCAGCGCCGAGTACAACCAGCTGTGGACGCAGTTGCGCAATGGCCACTTCCAATCGGGCACCTTTGAACGGGTGGCCGGCGACGGCCAGTCGGTGTGGCTGGAAGCCAGCTACAACCCGGTGCGCGATGAAGCCGGCCAGGTCATCAAAGTGGTGAAGTACGCGATGGACGTCACCCCACGCCTGCAGGCCGAAAGCGAAGCCAACGCCAAGCTGGGCGCCATCGACCGCGCGATGGCCGTGATCGAGTTCAACCTCGACGGCACCATCCTTACCGCCAACCCGAACTTTTTACAGCGTATGGGCTACAGCCTGGCGCAGATCCAGGGCAAGCATCACCGCCTGTTCTGCAAGCCGGAGTTGGCCAGTAGTGCCACGTACGCCGAGTTCTGGAAACGCTTGAACCAGGGCGAGCTGTTCAGCGGCCAGTTCGAGCGCATCGACAGAAACGGTCAGACGGTCTGGCTCGAAGCCAATTACAACCCGGTGTACGACGCCAGCGGGCGACTGTGCAAGGTGGTGAAGTTCGCCTCCGACATCACCGCCAGAGTGCAGCAACACGCCGCCGACGCCGCAAGCGCAGCGCAGGCTTACCACATCTCCCTGAGCACCCGTGACATCGCCGAAAAAGGCGCCGATGTGATCCAGCAAACCGCCACTGGCATGCGCGAAATTGCCGCCGACATTGAAGGCTCTTCGCAACTGATCGCCAAGCTGGGCGAGCGCTCGCAACAGATCACCGCCATCGTCAACACCATTCGCGGGATTGCCGACCAGACCAACTTGCTCGCACTCAACGCCGCCATCGAAGCCGCACGCGCCGGCGAGCAAGGCCGCGGCTTTGCTGTGGTCGCCGATGAAGTGCGGCAGCTGGCAGCGCGCACCAGCGGCTCGACAGCGGAGATTTCCAGCATGATCGCGATGATCCAGGAGCAAACCCGCCAAGCCATCGACAGCATGGAAGGCACCCGCGACCGCGCCGCACAGGGCGTGGAGTTGGCCAACCAGGCGGGCACGGTGATCTTGCAGATTCGCGAAGGCACCGGCGAAGCCGTCCAAGCGGTGAGTGCGTTTGCCAATGAGCGAGGCACCAGCTGACCCGATCTTCATGTGTCTGGCCTGGCGGCTCGGTCTATAGTGCTGATTGTCTTTACGCTCAGGATTCGAGCCCGCCATGCCCCCAGACAAACCAGAAGCTGCCCCCGTCGATCACCTGCGTTTCCACCGTGTTCACGCCCACCTGACGTCGACCTTCGGGAACGACACATTTGCCCTTAAAGCCGAAGCCTTCGCTCGGTTCTTCGGGACGCCGACGTTCCTAGGCGCGCAAACCGTGATCGTGTTGGTGTGGATCGTGCTGAACATAACCGGCATCACCCACTTCGACGTGTACCCGTTCATCCTGCTCAACCTCGCCTTCAGCCTGCAAGCAGCCTATGCAGCGCCGCTGATCCTGCTGGCCCAGACACGCCAGGCCGCCCGCGACAAAGCGCAGTCCGAGGCCGATGCGCAACACCGCGAAGATATCGCCATTGCTAACATTGAGCGCCAGGCCCAGGCCGCGCAAACCACCCAACAGCTGCTGGAATTGCTGGAGCAGAACACCCGCCTGACGGAATTGACCAAGCAACTGACCGAGCGTATCGAGACCCTGACGTGCGAAATGCATGATCAGTTTGTGCGCAAACCCTGAAAAAACAGCGGGCTTGCGCACACAACCTCTGTGGCAAGCCCGCTCGCCACAGTAATCCCACTGGCCAAAAAAGCGCTGTTCACGGCAACCGCACATGCCGCCCCAGCTCATCAAATAACGTCACCACCGACCGCAGCGCCCGGCAGTCTGGGCGCGTGAGCAGCCACAGCGCGGTGTCACGCCCGGCCAATGCAGGGCCCAGTGGTTGCAGGCCATCGCCCAATAGAAAGTCCGGCAGTGCCGCCACGCCCAGCCCCGCGCGCACCAGTTCGGTGACCGACAACATACTGTTGCAGCGATAACTGGGGCGTACGCCCGGCAAGTGCTCGCGACGCCAAACAACGCTGGGGTGATCGGGCAGGAAGTCATCCGGCGCGATCCAAGGCAGGTCGGCCAACTCGTGGCCGTCATGCTGACGGGCGAAACCGGCACTGGCACACACCTGATAGTTCACCGTGCCCAGGCAACGGCCAACAAGGTGCTCCGGCGGTGTCTTGGTCAGGCGCAGGGCGATGTCCGCATCGCGACGGCTGAGGTTGGCGAAATCATTCGACGTGCTCAGCTCCAGGGTCAACGCCGGATACCCGGGCATAAACTGCGCCAGCGCCGGCAGCAGCAAACCTTGCAGCACCGAATCGGTACAGGTCAGGCGCACGGTGCCACTGATCACTTCACCGCCCTGCTCCACGCCAATGCGCGCCGCTTCCAAGGCCTGTTCCGCGCGCTCGGCCTGTTGCGCCAGGTTGCTGGCCAAGCTGGTGGGCAGGTAACCGGCGCGGTTTTTTTCAAACAGCGTCTGGCCCAGGGCCGCCTCCAGCCGCCGCACGGCGCGAAACACCGTGGACACATCCACCCGCAACAGCGCCGCCGCTCGCGCAAGCGTGCCGCCGCGCACCAAGGCGAGGATCAGCGAGAGGTCGGGGTAGTCAATTTGATAGTGCGTGGCTGCATTGAACATATGGGCAAACGCCAATACTGATTGCATGAACGCCAATCTATAGTGCCTATCAGGACACAACAAGCCATGGGACGTACACGATGAAAGCCAGCACCCTGCAACTCGCCCTGATTGGCGATTACAACCCTGACGTGATTGCGCACCAGGCCATTCCCGTGGCGCTGCAACAGGCAGCCAACGCCCTGAACCTGAACGTTCACGTGCAATGGCTCGACACAGACTCGATCACGCCCACCACTGAACTGCAGACCTTCGACGGCTTCTGGTGTGTTCCCGCCAGCCCCTACCGCGACACCGACGGTGCATTGCGGGCGATTGGTTTTGCCCGCAAGCACAAGCGGCCTTTGCTCGGCACGTGCGGTGGTTTTCAACATGCGGTGCTCGAATATGCCCGCAACGTACTGGGCTGGGCAGATGCCGAACATGGCGAGATGGCCCCGGACGCAAAACGCGCGGTGATCGCACCGCTCAGTTGCGCGCTGACAGAGGCGACTGACACTGTGCGTCTGGCGCCTTACACCCGTATCGCCGAGGCTTATGGGACGCTGGATATCCACGAAGGTTATCGCTGCCGCTACGGCATCAACCCCGAGTTCGCCAACGCACTGCTCGAAGGCGACTTGATTCCAAGCGGCCACGATTCGGCGGGCGATCTGCGCGCCGTGGAGTTGCTGGATCACCCGTTTTTCGTCGCCACCTTATTCCAACCCGAACGCGCCGCGCTCAAGGGCGTCACACCGCCGTTGGCGGTGGCCTTGCTCAAGGCCTGTCAGGAGATGGCTGGATGATCGCCAAGACACCCGCAGCGCCCTACTACGCCGTGATTTTCAGCTCGCTGCGCACCGAGGGTGATCAAGGCTACGCAAAGGCTGCCGCCCGCATGCTGGAACTGGCGCACGAACAACCGGGGTTTCTCGGGGTGGAATCGGCGCGCGAGGACGGTTTGGGGATCACGGTGTCCTACTGGGAGAGCGAGCCAGCGATCCTGGCCTGGAAGCAGCAGGCCGAGCATCGCCAAGTGCGCGAGCAAGGGCGCGCCACCTGGTACTCGGCGTTTCATACACGCGTGTGCAAAGTGGAGCGGGCCTACACCTTCCAAAATTGAAAAGCTGCCCGCTCCCACTTTGGGGATCTCCACCGTGCAGCGTTCTTCTATGAATTAACTGACCAAACTACGCAACGCGCTGATCTGCGGGATCTCCACCCGGCGCATATACGCGCGCAACGGCTCGGTGATGTTGATGCGATCGTCGATGTTTTGGTCCAGCAGCAATTGCAGGCGCTCGCGCGACAGGGTCATGGCGTGGTCGGCGGCCGGCAGCCAGACAAATTCGGCGGTGGGAATGATGCCGTCATCGGCCACGTCCATGCCGAAGGCGTCTTCGCTGAAACGTACGATGTATTGACCGGTTTTGCGGTTCAGGCCGACAAAACCGTGGAGCTGGTCGGCGGCCTGGCAGATAAGTTCGGACGTGATGCGCATGGTAAACCTCACTGAAAAGCCCCACAGGGACTGGAAAGATGGTTTACACGCGTGGCAGAAACTACAGCCCTCTAACGGGGCAGCTCGGCCAAGAATACTGCAATGGCGCACAAAAAAACCCAGAAAAATGCCGCGTAAGCACCTTAATGTCGGTTTGGTGATAGCGCCGCTCGCAATCAATTGTTAAAAAGGATGCCTTCTCAAAGTTACCTCCACGAAAGGACTTCGCATATGCCTGTCACGTTTACCAAGAGCGCTTTGCTGCTCGCTCTGATGCTCGGCCTCGGCCAGGCGCAGGCTGCCGACCCGATCAGCCCGGCTGAGTTGGCGACAAACGAAGGCATTCCGTACCCGGCCGTCATCGCCCACCGTGGCGCGTCCTACGACGCCCCCGAATCCACCGCCGCG
Source organism: Pseudomonas antarctica (assembly GCF_900624995.1). Lineage (GTDB taxonomy): Bacteria > Pseudomonadota > Gammaproteobacteria > Pseudomonadales > Pseudomonadaceae > Aquipseudomonas > Aquipseudomonas antarctica. The sequence goes on from NZ_UYXQ01000020.1 coordinate 26,956, forward strand.
GCCTACAAGCTCGCCCGCGACCTGGGCGCGGACTACCTGGAAATGGACCTGCAGCGCAGTAAAGACGGCGTGCTGTTCGCCCTGCACGACAACAACCTGCAGCGCACCACCGACGTGGCCACCAAGTTCCCGGAGCGCAAAGACGCCCCGGCCAACGAATTCACCTGGGCCGAATTGCGCACCCTGGACGCCGGCAGCTGGTTCAACACCGCCTACCCAGACCGCGCGCGCCCTGCGTTCGTCGGCCTGAAAATCCAGAGCCTGGACGAGATCATCAAGATCGCCGAAGGCAACCCGCAGCACAAACCCGGCCTGTACATCGAAACCAAAGAACCCAAGCAATTCCCGGGCATCGAAGCCGACCTGAAAAACAAGCTGCTGGACAAGGGCTGGTTGAGCTCCGCTGGCTCCAAGCTGGGCAAGAGCAACACCGGCGTTGGCCAAGGCAAGGGCCGGGTAGTGCTGCAAACGTTTGAAAAAGACAGCTTGAAAGCGCTGCAAAAAGAAATGCCCAACACCCCAAAAATCCTGCTGTTGTGGGTTGGCCCAGGCAGCATCGAGCCGAAATCCGCACAGACGTTCGCCGAGTCCGGTGAACCGACCAAGGCCGCTTACTACGCCAAGCAAGAGCCGAAGGATGCCGCCGAGTTCGAAAAATGGGTCGACGAAGCCAAGAGCCTCGGCGCCATCGGTACCGGCCCATCGGCCGAGCTGACCCACCACGGCGACCAGAGCTACACCGACCTGGTCAAACCTGAGATGAACAAGCTGACCCACGACAAAGGCCTGCTGGTACACGTCTATACCGTCGATGAGCCGGTGGACTTCGAGAAAGTGATGAAAGCCGGCGTCGATGGCATCTTCACCAACCGCGCCGCCGAGCTGCTGAAGTTCTACAAGCGCTGGCCGTCGTCGAGTGTGCAGGACCTGCTGCAGGACAACGGTTACTAAGCGTCAGGCCGTAATAGGTGCCCGTGCGCCATTAAGGATGAATTAAGTTGCGCCCGTTAATCTGGCGCCACTTAAACAGCTCACCCAGAAGGACACACACGATGAAAACCCTGACTGCCTTGTTCGCCGCTACCGCCCTGACCCTGACTGCCGGGCTGGCCCAAGCGGATGTTCGTCCGGATCACATTGAAGGTCTGCTCAAATCCGGCGCCGTGATGCCCTTCGAGAAACTCAACGCCAACGCCGTGGCCGCACACCCAGGCGCCAACATCACCGACACCGAGCTGGACCACAAAAACGGCGTGCTGGTTTACGAAGTTGACGTCACCGACACCGCCGGCAAACGCTTTGAAGTGAAGCTCGATGCTAAGACCGGCGCGGTGCTGCAAACCAAGCAAGACACCTGAGTCAACCGCAAAAAAACCGCGTCACTGTTTAAGTGACGCGGTTTTTTTATGCCTGCTCGAAAACCAAGCGCAGGAAAGTACCCACCTGGTTAATGAAATCCCCCCTACAACGTGCAAGGTCGCTAGAATCCCACTCATTGGCCTGGGCACACCGCTCACCTCCTTGCGTAACGAGATCGCTGCATGGCGCAGAAAGCCGTCGACATCGCCACCATTGGCCGCATCAGTGCCGTCCCCGCGATGCTCAAAGTCATCAGCGACATGACCGGCCTGCGCTTTGCCGCCGTGGCCCGGGTGACCGACAAGACCTGGACCGCCTGCGCCGTGCTCGACCAACTGGAGTTCGGCCTCGGTGTGGGTGGCGAGCTGGACCTGACCACCACGATCTGCCACGAAATTCGCGGCTCCCACGTGTCGGTCGTGATCGACAAGGCCAGCGAAGACCCGCTCTACTGCGACCATCACACCCCGCGCATGTACCAGTTTGAAAGCTACATCTCGGTGCCGGTGTTCCGCACCGACGGGCGCTTCTTCGGCACTATTTGCGCGCTGGACCCCAACCCCGCACAGCTGCGCAGCAGCACGATCCAGTCGACCATGGAGTCGTTTGCCCGGGTGCTGTCCTTGCAGATCGAAGCCGAAGAAACCTTGCAAACCACCCAGGCGCAATTGCAGGAAGAACGCGGCACCGCCGAGCTGCGCGAGCAGTTCATCGCGGTGCTTGGGCATGACTTGCGCAACCCGCTGTTCGCCATCAACTTCGGCGCCGAGCGGTTGCTGCGCAAATACCCCAACCCGGCTACCGACCCGCTCGTTCGGCACATCCTCGCCAGCGGCCGGCGCGCTTCGCAACTGGTTGAAGATGTATTGGACTTTGCCCGTGGGCGCATGGGCAGTGGTATTGCGCTGAATATCGCCGATTGCAAGGGCCTGCGCGAGGCGCTGCTGCATGTGGTGTCGGAAGTGCAAAGCGTGCACCCGCAGCGCGTGATTCATGCCCAGATCGGCAACCTTGACGGGGTCAGAGGCGATCGCGATCGGCTGGCACAGTTGCTGTCCAATCTGGTAGCCAATGCTGTCCATCACGGCAGCAAGGATGGCCCGGTGGACGTCACGGCGCTGATCGAGCATGACCATCTCAAACTGTCGGTGAAAAACGCCGGGCAGATCCGCGAGCAGGCCTTGCCCCGTTTATTCGAGCCCTACTCACGCCCGCTCACCCAAACGCCCCAGGCGGGCCTTGGCCTGGGGTGGTATATCGTCAAGCAGATCGCCCAGGCGCATGGCGGTGAACTGAGCGTGGCCACCGACGAGCAGCACGGCACGGTGTTCACCTTCAGCCTGCCGACGGGCTGATCAGGCGCCCAAGCGCGCCGTCACTTCGTTCAGCTCAGCCGACAAACCACGCAGGTTCTGGCTCGCCGCTTCAGTGCGCTGCACATTGTCCATGTTCGCCGTGGCCACCGTGGTGATCTGGGTGATATTGCGCGAGATATCCTCGGCCACCGAAGTCTGCTCCTCTGCGGCGGTGGCGATCTGGCGATTCATGTCACGGATTGCCTCCACGGCCTGGGTGATGTGGTTGAGCATGGCTCCGGCCTGGGAGACTTTTTCCACGCTGTCATCGCTGCATGACTGGCCGCTGACAATGGCCTCGGCCGCATCCACTGCACCCGTTTGCACCGCGTGAATAATCTGGTTGATCTCGATGATCGACGCCGCCGTGCGCTGCGCCAGGCTGCGCACTTCATCGGCCACCACCGCAAACCCACGGCCTGCCTCACCCGCCCGCGCCGCTTCAATCGCGGCGTTGAGCGCGAGCAGGTTGGTCTGTTCGGCGATCCCACGGATCACCTCGAGCACCTTGCCGATGCGCACGCTGTCGGTTTCCAGGCGGCGGATGATGGTGCCGGTGTTGAGGATTTCATTGCGCATCTGGCCGATGGTGGCAATGGTGACTCTCATCACTTCCCCGCCTTCGCGGGCCGAATGATCCGCCTCGTCGGCGGCGCGCGAGGCACTGGCGGCGTGGCGTGCAACTTCTTGGGCCGTGGCGGACATCTCGGTCATGGCCGTGGCCACTTGGTCAGTGCGGTTGAATTGTTCGTGGGTGCCGTTTGCCATCTGCCCGGCAATCGAACTCAACTCGCCGCTGGCGCTGACCAGGTCGGTGGCGCTGCGCTGCAAGCGGCTGAAGGTTTCAGCAAGGAAGTCACGCAAGGTATTGGCGGCGGCGGCCAAGTGGCCCAGTTCATCCTGGCGGCGGCTGGCGACGCGCTCGGCAAACCGGCCGCGGCTCAGTTGCGTCACATAGTCGATCAAGCTGCGAATCGGCAGGATCAGGTTACGGTTGATCAACCACAAGCTGAACAGGCCGATCAACACGCCCGACAGCAACATGATCGCCAAGCCCACCATGACCGTGCGCTCGGCATAAGCGCTGATGGCTTGGGATTGCTGGCTACCCTGCGCACGCAGGTCACTGACCAGGGTGCTCATCTGTTCACTGGTGGCCCGGTCGACACCTTTGACGGCGTTATCGCCGGCAGTCGGGTCGCCACCCGCGGCTACGTAGGCATCGCGGCCCTTTTGATAGGCCGCACCCAACTGCAGGTGTTCCTGGCGCAGGTTGTCAATGCGCCGGCTCAAGGCTGGGTCATCTTGGGTCTGGGTGACCAGCCGCGTCAGGATGCCCTGCACATCGCGCTGCCGGTCCTGGAACTGGCCCCAGTATTTCTCCAGGTCTTGGGGCTGTTTGCCGCGTAGCAGGACGTTTTTCCACTCCTGCACTTGCACCTTGAATTGCAGGTTGGCTTCATCAATCAGTTGAGACGTGAGCAAGGGCCCGTCGATCAAACTGCGATAACTCTGTACCCCGTTGGAGAGGAAGTTGAAACAGGCCAGGGCGATCAACAACATCGCAAGCAGACTGCCACCGAGCAGCGACAAAATTTGTGCTCTCAAGGACGTGCGCAAAATATTCATGGAGGGATGCCTCAAAACAAGGAAAAGGTGCAAGCACGCCATAACGTCCCTGTTATCAAGGCTCAGCCCATTCGCAGCGGTCCTTATGCCTTGAGTCGGCCGTTCCAGAGGCTTCTTGAACGATCTCAGACCGTCGGTGAATAAAATGTCATTTCAGCGAAACCAACCGTAAGCCGTCACAATTTTGTCAAATTTCCTTGTAATGATTCGCCCACGCGAACCTGTGAAACGTCCTACAGGCGCTTTCTCTGCGAGCCTACATGAACCACAGCATCGACCACGGCCATCAGGATCCGGACCTGTTTGGCCTGCTCTACGGTTTTCGTTTTCGCCCCGGTGAAAAAGGCGAGCAGATTGATTCGGCCACCGCACTGGCGGCCTTGCAGGCGCCACAAGCCCCAGAAGAATTCCTCTGGTTGCACCTGAACCTCGCCCACGCCGCGTGCGAACGTTGGATGCAAACGCACTTGTCATTGCCTGAGGAGTTTTTTGAAGCCTTGCACGAAGGCTCGCGCTCCACGCGTATCGAGCACGTTGACTCGGCCTTGCTGGCGGTGGTCAACGACGTGGTGTTCAACTTCAGCAGCATGGTTTCCTCGGATATTTCCACGCTGTGGGTGTGTGCACGCAGCCGCTTGCTGGTGAGTGCGCGCCTGCAACCGTTGCACTCGGTGGACAAATTACGCTCGTCGGTGAAGGCCGGTGAACGCTTTCGCTCGCCACTGGAACTGCTGGTGCATTTGTTGCGCGACCAAGGCGAAGTGTTAACGCAGATCGTGCGCAAGACCAGCCTCAGCGTCGACCATATCGAAGACCAGTTGCTGTCCTCGCGACTGTCCACCAACCGTACCGAACTGGGTGCCGCGCGCCGGGTGCTGGTGCGCTTGCAACGCCTGCTGGCGCTTGAGCCAGGCTCGCTGCTGCGCCTGCTCAATCGCCCGCCACAGTGGCTGCAAAAGGAAGACGTGAAGGAGTTGCGCAAATCCACCGAGGAGTTTGCGCTGATCATCAACGACCTGACGGCCCTGGGCGAGCGCATCAAGTTGTTGCAGGAAGAGATCGCCGCCAACCTCAACGAGCAAAGCAACCGCACGCTGTTCACCCTCACGGTGGTGACGGTGCTGGCGTTGCCGATCAACATCATTGCCGGTTTTTTCGGCATGAATGTGGGGGGCGTGCCGCTTTCCACTGACCCGCAAGGGTTTTGGATTCTGGTGGCGTTGGTGGCGACGTTTACCTTGATTGCCGGGCGCTGGGCGTTTCGCAAACGCAAAGATTACTGACCTTGGAATGCAATCAAACTGTGGGGGCGGGCTTGTGTGGGAGCGGCGGTGCGACGACTCGACTTGCTCGCGAAGGCGGTGGGTCAGCCAGCTCATGTGTAACTGACCCACCGCATTCGCGAGCAAGCCCGCTCCCACATTGGGATCTCATTACATCAGCTAGATAGGGTGGTGCTCTGCTTCTGCTCTGCTTCTGCCCTGCTTCTGCTCTGCTTCTGCTCTGCTTCTGCCCTGCTTTTGCTTCTACCACTCAGGTCGGCTACTAGGCCGCCGTGCTCTTGCTTTTGATCTTGATCTGAGGCGCCCCGTTAAACCACGCTGGCCGAACGCAGGCTTGAATCCGTGGGTAACCCGGCAGGACGCCGGGTTAGCCGCGCTGGGCCAAGGATGGCCCATCGCGGCGGCCCACGGATTCAAGCCTGCGTGCGGGCACACCGAGCCTAGGCGAGGTGCCGAGTGGTGGGGCAAAGACCTTTTGCTTACTTTTGGGTCTTTCCAAAAGTGAGCCGCTGTAAGAGCGGAACCCTACTAAGCCGTTACCGCAGCAACGGATATGTACTCATATCTACCTAAAAACCCCGTCAAAAGCTTAGCCCAACACAAAAATTTGCGTAGATACCCATGGCTATCGCAGGCAAGCCAGCTCCCACATTGATTGCACTCTGACATTAGTTTTGCGGGGGGTTGTAGACCAGTGGCACACCCAATGCCCTAAACACTGACTTACCGCAGCATCTCTGTAACATTCTGCAATGATCATCAACGACATCCTCCTCACACTGGATGCTCCGGCATGGCCACCCCTTCCCTGACTGCCTCCACTAGCGCCTCACACGCAGATCCCAAACCCCGGCTGGACAAGAAACCCGGCCTGGTGACGGTGATCATGTTCTTCGCCGTGCTTGCCATGGGCCTGTTGTTCACCGCCTACAGCTTGATGCACGACATGCACGAACTGGGCACGGTAGTGACCACCTGGACGCCGTTTCTGCTGCTCGGCGTGGCGCTGTTGATCGCCCTGGGTTTCGAGTTCGTCAACGGTTTCCACGACACCGCCAACGCGGTGGCCACGGTGATCTACACCAACTCGCTGCCGCCGCAATTTGCGGTGGTGTGGTCGGGTTTTTTCAACTTCCTCGGCGTGCTGCTGTCCAGCGGTGCGGTGGCGTTCGGCATCATTGCCTTGCTGCCGGTCGAGCTGATTTTGCAGGTGGGTTCCTCGGCCGGTTTCGCGATGATCTTCGCCTTGCTGATCGCGGCGATCCTGTGGAACCTCGGCACTTGGTGGCTGGGCCTGCCCGCATCGTCTTCGCACACCTTGATCGGCTCGATCATCGGCGTCGGCGTGGCGAATGCCCTGATGCACGGGCGTGAAGGCACCAGTGGCGTCGACTGGAGCCAAGCGATCAAGATTGGTTATGCGCTGCTGCTGTCGCCGCTGATCGGCTTCGCCTTTGCCGCCTTGCTGTTGCTGGCCCTGCGCGCCTTTGTGAAAAACCGCTCGCTGTACAAAGCACCGACGGGCGATACCCCGCCGCCTTGGTGGATTCGCGGCATGTTGATCCTCACCTGCACCGGCGTGTCATTCGCCCACGGCTCCAACGATGGCCAGAAAGGCATGGGCCTGATCATGCTGATCCTGGTCGGCACCCTGCCGATGGCCTATGCGCTGAACCGCACCATGCCCGCCGAGCAGTCCTTGCAGTTTGCGGCGGTGGCCGAAGTCACCCAGGTGGCACTGATGAAAAGCGCGCCGCAAGCCTTGCCGGGCGACCCGCGGCCGATTCTTTCGACCTACGTGCGCACTAAGGAAGCCACGCCGGAGCTGGTGCCGGCCCTCGCCGCCCTCGCCGGTCAGATCGGTGATGAAGTCAAAGGCTACGGTTCCCTGGCCAAAGTCCCCGCCGAAGCGGTCGGTAACGTGCGTAACGACATGTACCTGAGCAGCGAAACCATTCGCCTGATGGACAAGGGCAAAGTCGGCAACTTCGATGCCGACACCCAAGGCAAGCTGCAATTGTTCAAGCAACAGATCGACAACTCCACACGTTTTATTCCGCTGTGGGTGAAGATCGCCGTGGCCATCGCCCTTGGGCTGGGCACCATGGTCGGTTGGAAGCGCATCGTGGTGACGGTGGGCGAGAAGATTGGCAAGACGCACCTGACGTACGCCCAAGGCGCCTCGGCCGAGACGGTGACGATGCTGACGATTGGTGCAGCGGATATGTTCGGGTTACCGGTGTCGACCACCCATGTGCTGTCGTCGGGTGTGGCCGGGACCATGGTGGCCAATGGCGGTGGGTTGCAGATGAAGACCATCCGCAATCTGCTGATGGCCTGGGTGCTGACGTTACCGGCGGCGATTCTGTTGTCGGGCAGTTTGTACTGGCTGTTCACCCAACTGTTCTGACACAACACAGATCAAACTGTGGGAGCGGGCTTGCTCGCGAATGCGGTGTGCCAGTACCGAATATGCTGGCTGACACACCGCCTTCGCGAGCAAGCCCGCTCCCACATTTGGCCCTATGTGTTTTTAGGTATTGAATAAACTGGCCATTATTTTCAGCCGCTTCTTGTACACCCGCCGCGCCTCCAACGCCTCCTCCAGGCTGACCGCCACAAACCCCGCCCGTTGATTCGGCTGCATCTGCCCGATCACATCCAGGTCCGCACTGATCACCGTGCCAATCATCGCGTAACCACCGCCCGACACCGCATCCCTGTGCAACACAATCGGCTCCAGCCCCGCCGGCACCTGAATCGAGCCAATCGGGTAGCAACTGTCGACGATGTTCGACGGATCCGAGCCTGCGCCAAACGGTTGCTCGCGGGGCTGAAAGCTCAACGCACTGCCGCCCTTGAAGCGATAGCCGATACGATCCGCCTCCGAGCCCACCGTCCACGGCTCGGCAAAAAAGCTGCTTTTCGCGCCGTCAGTCAGCCGGTCGTAATACAGCCCCGGCACCACGCGCAACGTCACGTCGCCGCCGACTGAGCGACGCAAGGCCATCGGCAAACTGTTGCCCGCACGCCCCTGCCCGCTGGCCTCGCCGATCGGCAGTTGATCACCTTCCTGCAAGCGTCGCCCCTCAAACCCACCGAGTGCGCCCAGGGTGTAGGTCGAGCGGCTACCGAGTACCAACGGCACATCAATGCCGCCCGCCACCGCCAGATAAGTCCGCGCGCCCGCCTTGGGAAATTCAAAGCGCAGCACCTGCCCGGCGCGTACCTGGAAGGCGGTGTCCTGGTGCACCACCTCACCGTCCAGGCGCGGCGACATCAGCGCGCCGCTGAGGGCCACCAACGCGTCCTGTTGAAACTGCAACTCGGGGCCAATCAACGTGCATTCCAAGCCCGCCGCGCCGAGTGGGTTACCCACCAAATGGTTGGCCGCACTCAACGCATACTGGTCCAGCGCACCCGAGGGCGGAATGCCCAGGTGGTAATAGCCTTCACGGCCAAGGTCCTGCACGGACGTGGCGAGGCCGGGTTTGAGCACCTTGATCATGCCAGCGCCTCCTGCAGGGTTTTCGGATAGCCGATGGGGTCGGCGAGAAAGGCATCCAGGGAAAATTCCACCGGGCGGATGCGCAGCTCGAAACGCCCCGCGTCCACCTCGGCAACCGCCAGGTCATAGGCGTTACGGTCGATGGGTTTGAACTGCACGATGTCACCGGGGCGGAAGAACACCATGTGTTCCTTGAGGTACGCCAACTGCTGCGCCGGGTCGTAGATCGGCGCCGGGGTCACGCCGAACATCTGGTAGCCACCGGCGCCGCGTACTGAGTAGATGCAGCCGAAACAGCCGCCATGGCCGAGGGTCAATTTGGGCGTGTCGGTGCGCGGGCGCAGGTACTTGGGCACCTGCAATTGCCGCTCGCGCTCGACCATCTGGAACATGAACGGCAAGCCCGCGACAAAGCCGACCATCGACACAAACCACGGCGCGCCACTGTGGGCGGCGATAAACGTGTCCACATCGGCGAGGCCGTTGATGCGCGCGGCGTACTCCAAGTCAGTGCCGCTGGGGTCTTGATGACGGTCGCGAAAACGCATCAGCGTTTCATGGGTCCAGGGGTCGTTGTAGAGCACCGGGATTTCGATGATGCGCGTGTGCAAGGTGCGTTCGGCCACCGCCAGGGCTTCGGCGCTTTGCACCGCGTCGAGCAGCACATGCGGCGCGATGCGATCGGGGTCGAAGCGAATCTGGAACGATGCATTGGCCAGGCACACGTCCAGCACACCGTCCAGCGCCAGGCGCTCCACGGCGCGGGTCACGGCCATGCCTTTGAAAAAAGCCTGCAGGGACATGCTGTCGCTGACCTCGGCAAACAGGTGTTCATCAGCGCCGAAGCTGTAGCGGATGGGGGACGTTTGAGCCATGTCTGTTCCTCTTGGAATCATTGTAGAAAGGCAGGCAAAAAGGGCTGTTTCAATCTTATTGGGGAGCTCTCTTATTGGAGAACTCTCTTATTGAAGAGCTCTGACTTCAATGCCCGCCTGGTCCAAGGCTTCGCGGGTGGCTTCCACCAGTTCCAGGGCGCCCGGGGTGTCGCTGTGCAGGCAGATGGAATCAAATTCGATCAGCAGGTCTTCGCCTTCGACGGTGCGCACCCGGCCTGTCTGACAAGCACGTAAGACCCGCACCGCGACCGTTGCAGGGTCCAGCGCACGCACGTTACGGGTAAACACGATGGAGCCGCTCAGATCGTACTCACGGTCGGCATAAAACTCGCGCACCACCGGCTGCCCGAGTTCTTTGGCGACGCGCCAGATCACCGAGTTGGGCATGCAGTACAGCAACAGTGTCGGCTCGATGAGTTGCAGGTTTTGCACCAGCAATCGTGCGGCTTCTTCGTCGCGAGCCAAGTGCATGTAGAGCGCGCCGTGGGGTTTGATGTGCTGCAGGGCCACGCCTTGGGCACGCGCGATTTCGCGCAGGGCGCCGAGCTGGTAGAGCATGTCGTCCACCAGTTCCTGGGCCGGGGCATTGATATGCCGACGGCCAAAGCCCACCAGGTCGCGAAAGCCCGGATGCGCGCCGATGGCCACGCCCAGTTGCTTGGCGCGCGCGACGGTGCGGCGCATGGTGCCGGGGTCGCCGGCGTGGAAGCCGGTGGCGATATTGGCTGAGCTGATGTATGCCATCAGTTCCGCGTCGACGCCATCGCCGATGGTCCAGGGGCCAAAGCCTTCGCCCATGTCTGAATTGAAATCCACTGCCTGCATTGGGGCTGCTCCGCCAAAGGGTGATGGCTGAAAGTAGGCTGACGCTTGACCCCTTGGGAAGATCTATTATCAGATGGGCTATCTTCTGAAAATCAGATACACACAGATCGTTCCTATGCTCCGCGTGGGAATGCCTCTTGTGACGCTCGGCGTCACGCATTGGGATGCAGAGCGTCCCTGGGCTGCATTTCCACGCAGAGCGTGGGAACAATCTGTTATCGGAGCGTTGAATGTCATTGACCTTGCGCCAAATCCGCTACTTCGTCGCCACGGCCGAGATCGGCCAGATTTCCCAGGCGGCGATTCACCTGAACATCTCCCAGTCGGCGGTGACCACGGCGATCAAGGAGCTGGAAGCCATGCTCGGTGTGCAACTGTTTGTGCGCTCGGCCCAGGGCATGAACCTGACCGACGCCGGGCGGCATTTTCTCAACCGTGCCTATGTGATTGTGCGCAGCGTGGACGACGCGCTGAACAGCCCGCTGCCGGACTACCGCGCCAGCGGCGTGCTGCGGGTGGCGGCCAGCTACACGGTGCTCGGTTATTTCCTGCCGCACCACCTGCAGCGCATGGAGCACTGGCACCCGGACGTGAGCATTGAGGTGTTCGAGCAGGAGCGCCAGGCCATCGAACACGGTTTACTCAACGGCCAATTCGACATGGCCGTGGTGCTCACCGCCAACCTTACTCACGCGGATATCGTTTCCGAGATCCTGTTCAATTCGGAACGTCGCCTATGGCTGCCCAGCCACCACCCGTTATGTGAACGCGGTGCTGTGAGCCTGGCCGATGTGGCGCAAGAACCCTACATCCTGCTCACCGTCGACGAAGCCGAACACAGCGCCATGCGTTACTGGGAACAGGCCGGGCAAACGCCAGAGGTGCGGCTGCGCACCAGCTCGGTGGAGGCGGTGCGCAGCATGGTCGCCAATGGCAGCGGCGTGGCGATTCTGTCAGACCTGGTGCACAGGCCCTGGTCGCTGGAAGGCAAGCGCATCGAGACGCTGACCGTGACCGACCCGGTAATGCCGATGAGCGTGGGCCTGGCCTGGCACCGCGAGCGTGCATTTACCCCGGCGATGCAGGCGTTTCGGGACTACTTCCACGATGCCTTCCTGGCACCGCAGCAGTTGTCGGCGCGGCGTTAAATCTGGGCTTGCAGCGTGGCGGCCAGCCAGTCCATAAACACCCGCACCCGTTGTGGCAGGTGCCGTTGCCCGGCATAGAGTAACGACACATCCAGCGCTGGCGCCGGGTAGTCAGGCAACACGGCCACCAACTCACCGCTGTCGAGTAAGTCGCGAATCCCCAATACCGGCACTTGAGTAATGCCAAAGCCGCCCAGGCACGCCGACTTATACGCGTCAGCGCTGTTGACCGTGACCCGCCCGGCCATCGGCACACGGTGCACCTTGTTGCCGTGCTGATATTCAAACCCCGCCGAACGTGAACCCAATGGCCGCACGTAATGCACCAACTGGTGATGCGCCAAATCCGCCAAGGTCTCGGGCCGGCCATAGCGCTGAATGTATTCGGCGCTGACACAGTTGATCATCGCCATGCTGCACAACAACCGCGCCACCACCGACTGGTCGGGCTGCGCGCCCACGCGCAACACACAGTCGAAACCTTCGGCGAGCAGGTCGACCTGGCGGTCGGTGGTGCTGATTTCCAGCTCGATCAACGGGTGTGCGTGCATGAATTCGGGCAGGCGCGGCAGGATCAAGTCCCGCGCCATCACGTTGGGCATGTCCACGCGAATGCGCCCGCTGAGTTGCGCTTCATCCTGGCGAAACAAGCCTTCAAGTTCCTCCATGTGTGCGAGCACATCCTTGCTGCGCTCATACAGCACGCGCCCGTCCTGAGTGGCTTGCACCTTGCGCGTGGTGCGTTGCAGCAGGCGCGCGCCGAGCAGTTCTTCCAGCGCCTGCACATGCTCGGACACGGTGGAGCGCGGCAGGCCCAGGCGGTGGTTGAACAGATTGAAGCCTCGGGTGGCCGCGCCGCCATGCTGCAATTGGATGTCAGCCAGAGCGGCTGCTTCAATGCTTTCGTCGGTCAAGTCGCCACGCTGCTCAAGGATGTTTTCGCACAGGATCACTTCAACTTTCTGATCAACAACGCCGGTATCGGTGCCCACGCCAGCTTTGCCGACACCACCGAAGAACAGTTCGACCACCTGGTGGCCATCCACTTCAAGGCGCCGTTCTTCCTGACGCAAAAACTGCTGCCGCTGATCAGCGACGGCGGGCGCGTCATCAATATCTCCAGCGGTTTGGCGCGGTTCAGCCTGCCGGGGTATTCGGCCTACGCCTCGATGAAGGGCGCGGTGGAAGTGCTGTCGCGTTACCAGGCCAAAGAGCTGGGCCCGCGCGCGATTACCGTAAACACCCTGGCACCCGGCGCGATTGCCACCGACTTCAGCGGCGGCGCGGTGCGCGACAACCCGGATGTGAATGCAATGGTCGCCAACAACACTGCGCTGGGCCGTGCCGGTTTGCCGGACGATATCGGCGGGGCGATTTCGAGCTTGCTGGCCGATGGCAGTCACTGGATCACCGGGCAGCGCATCGAAGCCTCGGGCAGCATGTTTCTGTAGGCATTGCGCGCTGGCATCAATGCCTACAGATCGCTGACAGGCAATCACCGATGAGTTTTGATCCCGGTGTGGCCGGCGGCATGGGGGTGTTCGCCGCCGTGGTCGACAGCGGCAGTTTTGCCCGCCGCCAAGGTGCGGGCGTTTCTGGATTTTGTCGCGGCCCTCAAGCTTGACTAACCAGGCGCCGCTGTACGAACTTTTCCCGCAGCACGTCGTAGCCCCAGTGATACACATAGGTGTACGGCAGGAAGAACAGCAGCACGCCGATGTCGAGGATGAACGCCTGCATCAGGCTGATATTCAGCCACGCCGCGATCAACGGTACGCACACCAGAATCAGGCCGCCCTCGAACATCAGCGCGTGCAGCACTCGGGTCCAACCATTGTTGGCCAGTTTCCAGCGCGCCTTCAGGCGGTCGAACAAGCCGTTGAAGATCACGTTCCAGGTCAACGCCATCAGGCTGATCGCCAGGGTGACCATGCCCATTTCCAGAGCGGGCTTATCCATGATCCACGCCAGCAACGGGGTGCAGATCAACAACGCCAGCACCTCAAAACCAATGGCCTGGCAAACACGTTCAGTAATCGACTTGGTAGGGTTCATGACCCGGCTCCGTGAGTGAAGAGGGTTGCCATGATTACCCTTTGACTCGATACTTCATAACCAATAACCATCGATCAAGGCGATAGTCATGGCCTCCAATGAAGTGCTGCAGGCGTTTGTGCAGGCGGCTACGCAGGGTTCGTTTTCTGCGGCGGCGCGCAAGTTGGGCAAAAGTCAGTCCACCGTCAGCGCGGCGGTGGCGAGTTTGGAAATTGATCTGGATGTGGTGTTATTTGATCGCAGCAGCCGCAAGCCTGCGCTCACACCGGCCGGCCATGTGTTGTTGCAACGCGCGGAGCAGGTGCTGGAGGCCAGCAGTCGCCTGGCGTTGGCCGCGAGTCAGCTGTCACAAGGCTTGGAGCCGAAGTTGACGATTGCCATGTCGGACACTTACCAATCCGACCGTTTTGAAATCGCCCTCAAAGCGTTTGAACAACGCTATCCAGACCTTGAGCTGGAGTGCTTGATTGCCGAATGCGAAGACCTGATTGCCTTGGTCCAGAGCGGACGAGCGCAGATTGCGTTTATTGAAAAGCAGGACACCTACCCGCCCGACCTGACGGGTGCACCGGTGGAAGAACGCACCGAAATTGCCCTGTTCGTTGCGCCCACACACCCATTGGCCCACCTTAAAAACATTTGCTCACAGACCTTGCAGCACCACCGCGAACTGCGCCTGGCGAGCATCATCAACCCGAATGAAACCCGCGCCACCGGGCGTGTGTGGTCGGCGCCCAGTTACTTGATGCTGATGGAAATGGCGCAGCTGGGGTTCGGCTGGGCACCGATTCCACGTTGGTTGGTGGAGCGGTTTGGCGGCGACCATTTGGTCGAGCTCAAGGCGCGCAGTTGGCCACGCTCGGTGGCGGTGGATGCGCTGTGGTCAAGGCACCACCCGCCGGGGCCAGCGGGGAGTTGGTTGCTCGCAAAGATGTTGGAGTGATTATCTGGGTTGGTTGAGTTCGGTCAGGCGCCGTTCGAGGAAGTGTTTTTCTGGGGCTTGCTGGGTCAGTAACAGCGCTTTTTCGTACGCCGCCCTGGCCTCTTCGGTACGCCCCAACTGCCGACAAAACTCACCACGCGCCGAATACGCCAAGTGGTAATCCAGCAACTCGCCCCGCGCCAAAATCCCGTCCACCCCCTGCAAGCCTGCCAACGGCCCATCACGCATGGCCACCGCCACCGCGCGGTTCAACTCGATCACCGGCGACGGCACGGCCCTGAGCAACACGTCATAGAGCCCGACAATCTGCAGCCAGTCCGTTTCCCCGGCGCTCGGCGCTTCGGCGTGCACCGCCGCAATCGCGGCTTGCAGGCAATACGGGCCAAAGCGCCGTGTGCTCAGTGCGTGCTCCACCAGCGCGCAGCCTTCAGCAATCAGGGACGCGTCCCACAACCCACGGTCCTGTTCATCCAACAACACCAACCCACCGCCGGCCGAGGTGCGTGCCACTCGGCGCGACTCGTGGAGCAGCATCAGCGCCAGCAAGCCCATGACTTCCGGTTCCGGCAGCAATTCCATCAGCAGGCGCCCTAGCCGAATCGCTTCGCGAGTTAAATCCTCCCGGGTGAGGTCCGCGCCCATAGACGCCGAATAGCCCTCGTTGAACACCAGGTAGACCACGCGCAACACGCTGTCCAGGCGCTCGGGCAATTCGTCGCGGGACGGCACCTGATAGGGAATCTTGGCTTCGCGGATCTTGCCTTTGGCCCGCACGATGCGCTGGGCGATGGTGGTGGGCGTGGCCAAAAAGGCGCGGGCGATTTCCTCGGTGGTGAGGTCGCAGATCTCACGCAAGGTCAACGCCGCTTGGGCATCGGGCGCCAGCGCCGGGTGGCAGCAGGTGAAGATCAGGCGCAGGCGGTCGTCTTCCAGGTCTTGCTCACTCCACTGCGCCGCTTGCAGCGCGTCGGCTTGCGCCTGCAATAACGGCGTGAAGCGCGCTTGGCGGCGCAGGCGGTCGATGGCTTTGAAACGGCCGGTCGAGACCAGCCAGGCGCGTGGATTGCTCGGCACGCCGTCTTGCTGCCAGCGCTCGACCGCGACGAAGAACGCCTCGTGCAAGGCGTCTTCGGCGAGGTCGAAATCACCGAGCAGGCGGATCAGCGTGGCGAGGACGCGGCGTGATTCGCGGCGGTAAATCGCCTCGATTTGAGGCGTCAATCGGGCATGCCTTGGGTCACCAGCGTCACCAGGCGGTCGAGGCTCTGGCCCCAGCCGTCATGAAAACCCATGGCTTCGTGGGCGTGCTTGTCGGCTTCGCTCCAGTGCATGGCGCGGGCGGTGTAGAGGGTTTTGCCGTCGACTTCTTCGAAAGTGACTTCGGCGGTCATGAATGCCTTGCCCGATGGAATCCAGCCAGGCGAATACGCATCGGTGAATACCAGCCGGCTCGGCGCCTGGATCTCCAGGAACACGCCTTGGGTCGGGTACTCGGCGCCATCCGGCGCACGCATCAGGGTGCGAAACAGGCCACCGACCCACAGGTTCATTTCGCACTCGGGCGTGGTCATGCCGTGTGGGCCCCACCATTGTTGCAACAAGGCAGGCTCGGTCCAGGCGCGAAACACACGGTTGCGTGGGGCGTCGATCAAGCGGCTGATGCACAGTTCAAATTCGGCAGGTTGCGTTGTCATGGGGTAAACCTCCTGAAGTCTTTTGGTTGTTGTGTTCAGAGATTCAATGTACGCACGGGGCGTACTTCCACACTGCCGACCCTGGCGGCCGGAATGCCACCGGCCACTTGGATCGCTTCGTTCAAGTCCTTGGCCTCGATCAGGTAAAACCCGGCGAGCTGCTCCTTGGTTTCGGCAAACGGCCCGTCGGTGATCGACAGCTTGCCATTGCGCATGCGTACGGTGGTGGCGCTGCTCACCGACTCCAGTGGCTCGGCGGCAAGCAGGCGCCCGCTGGCCTGGATCGCCTCGGCATAGGCGAAACACTCAGGGTCCGCCGGGCTGTCCGGCGAGGTGTGCAGCACCTGTTCGTTGCTGTAGATCAGGCAGAGGTATTTCATGTGCGTCTCCGTTTTCGGACTACTGACTATAGTTCGTGGCGGTCAGGGTTTCAGGTCGAACAGCGCCGTGCCGCTTTCCATATCGAAAGGCGCCGACCAGTGCTCATGCACCACGCGCCAGTGGCCGTTGATCCGCTGGTAACCGGCGGTCACCCGCATCCAGCAAGCCTTCACTACGCCGTCCGGCCCGGCCCCGCCGCAATGGGCCAGCCAATGCGCAAACGCACTGTCTGACGCCTCCACAATGTGCACCTCATGAAACTCAAAAATGCCGGGGCCGGGGCAATGCTTCATGCACGCGTCCCAGTGCGCACGGTAGGCGGCCTTGCCTTTAAACTGCAGCGCGGTGACGGCATCGAACGAGACGATATCGTCGGCGTAAAAGCTGACAATTTTGTCGATATCCCGGTCAAGCACGGCGTGCTTCCATTGCTCGATCAGGTGGTTGATTGCAGTACTCATGGCGACACTCCTGGGGGGTGGAAATCACGAAGGACACCCTTAGTCGAATGGCTTCCAGGGAAATCGACACGCGTTGAAAAATAATTTCGCCACCTGCAAACCCGCTAGAATCCACGCCTCTTTGTAGGATTTCGGATGCGTCCCCGATGGAAACCCGCCTCGTCCCCTATGAGACGCTGAGCCTTGTGCAAAAACAGCAGCTCGACACCCTGCAAGTGCACCCCGAGCAACTGGCGTATTCCGGCGACATCTACTGCGCGCTGAACAGCCTGCTGGTCAATCCCAACCCCGGCGCTATCAAAGGCTTTGCCCTGCTCGCCGACGATTTACCCGTGGCCTTTCTGCTGCTCAAGCGCCCGCCTTGCCTGCCCCATTGGGCGGATGAACACAGCGCCACGCTGCATGCCTTGCAGGTGGACCGGCATCAGCAGGGGCGTGGCTTTGGCAGGGCGTGTTTGCAGGCGCTGCCGACAGTGGCGCTGCAGGCCTGGCCGCAGATCAAAGGGTTGGAGTTGTCGGTGGACACCGACAATGTGGCGGCGATGGGCTTGTATCTGGGCGCCGGATGGGTGGACAGCGGGGAGGCGTATAAGGGGCGGGTTGGGTATGAGCGCCGGCTGGCGTTGGTGTTTTGAACGATAAGGAGGCGGTGAATATGCTGACAACCCTAGAACAACTCGAAACGCTCTACGGCCTCCCCCACGAGCGGGCGGTGCGAAAGGAAATCGCGTTTCTCAATGAGGATTACCAGGCCATGGTGCGGGCGTCGCCGTTGGTGGTGGTGAGTTCATCCGGGCCGGACGGCATTGATGGCTCGCCGCGCGGCGATGTGCCAGGGTTTGTACGGATTATCGATGAGCGCACCTTGGCGATTCCGGATCGGCCGGGAAACAACCGCCTCGATACTCTGCGCAATCTGGTGCAGGATCCACGGATTGCATTGCTGTTCGTCATCCCCGGCATCGGCGAGACGTTGCGCGTGAGTGGCCGGGCGCAGATTTCCATCGAGCCCGACTTTCTGGACAGTTTTGCGGTCAATGGCAAACCGCCGCGCTCGGTGATTCTGGTGCAGGTGCAAGCCGCGTATTTCCATTGTTCCAAAGCCTTTGTGCGCTCGGACTGCTGGAACCCCGAGAAGCATCTGGACCGCTCGGCGCTGCCATCGGCCGGGGCGTTTCATAAGCGGCTCAATGATGGGCAATTTGACGCCGAAGCGTATGACCGCGAGATGCCGGAGCGGGTCAGAAGCACGTTGTACTGACCCCATTGCAAGAGCCGGCTGGCCGGCTCTTGCAAGGCGGCAGTCAGCCTCTTTCCCCAATCGGCAACCAGATTTCCACCGTCCCGATACCCTTGTGCCCATCAAAATCGGCGCTATAGCGCTCGAAATCCGCCCCCATCACCTTGTAGCCCGAGTGCGGCAGCCATTCGAACATGATGCGCTCGTACGTTTGCTCAAGTGCCTGCACTGGCCCGTAATGCGGGAACACGGCGTAGTTGAGTGGCGGGATTTCGATGCACTCGAAGTTGCTCGGCACATCGCCCCGGGTGGGGACTTCAACCCCGGCCATGTAATCGAATTCACCGTGACTGGGGTTATGGCAAACCCCATAGGTCACGCCGCCGACACGCTTTTTGATGTCTTTGACACTGCTATCGAACACCTCCCACAGTTGTGGAATATCACCCACGGTGGCCTTCGAATAACGCCCTTGGACGCCTGCGATCACCAGGGTTTTACCGGCTTCCATGCGTGGCTCTAACGGTTGTTTTGTCTGCTGATCCATCTGAACAGTCTCCTTCTTATGAGGGAACAAACCCGCATCGAGTATAGGGGCATATCCACGCCTCACTCCACGCAGAAATTTTTCCTGCCCCTCTGGACAACTGGCCACTATCGACCGTATTGTCTGCCCCGCAGGCCACCGCAGTGGCCGACGTCGCTCGGACGGTTCCGGGCGCTTACGTACCTCGAGGCAACAATGGCAGACCAAGGTTCGCCGCGCCGCTTTGCGCGCATAGATCGACTCCCCCCTTACGTGTTTAATATCACTGCTGAGCTGAAGATGGCTGCGCGTCGGCGCGGCGAAGACATCATCGACTTGAGCATGGGTAACCCTGACGGTGCCACGCCTCCACACATTGTGGAAAAAATGGTCACCGTCGCCAGGCGTGAAGACACCCACGGCTACTCCACCTCCAAAGGCATTCCGCGTCTGCGCCGGGCCATTTCGCGCTGGTACAAAGACCGCTATGCAGTGGACATCGACCCGGAAACCGAGGCCATCGTCAGCATCGGTTCCAAGGAAGGCCTGGCGCACTTGATGCTGGCCACCCTGGACCAGGGCGACACCGTGCTGGTGCCCAACCCGAGCTACCCGATTCACATCTACGGCGCCGTGATTGCCGGCGCCCAGGTGCGGTCGGTGCCGCTGGTGCCGGGTGTGGACTTTTTCGCCGAGCTGGAACGGGCGATTCGCGGCTCGATCCCCAAGCCGAAGATGATGATCCTGGGCTTCCCGTCCAACCCGACCGCGCAGTGCGTGGAGCTGGACTTCTTCGAACGGGTGATCGCCCTGGCCAAACAGTACGACGTCCTGGTGGTGCACGATTTGGCCTACGCCGACATCGTCTACGATGGCTGGAAAGCGCCATCGATCATGCAAGTGCCCGGCGCCAAGGACATTGCGGTGGAGTTTTTCACCCTGTCCAAGAGCTACAACATGGCCGGCTGGCGCATTGGTTTTATGGTCGGCAACCCGGAACTGGTCAACGCCCTGGCGCGCATCAAGAGTTACCACGACTACGGCACCTTCACCCCGCTGCAGGTGGCGGCGATTGCCGCGTTGGAAGGCGATCAGCAGTGCGTGAAGGACATCGCCGAGCAGTACCGTCAGCGCCGTAACGTGCTGGTCAAAGGCCTGCATGAGTTGGGCTGGATGGTCGAGAACCCAAAAGCGTCGATGTACGTCTGGGCGAAAATTCCCGAGGCATATGCCGCCATGGGCTCGCTGGAGTTTGCCAAGAAACTGCTGCTGGAGGCGAAGGTGTGCGTGTCGCCGGGGATCGGGTTTGGTGAGTATGGGGACGATCATGTGCGCTTTGCGCTGATCGAGAACCAGGACCGGATTCGCCAGGCGGTGCGTGGGATTCGCGGGATGTTCCGGGCAGATGGGTTGATCCCCAAAGCCTGACGCTTAACTACCTGAAGAAACCGAACGAGTGCGGGAGCTGGCTTGCCTGCGATGGCGGTGGTGGATTCACCATCGCCATCGCAGGCAAGCCAGCTCCCACATTTACCCCATTTCCACAGTAGGTTCTGTGGGGTGTGGGTTACACCACCAACGACAGCAGCATGATAAAGATCAACGCCACCACCGACAGAATCGTCTCCATCGCCGTCCAAGTCTTGAACGTCTCGAGCACGGTCATGTTGAAGTACTGCTTCACCAGCCAGAACCCTGCATCGTTGACGTGAGACAACACCAGCGAGCCCGCCCCCGTCGCCAACACCAACAGCTCACGGTTCACGCCCGGGATCATGCCCACCACCGGCACCACAATGCCGGCGCCGGTAATGGTCGCCACAGTCGCCGAACCGGTGGCCACACGAATCACCGCCGCCACCAGCCACGCCAGCAGAATCGGGTTGATCTGCGCATTCACAGCCATGTGGCCGATCACATCACCCACGCCGCTGGTCACCAGCATCTGCTTGAAACCGCCACCGGCGCCGATGATCAGGATGATCGCCGCGGTCGGCGCCAGGCTGGCATCGAGCAGCTTGAGGATTTGCTTGGAGTGAATGCCCTGGCGATGGCCAAAGGTATACAGCGACAGCAGCAACGCCAGCAGCAACGCGGTGATCGGGTGGCCGATCATGTCCATCCAGTTACGGATGGCGTGGCCGTCCGGTAGCGCGACGTCAGCAAAGGTTTTGAGCAGCATCAGGAACACCGGCAGCAGCACGGTGATCAGGGTAATGCTGAAGCTCGGCAGGTCTTTGGACTCCGGCTCGCGGGCCAGTTGGTCGACCAGTTCCTGAGACGGGTTGCCCGGGATGTACTTGGCGATAAACGTACCGAAAATCGGGCCAGCAATGATGGCAGTCGGCAGTGCGACGATCAGGCCGTACAGGATGGTCTTGCCGATGTCCGCGCCAAACACGCCGATGGCCAGCAGCGGGCCCGGGTGCGGTGGCACCAGGCCGTGTACTGCCGACAGGCCGGCGAGCAGCGGGATGCCGATCTTGATCAGCGACACGCCGGTGCGGCGCGCAACGATAAATACCAGCGGGATCAGCAGCACAAAGCCGATCTCGAAGAACAGCGGGATGCCCACCAGGAACGCGGCGAACATCATGGCCCACTGGACTTTGTCTTTGCCGAAGGCGCGGATCAGCGTCTGCGCAATCTGATCGGCACCGCCGGACTCGGCCATCATCTTGCCGAGCATCGTGCCCAGCGCGAGGATGATGCCGACAAAGCCGAGCACCCCGCCGAAGCCGTCTTGGAACGCCTTGATGATCTTGTCCACGGGCATGCCCGAGGTCAGGCCAAGGAAGCCGGCCGCGATGATCAGTGCAATGAACGGGTGCACCTTGAACTGGGTGATCAGAACGATCAACCCGATGATAGTGACCACTGCATCTAGCAGCAGGTAGGACTCGTGGGACATGCCAAACATGGGGGGTCTCTCCTGTTTGTTGTTGTTATTAAAGCGGGTGTTGAACTTCCTGCCGGGGATAGCGCTATCTTTCCGGCAAAAAGTTAATGGGTTGGTTCAAAGCCGTGTTGCAGCCACCAGGCGTTGGTTTGCTCGGCCAGGTCCTTGACGCTGACTTCACTGGCGTTGAGCGCCAGGGTCAGCGGTTCGCCCACGGGCGATTCAAGGGTGGCGAACTGGCTGTCGATCAGGCTGGCAGGCATGAAATGGCCAGGACGATGAGACACACGGTCAGCGGCCACGGCGCGGGTCAGCTCCAGGAACACAAAGCCCAGGCCCGGCGCGGCTTCGCGCAGGTGGTCACGGTATTTTTTCTTCAGCGCTGAACAGGTGAGCACTGGGTGTTCACCGGCCTTGAGCGAGCGGCGCAGTTCATCGCACAGGATGTCGAGCCAGCCGGCGCGGTCGTCGTCGTTGAGGGGGTGGCCGGCGCTCATCTTCTCGATGTTCGCGGCGGGGTGAAAGCTGTCGCCTTCAATGGCGGTGGCGCCGTTCAGGCGACACAGGGCTTCGCTGACGCTGGACTTGCCACAGCCGGAAACACCCATGATGACCAGGGCGGTAACAGGTTGACTCATGAAACACCTCAGGACGCAGATAGCGCTACCTTTGCACGCTGTAAGGCTAGTGCAAAAACAGGCTTTTCCCGCGCCGACTTGTCATTTTTATGGAGTGACGCGTGCATCCTCTCCAAAACCGTTGAACCGGATCAGGCAACCCTGTGTTCAAGCATTTGCAGCCTTTTGGAGACAGCGCTACCTTAGTGCCTCGATTTTTGTTTGGCAACTGCCTGATGACCTCCAAGAACGATAAAAACACCCGCACTACCGGTCGTCCGACCTTGAATGAAGTCGCCCGCCTGGCCGGCGTCAGCCCGATTACCGCGTCCCGCGCCTTGCGTGGCGTCAGCACCGTCGCCACCGAACTGGTGGAAAAAGTGCAACTGGCCGCCGCCGAACTCAACTACGTGGTCAACCCCGCCGCCCGCGCCTTGGCCTCGGCGCAAAGCCATTCGGTGGTGGTCATCGTGCCGTCGCTGTCCAACCTGCTGTTTATCGAAACCCTCGAAGCCATCCACCAGGTGCTGCGGCCCAAGGGCTTTGAAGTGCTGATCGGCAACTCTCACTATTCGCGTGATGAAGAAGAAAACCTGCTGCGTAACTACATGGCCTACCAGCCACGCGGTTTGCTGCTGACCGGGTTTGACCGCACTGAAAGCGCGCGACGGATGGTCGAGGCCAGCAATGTGCCGTGTGTGTACATGATGGACCTGGACCCGAATGCCGGCGTGAACTGCGTAGGGTTCTCGCAGTTGAGTGCGGGTGAAACCGCGGCGGCGCATTTGATCTCCCGTGGGCGCAAGCGCCTGGCGTATATCGGCGCGCAGTTGGACCAACGCACGTTGCTGCGCGGTGAAGGTTTTCGCCGCGCGTTGCAACAGGCGGGCTTGTATGACCCGGCGCTGGAATTGCTGACGCCGCGCCCCTCCTCCGTGGGCCTGGGTGGCGAGTTGTTTTTGCAGTTGCTGGCCAGCCATCCGGATGTGGATGCGATCTTCTTTGGCAACGACGACTTGGCCCAAGGTGCGCTGCTCGAAGCCATGCGCCACGGTATCAACGTGCCGGAGCGCGTGGCGGTGCTGGGCTTTAACGACTTGCCGGCATCGTCGTTCATGGTGCCGCGCTTGAGCAGCATCAGCACACCGCGTGAAGCGATTGGGCGGCGGTCGGCGGAGCATTTGCTGACCATCATGGCGGGCAACAAGATTGCCAAGCCGGTGGTGGATATGGGGTTTGAGTTGCAGGTGCGCGAAAGCACCTGAGCGCGGCCTGATCGCTCCCACGCTCTGCGTGGCAATGCCTCTTGTGACGCCCTGCGTCATGCTTTGGACGCAGAGCGTCCAGGGCTGCATTCCCACGCGGGAGCGTGGGAACGATCAGAGTGGTGTAGGACGCCTGTAGGACGCGACTGACATTGCGGTAAGCGCCTTGCCCGGTTGCCTACGCTTACGTCAGAATCCGCCGGCTTGTGCGCTTGGGTATGGAGTTCTAAGGTTTGCCGGTCACTGAATTTCTCGGTGATCGGGTTTAGTAGCCCGGACTGTCCCGTATAAAGTGCGTGAGCTTCATCTATCGGACTTAACTGTCCGTGCTTGATGGTGGCTGTACGTAGGGCGCCCTTGTGGCGCGCCGGGCTTTGTACGGGCTAACCGGTCTACTAACCTGCGTACAGCTGCCACCCTCTCGTTTAGTAGCGATCAGGTGACGGCCCAGCAAGAGTCCGTACTTATGTTCAAAATAACGCCGAATCCTCCGCTTAACGATACAAAACTCAACAAAGCCGCCCACCGTGCGATTGATCATTACCTCAACCCCACAACCGATCCCGCACCCGAACCCTCTGCACTGTTCACCGTCAGCCCCGACGCCAGTCCTGAAAGCCTGATTGCCAACAGCTACGAAACCGTGTGTTCCGTCAGCGCCTTGTTGCTCGACCTGTCCGATGACCTAACCGGCAAAGAGCGCGACGTGGCCCTCGCCATTCATCAACTGAGCGAGCTATCAGTCTTGATGGTAGGCAAGGCCATGGACCAGCAAACACCGCGAACCTAAAGCCCTATTCGGTCAAAAATGTGGGAGTTGGCTGGCCTGCGATGGCGGCGGGTCAGCTACAGATGGGCTAACTGACCCAGCGCATTCGCGAGCAAGCCCGCTCCCACATTTGGCCCCTGTGCACTTATCGCCCTCGCTGTCGTTCCCGCCCCCTGCTAGATTGGTCATCTCCATCGTCAGGGAAGCACCATGGGACACTCACTGAAAATCTTAGGCCGCACCTCCTCCATCAACGTGCGCAAAGTGCTCTGGACCTGCCAGGAACTGGGCATCGACTACGTGCGCGAAGACTGGGGCATCGGCTTCAAGCCCACCCAGTCGCCTGAATTCCTCGCCCTGAACCCCAACGCCCAAGTGCCGGTGCTGATCGACGACCATGGTGTGCTGTGGGAATCCAACACCATCTGTCGCTACCTGATCGGCCTTTACCAACGCACGGACCTGCTACCCGTCGAACCCGCGCCCCGTGCGCGCATCGAGCAATGGGTGGACTGGCAAGCCGTGGAACTCAACCGCGCCTGGGGCGATGCCTTTACCGCGCTGGTGCGCAACAACCCGGACGGCCTGGACGCCGCGCAGATTGCCGCCGCGGTACACCGGTGGAATGACAAGATGGGCCTGCTGGAGCAACAGCTGGCGAAAACCTGCGCCTATGTGGCCGGCGATGAATTCACCCTCGCCGATATACTCATCGGCCTCTCGGTGCACCGCTGGCAGAACACGCCCATGGCGCGCCCGCCCTACCCCGCCATTGCGGCGTACTACCAACGCCTCAGCCAGCGTCCAGGCTTCAAGACCTTTGCCCTCGACGGCCATAACTAACACAAGGACACTCCGTGAAAGGACTCAACGTACTGCTCACCGGCGCCTGCGGCAGAATCGGCAAGACGTTTTTCGAAGCCTCGAAAAACCGCTACCGCTTCACCCTCACTGACCGCATCGCGCCGGATTTCGACCTGGGCGAGCACCGTTTTGTGCACGCCGACCTCAGCGACAAGTCCAGCTTGGCCGCCCTGCTCGACGGCATCGATGTGATCGTGCACCTGTCGGGCATCCCCCACGCCAGCGCTTCATTCGATGAGTTACTGCCGAACAACATCCTCGCCACCACCTACTTGTTCGAAGCCGCCGTGGCCGCCGGGGTTAAACGCCTGGTATTCGCCAGCAGTGCGCAAACCATCGAAGGCTATCCGGTGGACCGGCAGATCACCCCCGGCATGCCAGTATTGCCCGCCAACCTGTATGGCGTGAGCAAATGCTACGGCGAAGCGCTGTGCGGCTATTACGCAGCCAAGACGCCCCTGTCGACCATTGCCCTGCGCATCGGCGCCTTCGAATTCCCCGAAACTCACGACCTGAACAACGCCCGCGACCTCAGCGCGTGGCTCAGCCCGCGTGACGCCGTGCAACTGCTGCAACGTTCGGTGGAGGCCGAGGGCGTGAAGCACCTGATCGCCCATGGCATTTCCAATAACCGCTTCAAGCGCCTGGACTTGAGCGAGACCACGCGGATACTGGGCTATCAGCCGGTGGATGACGCGTTCCAGACCTTCGAGATCCCCATCACTTACTGAGCCCCGCGCCATAAAACCTTGAAACCTGACACCCTGGCGCAATAAATCGGCGAATGTGTGGCCTGCCGCACGCAACTTCACACACAACGGTTTCCGTTAGCCCGCTAAGATTCCAGGTCACTGCCCCTGGAATCCGCCCCATGTCGACACTCACCGCCTCAGCCACGGACGGCATCGACCCGCTCCGCGCCGCCCATATCAGCGCACGCATTGACCGCCTGCCCGCGGTCGCCACGCTCTGGCGCCTAGTGGCGTTGCTGTCGATCGGCGGTTTTTTCGAGCTGTATGACCTGTTCCAGACCGCCTACATCAGCCCCGGCCTGATCAGCAACGGGATTTTCCACACCGGCAGCGAAGGCGTATTCGGCTTCTCCGACCAAGCGGCGTTTGCCTCGGCGACCTTTCTGGGCCTGTTCCTCGGCGCCAGCCTGCTCAGCCCCATCGCCGACCGTTTCGGGCGCCGCGCGATCTTCACCTTTGCGTTGATCTGGTACACCGTCGCCACGGTGTTGATGGGCATTCAGACGTCCGCCCTGGGCATCATCGGCATGCGCTTTCTGGTGGGCATCGGCTTAGGGATTGAGCTGGTGACCATCGACGCCTACCTCTCGGAACTGGTGCCCAAACGCATGCGCAGCTCGGCGTTCGCCTTTGCGTTTTTCATCCAGTTTTTGTCCGTGCCAGCGGTGGCGTTGATGTCGTGGTGGCTGGTGCCACAGTCGCCGTTCGGCGTCTCCGGCTGGCGCTGGGTGGTGCTGAGCAGTGCGGTATTTGCGCTGTTTATCTGGCAACTGCGCAAACGCCTGCCGGAATCACCGCGCTGGCTGGCACAGAAAGGCCGCTTTGACGAAGCCGGGCAGATCATGGACAGCCTGGAAGCACGCTGCCAGAAAGATTACGGCAAACCGCTGGATGAACCCGAACCCGAAGCGGTCAGCGTGCAAGGTAACGGGCGTTTTGCCGATATCTGGCAACCGCCGTATCGCCGCCGCGCCTTGATGTTGATTGTGTTCCATGTGTTCCAGGCCATCGGCTTTTTCGGTTTCGGCAATTGGTTGCCGGCGCTGCTCTCCGGTCAGGGCGTCAGCGTGACTCACAGTTTGCTGTACGCCTTTATCATCACCCTCGCCTACCCGCTGGGGCCGTTGCTGTTTGTGAAGGTGGCCAACCGCTTTGAAAACAAATGGCAGATCGTCGGCTCGGCCCTGGGCGCGATGATCTTCGGCAGCCTGTTTGCCCTGCAGACCACGGCGGTGGGGCTGGTGATTTGCGGGGTGATGATCACCTTCTGCAACGCCTGGCTGAGCTTCAGTTATCACGCGTACCAAAGCGAACTGTTCCCGACCAACATCCGCGCGCGCGCGGTAGGGTTCTGCTATTCGTTCAGCCGCTTGTCCACGGTGTTCAGCAGTTTGTTGATCGGCTTTATCCTCGAACACCTGGGCACGCCTGGGGTTCTGGCGTTTATTGCCAGCAGCATGTTGATCGTGATGATCACCATCAGTTGGTTCGGGCCGCGTACGCGTAACCTGGCACTGGAGAATATTGCGCACTGACGGCAACGCTTGGCCACCAGTGGGACAATTATTGCCGCAATGGCCGTGCCATCCCCAATAAAACCGGGTGCTTCACACCCGGCATGCTATTTGCTCCACCTGTGGCACCGAACATACCCACAGGTGACCGATCATGCTGGTTAACAACAATACCCAAGCTGTGTCGACCGTCCAACAGCTCAAGCGACCTGACATGGACCCTGCCAACGCCGCCGCCAGCGCGCTCTACAGCGGCGCCGTACAAACGGCGCAGCAAAGCGTCACGATGCCAACTGCGCAGAAGGACCTGGACAAGGCCAACAACCGGATCGACGAAGCCTTCGCCAAGACGCGCGTGCAATTGCAAGCCACCACAGCGGCAACCACCGCCACCACTGATGTGCCTGCGTCCGGCTCGACCAGCAGCAGCGCACGCGCAGACTTCACCGACTACATGAGCAAATCCCCGGCCGAACGCATTCGCGAACAACTGCTCAAGGAGCAGGGTTTGACCGAGGCAAAAGTGCAGGCGATGCCGCAGGAAAAGCAGGACGCCATTTCCAAGCAAGTGGCCGATCGCGTGAAGCAGCAGCAAGAGCAGCAAGTCGCGGCGAAGACCACTGACCCACAGGCGCAGACCGTGAAAGAGACCTTGGCTGCGATCTGAAAACGCGGCCAGTGAGGCGAGGAGCAGCGCTGCTCCCCGCCTTGCCTGAATACCCCTTACAACGCGTTACCCGGCTGATCTGTCGGGGTGCTGAACATCTGCTCCATCTGTGCCGAAAACGGCACGTTCAAATTAAGCGTCTTGGTCACAATCGGCGCATCAAACCATTTCGCATAGAGTGTTTTGGCTTCTCCCGATGCCATCAAGCCAGTCAGGGTCGTGTCCACAGTCCGTTTCAACGCGGGGTTATGTTTCGGCATGATCAACGCCAGGTGTTCCACCACCAGTACATCCTGCAAAAACTGATAACGCGCTGGCTCGGCGGCGCTCGCCATTAACGGGGCCACCACCACTTCATCAAACACCAGGCTGTCGGCTTTGTTCTCGACCAACAGCTTGAAGCCCTCGGTCAAGTTCTTGGCATGGACCTTTTTAAGGCTCCAGCCTTCGCGCTGTTCGAGCTGCTTAACCACCTCGCCCACCGTGGTGCCGTCGACGATCACCACGGAACGACCATTGAGCTGCTTCAAGGTGTCCAACTTCTCGCCAACCCTGGAAACCACCTTGATCGAGGCTGCAAAGGTTGAAACACTGAAATCAACCTGCTTCTGACGCTCCAGCGTATTGGTGGTGGAACCACACTCCAGATCCACCGCGCCGCTGCTGACGGCACGGATACGGTCTTTGAAACTCAAGGGTTTGAAGCTCAAGGCCAGTTCGTCGAGCTTGAGGTTTTTCTTCACCTCACTGGCGATACGCCGGCAAAGGTCGATGGAGTAACCCACCGGCTCACCGGCGCCGAGTTGATAGGAGAACGGCAAGGCCTCAGCCGGATAACCAATCACCATTCGTTTGTTTTCGCGGATTTTTTCCAGAACGGCATCGTTCGCGACCGCACCAGCTGACAACATGCACAGCGACAGGAATAAGGCACCTTGCAACTTCATAGTTCGTCCTACTCAATGAATAAACCCGAGTCTTATACGTCCCCCTGTGGAACCGCTCTGTAGGCTTAATCGCAAAGCTCGCTGCCGCCCCTGCGCCGACAGCGAACGACAAGCCGTCTACTGCAGCTGCAACGTCGAATTGAACTGACTGATGGCGTCCACCACATGCCGTGAGCCTTCCTGAATTTCCAGGATCACCTGCCCCGCTTCATTCGCCAGTTCGACGCCCAGCCCTGTGCGACTCAGGCTCGACTGCATGCTCGACACCGCGCTCAACGACAGGTCGTGGTTCTTGCGCACTACATCCACAATTTCCACCGTCGCCTGACTGGTGCGTGCCGCGAGGCTGCGCACTTCATCGGCTACCACCGCAAACCCGCGCCCATGCTCGCCCGCCCGCGCAGCCTCGATGGCCGCATTGAGCGCGAGCATATTGGTCTGCTCGGCGATGCTGCGGATGGTCTGCACAATGGTGCCGATAATGTCCGACTGCTTGTTCACCGCATCAATGCTCTGGGCGGCCTGGTTCAGGTCGTTGGAAATGTCCTCAATGATCTGCACGGTCTGCTGCACCACCTCCGAACCTTTGCGCGCACAGGCGTCGTTTTGTACCGAGGTGGCGTGGGCCGAATCGGCGGCAGTACGCAGCGTGGTGACCTGATCGGTGATGTCGCTGGCGAACTTCACCACTTTGTACAGGCGCCCGTTGGTATCGAAAATCGGGTTGTAAGACGCCTCCAGAAACAGGGTTTTGCCGTATTTGTTCTTACGCTCAAAGCGATGAGAGTGATATTCGCCACGGTTGAGCAACGCCCAAAATGCCTTATACGCCGGTGACTCAACCTCGGCGCGATGGCAGAACATGCTGTGGTGCTGGCCGATGATTTCTTCGCGCGAATACTGCACGGTGCGCAGGAAGTTGTCGTTGGCGTTGATGATCTGGCCCTGCGGGGTGAACTCGATCACCGCCATAGAGCGGCTGATGGCGTCGATCAGGCTCTGGTTCTCGTGTTCATGGTGGACCCGTGCGGAGATATCCGACGCCACTTTGATCACGCTCTGCACCTGGTTGCTGCTGTCCAGCACCGGCATGTAACTGGCTTCGAGCCAAACCTCTTCGCCGCGCTTGTTCAGGCGCATAAAAGTGCCGCTGATGGCTTCGCCGCTTGCCAGGTCACGCCATAGCGTGGTGTAGGCCTCGGTGTGGGTATAGGCCTCTTCGCAAAAGACCCGGTGATGTTTGCCGCGAATCTCCTCAACGCTGTAACCCATGGTTTTGCAGAAGTTGGGGTTGGCGTCGAGGATCACGCCATGGCGGTCGAACTCGATCATCGCCATGGAACGGCTGATAGCGGCGAGTTTGGCGTTGGCTTCGGTGAGGGCACAGGAAAAACGTTCGATTGCTTGCTGGTCGGATTTGTGATTTCGGTTGAACATGGTCAGATCACCCTAGATTCCCGGCGCCTGAAAAGGCGCATTCCATTCTTCTGTTGGCTATTGCTGGCACGCCTTCTGGGGAAAAAACCATCCGAATCGCTTTATATGCCAAGCGTCATCAACGGTTCTGGGTGAGCATAGACAGGGCTTGGCGCTATGCAAGGCCACTAGTCAGCCAGCATTTTTAACAACGCGCTGACCGCCGCCGAGGGTGGCTGGGTGTGTGAACCGACCAAGGCAAATTCGCGGTGCAGCGCCACGGTCAGCGGCATCACGCGCAGGCCATTGCGCTGGGTCGGCAAGGCCATTTCAGGCACCAATGTGACGCCGACACCCTCGCGCACGAGGCTGTAGGCGCTGTTCCATTCGCGCACTTGCACGCGGATATCGCGCAGGCTCAACCCTGCGGCGGTGGCCAGGCTACGGGCATTCGCGGTGCAACCACCGGTAGCCAGCACGAAAGGTTGTTCGAGTAATTCTTCGAGTGACACGCTGGCATCGGCGGCGCGTTGGGCCAGCGGGTGGTTCGTCGCCAGTACGGCCATCCACTGGTCTCGGCCCAATACCGTGGCGTGGCGTTCAGGTTTGGGATTGAGCACCACGCCCAGGTCGATGAGGCCCGCGTCGAGCAAGGTGTGCACTTCGCTGTCGGTGACATCCAAGGTGGTGACCTCAATACCCGGATTCAACTGACGGAAACGCTGCAACAACGGCGTCAGAAAGGTCGCCATCACCATCGGGAAACTGGCGATGCGAATGCTCCCACGCAGCAATGGCCTTGCTTCATCGACCGTTGTGCGAATGGCCTGCAACGCGCCCATCATCACCCGCGCCTGCTCGATCACACTCAACCCGAGCGCCGTGGGCAAGGTCTTGCGCGGCTCACGCGTAAACAATTGCGCCCCCAGCGTCGCCTCCATGGACGCCATGGCCTGGCTGGCGGCAGATTGAGTCATGCCCACCTGCTCGGCGGCCGCCGTGATGCTGCCGTGGTCGGCCACCGCCACCAGCAAACGCCAATGCATCAGGTTCATCATGGCAGTAGCTGTCCTTATGGATAGGGTCTGAAGGTTTAATTTTACGCAAGGTGCCATGCCGGTGAGACTGGCGCAAACCCAACAGAGTGGCCCAACATGAAACTGTATTTTTCCCCGAATGCCTGCTCCCTCGCCCCACATATCGTGCTGCACGAATTGGCGTTGCCATTCGACTTGGTGCTGGTCGACAACACAGCCAAAACCACCGCCAACGGCGAAGACTTTCTGCAGATCAACCCAAAGGGCTACGTGGCCGCGCTGCAACTGGACAACGACGAAGTGCTGACCGAAGCCAGTGCGATCCTGCAATACCTGGCCGACCTGAAACCCGCCGCCGAGTTGGCCCCGGCCAATGGTAGTTGGGAGCGCGTGCGCTTGCAGGAGTGGCTGAACTTTATCGCCAGCGAGATTCATGGCGGGCTGGCGATTTTCTTTAATGCTGCGATTCAGGGCGACGTGCGGGCGATGTTCCTGGCCACGTTGTACAAACGGTTTGCGATTCTGGTGCAGACGTTGGAGAGCCAGGACTATCTGCTGGGCGAGCAGTATTCGGTGGCGGATACGTATCTGTTTGTGGTGCTGCGCTGGGCCGATTTTCACGATATTGACCTGCAACAGTGGCCGGCGCTGGCCGCGTTTCAGCAGCGGATTGGCAAGCGGCAGAGCGTGATCGCTGCCTTGGCGAGCGAAAACCCCTGACTTGGAATGCACTCCAATGTGTGGCTTGCCCCGCGTTGGGCTGCGAAACGGCCCCATTCCAGACCACCGAGCCCCCTGACACACCGCGGCGGAGGGTTTTGGGGCTGCTGCGCAGCCCGCTCGCCACAGCGGCGTTGTGCAATGCTCAGTTACGGGGCTTTGAACACGATCTGTTGCACATCGACTTTTTTCGGGATCAGGCCGTTGGCGAAGAACAGGTCGGCGGTGCGTTGCTGGTTGGCGATGTCCACGGTTTGCAGTGGGCGAATCGGCGCGGTTGAGCGGTGCTCGAAATAGCTTTTGACCACGGCCGGTGGCAGGCCCAAAGTGCTGGCCATCAGTGCGATGCTTTCCTCGGGTTGGTCCAAGGACAGGCGCTGCGCTTTGGCGAGGGCCTTGATAATCGTGCCGACGGCCTGCGGGTGTTGTTTGGCATACGGGCTGCTGACCACAAAGAAACTGCCGGCCGGGTTGAGGCCTTGGCCGTCACCTAGCACGCGGGCGGAACCGTCGACCACGGCCGCCGAGTAATACGGGTCCCACACCACCCAGGCGTCGACCTTGCCTTGTTCGAACGCGGCGCGACCGTCGGACGGCGACAGGTACACCACGTTCACATCCTTGTATTGCAAACCGGCGCGCAGCAGGCTTTTGAGGAATAGGTTGTGCGCACTGGAGCCCTTGAGCAGCGCCACGCGCTTGCCCTTAAGTTCGGCCACGCGCTGAACAGTGCTGGCCTTGGGCACCAGCACGGCTTCGGTTTTGCCCTCGTTGGGCTCGACGGCGAAGTACTGCAAATCAATGCCGGCGGCCTGGGCGAAGATCGGCGGAATGTCGCCGATATTACCGATGTCCAGGCTGCCGCCGTTCAGCGCTTCGATCAGCGCCGGGCCGCCGAGGAACTCGATCCATTGCACTTGGGTGCCGGGCAGCGCTGCTTCGAAAAGCTTATGCTCACGGGCCAACACCATGCTCACTGAGCTTTTCTGGTAGCCGATGCGCAAGGTGGAAGGTTCGGCGGCGGGTGCTGACTGCGCCAGAACGGTCAGTGCCAATAGCGAGCCACCGAGCAGGTTTTTTAGTTTTCTCATCAGTAGCCTCTTGAAGAGTCGGTTCACAACACGTTCAAAGGTGGGAGGAGCAAGCCCCTCCCACCTTTGATCTCTGCAGCATTCAAGATCGGTGAAACCTCAAAACTGAGCCGCGTGCAGCAGAGCGCCGCTTTCGGCGCGATCGGCGACAGGTCGCTGTATGGCAGGCCTGGCGTCTGCCGTCAGCGGCGGCTGAAGGCGTCGGGTTAGGTTCAAGGCGTGAGCCCTGTAGTCACTGACCGAACGACGGGAAATCCCCAGTTCGGCGGCGATCTGGGGGTAAGTGAGGCCATTGAGTTGCGACAGCAGGAAGGTCGCCTTGACCTTAGCCGGCAAGCCGTCGAGCGACTGGTCGATGGTGGTCAGCACGGCGCGGGGTTGGCGAACAGGCACCACACCCGGCGAACTCAGGAGTTGGACGAAGGCGTCGGCGGCGATGGCTTCGGCGTGGGCACGCGAATCGAGGTGGCGCTGCAAACGGCTGCACAGCCCGTCGTAATGACTGCGAAACAGTCCGCCCACGTAATCGCTGTGAGAAGTGTCGGCGCCGGACATAGTGGCTCCATCTGAGTAGGTTGCGCGGTATGTCCGGTGTTCCGGTGGAGCGATCCTAGCAAGGCTGCTTATTCATTAATAATATTTAAAAGGTATTTTTATATAACTGATCGCTCCAACGTTCCGCATGGGTACGCTCAGTGCAGGTTCGGGTAGCCGGCGTTGGCGGCTTTTTGCTGGTAGTCCAACAACACCTGGTAGTCGTCTTCGCTGGCGGGTAAACCGTCTGAATACCCAGCGTTTCGACGACCTGCGGCAAGTCCTGCAACGCCAGGTTCATCGCCTGACGGATCTGCGCCACCTGTTCATCGCTCAACTGCAGCGACCCGATGTAGGCCAAGGTCGGGCTCGGCGCGCTGTGGGTGACGATGCGCAGCCCCGCCACTTCCTGCGGGGCAAAACGGGCGAAGTCGTCGTAGGTGACGCTGTCAATGGCCTTGAGGCCGTGGCGGCTCAGAGCAGGTGTTTCCTGCTCTGTGCAGCGAGACCTAAAAATCTTGCAGATCGTTGGGTTCCAAGCGTGTAACTCAGTGACCGAACAGGCCTGTCTCGGTTTTCTTGGCTTTCTTGTCGGCGCGTTTTTCATCGGCGGTTTTTGCCGGTTTCTTCTTCGCGGCTTTCTTTGAATCCATACCTTTGGCCATGATGCATGCTCCACTAAAAGGGGATGTAAGACTGGGTATACCACCTATTGCCCGGCGGAACGCGCTTATAATCCCCGGCCCTTGAAAACGCTGGCTTAAAGACCATGCCCGAACTGCACCTCGAACCGCTGGCAGAGCCGCTGTGGCCGCTGCTGAACAAGTTTTACCGCCGCCATAATTCGCCGATGAAGGCGCTTAAGGGCGGGCGTTTATGGGTGGCGCGCGACGGCGAAATTGTGGCCGGGTTGTGCCTCACGCCTGTGGTCGGGGGGCAATGGCTGACCGGGGTGTTTGTCGACCCGGCGTATCGCGGCCAAGGGTTGGCGGCTCGCTTGATTTTGCAGGCCGTGGCCGATGTGGAAGGGAGCGTATGGCTACTGTGCCATCCTGATTTGGAAAGTGTGTATCAGCGTATGGGGTTTACTCAGGACACCGTGCTGCCGCAGTCCCTCAGCGAGCGGTTGGTGCGCTACAAACGTAACAAGCCAATGATCGCGATGGGGCTTATAACTCACGCAAAGGTCGACCTCGGATAATGTGTGATCGACGCGTATACGGCCCGTGCTAGCCTCGACGGCACAGTGGCCCCATACAGGATGATCATGAAAACGACGCTTGCAGCTCTGTCCCTCACCGCCCTTCTCGCCCCAACTGTCAGCCAGGCAGCCGAGGCACCGATAACCGCCAAGCAATACGCCAGCGTGCTCGCCGGCAGTTGGCGCGACCCGGCCAACAGCGCGCGCGACGGCTATCGCCATCCGCAGCAGACACTGGCGTTTTTCGGTTTGGGCGCCAAGCAGACCGTGATCGAAATGACCCCAGGCGGTGGCTGGTACAGCGAAATACTGGCGCCATTGCTCAAGGACCACGGGCATTACATCGCCGCCGTACAGGCCGCGAGCAGCAGCGCCTACGCACGCACCGCCGAAGAGAACCTGAAAAATAAATTCGCCGCCGACCCGGCGCGTTATGCCAAGGCCCAGGTGGTGGCGTTCGACCCTAAGGCGCCGGTATTCGGCAAGCCTGCCTCGGCCGATGCCGTGCTGACCTTTCGCAATGTGCATAACTGGGTAGCGGCCGACACTGCAAACGCTACGTTCAGTGCGTTTTACGCCGTGCTCAAACCGGGTGGCGTGCTGGGTGTAGAAGATCACCGCGCCAAGAACGGGGCGGATCTGGGAGCGATCAAGGACAGTGGTTACGTGACCACCGCGCAGGTGGTGAAGCTAGCCACCGATGCCGGGTTTGAGCTGGCGGGGCAAAGCGAGGTGAATGCCAACCCCAAAGACACCAAGGACTATCCGGGTGGCGTGTGGACGTTGCCGCCGACGTTGAAGCTGGGGGAGCAGGACAAGGCCAAGTATGTGGCGATTGGGGAATCGGATCGGATGACGTTGCGGTTTGTGAAGCCGGCTAAATAACCCCATGTGAAATGCAACCCAACGGTGGGAGCAAACCTGCTCCCACCGTTGGACCTCACTGGGCCTGGAAGCTATTCGTCCGCTGTCGGATCCATGTCTGGAAACATCACTTCGATAAACCCGAACTTGCTGAAGTCGGTAATCCGCGACGGGTACAACCGGCCGATCAGGTGATCGCATTCATGCTGCACCACCCGCGCGTGGAAGCCCTCGGCAATACGCACAATCGGCTCGCCTTTAGGGTCGAAACCCTCGTAGCGAATCTGCTGATAACGGTCCACGGCGCCACGCAGCCCGGGCACGGACAGGCAGCCTTCGTAGCCCTCTTCCAGCACTGGGCTGAGCGGCGTGATCAATGGGTTGATCAGGATGGTCTGCGTCACTGGCGGTGCGTCCGGGTAGCGTTCACTGGCCTCAAAACCAAAGATCACCAGTTGCAGGTCGACACCAATCTGCGGGGCGGCAAGGCCGACGCCGCCGACGTGTTCCATGGTCTGGAACATGTCATCAATCAACTGCCACAGCTCAGGGCTGTCGAACATCTCCGGCGGAACCGGTGAAGCAATACGCAGCAGGCGCTCGTCGCCCATTTTCAGGATTTCATGGATCATCGATCAGGCTCAATGGGTGTGGGCTTGGAGTGGTCCCGGCCTAGGCCTGAGACGTGCTGTTTTTCATCCGTGTGGGCGTCTTCTTCAAACTCCTTTTCCCCCGGTTCCTTGCCTTCGGCCGACATGTGTTCGATCACGGCATTCATCTCCGCGCCCAGCAACAGCACGGCGGCGGAAATATAGAAGTACAGGAGCAGGACGATGATCGCACCGATACTGCCATACATGGCGTTGTAGTCGGCGAAGGTTTTGACGTAGTAGCCAAAGCCCAGGGAAGCAACGATCCACACCACCACGGCGAGCACCGAGCCTGGAGTGATGAAGCGAAATTTCTGCTCAACATCGGGCATCACGTAGTACATGAGGGCCACGGCAAACATCAGCAGAATAACGATTAACGGCCAGCGCAGGATAGTCCATAAGGTGACCACGAATTCCTGCATGCCGATCTGCCCGGCGAGCCACTCCATCACCTGCGGGCCCAGCACCATCAACGCGGCGGCGGCCAGCAGCATGCCGGCGATGCCGACGGTGTAGAACACCGAGAGCGGAAAACGCTTCCAGATCGGCCGACCTTCGACCACGTCGTAGGCAGCGTTCATCGCGCTCATCATCAGCCTTACACCGGCGGACGCGGTCCACAGGGCGATCACGATACCGACGGACAGCAAGCCACCCTTGGATTGCTGCAACTGGTCGATCACCGGGTTGACCTGTTCCAGGGCCTGGGGCGGCAACACCAGTTCCGACTGCATGCGCAGCCAGGTGAAGAAGTCCGGCAGGTGCAGGAAACCGATCAGGGCGATAAGAAATAGCAGGAAGGGAAACAACGAGAACAGCATCTGGTAGGCCAGTGCCGAGGCATAGGTGGGCATTTCGTCATCGACGAATTCCTTGACGGTGCGCACCAGCACTTTGTGGAGCTTGAGGCCGTCTAGTACCGGAAAAATCATAGCGTCTCCTTTCGCCGCAAAAAGGGTGAGGTCGTGGGCGACTCAGGGGCCGTTTTCTACATCAAAAGTAGCCTACTTGGCGACTTTGAAACAATTACCAGATTTTAGTTGCAACGTACGACATAAAAACGGCCATCCGTGGATGGCCGTCGGGCTGCACGAACACAGCCAGCGATTCAGGGTTACTTGACGGCTTTTTTTACCGCATCTTTGGTATCACCGACGGCTTTTTCGACCTGACCTTTCTTCTCCTGCACGACACCTTCAGCGCGCAGTTTGTCGTTGCCGGTGACCTTGCCGACGCCTTGTTTGATGTTGCCGACGAGTTCATCTTTCAACCCTTTTGCCTTATCCGATGTGCTGCTCATGGTATTTCTCCGAAAGAACAATCAAGGATTTTGGTCATTACGTAGAGATTGACCCGAGGCCGTTCGACAGAGTTTCAATTATTTTTCAGCGCGCATTTCATCGCCGCCTGCAGGTTTGGCTTTATGTTTTGCGGCCAACCCACGAGAATGCCCGGCACATTCAGGCTATAACGCTGAATAACAGATCCCGTAGGAAGGTTATGAAACTCAATAAAGCACAGGCCATCGCCCGCAGAAACCAGGAACTGGGCGGTGCCGTACTCGGCGTCAACAACTGCCACTTCACCGACCTGGACCCAAAACGCAACATCTGGTGGTTCGACCTGCCGGTGGGCCGTATTGCCGTGGGCCAGTTCGAGTGGATTCACCTGTTGATGCACAACGCCGAGTCCGACCAGTTGTTGCACCTGAAGGTGCCGACGGCGTTCCTGCGTGAAAAGCTCGAAGGGCTGGTGGTGCGCAATGCAAGCAAGCGTAAGCCGGAGATCACCCTGGAGTTGAGTGCGGACAAAGATTCGTTCTTGAAAGATGTGCGCCCGGCAGGTGCTGGCGTGAGCTTCGCGCAGTTCGCCCTGTAACAACGCGGTAAAAATAATGTGGGAACTGGCTTGCCTGCGATGGCGGTGGGTTAGCCACATTGCAGTGGCAGTTACACCGCTATCGCAGCATAGGTATCTACGCAACTTTAAGCTTTTGACGGGTTTTTTAGGTAGATGTGAGTACATATCCGTTGCTGCGGTAACGGCTGCTTAGGGTTCCGCTCTTACAGCGGGTCACTTTTGGCAAACGCCCCAAAAGTAACCAAAAGTTCTTTGCCCCACCACTCTGTGCCTCGCTTAGGCTCGGCATGCCAGAACGCAGGCTTGAATCCGTGGGCCACCACGGATTCAAGCCTGCGTTCGGCCATCGTGGTTAACGGGGCGCCTCAGATCAAGATCAAGATCAAGATCAAGATCAAAAGCAAGAGCAAGAGCACGGCGGCCTAGTAGCCGACCTGAGTAGTTGAAGCAAAAGCAGGGCAGAAGCAGAGCACCACCCTATCTAGCTGATGTAATGAGATCCCAATGTGGGAGCGGGCTTGCTCGCGAAGGCGGTGGGTCAGTTACACATGAGCTGACTGACCCACCGCCTTCGCGAGCAAGCCCGCTCCCACAGTTTTGACCGAGTTCGACTGTCAGCACCGCAGTGCTCTGCCTTTTTGTTGGGGTTTCGATGGTTTGGTGGAACCCCCCCAAACCCGTTTTCGCTG
>NZ_UYXQ01000021.1 GCF_900624995.1 Pseudomonas antarctica
CATCTGCTGGCGTTTGGCTTGGTGGATTCCCTGGCTAAACGTAACGAAAATCTCGACATCTTCCGTTATGCCGCCGGTGGCTTTCGCGATTTCACGCGAATTGCTGGCAGCGATCCGGTGATGTGGCACGACATCTTCCTTGCCAATCGTGAGGCGGTGTTGCGCACCCTGGACACCTTCCGCAGTGACCTCGACGCCTTGCGCGACGCGGTCGATGCCGGAGATGGCCATCAACTATTGGGCGTGTTCACCCGTGCGCGGGTGGCGCGTGAGCATTTCAGCAAGATCCTGGCTCGCCGGGCCTACATGGAAACCGCCATGAACGCCGATGAGCTGACCTTTCTCGCCAGCCCGGGCGGGCGCTTGAGCGGGCAGATTCGGGTGCCGGGCGATAAGTCGATCTCCCATCGTTCGATCATGTTGGGTTCGTTGGCTGAAGGCGTGACCGAGATCGAAGGTTTCCTTGAGGGTGAAGATGCCCTGGCGACGTTGCAGGCCTTTCGCGACATGGGCGTGGTGATTGAAGGGCCGCACCATGGGCGCGTCACCATTCACGGCGTAGGCTTGCATGGCCTCAAGCCGGCGCCTGGCCCTATCTACTTGGGTAACTCCGGTACGTCGATGCGCCTGTTGTCCGGGTTGCTGGCGGCGCAACGCTTCGACAGTGTGTTGGCCGGTGATGCCTCGCTCTCCAAGCGCCCGATGAGCCGCGTGGCTAAGCCGCTAAGGGAAATGGGGGCGGTGATCGAAACCGGACCAGAAGGGCGTCCGCCGCTGACTATTCGTGGCGGGCAGGTTTTGAAAGGCATGGCCTATT
Organism: Pseudomonas antarctica; assembly: GCF_900624995.1. GTDB lineage: Bacteria > Pseudomonadota > Gammaproteobacteria > Pseudomonadales > Pseudomonadaceae > Aquipseudomonas > Aquipseudomonas antarctica. The sequence continues at coordinate 818 of NZ_UYXQ01000021.1, forward strand.
CGATGCCGATGGCTAGCGCGCAGGTCAAATCCTGCCTGCTGTTGGCCGGGTTGTATGCCGAGGGTAAAACCTCGGTGACCGAGCCGGCGCCGACCCGTGACCATACCGAGCGCATGTTGCGCGGGTTTGGTTATCCGGTCGAGGTGGCGGGGGCTACGGCGTCGGTCGAGCCAGGCCATGCTTTGATTGCCACGCATATAGAAGTGCCAGGGGATATTTCCTCGTCGGCGTTCTTCCTGGTGGCGGCTTCGATTGCCGAGGGCTCCGAGTTGTTGCTGGAGCATGTCGGCGTCAATCCGACTCGCACCGGGGTGATTGATATCCTGCGGCTGATGGGCGCGGATATCACCCTGGAGAACCCGCGTAAAGTGGGTGGCGAGGCGGTTGCTGATCTGCGCGTGCGTGCCGCTGCGTTGAAAGGCATAGAGATTCCCGAAGCGCTGGTGCCGTTGGCTATCGACGAATTCCCGGTATTGTTCGTTGCGGCGGCCTGTGCCGAAGGGCGCACCGTATTGCGTGGCGCTGAAGAACTGCGGGTTAAAGAGTCTGACCGTATCCAGGTCATGGCCGACGGTCTGCTGGCGCTGGGCGTGAAGTGTGAACCGACGCCTGATGGGATTATCATTGACGGTGGTCCGATAGGGGGTGGCGAAGTGCATGCGCATGGCGATCACCGGATCGCCATGGCTTTCAGCGTGGCTTCCCTGCGTGCGGCGGCGCCGATTCGCATCCGTGACTGCGCCAATGTTGCTACATCTTTTCCGAACTTTCTTACACTGTGTGCCCACGTCGGCATCCGTGTTGCCCAAGAGGCTCAATTGTGAATATCAAAGCACCGGTGATTACCATCGACGGGCCAAGCGGCTCGGGCAAAGGCACAATCGCCGGCATCCTGGCCAAGCGCCTCGGTTGGTGCCTGCTGGATTCCGGCGCGCTGTACCGTTTGCTGGCATTTGCGGCACGCAACCATGGCGTGGACCTGACCAACGAAGAGTCCCTGAAGTTGCTGGCGGCGCATCTCGATGTGCAGTTCGTCGGCGCGACGGAAGGTCATCCGCAGCGCATCATCCTGGAAGGGGACGATGTGACCGATGATCTGCGTAACGAACAAGTGGGCTCCTGGGCTTCCCAGGTTGCCGCGCTGCCGGCCGTGCGTGACGCGTTACTGCAGCGTCAGCGGGCGTTTCAGGAGCCGCCGGGCCTAGTGGCTGATGGCCGTGACATGGGCACCGTCGTGTTTCCTGAGGCGCCATTGAAGATTTTCCTGACCGCCAGCGCCGAGGAACGGGCTCGCCGCCGTTACTTGCAGTTGAAGGGCAAAGTCGATGGTGTTAGTCTGTCGAGTCTGCTAGATGAGATCCGTGCACGCGATGAGCGTGATACCCAGCGTGCGGTAGCCCCGCTCAAACCGGCGGCTGACGCCATACAGCTGGATTCCACGGAGCTTTCCATCGAGCAGGTGCTGGAACGCATCTTGAGTGAAATCGCCATTCGCGATATCGCCGGGTGACCAAGAAGGCTGCAGGGGACCAGTCATAGTCCTGCGGTGCTTCTTCTAATTGAAACTAACCCACACCGTCTGGGGTGTGGAGATGGGCGTATTCTTCGCCCTTATCAACAGGAATTAAAATGAGCGAAAGCTTTGCGGAACTCTTTGAAGAAAGCCTAAAAACCCTGAACCTTCAGGCTGGCTCCATCATCACCGGTGTTATCGTTGATATCGATTACCAAGCTCGTTGGGTAACCGTTCACGCTGGTCTGAAGTCTGAAGCTCTGATCCCGCTGGAACAGTTCTACAACGATGCTGGCGACCTGACTATCAATGTCGGTGACGAAGTTCACGTTGCTCTGGACTCGGTTGAAGACGGTTTCGGTGAAACCAAGCTGTCCCGTGAAAAAGCCAAGCGCGCTGAATGCTGGATTGTTCTCGAAGCAGCCTTCGCAGCTGAAGAAGTGGTCAAGGGCGTTATCAACGGTAAGGTTAAAGGCGGCTTCACTGTCGACGTTAACGGCATCCGTGCGTTCCTGCCAGGTTCTTTGGTCGACGTTCGTCCAGTGCGCGACACCACGCACCTGGAAGGCAAAGAACTCGAATTCAAGGTCATCAAGCTCGACCAGAAGCGCAACAACGTTGTCGTTTCCCGTCGCAGCGTGCTGGAAGCAGAGAACTCCGCCGAGCGTGAAGCTCTGCTGGAATCCCTGCAAGAAGGCCAACAAGTCAAAGGTATCGTCAAGAACCTCACCGATTACGGCGCATTCGTCGATCTGGGTGGCGTCGATGGCCTGCTGCACATCACCGACATGGCTTGGAAGCGTATCAAGCATCCTTCTGAAATCGTCAACGTTGGCGACGAGATTGATGTCAAGGTTCTGAAGTACGATCGTGAGCGTAACCGCGTCTCCCTGGGCTTGAAGCAGCTGGGCGAAGATCCATGGGTTGCTATCAAAGCTCGTTACCCAGAAAGCACTCGCGTAACCGCGCGTGTTACCAACCTGACCGACTACGGCTGCTTCGCAGAGCTGGAAGAAGGCGTGGAAGGCCTGGTACACGTTTCCGAAATGGACTGGACCAACAAAAACATCCACCCTTCGAAAGTCGTACAAGTCGGCGACGAAGTGGAAGTTATGGTTCTGGACATCGACGAAGAGCGTCGTCGTATCTCCCTGGGCATCAAACAGTGCAAATCTAACCCATGGGAAGATTTCTCTGGCCAGTTCAACAAGGGCGATAAAATCTCCGGCACCATCAAGTCGATCACCGATTTCGGTATCTTCATTGGTCTGGACGGCGGCATCGACGGCCTGGTTCACCTGTCCGACATCTCCTGGAACGAAGTTGGCGAAGAAGCTGTTCGTCGTTTCAAGAAGGGCGACGAGCTGGACACCGTTATCCTGTCGGTTGACCCAGAGCGCGAGCGCATCTCCCTGGGTATCAAGCAACTGGAAAGCGATCCGTTCTCCGAGTACGTTCAAGAGAACGACAAAGGCGCAATCGTTAAAGGCACTGTGAAAGAAGTTGACGCTAAAGGCGCCATCATCACTCTGGCCGACGATATCGAAGCGACTCTGAAAGCCTCCGAAATCAGCCGTGACCGCGTTGAAGACGCGCGCAACGTTCTGAAAGAAGGCCAGGAAGTAGAAGCCAAGATCATCAGCGTTGACCGCAAGAGCCGCGTAATCCAGCTCTCCATCAAATCGAAAGACGAGATCGAAGAGAAAGAAGCCATTCAGAGCCTGCGCGACAAGCCAGCTTCGTCTGAGCCTTCTGCTGGTCCTACCACTCTGGGCGACCTGCTGCGTGCACAGATGGAAAAACAGAACTAAGTTCTGTCAGACCATAGAAAAAGGGCGACTTCGGTCGCCCTTTTTTGTGCCTGAAATTTGTTGAATCAACAACCTCGAACCAAGGCTTACCGCGGGGTGTCAGAACTGAATATAGTTTTCATACGCGCTATTTAGTGTTGTTGCTTCAATAAGGATTTGAATGAACAGGTTTATTGTCGTTTTCTCAATGATGCTGCTTGCAGGCTGCTCCACCAGTGCCAAGACTCACGCCAGGCACGGCGTCAGTGGTATTGAGATTGACTGCTCGGGGCTTGGCTCCAATTGGGATAAGTGCGAGAAGCGTGCAGCGCGTGAGTGCAAGGGGCAGGGCTATAAGGTTGTAACGCGCTCCAGTGACGCCAAGGATGAAGAGGGTGACTACCTGTTTGGTTGGAACCCGGCAGGTGCAGTGACCCGCACGATGCTGGTGATCTGTAATTGAGGGGTTAGGCCTTTATTGCGGGGGTTAAATTAACCCGCAGATAAGTTAAGTTGTGGGCTGTTCAAAATCGCCGAGTCATGCTAAAACCTTTGGAGCGCTTTTCCTAGCTGCTTGAAAAAGAAGGGAAAAATATGACGAAGTCGGAGTTGATCGAACGAATTGTCACCCATCAAGGGCTGCTTTCATCCAAGGATGTAGAGCTGGCTATCAAGACCATGCTTGAGCAAATGTCCCAATGCCTGGCCACTGGGGATCGAATCGAGATCCGGGGCTTTGGTAGCTTTTCCTTGCACTACCGCGCACCGCGTGTAGGCCGTAACCCGAAAACCGGGCAATCCGTCAGCCTTGACGGTAAGTTTGTGCCGCATTTCAAGCCGGGTAAGGAATTAAGGGATCGAGTGAACGAAGACGAGGAAGAGGGCGTCTGAGTGGTTTTGGGACAGGAGTAAGTTATGCGTGGGATTAAACGCGTTTTTCTGGTGCTGGTCGTACTGGCTGTTGCGCTGGTGGTTTTGGCCTTTGTTTTGGAAAACCAACAGGGCGTCTCTCTTTCGCTCCTGGGGTGGACAACGATGCAGCTGCCAGTGGCGGTGTACGTTGTGGCTGCGCTGATTGTCGGATTGATGGTAGGGCCGCTATTGGGTTTACTGGTTACCAGTAGCCGTCGGCCAAGCAAGTTTCGATAGCGCACGGATAGCCTCCCCTTCCTCGCAACTGCTGTTATGGGCTCCCAGCCCTCCAGCATCCTCTTAAGTGGCGCGCGCGTTATTCTGGTGCTCTACCACCTGCGCGTAAGGCCCTGCCTCGGTTGCTCGGGGTAACCGATTGCTCCCTATCCGCTTTTTTTGCAAAAAATCAGATAATTCCAGATCGGAATGCCTTGGGCGATCGCTATAAAATAGACGTGCCAAGGTTCAAAGTGTGTGGGATATAGGGTAAGATTCCGCGCATTAATGACAGCCGTCCTTTGCGTTTCGATACTTGACAGGTGAGCGAGCAGTGAGCGTTCACTTGCTAAAGCAAACATTCTCGTCTCTGTATATAACTCTCCAACTCTACGTGTCCCGGCAGCGTCAAGACAGAAACTCATTTGGTTACGGTTAATCATATTTCGCAGATTTTGCCTTTAAGCAAATATCTGAACTAAGCCTGCTATTTAAAAGTTAGTGGTGCAGCGGCCGTAAAAAGGCTTTTAACAATTCATTGTCGCCTTTGAGTGATGGGGTGAAGTCTGTAATGCTGAGGCTTCAAGGCGTGGCGGTTGCGCCTTCCCTCGTCGCGGTCGGTTAAGGTCAAGAATTGCCTCGAAATGTATCCATAGGTGTGTTGCGTTCCGAGCGCAAACCAAGGGAAAATTTGTACAATCAATTTTAATGCTCACAGCGCGTATAAAGACCTCCGCCTGTCATCGTCGGTGCCGCAGAGGTGATTGGTTTCCGGGAGAGTATCGGCTGAGGGCTGTACAATGGGGGCGCGGCTGGCCGTCACTAGGGGTGCTTACACTGGAGTGCCTGAAAAACGAGTCAAGAATTGAACGATTTACTAAGCTAGAAAAAGAATTTTACGGTGAGCTTGATGAAGATTCCATTTAACAAACCACCCTATACGGGTAATGAAGATCAATATGTTATGCGCGCAATGCGCAGCGCTAAGATGTCGGGTGACGGTGATTTCACCATTAGTTGCCAACAATGGTTTGAAGAGACATTTTCATGTAAAAAGGCTCTGCTGACGCCGTCGTGCACCCAAGCACTTGAAATGGCGGCTATTTTGATAGATATACAGCCGGGCGATGAAGTTATTATGCCCAGCTTTACCTTTGTCAGTACCGCAAACGCATTTGTATTACGAGGCGCGAAGATCGTTTTTGTCGATATTCGCCCGGATACTATGAATATTGATGAAACGCTTATCGAGGCAGCGATCACTGTCAAGACCAAAGCAATCGTCCCCGTTCATTATGCAGGTGTCGCCTGTGAAATGGACGTGATCATGGACATTGCACAGCGCCATGATTTGTTTGTCGTGGAAGATGCTGCTCAAGGTATGATGTCGACTTATAAAGGGCGTTGGCTGGGCACGATCGGACATTTGGCAGCTTATAGTTTTCATGAAACAAAAAACTACACGAGTGGTGGCGAGGGCGGATTATTGTTGATCAATGATAAGCGCTTCATTGGTCGTGCAGAAATTATCAGAGAAAAAGGTACCAATCGCAGTCAGTTTTTTAGAGGCGTGATTGACAAGTATACGTGGGTTGATATTGGCAGTAGTTATTTGCCGGGTGAGTTACAGGCTGCCTATTTGTTTGGTCAGTTGGAGCGCGCGAAGCAGATTAACGATATTAGGCTCGGCATTTGGCAGCGCTACAACATGGCGTTCGCAGGATTGGTGGCGGCAGGGGTGCTTGAAATTCCCACGGTGCCGGTTGATTGTATTGCCAATGCGCACATGTTTTATATTAAGGTAAAGGACATCGACGCACGTAAATCAGTCCTCAGTTATCTGAACGCGGCAGGTGTGGGGGCGGTATTTCATTACGTCCCACTTCACAGCGCACCGGCCGGTGTGTTGTTAGGCCGGTTCGTAGGCGAAGATCGTTTTACCACCAAGGAAAGTGAGCGCCTTATTCGCTTACCTGTGTGGTATGGCATGACGGAGCCTGAGGTGCTGCATGTCATCAACTCTGTAATGGGGGCCGTTGATGCCGCGGGCTGGTGAATTGAAGGGCTCAAACCGTAGCATGCTGGTCGGCGCTTTTTTTACAAGCGCCGCTCAAGCGTCAAAGATACTCGTTGGCTTTTGCATACTAAAATTAATCGCTCTGTACCTGGGAGTTGACGGTCTCGGCCAGCTAGGGCATTTCATGAGCTTGGTGTCTATCGCTGTCCTCTTGGCGGGAGGGGGGATAAGCCACGGTATAATTAAATACGTTGCGGAATTTAAAAATAACCAATTTAAGTTGCACAGGTTATTTTCGACGTCGGTGTGTTATGCCTTCAGTTTCTGTCTTGTGTCATTTGTCTTGATGGTTGTATTTTCGACCAAAATATCGAATTTTGTGTTCGGGCAACCGGAGCGTTCCTGGATTATTGTGCTGCTGGCTTTTGCTCAGTTTGTTTTTGCATTCAATACCCTGTTTTCAGGGTTCTTCAATGGCCTTGGTAAACTCAAGGTCAACTCAATCGTTCAAGTTGTGGCTAACATTGTTGTGCTTCCCGTGATCTGGTGGCTGATCTCTGCATTTGGCCTGCCCGGTGCTGCGATAGCGATGTTGTCTATATTCACCATGCCGGCTCTTATCTCTTTGGTTTACCTTAAAGGGACGCCTCTGTTCAGAATGCTCAAGGGGCGGAAGTTGGATGTGGGGTTGGGCAAGAATTTTTCCAGGTTTGGACTGATGTTGCTCGTCAGTGCCCTGATGTTTCCCGTGGTCGAAATTATTATCAGGGAATCGCTAATAGCACAGGTCGGTTATGCCGAAGCGGGCATCTGGCAAGGAAGTATCAAGCTGTCGAGCGCGTACATCGGTTTTTTCAGTGTGTTTTTGGCGTCTTATTATATGCCGATGGTGTCCGCCACCCAAGACAAGGCGGTGATCAAGGCGCAAGTCATTAAATTTATGTTGTTGGTAATGGCGTTGTTTTTGGCAGGGGCCAGCGTTCTTTATATCGGTCGGAGTTTCTTTATTCCGATGTTATTGTCTTCCGAGTTTCATGAGTTGGAAGGCTATATCATTTATCAATTGGTCGGTGATTTCTTTAAGGTCGCTTCTTATGTTGTAGGTTTTGTTGTGGTGGCGAAAGCCGCAACGAAATTGTATATCTTCTCTGAGGTGCTACAGGCGCTGCTTTTTGTCGGTTTGACATTTTTTATCGGCCGTGAGGTGGGTGGTGTGCACGGTGTTATGTATTCTTATATGTTGGCATATATAGCGTTTTTTATAATTTCCACTGCCGGATTTATCTATTGGGCACGCAACTGATGGGCATGGAATTCACCCTACCGCTATACCTCGTATTCGGGCTTCTAGTAATCGTTGCAGCGTGGGACACCCTCAGTGATCACACGCTTCCTCGGGCAGCGGTCGGCGCCCTGATGGGAGGGGCTCTAATCCTGCTGGCGACATTCAGGATGGCAGGGGTGGGCAATGATGATCTTGCCTACCTGAGAATGATACAAGAAGTGCCTTCCGTTCTGGAATGTCATAACCTGTTCTGCGACTACAGCTATACAGCGTTTAATATCGAATTCGGGTTTTATATTTTTCTCTCGATGCTGGCGGTAGTGGGGCGGAATTCTTTTGTTTTATTCGGCTTCTGCGCGCTCTTTGCGGTAAGTCTCAACCTCAAGAGTATTCGTTACTTTTCTCCTTATTTTGCCTTGGGCGTATTGGTCTATTTTGCTCATTTCTTTCTGGCGAAAGAGTTGAACGCCATGCGTTTGGGGATTGCGTCCGGCTTGGTATTTTTGGCCGCGACGTATCTCCACAAAAAAGAATACGCGATGTTGGCGGTCTATCTTGCGCTGGCCATGATGGTGCACGTGTCGTCGATATTATTTATGATTCCCCTTGTTTTGTATCTCTTGAAGCCCTCGCGGAATTTTTACCTGTTACTCAGTGTTGCACTTCTGTTGATGGCGTCTTTTGTTGATTCAAAACTGCTATTGCGTCAGTTGGACTTTATTGGTTTTATTGGTGAAAAAATTGATTCTTATCTGACGACGGAGAAGTACGGCTATGTTCTGCCGATTTTCAATATCGTTAATATCAAAAATCTGATTTTGATTGTCGTTGGATTAGTATGCTCGGAGAAATTGGAGGCACGCTATCCAACCTTTAAGCTCGTCTTCTGCGTTTTTTACTGCGCGACGTTTTTACGAATTGTACTGGGCGATTTTGCAATTCTCGCCGGTCGCAGCTATGCGAGCATATCGATGTTTGAATATGTCCTGTTACCGATGCTCGCCGTGCACCTGTTGGGTAACAGGCGTGGGGTTGTAATGGTCTCTGTTTATGCGCTCGGCACACTGTACCTGAATTTGAGTGTTCACTCAGGGTGGACAGGCGATTCCGAAGTGTTTTTTAATTTTCTATAATTTATCGGGATTATTGCATGAAAAGTATTTTGTTTGTCATGGGGGGCTTGGCCATTGGTGGGGTTGAGACCTATGTGGTCAGGCTGTCTAAATACCTCAGCCAAGCGGGGTATACCGTAACTGTTACATTATTGTCGAGTAAATATGATGCAGGTCTGTTCAATGAGCTGTCTCGTTACGCCAGAGTCAATGTCGTAGAGCATGTGCCCTTTTTTGCCGCGTCCAGTTGGATAAATGCGCTGTTGCCCGCAAAAAAAGATCCGCTGGTCTACGATATTGTTCATGTGGTAGACGTGTTGACGTTGGCCTATGTTTTCCTGAATAAGGCCAGGCTGAAGTTTACATTTCTAAGTATTGGTGTCTATCACTCTATGGAAATCAGCTGGTGGCGTGAGCGAAACATATATTTCAGAAAGAAGATGCTTGAGTTGTATGATCGAAACGTCCAATTGACATTGTTTCCCAATGAGCGTACTGCCGAAATGGCAGCCGCGTTTGCTAATGTTGATGTAGGCACGCTGGACGTATTGCCGCTGGGTATTTCTTTCGAGAACTATAGCGATCGGCAGCCACTTCAATCGTCCCTGCGTATTGTGTCTGTAGGGCGTCTAGTCGATTTTAAAGTGTACAATAAACACGTCATTACCCAGTTGAGTGGGCTTCGTAAACGCGCTAATTTTGAATATTTTATTTATGGTGACGGTCCGGAACATGCGGCGTTGGTCTCGTTGGCACAGGCGTGTGGCGTGAGTGAGTACGTGCACTTCATGGGCGAGGTGGAGTATGCCGAGCTGCCCGGCCTTTTTGACGGGGCGTTTTGTTTCGTTGGCTCGGGTACGACTATCATCGAAGCCGCTGCAGCCGGTGTGCCTTCGGTGGTAGGCATTGAATCCATAGAGTTACCACTGACCTGTGGGTTGTTTTCGGATATTTCAGGCTATTCCTACAACGAAGAATCCGCGACGACGGTGAGAATGGGCATCTTGGAAACCCTCGAGATGCTGCATGATATGAGTCCCGAACAATACAGTGACGTCTCTGTTAACCATCGACAAAAAGCTAAAATGTTTGATATTGTCGAGACCTCAAAAAGGTTTGTTGAGTTGTCTAACCGCGCACCTGTTTTTGATGGTTCAATGAATCGTTGGGTTGCTATGTTGTCATTTTTCAAATCTGTAATTGTTCAAGGGCCCAAAGCGCTTAAATCCCGATTTGATAGCGTGGGATGATATGTCTTTGAATATTGCGATTGTCACTCAGTATTTTTATCCTGAGAGCTTTATTATCAATGACATTGTTGAGGAGCTGGCGTGTCTTGGGCACACCGTGGAAGTCTTTACCGGGCAACCTAACTACCCGGACGGCGAAACCTATGAAAATTATGACCAGGCTGCTTGCAATGAGCAGGTGTACAAGGACGGCGTAAAAATCCACCGGGTGCCGTTGAGGCCACGCAAGTCTGGTGGTGCCAGAAACCTGCTTCTCAACTATCTCTCATTTGTGAAAAATGGGATCAGATACTTTCCGAAGCAGAGCGCTGGTAAGCAGTTCGACGCGATCATTGTCTTTGCGGTCTCACCGATTACGGCAGCTATTCCCGCTATCGTGTTGAAACGTTCCAGCAAGGCTCATTTGATGGTGTGGGTTCAGGATTTATGGCCGGAGACACTTAAGGCCACGGGGTTCATCACGAATTCGCTGCTGTTGAAGGCAATCGGCGTTTTGGTGCGTTTAATCTACGCCAAGGCCGACACTGTGCTGGTTCAATCTGAAGCATTCATTGCCTCTGCCTCCAAGTATGTGGCGAAAGACAAGATCGTTTACTACCCCAATTCTTACCGTGCCCCTGCCGCCCAGATTAATCCTTCCGACCGCCTGCCGGTGGAGATCAGTCGGTTATTGCAGTCTAAATTTTGCGTGGTTTTTGCCGGGAACCTAGGGTTTGCGCAGTCCTTGGAAACCATAGTCGATGCCGCAAAAGCATTGGTTCACCTGGATTGCAAGATTGTCGTAGTCGGCAGTGGCAGCCGTTTGGATTGGATGCATGAGCAAAAGCGTGAACACGGCCTGCACAATCTTGAGCTCGTAGGGCGACTGCCATCGTCAGTAATGCCTGAATTATTTTCAGAGAGTGAGGCGCTACTGGTGACACTCAAGCGTGAGGAAATCTTCGCGTTGACCATCCCCAGTAAGATCCAGGCGTATATGGCAGCAGGCAAGCCTATATTGGCTGCTCTGGATGGAGAAGGTGCGAGGATCGTGGCGCTGGCTAAGGCTGGGTTGTGTTCTCCGGCCGAGGACGCGGCAGCGCTCGCACGGAATATCGAGGCGCTCTACGAGGCTACGCCGGAAAAAAGAGCCGCTTACGGAGCGGCGTCGTTCAGTTTTTTCTGTAACAATTACGAAATGAAGACGCAATCCCGTCGATTGGTACAGATCATTAAAGAACGTATTGGCAACCCTCAGAGATAAACCATGAAAATATTAGTGCTGGGCGTGACAGGAATGCTTGGAAGTGCTGTGTTCAAGTATATTTCCAATCACACTTCACATAGTGTTTTCGGCACTATGCGTGGCCCCCGCGGGGAAGAGTACTTTGAAGATAAACACAAGGGCTGCTTTTATTCAAATGTTGATGTTTTAGATTACGAAACGTTGGTCTCGGTATTTGAAGACAATCGTCCGGACGTGGTGATCAACTGCGTCGGCTTGATCAAGCAGTTGGCACAAGCAAAAGACCCATTATCAACGTTGCCGCTTAATTCGATGTTGCCACATCGTTTATCCAAATTGTGCCTGCTTACCCAGGCGCGGCTGATACATATCAGCACCGACTGTGTCTTTTCCGGTTCGAAGGGCATGTACCTGGAGTCGGATATTTCTGATGCAGAAGACCTGTATGGGAAGTCCAAATTTATAGGTGAGTTGAGTGATCAGCCTCACGCGATAACGTTACGCACCTCCATCATTGGTCATGAGTTAGCGAGCAATGCGTCTTTGGTTGACTGGTTTCTATCTCAGGAAGGATCGGTAAAGGGATTCACCAACGCTATTTTTTCCGGTGTCCCCACTGCAGAACTGGCGCGCATCATTGTTGAGTATGTGCTGCCTAACGAAAGCGTGTTCGGTCTGTATCACGTCTCGGTTGACCCTATTGATAAGTTCACGTTGCTGACTGAAATCGCTAAGGTCTATAACAAAGAAATTGATATTATTCCTGATGATAAATTTGTGATTGATCGTTCCCTCGATTCGACGCGCTTTCGTGAGGCCGTGGGTTACACTCCACCGTCATGGCCGGACCTGATTCAGTTTATGCGTGCACAGCAATAGTTTAGGAGCTTTTATGTTTGATAACAAAATATTGATGATCACGGGCGGCACCGGTTCTTTTGGTAATACCGTGCTGAAACGTTTTCTCGACACACACGTGAAAGAAATCCGCGTGTTTAGCCGCGACGAGAAAAAACAGGAAGATATGCGCATTGCGCTCGGCAATGACAAAGTCAAATTTTATATTGGTGATGTGCGTGACTACGCGAGCATTTCCCAAGCGATGGTTGGCGTGAATTATATCTTCCACGCCGCCGCACTCAAGCAGGTCCCGTCCTGTGAGTTTTACCCGATGGAAGCGGTTAAAACCAACGTCCTGGGTACAGAAAACGTTCTTAATGCGGCCATAGCCAACAATGTAGAACGGGTTGTGGTTTTGAGTACCGACAAAGCGGTCTACCCAATCAATGCCATGGGTATTTCCAAGGCAATGGCAGAAAAGTTGGTGGTGGCCAAATCTCGGATGATCCCGCACGGCGGCCCGGTTATTTGCTCCACGCGCTACGGTAATGTGATGGCTTCGCGCGGTTCGGTCATCCCGCTGTTCGTCAATCAATTGAAGCAGGGGGGCGAACTGACGGTGACCGACCCCAATATGACCCGCTTCCTGATGTCGTTGGAAGACTCGGTAGACTTGGTGCTTCATGCATTCGAGTTTGCCCAGCAGGGTGATATTTTCGTGCAAAAAGCGCCTGCTTCTACTGTGGCAGATTTGGCGCAGGCGCTGAAAGAACTCTTCAATCGCTTGAACGCAATTAAAGTGATCGGTACACGTCATGGCGAGAAACTTTACGAGTCGCTGATTTCTCGCGAAGAGATGGCCAAGTCAGAGGACATGGGGCGCTACTATCGTATTCCGGCGGATAACCGCGACCTGAACTATGAAAAGTATTTCGTCGAAGGCGAAACGCACATTTCCGAGCTAGATGACTACACGTCCCATAATACCGAGCGTCTGGATGTTGAGGGTGTCAAAGCATTGTTATTGAAACTGGAATTTATTCAGGAGCAGCTCAATGCTTAAGGTTATGACACTGGTCGGCACTCGCCCTGAACTGATTAAAATGAGCCGCGTGATCGCAGAACTTGATAAACAAACTCATCATGTTCTGGTTCACTCGGGTCAGAATTATGACTATGAGCTTAATCAGGTCTTTTTTGACGATCTGGACATTCGCAAGCCGGACCATTTTTTAGGGGCCGTCGGTGATACTGCAGCGCAGACGATTGCACAAGTCATTGCCAAATCCGATGAGCTTTTCGAATTAGAAAAACCGGACGCGCTGCTGCTTTATGGTGATACGAATACGTGCCTGGCGGTCATTTCCGCAAAGCGCCGAAAAATCCCGGTTTTCCATATGGAAGCAGGAAATCGCTGTTTTGATCAGCGCGTGCCTGAAGAGCTCAATCGCAAAGTATTGGACCATTTGAGCGATATCAATATGGTTCTGACCGAGCATGCGCGCCGTTATCTACTTGATGAAGGTGTTCGTCCAGAAACCATTATCAAGACAGGTTCTCATATGGCGGAAGTCTTGGCTCATTACATGCCTAAGATTGAAGCGTCGGATGTTCTCGCTCGGGAAGGGCTCGCAGCGGGAGCGTATTTTGTCGTCAGCGCGCACCGCGAGGAAAACGTTGATACGCCCGACAATCTTAGAGACTTGCTGGGGTCTTTGAAGGCATTGGCAGACAAATACCAATACCCGGTAATCGTGTCGACTCACCCGCGCACCCGTAAGCGTCTCGAAGCGCTAGGCGAGTCGCTGGATCATCCTTTGATTCGCTTCGTCAAACCGTTTGGACTGCTTGACTATATCAAGTTGCAGATGGAGGCATTTTGCGTGGTGTCCGACAGCGGCACTATCACTGAAGAGGCCTCACTGTTGAACCTGCCCGCAGTTACCATCAGGAATGCGCATGAGCGCCCAGAGGGTATGGACGAAGGCACGCTGATCATGTGCGGGTTGACGGCCGAGCGCGTTCTTGATGCCGTCCGTGTCGTCACCACCCAACACGTGCGTGGCGAGCGGGTGCTAGCGGTGGTCGGTGATTACCTTGGCGGTGCCGTGTCCAAGAAAGTCGTGCGTATTGTGCACAGTTACACCGATTACATTAACCGCACCGTCTGGTCAAAATCGTAAGCAAGGAGCTTTACGTGCACATATTCGTGACTGGGGCTTCGGGATTCGTTGGAGGCCGGTTGGTCCAAGTGTTAGCCGGCCACACTGATGTTCGTGTCACCGTTGCAGCAAGGGGAAGCCACTTTACGTGTGCAACGGCTGCGCAGGTGGTCCGATTCGAGGACCTTTCGACTGCAGATTTCTCGGCCGAACTGGCCGGTGTGGACGCAGTAATCCACTGCGCGGCTCGCGTGCACGTCATGAACGACTTGGAAGCGGACCCCCTCCAGGCCTTCCGCCACATCAACGTTGAGGGCACGCTTAATGTGGCACGTCAGGCAGCAGAGGCTGGCGTGCGCCGGTTTGTATTTCTCAGCTCGATCAAGGTCAACGGCGAAGGCACAGAACCTGGCATGCCGTTCACTGCGGATCAGCCAGGTAATCCGGCAGACCCTTACGGTGTTTCAAAGCTGGAAGCAGAGCAGTGTCTTCGCGAGCTGGCCTTGGCGACGGGTATGGAGGTGGTGATCATCCGGCCTGTACTCGTTTACGGACCAGGGGTAAAAGCCAATTTCCTCAACATGATGCGTTGGCTGCATAAAGGTATTCCGCTGCCTTTCGGCGCAATTCATAACGCTCGCAGCCTCGTGGCCTTGGATAATTTGGTTGATTTGACCATCCTCTGCGCCCGTCATCCAGCAGCAGCGAATCAGACGTTCATGGTCAGCGATGGCGAAGACTTGTCGACTACCCAACTGCTGCGCAAGATGGCGTCAGCCTTGGGTAAGCCTGCGCGCCTTCTGCCTGTGCCGGCTGTTTTATTGCGTGCGGCTGCCAACGTGCTGGGCAAGGGCAGCCTTTCTCAACGGTTGTGTGGCTCATTGCAGGTTGATATTGCCAAGACTCGTGCTGTTTTGGGTTGGACGCCGCCGCTGTCAGTGGACCAGGCTCTGAAAGTTACAGCGTCGGATTACATGGAAAATGAAAAGACATGAGTGACTGGTGGATCGTTCTTGCTGTTGCATTGATCTCATTTTTGATGACTGCTGTATTAAGACGCTATGCGCTTTCGCGCAGCATTATCGATATCCCGAATGCACGCAGTTCGCATTCGGTGCCTACTCCGCGAGGCGGTGGTGTAGCGATTGTTCTAGCGTTTCTTGTGGCGATCCCTCTTTTGGGGTGGCTGGGTCTGGTATCTACAGGCATGTTGATCGCAGTTGGGGGGGCGGGTGTGATGGTGGCCGTCCTGGGCTTTATGGACGATCATGGTCATATTGCTGCCCGCTGGCGTCTGGCAGGCCATTTTGCGGCAGCGGCATGGGCGTTGTTCTGGATGAAAGGACTTGCGCCGCTGACCGTATTTGGCTGGGACCTGCATCTCGGTCTGATTGGGAAGGTCCTGGCCGCTGTTTATCTGGTCTGGATGCTCAATCTCTACAATTTCATGGATGGAATTGATGGTATTGCCAGTGTAGAGGCGATCTGCGCCTGCCTTGGCGGCTGTCTGCTTTATGCGCTGAGTGGTCATCAGGATATGATTTGGCTGCCGCTGCTGTTGGCCGTAGCAGTGGGGGCATTTCTGCTGTGGAATTTCCCCCCTGCAAAAATCTTTATGGGGGATGCCGGGAGTGGATTTCTAGGCGTTATCCTGGGCTGTTTCTCTATTCAGGCTGCCTGGGTTCAATCTTCTTTTTTTTGGGCCTGGTTGATTTTGCTGGGCGTATTCGTGGTCGACGCAACGTTCACGCTTGTGCGCCGCCTGGTAAGGGGCGATAAGGTCTACGAAGCGCACCGCAGTCATGCCTATCAGTTTGCTTCACGCCAATTCGGTAAACACCTGCCGGTGACGTTGGCAGTGGCGGCCATCAACCTCGTTTGGCTATTGCCCATTGCGCTGGGTGTTGTTCTATATGGATGGGATGGCGCGTGGGCGCTGGTTCTTGCTTACGTGCCGTTGATCCTGTTGGCCATCAAGTTTCACGCTGGCGAGCTTGAGCGGTCATAAGTTGGCGGTTAACCGGCCTGAAAGCCTTCAAAGGGCGCATGGATGGCTTTGCAAAGGCAAAGTATTAGGATGTTAAGAGGTGTCTGAAAACGCTATGGATAAGTTACGGGCCTATTTGGTCGCTCTGCCTAGACGAAAAAAACGGCTGATTCAGGTCTGCACGGATGTGTTTGTCGTTTGGGCTGCCTTATGGCTTGCGTTCGTTGTACGCCTGGGCATCGATGAATTGGTTAACCCGGTTCGTCTTCACCTCTGGTTGTTCATTGCTGCTCCAGTGGTTGCAATACCGCTGTTCATTCGCTTCGGCATGTACCGCGCAGTGATGCGCTACTTTGGCAACGATGCATTGATCGCCATTATCAAGGCGGTCAGTTTGTCCTCCCTCATCCTTGGCGTGGTGGTTTACTGGTACAGCAACCATCAGAATGTGGTTCCGCGCTCCATTATCTTCAACTACTGGTGGCTCAGCCTGATCATGGTGGGCGGCTTGCGCCTTGGCATGCGCCAATACTTCTTAGGTGACTGGTTTTCCGCCGCGCAGCATGTGCCGTTTACCAACCGCGAAGATGGATTGCCGCGTGTCGCCATTTACGGCGCGGGCGCTGCTGGCAATCAACTGGTCGCGGCGTTGCGAATGGGGCGCGTCATGCGGCCGGTGGCATTTATTGACGATGATTCCAGTATTTCCGACCGCGTGATTTCCGGGCTGCAAGTGTATAAGCCCAAACATATTCAACGCATGATTGATACGACGGGTGCCCAGGAAATTCTGCTGGCCATTCCGTCCTCCAACCGCGGTCGCCGCCGTGAAATCCTCGGGTTTCTTGAAGGTTTTCCTCTGCATGTACGCAGTGTTCCAGGATTTATGGACCTGGCCAGTGGCAGGGTGAAGGTCGACGATATCCAGGAAGTCGATATTGCAGACCTATTGGGGCGGGACACTGTGCCAGCCCAGCACGAACTGCTGGAGCGCTGTATCAAAGGGCAAAACGTAATGGTAACCGGGGCGGGGGGCTCAATTGGTTCAGAGCTTTGCCGGCAGATTCTTACATTGGGCCCTACATCGTTGCTGTTGTTCGAGCACAGCGAGTTCAATCTCTACAGCATCCTTTGCGAACTGGAGGAGCGTATTAATCGCGAGTCTCTACCGGTCAAGGTTTTGCCAATCCTGGGTTCTGTCCGTAACCCATCCAAGTTGCTCGATGTCATGAAAGCCTGGCGCGTCAGTACGGTTTACCACGCTGCTGCTTACAAGCACGTGCCGATGGTAGAGCACAATATCGCTGAAGGCGTGTTGAATAATGTGATTGGCACACTGAACACAGCGCAGGCAGCGTTGCAGGCAGGGGTGGCCAATTTCGTGCTGATCTCTACCGACAAGGCGGTCCGTCCGACCAATGTCATGGGCAGTACGAAGCGCCTCGCCGAGCTGACGTTGCAAGCACTTAGCCGTGAGATAGCCCCCGTATTGTTTGGCGACAAATCAAACGTCTCGCGGGTGAACAAGACCCGATTCACCATGGTGCGTTTCGGCAATGTACTCGGCTCCTCAGGTTCGGTAATTCCGCTGTTTCATAAGCAAATCAAGTCGGGTGGCCCGGTGACTGTCACCCACCCGAAAATCACCCGTTACTTCATGACCATTCCGGAAGCTGCGCAGTTGGTGATTCAGGCCGGCTCAATGGGCTTGGGCGGCGACGTATTCGTGCTGGATATGGGCGAGCCAGTGAAGATTGTCGAACTCGCGGAGAAGATGATTCACTTGTCGGGCTTGAGTGTGCGTTCCGATAGAAACCCGCATGGCGATATTACCGTAGAGTTTTCAGGACTACGCCCTGGTGAAAAGCTTTACGAAGAGTTACTGATTGGCGACAACGTAGTTGCCACCCAGCACCCGATGATCATGAGTGCTAACGAAGACCACTTGGGCTGGGATCTTCTAAAGGGCAAGCTGAGCGAACTGCTGGCGGCCTTAGATCAGGACGATTATTCCCGCGTTCGACAGCTGCTGCGCGATACGGTAAGTGGCTACTCGCCCGATGGCGAAATCGTCGATCTCATTTTCCAGCAACGCCGTCTGGAGCCCTAAGCTCACACTCTGTAACCCCTGCGTTTTTGACTCCCTCCAAACATCACCTACGTTAGAAGAAGCAGCTTCGGAAAGCTGCTTTTCTTCTACCGATGTCATGGAGCGTCACCAATGCAAAACACCTACATATCTTCTCTTGTCTTCGCTTTCCTTACCTCGTTCTCGGTCGCCGCCAACGCAGCGCCCTCTATCAAACCCGAAGCCCCGGCCCCCATCACCGCCCAGATGACCAAGGTCGAGCAATCCGCCAAGGTCAACCTGAACGGAGCCGACGCCGAAACCCTGCGTCGAGACCTCTTCGGCATCGGCGCTGCCAAGGCAAAGGCGATCATCGCCTACCGCGAAAGCAACGGCCCGTTCACCGCAGTGGATGAGTTATTGGAAGTAAAGGGCATCGGCAAGGCGCTGCTGGAGAAGAACCGCGACAGGCTGGTTATCAATTGAGGATGTGAACGTTTGCAAGGAGGCCGGTCAATGACCGGCTTTTTTACCTTCTGAAACCTGCGCTTTCAAACTGGCGCGTACCACTTCCATGATGCGCGTCGCCAGCTGCGCACTCTCGACACTTCTGGCCAGTACCAGCGCAACGACCCGCGTCGACATCATCACCAGGTTTTGTTCATCGGCATTTGCGTTTCCAAGAGCGGCTTCGACCTGCTTCAGCCGGGCGCCAAGTACCGCATCCGTGGTCGGACTATGCTGGCCTCTTAGGCCCAGTTCCGAAGACATGGTCGGTAGTGGGCAGCCTTGATCCGGCGAGGTCTGGTGCCATTCAGACAGGTAACTGTCGATGAACGCTTCCAACGGTCGCTCCTGGCTGAACAGCATCTTGCAATGCGTAGCCAGTTCGGCAACCGCAGCCTGCAGGGCCTTTTCCACCCGTTCATCCTTGGATTTGAAATGAGCGTAAAACCCGCCATGCGTCAGGTTCAGCGCGTTCATCAACGGCTGCAGGCCAGTGGCGCCAATGCCGTCGCGGCTTACGATGCGTTGATGAGTCTGGGCTTTATGGGCTGCGGAGTAACGCATAGGACTGCCTTGTGAGCGAGTGCGCATTTTATTTTTTACCCATACAGGCAACGTTCAGCGGCGTTGGCATGGAACGTGATTACATCTGGCTCAGTGATTGTTCAACAATCTTGAGGTGGTCATGACGCTCAGCGTTTCCTTAGCCGATCAGATTGCGCTTGAACTGCGTGCCGACATCATGGCGGGGCGGCTGTTGCCTGGAATGGCGTTGGTCGAGGTCGATCTGGTCAAAGCCTATAACGCTTCGCGCAATACGATCCGCGAAGCGTTGCATCGTTTGGGCCAGGAGGGGCTCACCCGCTACGTGCGCAATAAAGGGGTGATGGTTCGGCGGCTGGAGCGAAGCGAAGTGCGTGACTTGTTTGTCGTGCGCCGCACCCTTGAGTTGCAGGCCATCGCCCAGAGCGGCGCGCTGACCGACGCTCAGGTGGAGGGCATGCATAACGCCATTGAGGCCACTGCGCTGGCACGAGACCGTGAGGACTGGCGCGCCGTGGCTACGCACAGCCTGGTGTTTCACCAACTGATTGTCGGGCTGATGCGCAGCCCTCTCTTCGATGAGTTTTTCGCCCAGGTCATTGCCCAACTGCGGCTAGTGTTTTGTGCCGCCATCGATGAGCAACGTTTCCAGTCGCCTTGGCTGGAGCGCGATCGTGAGATTTACGCGTTATTGGTTCGCGCGGATAAACCGGCAGCAGGTAAAGCGATGAGCGTGTACCTGAATGATTCGGAACGCCTGACATTGGCCCTGTTTACCTAACCCTGATCGAGGAACCGCAGCATGTACAAAGACTATCCGGCCGCCTACCAGGTCAGTAAAGGTTCGGCATTGCAGGTGGACACGGCGTTCTACGAACGCATTCGTGACCAGGCGGATAAACGCACGTTGATCGAGCAGTTCGAAGTGCCGATTCGCACGGGCAGGGCATGGAAGGTGCCGGCCGGGCACGTGTTTCGTGTCACCACACCGGTAGGGCCGCAGGTCGGCGACTTCAATGTGTGGAACGCTAACGACCCGCGTGAACGCTTGTGGGCGGCGCGCACGCGCCAGTTGCAAGGCGCGCATGTCAGCACCCATGACCGGTTGTGGTCGAACTTGCCGTTCCTGCGGCCGTTGGTGACCATCACCGATGACAGCCTGGCAAGCTACGGCATCGATGAACATGGCGGGCGCCTGCATGATTTGTTGGGCACGCGTTGCGATCCGTATGTGAACCGCATGCTCACCGGCGAAGACTTTCATCACCATTGCCATTCAAACCTGACGCGCGCCGTGCTTCCCCACGGCTTGACCGAGTTTGATGTGCATGACGTGCTGAATATTTTCCAATGCACTGGGCTCAACCATGACGACATGTACTTCATGAAAGCCTGCCCGGCACGGAAGGGCGACTACCTGGAGTTTTTTGCCGAGATTGATGTGCTCTGCGCGCTATCAACGTGCCCGGGCGGGGATCTGTCGTTACCAATGTGGGGGCCGGACGCGCAGGACCCGCTGACGGTGTGTCGCCCGCTGGGTGTGGAAATTTATCGGTTGGAGAGTGAGTTGCTCAATGGCTGGAGCCAGCCCGAACGTGCGGCCTATAAAGGCCAGCACGGGTTGCATATCGCCAAGGCGGATTGGGAATAGCGGCTGGTTCAGCGGTCTTGTGCGTCTTTTGAGTCCGCTTGTGCGTTGCGCTCGGCCACGCGCTTACGTTGTTCGTCGGTGAGTTCTACCTTGTTGGCGCTGTCTCGCAGCATCAATAAACCACCGACGATCGAACCGATCGCGACCACTAAAATCAACCAGGCATACCACGGCATAGGGCTCTCCTTGAGGCAGCAAACCGTGGGGAAGTTTCCCACGGTAATTGCTGCTTTGAGTAACGGGCTATCTTAGTAGTTCATTGTAGGCCCGTTCTGCCCCAGTAGCCTAAAGACCCGTCAACATCGCATCTGCCGGTGCATCGGCCCGGTCTTGCGCGGTCAGTTGGAAGTACACAAACCCCACGAGCATGAAGCCCAGGAAAATCAGCCCGATCAGCGTGTTAAACCAAGCCATGGCCACCAGGCATACCACCGCCAGTACCAAGGCGATGCCCGGCACGATCGGGTAGCCCGGCGCGCGAAAGGTACGCTCCAGCAGCGGTTCGGTCTTACGCAGTTTGAACAGGCTGAGCATGCTCATGATGTACATCACGATGGCCCCGAATACCGCCATGGTGATCATGGCTGCGGTCAACGTCATACCGCCCAGGTTGATCAGGCCGTCGCTGTAGATGGCAGCGACGCCGACTACGCCACCGGCGATGATTGCCCGGTGCGGAGTCTGAAAGCGCGACAGTTTAGCGAGGAAAGACGGCAAGTAACCGGCACGAGCCAGGGCGAAGAACTGGCGCGAGTAACCGAGGATGATGCCGTGGAAACTCGCCACCAGGCCGAACAGGCCGATCCACACCAGCATGTGCAGCCAGCCGGAGCTGTCGCCCACCACGGTTTTCATCGCTTGCGGCAAGGGGTCGTTGATGTTCGACAGGGTGCGCCAGTCGCCCACGCCGCCAGCGAAGAACATCACACCCATGGCCAGGATCACCAACGTCAGGATGCCGCTGATGTAGGCTTTTGGAATGGTGCGCTTGGGGTCTTTGGCTTCCTCGGCGGCCATGGCCGCGCCTTCGATGGCGAGGAAGAACCAAATGGCGAAGGGAATCGCCGCAAACATCCCCGCAATAGCGGGCGCGCCGAAGGTATCGGAACCGGCCCAGCCATTCAGGGCGAAGTTGCTGAAGCTGAAAGCCGGCGCGACCACGCCCATGAACACCAGCAATTCAGCGACGGCGAGCACGCACACCACCAGCTCAAAG
Source organism: Pseudomonas antarctica (assembly GCF_900624995.1). GTDB lineage: Bacteria > Pseudomonadota > Gammaproteobacteria > Pseudomonadales > Pseudomonadaceae > Aquipseudomonas > Aquipseudomonas antarctica. Next base: position 23,112 of record NZ_UYXQ01000021.1, read on the forward strand.
GTGGCCGCGAGCTTTACGCCGAGAATATTCAGGCCCATGAACACGATGTAGGCACCCACGGCGGCGTGTTTGGGGTCCAGAGCCGGAAACTGCACATTCAGATACGCCCCGATCGCCAGGGCAATAGCGGGCGGTGCGAAGACGAATTCGATCAACGTCGCAAGGCCGGCGATCAAGCCGCCTTTCTCACCAAAGGCGCGACGACTGTAGGCAAACGGCCCTCCAGCGTGAGGAATCGCAGTAGTGAGCTCGGTAAAACTGAATATAAAGCAGGTGTACATGGCGGCAACCATCAACGAGGTCACCAGAAAGCCCAACGTACCGGCCACGCCCCAGCCATAGCTCCAGCCGAAGTATTCGCCGGAGATTACCAGCCCCACGGCAATGCCCCATAAATGCAGGGTGCCCAAGGTGGGTTTGAGTTGTGTGTTCATCGTGTTGCACTCCCTGAACGGTTTTGAATGATTCAGGGTGTTGCAGCGGCCATGCCATTGCGCGATGCGGTGTCGTAAAGGCGTCGAACTGTCGCCGACGAGACGGTTTGGCGTTTGAAATCTACTCAAGGTGCACCAGGTTGGAGCAGCTGTGCCAGGCCTGGCGCTTTCGCGAGCAAGCCCGCTCCCACATGTTGACCGCGCTCCAGAGAATGTACTCGGTCGAATGTGGGAGCGAGCTTGCTCGCGAAGACGCCCGCAAAGGCGGCATAAATCCCCCTGTAAACCCTGCATAAACCCACTCTTTACGCTGTCTTTACGCCCCACCCATACCCTCGCTCTCGTTCCTTTACGCCACTTCTGCGGACAATTGCCCCACACGCGGCAATCGCCGCAAAACGGAGAGACTTCCATGAGCGTTCTGGACGGGGTGTCACTGCTATTGGCCGTGGCGCTGTTCATTTATCTGCTGGTTGCGCTGTTACGCGCGGATCGGAACTAGGAGCAGGCTATGCACAGTTATGACTATTGGCTGATCATCGCCTTCTTTGTCGTGGTGCTGGTGCCGGCACCGTTCCTGGGGCGGTTCTACTACAAGGTGATGGAAGGTCAGCGCACGTGGCTAACGCCGGTGTTCGGCCCTGTCGAGCGCGCGTGTTATCGCTTGTCGGGCGTGGATGAACATCAGGAACAGAGCTGGCAGAAGTACATGCTGGCGTTGCTGGCGTTCAACCTGGCGGGTTTTGTGTTGCTGTTCGCGATCCTGCTGTTCCAGGGCTATCTCCCACTGAACCCGCAAAAATTGCCAGGCCAGGAATGGACCCTGGCCTTCAACACTGCAGTCAGTTTCATAACCAACACCAACTGGCAGAACTACAGCGGTGAGGCGTCCCTGAGCTACCTCAGCCAGATGGTCGGCCTGACGGTGCAAAACTTCGTCAGTGCCGCCACCGGGCTGTCCGTGCTGGTCGCCCTTTGCCGTGGTATCAGTCGCAAATCCACTAAGACGTTGGGTAACTTCTGGGTCGACATGACCCGCGCTACCCTCTACGGCCTGCTGCCGATGTGCCTGGTGTTTGCCCTGTTCCTGGTGTGGCAGGGCGTCCCGCAAACCTTCGCTCACTATGTCAACGCCGTGACGATGCAGGGCGTTGACCAAGTGATCCCACTGGGCCCGGCTGCGAGCCAGATTGCAATCAAGCAACTGGGCACCAACGGCGGCGGCTTCTTTGGCGTCAACTCGGCGCATCCGTTTGAGAACCCGACTGCCTGGGCCAACCTGTTCGAAGTGGCCTCAATCATCCTGATCCCGGTGGCGTTGGTGTTTACCTTCGGTCATTACGTCAAGGACCTGCGTCAGAGCCGCGCCATCCTCGGCTGCATGCTGGCGCTGTTCCTGATCGGCGGTGCGACTTCGCTGTGGTCTGAATACCAGCCCAATCCGACCCTGAACAACCCGGCTGTGGAGCAAACCGCACCGCTGGAAGGTAAGGAAACGCGCTTTGGCACCACCGGCACCGTGTTGTGGTCGGTGACCACCACTGCGGCGTCCAACGGGTCGGTCAACGGCATGCAGGACAGCCTCAGCCCCCTGAGCGGCATGGTGGCGCTGGTCAATATGATGGTCGGCGAAGTGATCTTCGGCGGCGTCGGTGCCGGTATGTACGGCATGTTGCTCAACGTATTGATCGCGGTGTTCCTCGCCGGCCTGATGATCGGCCGCACCCCGGAATACCTGGGCAAGAAGCTACAGGCCAAGGAAGTGCAACTGCTGGTGGTGACCTTGCTGGTCATGCCCGTCGGTGTGCTGGTGCTGAGTTCCATCGCTGCCAGCCTGCCGGGCCCGGCAGGTGCCATCAGTAACCCTGGCCCCCACGGGTTCAGCCAGTTGCTGTACGCCTACACCTCAGCCAGTGCCAACAACGGTTCGGCGTTCGGCGGCTTCAGTGGCAACACCGCGTTCCACAACCTGATGTTGGGCCTGGGCATGTTGATTGGTCGCTTCGGCTACATCCTCCCGGTACTGGCCCTGGCCGGCAGCCTGGCGATGAAAAAGACCGCACCGATTGGCCAGAACAGCTTCCCGACCCATGGCCCGCTGTTCGTGACCTTGTTGGCCGTGACCATTTTGCTGGTGGGCGGCCTGACGTTCCTGCCAACGCTGGCGTTAGGCCCCATTGCTGAACACTTGAGCATGGGCTTCTAAAAAGGGGATATGAAAATGAATATGCCTGTAAAAAACGCCGCTCCTGTGAACACTCAGGAGTCGCCCAAGACCGCCATGCCCGCGCTGTGGCGCCCGGCGCTGATCCAGGCTTTCGTCAAGTTGGACCCGCGCCAACTGCAACGCTCGCCAGTGATGCTGGTGGTCGAGCTGACCGCGATCCTCACCACGGTGTTGTGCTTCGTGCCCGACACCACCGTGCCGACGTTTGTCGCCGTGCAAATCGCCGTGTGGCTGTGGTTCACCGTGCTGTTCGCAAACTTCGCTGAAGCGTTGGCCGAAGGTCGCGGCAAGGCCCGCGCCGACAGCCTCAAAGCCGGCAGCGAAGGCCTCAGCGCACGTCGCAAAGAAGCCGACGGCAGCTTCAAGGTCGTGCCGGCCACCAGCCTGTGTAAAGGCGACGTGGTACGCGTCACCGCCGGGGAAATGATCCCCGGTGACGGCGAGGTCATCGAAGGCATTGCGGCGGTCAACGAAGCGGCGATCACCGGTGAATCCGCGCCGGTGATCCGTGAGTCCGGTGGCGACCGTTGCGCCGTCACCGGCAACACACGGCTGGTGTCGGACTGGTTGCTGATCCGCATCACCGTCAACCCGGGTGAGTCCACGCTTGACCGTATGATCGCCCTGGTAGAAGGCGCCAAGCGCCAGAAAACCCCTAACGAAGTCGCGCTGGATATCCTGCTGATCGGCCTGACCCTGATCTTCCTGCTGGTGGTGGTCACGCTGCAGCCGTTCGCCCACTTCGCTAATGGCAGCTTGCCGTTGGTGTTCCTGGTCGCACTGCTGGTGACGCTGATTCCTACCACCATCGGCGGCCTGTTATCGGCCATCGGTATCGCGGGCATGGACCGCCTGGTGCGCCTCAACGTGATCGCCAAGTCCGGTCGTGCAGTGGAAGCAGCGGGTGACGTGCATGTGTTGCTGCTGGATAAAACCGGCACCATCACCTTCGGCAACCGTCGCTGCGCAGCGGTGATTGCCGCGCCTGGCGTCAGCGGTGATGACCTGGCTGAAGGCGCGTTGCTGGCATCGCTGGCGGATGACACGGCGGAAGGTAAATCCATCGTCGAATACCTGCGCGCCTTACATCCTCAGGCTGAGCCGACCCTGGACCAACTGACCTCGGTGCCGTTCAGTGCTGAAACGCGCTTGTCCGGCGTCGATTACGAAGGTCGCGTGTTCCGCAAAGGCGCGGTCGATTCGCTGCTCGCATTTATTGGCCAACAACGTCGTGACCTGCAGCCGGCGCTGTCGCGGGAAATCGACAAGATCGCCCAAAGCGGCGGTACGCCGTTGCTGGTGTGTGCCGACGGCAAATTGCTGGGTGCGATCCATCTCAAAGACGTGGTCAAGCCTGGCATCCGCGAACGTTTTGCCGAGCTGCGTAAACTGGGGATTCGCACCGTGATGGTGACGGGCGATAACCCGCTGACCGCTGCGGCGATTGCGGCAGAAGCCGGCGTGGATGACGTGCTGGCCGAAGCAACACCCGAGAAAAAACTCGCGCGTATTCGCCATGAACAGAACGACGGTCGCCTGGTTGCGATGTGTGGCGACGGCGCCAACGATGCCCCGGCACTGGCCCAGGCTGACGTCGGCATGGCGATGAATGACGGCACCCAGGCTGCTCGCGAAGCGGCGAACATGGTCGACCTCGACAGCGACCCGACCAAGCTGCTGGACGTGGTGCAGATCGGCAAGGAATTGCTGGTGACGCGCGGTGCGCTGACCACGTTTTCCATCGCCAACGACGTGGCCAAATACTTCGCGATCCTGCCCGCGCTGTTCGCCTCGATCTACCCGCAACTGGGTGTGCTCAACGTGATGCACCTGCAGAGCCCGCAGAGCGCGATTCTCTCCGCCATTGTGTTTAACGCGTTGATCATAGTGGTGCTGATTCCCCTGGCGCTGCGCGGTGTGCGCGTGCAGGCGGCGAGTGCGGCGGCATTGCTGCGTCGCAACCTGCTGATCTATGGGCTGGGCGGGATCCTGGTGCCGTTCGTGGGTATCAAGGCGATCGACATGCTGCTGACTGCGTTGCACCTGGTGTAACCCGGATGGTTCCCACGCTCCGCGTGGGAATGCCGCCCCGGACGCTCTGCGTCCTGCGCTGATAAACGAATTGAGGAATTTGAAATGTCCACCACGATCCGCCCGGCCCTGAGCCTGCTGGTCCTCATGGCCCTGATCACCGGCGTCGCCTATCCACTGGTCGTGACCGGCATCGCGCAAGTCGCCTTTCCTGACCAGGCTAACGGTAGCCTGGTGCGTGATGCCGACGGCAAAGTGCGTGGTTCCAGCCTGATCGCTCAGGATTTTACCGGTGACGGCTGGTTCCATCCGCGCCCCTCGGCCGGCGCGTTTGCGACGGTTTCCAGCGGCGCGAGTAACCTGGGCCCAAGCAACCCGGCGCTGGCCACGCGCATCTTTGATGATGCCAATAAGGAACAGGTGCCAGGCCAGGGGCCGGTGCCTTTGGCATCACTGACTACCTCCGGCAGTGGTCTTGATCCACACTTGCCACCGCAAGCGATTGCCTATCAACTGGCGCGAGTAGCGGCGGCCCGGAATGTGCCGGTGTCTACACTGCAGCGCTTGCTCGATGAGCACATCGAAAGCCCGCTGGTGGGGCCGCCTGTCGTGAATGTGCTGGCGCTGAACATGGCGCTGGAAAACCTCTGAGCCCCTTGTGTGCGGGCTTGCTTGCGAAAGCGGTCTTTCAGTAAAAAATGTGCTGACTGATTCACTGCTTTCGTGAGCAAGCCCGCTCCTACATTGGATCTTCAGTGACCTGAATACCTGAAGGAACCGCAAAGCATGAGCGACTCCGGCCGCGCCGATGCCCTGTTAGCCGAACTGCCACGGGACGGCCGTGGCCGGCTCAAAGTCTTCCTTGGTGCCGCGCCGGGCGTGGGCAAGACCTACGCCATGCTTCAGGCCGCCCATACGCAGCTGCGTCAAGGTGTGCGGCTGGTCGCCGGGGTGGTCGAAACCCACGGCCGCGCCGAGACCGAGGCCTTGCTCAGCGGCTTGCCGCAACAACCGTTGGTGCGTACCGAATACCGCGGCGTGATGCTCGAAGAAATGGACCTCGACGGCTTGCTGGCCGCCAAGCCCAAGCTGGTATTGGTCGACGAGTTGGCCCACAGCAACGCCCCCGGCAGCCGTCATGAAAAGCGCTGGCAAGACATTCAGGAACTGCTCGCTGCTGGCATTAACGTGTTCACCACCGTCAACGTCCAGCACCTGGAAAGCCTCAACGACCAGGTGCGCGGTATCACCGGCGTGCAAGTGCGCGAAACCCTGCCGGACTGGGTGCTGCAAGCGGCTGACGAACTGCTGCTGATTGACCTGCCATCGCGCGAGCTGCTCGAGCGTCTGCGCGACGGCAAGGTCTATGTGCCGGAACAGGCCCGTGCCGCCATCGACGCGTTTTTCACCCAGACCAATCTCATGGCCCTGCGCGAGCTGGCGATGCAGACCGCCGCTGCCCACGTGGATGACGACTTGGCCCAAGGCTATCGCCAACTCGGCCAGGCCGCGCCGGCGGTACGCGGGCGCTTGCTGGTGGGCGTGGATGGCGATGCGCAAGCCGAGCGCCTGGTGCGTCATGCCTGCCGCGTGGCCCAGCGTCGGCATTTGCCCTGGAGCCTGGTGCATATCGATAACGGCCGCGCGCGCGATGAGCAATCGCGGCTGCGTCTGCAAAACGCCCAGCAACTCGCCGAGCGGCTTGGCGGCGAAGTGGTGTTGCTGCGGGCGGGTGAGGTGGCGAAGACGCTGATCCAGCATGCCGCCGAACGCCGCGCCAGCCTGTTGCTGGTAGGGCAGTCGCGCATGCGCTGGCGGCGTCGGCTGTTCGGTGGTGGGCTGGCGGCGCGCTTGCTGCGTAATGCCCGCGGCTTGGAAATCAATGTCCTCGACAGCGACGACATGCCTGCGCCGCCGCGATTGCCGGATGTACGCGGCTTGGTATGGTTCGACTACGGCCTGGCAGTGGTTGCGACCGTCGTGGCGGCGGCGCTGGCCTGGGCCGTGGCCAGCGTGTTGCCGTTGCCGAATATCTCCCTGGTGTTTCTCGCGGCGGTATTGCTGGTCGGTGTGCGCAGCAGTTTGGGGCCGTCGCTGGTGTGTGCGGCGCTGTCGTTCCTGACGTACGACTTTTTGTTTATCCCGCCGAAATTCTCCTTCGCGATCCAGCGCGAAGAAGATGTGTTGACCCTGCTGTTCTTTTTGCTGATGGCGGCACTGACCGGCAACCTGGCCGCACGCCAGCGTCGGCAGTTGCAGGCGTTGCGTGATACCCAGGAAGAAACCAGCGAGTTGCTCGATCTGTCGCGCAAGCTCACCGCCGCCACTGATCGCCAGGCGGTGATCAGCGCGGCGGCGCATCATCTGCAAGGCTGGAGTGACCTGGATTTGTGCCTGGTCAATCGAGACGGGCAGGGTGACTGGAAGGTCGAGACCGGTTCACCACTGGCTTTCACTGAATCCGAACGCGCCGCCGCCGACTGGGCCTGGCAGCACGATCAGCCGGCGGGCATGGGCACCGGCACCTTGCCGTTTGGGCGCTGGTGGTGGTGGCCGCTGTCGGGCGAGGAGGGGCCACTGGGCTTGCTAGGCGTGAGCCCCAAGCCGGGCCTGGAATTGAGCGGCCAGCGTCGTCGGCTGCTCACCGCCTTGAGCCAGCCGCTGGCTCAGGCTTTGGCCCGGGCGCAACTGGCGCAGGAGCTGGAGTCTGCGCGCCTGCACGGTGAAACCGAACAACTGCGCAGCGCCTTGCTCGCGTCGGTGTCGCACGATTTACGCACACCGTTGACCTCGATGCGCGGCAGCATCGACAGCCTGTTGGCGCTCGGCGAAGCCATCCCGCTGGAAGATCGCCGCGAATTGCTTGAAGGCACCCGCGATGAAGCCGAGCGCCTCGACCGCTACATCCAGAACTTGCTCGACATGACACGCCTGGGCCACGGCGCCCTGAAGTTGGCGCGCGATTGGGTCTCGCCCGGCGATATTGTCGGCAGTGCCCTTGGCCGTCTGCGCGCGGTGCTGGCACCGTTGCAGGTCAAGACTGACGTGCCCGCGCAGTTGCCTTTGCTGTATGTCCACGCCGCGCTGATCGAGCAGGCGCTGGTCAATGTGCTGGAAAACGCCGCGCGTTTTTCACCGGCCCAAGGCCGTTTGGACGTCAGCGCGGGCGTGGTGGATGACCAGTTGTTTTTTGCGGTGGCCGATGAGGGGCCGGGGATTCCCGAAGACGAGCGTGCGAAGATCTTCGATATGTTCTACACCGCCGCCCGCGGTGATCGCGGCGGGCAGGGCACCGGCCTGGGGTTGGCGATCTGCCAGGGCATGGTCGGCGCTCACGGTGGGCGCATCAGCGTCGCCGATGGCATTGAAGGACGAGGCACTTGCATCACCTTGTTCCTGCCATTGCCGACTCAGCCTGGCCTGGAGCGCGACGCTTGAGCTACCCTCTTTTTTCCACGGATTTTGATTGGACACCATGAGCCAGACCGCGACGATTTTAGTCATTGATGACGAACCGCAGATCCGCAAATTTCTGCGTATCAGCCTGGCCTCCCAGGGCTATAAGGTGATCGAGGCCGGCACGGGCAACGAGGGCCTCGCCCAGGCGGCTTTAAGCAAACCGGATTTGCTCGTACTCGACCTCGGCCTGCCCGACATGGACGGCCAACACGTGTTGCGCGAGTTTCGCGAGTGGTCAACGGTGCCGGTGCTGGTGTTATCGGTGCGCGCCAGTGAGGTGCAAAAAGTCGAGGCCCTGGATAGCGGCGCGAATGATTACGTGACCAAACCCTTTGGTATCCAGGAGTTTCTCGCCCGAGTTCGCGCCTTACTGCGCCAGACTCCAGCGGGGGAGGCCCAGGAAGCCGCCTTGAGTTTTGGCCCGCTGACGGTGGACCTGGCCTATCGCCGCGTGCTGCTGGAGGGTGTCGAGGTGGCACTGACCCGCAAGGAATATGCGGTGCTGGCGCAATTGGCGCGGCACCCGGGGCGCGTGATCACCCAGCAGCAACTGCTCAAGGATATCTGGGGCCCGACCCACACCGAAGACAGCCACTACCTGCGCATTGTGGTGGGCCATTTGCGCCAGAAGTTGGCGGATGATCCGACGCAGCCACGGTTTATTGTGACTGAGGCGGGGGTGGGGTATCGATTATTGAGTGCTTGAGTTGAGCTGCATCTGAACTGGCCCCTTCGCGAGCAAGCCCGCCCACTCTTTCAACCCTGCTCACTCTCATACTTGTCCAATGTATCCCTGGCAATTTCCCGCCCTAAGGCGATCAACTCCGGCGCCTTGTAGAACTCGAAAAACCGGCACACCCGCTTTGGCACGTTGATCAACACATCGGGCGGATACCCAGCGATTTTGTATTGCGCCAGCGACGTCTGCATCACCTCGAAACTCTGGTTGATCAGGTCCAGCAGGGACGCCGGGCCGACGTTGTCGATGATGAACGAACCGGTCGCCGATTTCGGCGCTCCGGCTTTTTCCGGTGCGGCGGCGGGTTGCTGGGATTCGGGCTCGGCCGATTCCAGCCATGGGTTGATCTCGGCGGTCTGAGCTTGCAAGGCCTCTTGCTCCAGCTTCATTAACTGCTCGGCTTGTTTGCGTCGAAACGGCAGGTGAGAACCCAGTGATTTGGCCAAGCTGTTAAAGCGGCTCTTGAACGCCGGTGGGCGCTGTATCACTGGCAACTGGTAGTGTTTTTGGTTGGTGGCATTGAGGTTGACCGCGATGATCAAGTCGCAATGGCTCGATACTACCGGCACGATCGGCAGCGGGTTGAGCAGGCCGCCGTCGACGAGCATGCGGTTGCCCTGCATCACGGGCGTGAACAGGCTGGGGATCGCCGCTGACGCGCGCATGGCCTGGTGCAAGCAGCCTTCCTGGAACCAGATCTCCTGCTGGTTGGTCAGGTCGGTCGCTACGGCGGTGTAGGGAACGCGCAGCTCTTCGATATTGATCTCGCCGACGATCTTGCGGATTTGCCCGAAGACTTTCTCGCCGCGAATGGCTCCCAGGCGAAAACTCACGTCCACCAGGCGCAGCACGTCCAGGTAATCGAGGCTTTCGATCCAGTTTCGATACTCGTCAAGTTTGCCGGCGGCATAGATTCCGCCCACCACGGCGCCCATCGAGCAGCCGGCGATACAGGCGATGTCATAGCCACGCCGCTCGATTTCTTCAATCACGCCGATATGGGCGTAGCCCCTGGCTCCCCCAGAGCCCAGTACCAAGGCAACACGCTTCTTCATGGTCCATGTCCTTCCCAAGGCAGGTGCCCACAATGCACCTTTTAAGGGGGCCGCTTCAATCTTCGCGCAGCCGCGTAATATTTTTCCTGAATCGTGAGCAGGCTCGAGTATGCTCTGACGATAAGCGCTTCTGATTTCAGGCGTCGGACAAGGCACTTTTCCTTGTAGGCAACGTCTACACCCTACGACTGTTTTTCTTTATTTGAGGTGTCATTGATGAAAGCCTGGATGTGTGTACCTGTGATCGTGTTGGCCCTGGCCGGTTGTGCCGGGAAAACCGCTTACCGCGATAGCTGTGGCACGCAGTTGGACGCGGCATGGCATGAGCTGGACTTGGCCAAGGCCGAAGGGTTTGCCGGCACCGTGAGCTACTCTAAGGCCTTGTCCTTGTTGACAGGTGCCAAGACCCAGCAGCAGTTCGAAGCGTTTGAAGGCTGCTCCAACAAAGCCGAAAAAGCGCGGTTCTATATTCGCGAGTCGCGCGCCGGGCGTTGACCTGTAGCGGCCAAGTAGGGTTTTTCATCGTCAAGGGAGGAAGGGATGTCAGCTTTGGTCGATCAGTTAGTCGCTCAGGTCATTGGCCTGGAAGTAGGGTTGCTGAGCTGCCAGGCTCGTCTCGCTGCCGTTACCGACGATGAAGCCCTGCACGATCTGCGCACGACCGTGCGGCGCTTGCGCAGTTTGTTGCGGCCCTTGCGCGGTTTGCCGGGAGTGGAACAGCTAGAATTGGCCGCCAGCACAGTCGGCCAATTGACCACGCCGCTACGCGACCGAGAAGTCCTGGCGGCGTATCTGCATCAGCATGGCTACCACGAAGCGGCGGACCGGCGCCTGCGCCTGCAACCCGACGCCTATCGCCACGTGGCGCAAAGCCCGGAAGTGGCGCACCTGCTGCTGATCCTCGATGCATTCCCACGCTTTATCCGTGCGTCCCAACACCAGAAATTACTCAAGGGCCTGCTCCCGCGTATTGAAAAGCGTCTGGCCAAGCAATGGCATACGCTTGATGAAGCCCTCAAAGACCCCAATCATGATCGCCACCGTCTCCGCCTGCTGATCAAGCGTGTGCGCTACGCCGCTGAGGCTTACCCCGAGCTGGACAAACTGCCTTCCAAAGCCGTGTCGCGGCTCAAACAAGCCCAAGGCGCCCTGGGTGATTGGCACGACTGCTGGCAGTGGCTGGCCCAGGCCGGGCATCAACCGGATTTGCAGCCGTGTGTTCCTGTCTGGCATCGCACCATGGCCAAGGCGGAAGGCGAAGCGGACCGCGTGCTGGACAAGCTCAGCGCGGACTGTTTCTAAGCCGGTCCGGTTTTTGGCCGGAATGGGCGCTGTACCTTGCCGGCCCGATAGTTAAGATCGCCCCATCGGTTTTCTTGATGTGAGGTCGCCATGCGCTTTAGTGATTTGCTCGACGCTGCCCGTACCAACCCGTTGGATGTCACCATACCCGCCGAGTGGGCCCAGGGCCGTGCGAGCTTTGGTGGCCTGGTTGCCGCGCTGCAATACGAAGCGTTGCGCGCCAAAGTGTCGGCAGATCGCCCTTTGCGCTCATTGGCCATCACCTTTGTCGGCCCGGTTGCGCCGGATGTGCCGGCCAGTTACCAAGTCGAAGTGCTGCGCGAAGGCAAGGCCGTCAGCCAGTTGCTTGGCCGCGTGACGCAGAACGGTGAAGTGGCGACGCTGGTACAGGCCAGTTTCGGCGCGCCGCGTGAGTCAGTGATTGAGGTCGCGAGCGAGGCGCCGCCTACGTTCAAACATTGGGAGGAATGCCAGGAGTTGCCTTATATCAAGGGCGTTACCCCCGAGTTCATGCGCCATCTGGCGATGCGCTGGAGTGTCGGCGGCTTGCCGTTCACTGGCAATAAATCCCGCGACATGGGCGGTTGGGTACGCCTGCGTGGGGACGTGAAGGAAGAACCGCTGACCGAGGCGCACATCCTCGCTTTGGTCGACGCCTGGCCCCCGGCCTTGCTGCCGCACCTGACCAAACCGGCTCCGGGCAGCACGCTGACCTGGACCATCGAATTTATCCAGCCACTGCAAGACCTGACCACCCTCGACTGGTGCCAGTACTGCGTCAACATCGAACACGCCCGCGACGGCTACGGCCACGCCGCCGCCGCACTGTGGAGCCCGAGCGGCGAGCTGATCGCCATTAGCCGGCAGACCGTAGTGGTCTTCGCCTGAGATTCAGAACCGCTGGCTGCCCTGAGCTTCCAGCGTGCGCCCATAGCGCTGAAGCGCCACGCCCGCCAACACACCGATTACGCCGACGGCAAAACTGGCCAGGCTGAGGCTGAACACCCCAGACGCGATCAACAGAAACCCGATGATCAGCAGGGGTACGGCAATCAACTGCAGCCCCAAGTTGGTCGGGTGCTGATGGTTTTGTGGGTAATTACGCCATTGCCAGGCGGGGAGATTGGGGTGACGTTTGCCCATGATCGTGAATCCTCTGTCCGTTGAAATAGCTTGGGCAGAGTTTAGGTTTGAGGGGCGCGGGGTGGCGAATTGGGGTTGGCTATGGGGGCTATAGTGGCTGTCTACTCTGTTTACATCATCATGATCCAATGCGCGCGGATCAATCAGATTACGCGCACCTTGTAGTGCGTTTTTTGCCCCCCGATCCCATCTATCCTTCCGAATTTATGCGATGCTCCAACCCAGCTATCACCGACTGATAAGACGCATACAACGCCTTGACGTGTTCTATGGAAACGTTGGGATAAAAGGTGATGTGGTACTGCTGGTCACGGCCACATTCTTTGACTTCAAGAATGCCGCAGCGGCCAATGGTGTGGTGGATAGGTTCCCCAACCGGGCGGCCATTCGCTGCAATGGCTTGCAGCATCACCGGCGTGTTGCCAATGGGCACGAACTGCGCACTTTCGAACATGTGCCCCGGGTCAACGAACCCAGGGCCTTGCACGTGGCAACTGTGCGATTTGGCGCTTTGGAAGAGAGCGGTGCTACCAGTGCGACGTCTTCGCCAACCTTGAACACCTGCTCCACTTCCAGAGCCTAAGCGCTCCAGAAGCTTTCGGCCCAGTCGTCAAAGGTGTTCAGGCAGTTGCGAAAGTCACGCAAAACGCCTTCAACATCCGGCGTTTTTGCATCCATGGGGGCCAGGACAAACCTGGCAATCACCGGGATCAAACGGCACCCCATAGGGCCAGGCATTAACGGAGAAGTACATCGGCGGTCCCTCGCACTGAACAGTCAGGCGAGAGACTTTGAAGGGGTTTGTCAGGTAAATATGTCGGCGTTATTCGCCAGGATGACTAGTACGTTTCGCTAAGATCTCGAGTAACGCAGGGCGATCGTAGGAGTGGGATTACAGGTTGAGAAACCCTACAGCTTCAACTGCCCAATCGCCTTACTCAACTCCCCAGCCAAGGTCGCCAGCTCATTGCTGGTAGTGGCCGAATCCACGGTCTGCTGCACCGTGTTCTCGGTCACATCACGAATGCTCACCACCGCGCGGTTCATCTCTTCGGCGACATGGCTTTGCTGTTCGGCCGCCACGGCGATTTGGGTGTTGCTCTCGCGCATCTGCGCCACGGCGCCGGTGATCTCGGCGAGGGCCGCGCCGGCTTCCTGGGCTTGCTGTACGCAGTCGTCGGCTTTGAAGGAGCTTTCCTGCATGAAGTCCACCGCGTCACGGGTGCCGGCCTGAAGGGCTGAGACCATGCGGGTGATTTCGTCGGTGGAGTTTTGCACGCGTTTGGCCAGGTTGCGTACTTCGTCGGCGACCACGGCAAAACCACGACCCATTTCGCCGGCGCGGGCGGCTTCGATGGCGGCGTTGAGGGCAAGCAGGTTGGTCTGTTCGGCGATGCTGTGGATCACGCTGACCACGCCGTTGATTTTCTGACTGTCGTCAGCAAGTTTCTGGATCATCTCGGCGGTCTGTTGCACGCCGCTGGACAGGCCGGCAATCGAGCGCTGTACCCGGCCGACCACTTCCTGGCCGCTGCCGGCGAGGGTGTCGGCGGTCTGGGACAGGTCGCGAGTGGCGCCGGCGTGCTGGGCGATGTGGTAGACGGTGGCGGTCATCTCGTTGATCGCGGTGGCGGCCTGGTCGGTTTCGCTTTGCTGACCGAGCATGCCGTGTTGCACTTCGTTCATGCTGCTGGCCAGGCGCGCGGCGCCATCGTCCAGTTGCTGGGCGGTGCGCGCCACCGTGCTGACCACCCGTTGGTAGCCGGCTTGCATGGCGTTGAAGGCACTGGCCATCTGGCCGACTTCATCCTTGCAGGCCAGCGGCACGCGGGCCGACAGGTCGCCGGTCTTCTCCACGTGCAGCATGACGTCCTTGAGGGTGTTGAGTTGGCTGAGCAGGAAGCGGATCAGCAACTGCGAGGCACCGAGCATCGCCAGCATCAGGATCAGAACCGCCACGGCGTAATTGGCAAAGCGTTCGCCGAATACCTGGCTCAGGCTGTGCCCGTAGGCCAGTACGGCGATCTGTTGACCGTCGGCGCGCGCGATCACGTCGGCACCAATCAGCGGGTTTTCACCGAACAACGGCATGTGATTGAGCTCAATCCAACCGCTGGTGTTGCTTAGGGCCGACAGATCCTGATCGGCCATCTGTGGGGCTTGGCCGCGCGCAAACGTCAGCCATTGCTCGCTCTTGGGCAACGGTTTGTCGGCCGGCCAAGCACCGAGCAAGCGCGCCTGTGCCTGCGCCGATGCCTGGGAAGCATCGCTGCGTGCCTGTTGTTCCAGCTGCACGGCGTAAAGTACCAGCACAAGAGTGGTGATGAACGCGACCGCGTTGACGGCCCAGAATTTGTATTTCAACGAGATATTGCTAAGCCAGGCACCCATGGAAGGTTTTCTCTGATAGCGGAAACAGCATTGGCAAGGTGCCATTATTGTGCCGCTACTCAGGAAACCGGTTTTGACATGGGTCAATGCGCCGCATCAATCCACTTGAGGTAAACCAAAAAAGGCGCGGGCGCAGGCGGTGCTGTGTGCGGCCAGGTCTTGCAGCGTTTCGTTGCGGTGCAAGGCAACTTCGCGCAGCACTTCCGGCAGGTAGGCGGGTTCATTACGGCCATTTTTCGGCTTTGGTCGCAGGGTACGCGGTAGCAGGTAGGGCGCATCGCTTTCCAGCATCAGACGCCCGCGAGGGATTTCCCTGACCAGCGGATGCAGGTGAGTCCCTCGGCGTTCATCGCAGATCCAACCGGTGATGCCGATATGCAGGTCGAGGTCGAGGTAGCTGAACAGCGCTTGCTGTTCGCCGGTAAAGCAATGCACCACGGCGGCGGTCAGGTGGTCGCGGTAGTCGTTGAGGATCTCCAGCAGGCGCTGGTTGGCGTCGCGCTCGTGGAGAAACACCGGCAGTTTCAACTCAACGGCCAACGCCAGATGTTCTTCGAGGACTTTTTCCTGCTGTGGGCGCGGGGAAAAATCCCGGTTGAAATCCAGCCCGCATTCGCCCACCGCACGCACGCGGCTTTCGTTGAGCAAACCCCGTAATTGCCGTGCGCTTTCGCCGTTCCAGTCGCTGGCCGAATGGGGATGAAGGCCCGCAGTGCTGAAGAGGCGCTGGCCGCTGTTATCGAGTTTTACACAGAGCTCCAGCGCCTGTTCGCTGCCCTCGACGCTGGTGCCGGTGAGTACCAATTGCTGCACGCCGGCGGCATAGGCACGGTCGAGAACGGCCTGGTGCCTCTCGTCGAAACTGGGGTTGGTCAGGTTGACGCCGATATCAATGAGTTGCATGGTGCTATCTCCGCCTGCGGCCGGAAAGCATATCAGAGCTGTAGATTTATAAGAAAAACGAAGAACTACAACGAGTTATAGCTGTCTTTGAACGTCGCAAGTGACATAGTGGTTGGCCATACGCTTTCCATCGTGCCACCGTTGCGCGCTTTGCCAGCGCATAAAGCGCTCTGTTTCTGACTCCCAGTCCCGCGTCTTTCACGATGGCACTGGTCAGTATTCTTTCCGGAGAGCGGATGATCCGACCCTCGGCGTTGCTTATGTTGTGCCTGACGTTACTGCTGCCCATGGCAGCGGTCGCACGTCTGGACGGGCCGCTGGAAGTGACCAAGCCCGGCAAGGTTCGTGACCTGGCGCAGATTCGCTCCAGCCGCACCTTACGTGTGCTGGTCAATCAAAGCCGTAACAGCTCCGGTGAGGTGCAGGGCCAGGCCATCGGCGTTGAGTACCACCGCCTGCGCGCCTTTGAGCAATACCTCAATGGTCACGCCCGTGACGGTGAGGAAATCAACCTCAAGATTATTCCCAAGGCCAAGGACCAACTGCTCGGCGCGTTGGCGCGTGGCGAAGGCGACGTGGTCGCCCCCGGTGAGTTGCTGGACGTAAAGGCCGCGCACAAGATCAGCACCAGTGACCCAATAGCCAGTGATGTGCGGCTTTGGCTGGTGGGCGTCAAGGGCGAGCGGCGCTTTACCAAGCTGGAGCAACTCTCCGGGCGCACGCTGGCGTTGACCACCGGCAGTGCGGCGGCGGATGCGATAAACCAGGTCAACCAGCAACTGGCTTTGCACAAGCGGCCGCCGGTGAAGGTGGAATGGGTCGATCCGACGTTGGCCGTGGAAGATGTGCTGGAGATGGTTCAAGCTGGGATCTTTCACCTCACCATCGTCGAGAAACCGATTGCCGAGCGCTGGTCGAAAATCCTGCCCAGGTTGCGTTTTGATCGGCAGGTGGCGATCAGTGAGCCAGGCGATGAGTACTGGTTCGTGCGCCAGGACGCCTCGATGCTACGGGCCAGTATTGATCGTTTTCTCAAGACGTATCACACGCCCGCCGATCAGGACGTGGCATTCCAGCGTATCTACCGACGCCTCTATCAGGTCCGCAACCCGCTGGCACGTGCCGACCGCCAGCGCCTGGAAAAACTGCGCCCGGTCTTGCAAAAGCACGCCCGCGAGCAAGGCATGGACTGGTTGAACCTGGCGGCGCTGGCGTTCAAGGAGTCAGCGCTTGACCCCGGCGTGCGCAACAGCGGCGGCCCTACGGGGCTGATGCAGATCACGCCATCCGCGGCGCAGCGTGTGGGTGTCAACAATATCGAGAACCTCGACAGTAATGTGCAGGCAGGCGCCCGCTACCTGGCGATGATCCGGCGCAAATTTTTCGCCAGCCCCAAACTCAACGAGCGTGAACGCATGGCCTTCGTGCTTGCGGCTTACAACATGGGGCCGGAGCGGGTGCAAGGTATGCGCGCAGAGGCTCGTCGTCGGGGGCTCAACCCCAATCAGTGGTTCTTCCAGGTTGAACGTATTGCCATGGAGCAGGTGGGAATGGGCGGGGTCAGCTATGTTAATAGCGTGAACAAGTACTACTTGGCATTCGATCGGGAGCGAGCGTCGCTGGAGCCGGTAACGGCAAAAATCGCGTCACGCAAATAATCGGTTTTATCGATAATAATTAGGCATTTTTTGCGCTTTTATCATTGTCTTATCCGATTAATATAGCGGCCAACCCACCCCTACTTTGAAAAGGATTAGCAGCATGAGCCCACTGATCAACCGAGTCCTGTCCACCCGCGCCGGTTACGGTCTGACTGTCCTGCGAATTTTTGTCGGCATCATCTTCGCTGCCCACGGTTCGCAAAAACTCTTTGGCTGGTTTGGCGGCTACGGTCTGGCGGGTACTGCGCAGTACATGGAGAGCCTCGGCCTGACGCCGGGCACGCTGATGGCGGTGCTGTCAGGCGGTACGGAATTCTTCGCCGGCCTGGCACTGATCATCGGTTTGCTGGCGCGTCCGGCCGCATTGGGGCTGACCTTCCTGTCGCTGGTGGCAATCTTCTCGGTGCATATCCATAACGGTCTTTTCATGGCCAACAACGGTTATGAATTCGCACTGGCCTTGCTTGGCGGCTCGCTGGCGGTAATGTTGGAAGGGGCGGGCAAACTGTCTGTCGACGGTGCCATCGCCCGCTGATACGCAGATAAAACTCAGAAGAAGCCCGCCATGAGCGGGCTTTTTCGTTGCTCGGGATTCTTGACACTGCCCCACCGGCTTCTCTAGGATGCTGCTCATGCGCCGATTTAAACAGCTAATTGCGGGGCGCCACTGGGTCTCAATGCAGCCCGACAGACGCGTGTACTCATCAGAGTCGGGCTTCGAAATACCGCTAAAGCGCTGGTTCGGTGTTGCCTCTCACCTGCCCGCAGACTTTTGAGGCAGAGACACGACACGATGAATGCACTACGCCCCCTCATATGCCTGGCCCCGATCACTGCGGACCTGACTCAACGCAATCCAAAAATTCTTCTGGGCGGCAAGCACCAACCGACGCTGTTGCGTTACCTGGACGGTTGGCCACGTCGCACCGGGCGGCCTTCGGCGTTCCTGATCCAATTTGTCGAAGATGGCGAATCCCTGGCCCGCTTTGCCAGTAACAGCTTTGATCTGGCAGTTATCCAGGCGCCCAGTGCGGGCGACGCCGATGAGGTGATCCGCCAACTGACGCGTATTGCCCGGCAAGGGTTGATTGCTCGCCGTTGACCTATTGTTGTTAATTAATCAGCGAAGTGAGGCGCTGGTGGGTGATCGACGTCGGCACTGGTACAGGAAAACTGCCCAGGCGATCAGGCATAACAGCAGCGGCACCGCAGCAATAATGAGCAGCTTGAGGTGGCGTTCCGCTTGATGCACCTGCTTGTAAGCCTCGACTTTGAGTGCATGCAGCTCCATGGGCAGTCGCAGACGTTCCTTGTTGAGCGCTTGCAACTGGGTATTGCTATCCACCGTATGGGTACCGAAGCTTGAGTTCGGCGGATTCAATCGCTGCCACTCCTGTTCCGTTCGCTCAAGCCTTCGTTCAAGTTCAGCGGACTTTTGCGTGTAGGTCTGTTCTGCTGTCTCGCGCATGTACTCCAGCGGGTTCATCGGTTGACCGCCGATCGCACGGGGTCGAATGCTCGCGAGAACATCAGGGACCGCCAGGTTCTCCAGGGTATTCAACACAAACGGCAGGTTGCTGTTGGACGCAGAATTGATGACGGTGTCCATCAGTAAGTCGGTGTCGGCGACCACGACCACCTGGATATTTGCAGCCTTTTGCAAACCGACTGTTTGCCCTTTCATGCCGTCGGGAAATGCCGAATAGGCCGGCCCATCAACGCGAGCGGCGATCACCTGGCGTTGCCCGTGAGTGGACGTTTCGTCGATCAGTGAATCAAACGCGGTCGCGGCTGCAAAGCGCTGGCTGGCCAATAGCGCAGACTGCCTGGAGCTTTGCAGCAGCGGGGTGAGCGTCGTACGACTTTTTCTTACCCGCGAAAGTGCGCCGCTGCTCGAGACGATTACTGAGTTCAGTTTCCAGGCGCTGATGTCATTCTCCGTCATTGCCTGCCGTGGCAGGTTTAAGCGGGCCGGATGCAGTACGGTCGGCTCCCCTGGGCCGAACGACGCCGATGAGGCGTAGAGATTATCGACCAGTAGTTTGTCCGTCGGCATCTGTATGCCCCATGCGGTCAGCAGCTCCTCCAGCTTCGGGTCTTGCGGCGCAGCGCTCGTATCCATCTCGCTCATGGGGTCGATAAACATCATCAGCTTGGCGCCGCCCAATACAAACTGTTCAACCGCGTACAGGGTGGCCTCGGGCAACGCGCGAGGATGCACCACCATCAGTGTTCCGATCGATTGAGGGATGTGTTCGGTGTCTGGTGCCAGTTCAATAAGGTTGAAATGCCGCTGCATTTGCTCCAACACCTGCCCGGCAGGCTTATTCAATGTGAGCCCGGATAGAAGACCGACAGTGGCGCGCTCGGGGTGCATCAAGGTGTAGATCAGGTGGCTGATTTCATACTCAAGCAGTGGCTCATCGTCGAGGCGAAATACGTCGATACGTTGTGCAGCCTGGCCTGCACGGGCACCTATGAGGCCTAGAAATCCGTGCGTGTCGTCAAGACCGAATAAACCGGCTTTGTAGGCCTCTTCTGTATAAGGCGCTGGATCAACCACGTGCAGGTTAATCATGCCTTTGGCGGCTTTTTCGTACTCTTTCAGCAGGTCTTCCACACGCTCACCATAGCGTTTTAGTGCTTGGCTTTTCTTCGGGTCATTATTTGAGTTGAAGTAATACAGGTCCAGTGGATGCTCGAGTGTCGTGAGTAATTGCCGTGCCGGGGGCGATAACGTGTGAACTTTTTGTTGTGAAAAATCCCAGCGGATATCGGGGAGGTTATTTACCCAAGTCAGATTGAATGCCAGGAAAAGTAACAGTATGACCACGAGTGTCATACCCGTACGAAGGACGGATCGCATACGTTGCTTCCTTCTCAACTGTTTTTGTAATTGAGGATAACGGTCGTTGCCGACAGAAAGGCAAAGATGATGCTAATAAAAAACAGGCTGTCGTGCAGTGTCAGTTTACCGTTGTCGATAGTGCTGAAGCGCGAGATAGGGTTAAGCGCCATCAAACTGTCGATAACCCAGATAGGTGCCTGATGTTCAAGTGAGTCCAGAACTGACGAAAGTACGCTGGCGATAAACAGCAAGCCCAGCGTCAATAGAAAAATAACCACCCGGCGGTGCGTCAGGGCGCAAATGAAGCAGCCGACAGATAGATAGCTGCCCGCCAGCAACCCGCTGGCCAGCAACTGAGAAGTGATCACGAGATTGTCCGCAGGGCCCAAGTAGTTTGCGACAATTACTGTCGGAAAAGTCAAGACCAGCGCGATACCGCATACGACCCATGCGGCCAGGAATTTGCCGATGACACGTTCGAAAGTAGTTATAGGCAGCGTGTTCATGACGTCGCGTAGGCTTGCAGTACGCTCGTCCGACCACAGTTGCGTGGATAACGTTGGAATCAGCAGTAAGTAGAGCCAAGGATGCAATTGGAAAAAGGCCTGTAAGTTGCCGCTGTCGCGTTCCAGCCACTGGCTTGTATACACCCCAAGGGTGGCGCACAGCACCAGAAAAGCAGCAACACTCAGGTACGTGCCTGGTGTGCAGGCGTAACTGGTGAGCTGGCGTTTAAAAATGACGGGCAGCATTTTCAAATGGATACCTCTTGGCTCAGATGATGAACAACTTCGTTCAGTCGCCCAGGCTCCAGATTCAGTGAAGTTATGTTCCAGCCACGGCTGGCAATAAGTGCGTTTATTGCGGGATAAATGTTGTGCCCCGGCATGGCGAGAACCGTTACGGTGCCGGGGGCATGCCGGTCTTCTTCAATACCCGCAACGCCGGGTAATACGGCCAATGCAAGTAAATCCAGAGGTGTTTCTGCCGCCAGAGTGACGGCCCGGAAATGCCGGGAGTGGCGCTGTAAGTCGGGTAATGGGGTGTCAGCCATCAGGCGGCCGCCGGCGATAACCGCAGCGCGCGTACAAATACTGGACAGCTCATTGCAATGCCGGGACGCAATGATCACCGTCATTTCTTCGGTCAAGGAGTGGATAAGCGTCCTGAACTTTAATAATTGATTTGTCGCCAGCCCTTCAGTCGGTTCATCCAGCAGCAGCAGGCTGGGGGTATGCAAGATCGCCTGGGCGATAGCGACTTTGCGCTTCAAACCGAGGGACAGCGTATCGATGGGCGCGTTGAGCACACGTGACAATTCCAGGCGCATGGCTGCCCGATCTACTCGGCTGCGTTTTTCCGCTCCGCTGAAACCTCGAATGTCCGCCATGAAATTGAGCACGCCCTTGACGGACATCGTGTGATGGCTCAGGCCCCCTTGGAGTTGATAGCCGAGGGCTTTGCGCGCTTGAAGCGGATGGGTTTGGGTATCGAACCCTTGGATGTTGATATGCCCGCCAGAGGGCGTCACCAACCCGGCTATCAAATTCAGCAGTGTTGTTTTACCTGCGCCATCCTCTCCGAACAGGCCTATGCATTCCTGGCGTTGGGCGAAAAATGAGAGATCGGTGATGACTGTTCTTTTGCCCTGGTACTTTGTCAGGCTGCTTATCTCGAGCATTTTTTTACCGAATAAGTTTTGCAGAGCGTATGAAAATATGCCCGTCATGAACGGTTGAGTGCTGAAAGGTTACGTTCAATCATTTGAATTGGGAACGTGGGGACATGTTTATCAGATAGTTCCTACGTCAAGAGGCCTTACTTGCTGAAACAATTGCGTTGTTTCCGAGGCTTATTAATGGTCGGGTGTTATCCGGTCTTTATGTAAGGTTTACTCTTTTGAATGAGGCCTGAATACCATGATGCTTTTACGCACGCTTGCTCTTGAACACAGCGCTCAGGATGCTCCGGTCAACGGTGCACTGCTCTGCGGGTTTGCTGTCGCGCAAACCGATTCCAACTTTCTTGTCTACAGCCTGGATGAGGAGACCGAGCCCGGTAACTCCAGGGTCTATATCGCCGCGTTACGCAAGAAGCTCGAACGGTATTTTCTGGGCAGTGTTGAATCCAAGGAAGACTTGCAAGTAGCCATGCAGGTCTTTAAGCAAATTCTGATGACAGCGGCGGCTTCCGGCACTAAGACCGGCGCAGTTATCGAGACGTCGATTCCCTTTCATTTCATTGATTTAAAAGGCTGCAAGTTGCCGCCCGCGAGGCCGGAGGATCATCATTCAATGATCATCAAGAAGGCCTTGGTGATGAAGGTAATCACCTTGGGCATGTCTGCGTCCGCATTGCCTGCTATAGAAAGTGCTTCGTTGATCGTGCCGTCCATTCGCTTCTCGTCGCAAACGGTCTCGCCGCCTAAAATCTCGAACCCGCTCCGGCCGGCCGAGCAGCCTGCTCGAGAGCCTATCGTTGAAGAACCGTCGGCCCCTTCCATTGCGATCGCGCAGACGGCGCAGATGGACGAGGTTGCGCAGGTGATGGAGCCGCAGGGCGAATTCAGCGCGCCGCCCGCTCAAGCTCAATTTGAGCCTGGTGAACCAAGTGAGCCCGTGCTGGCGAAGCGTCCCGCGCCGATGGAGCATGCATCGATGCTGGAAGTTGACAGCACACTGACCAGTCTCGCTAAGGTTGCCCAAGAGCTGACGCAACAAAAACGCGTGGTCATTGAGCGAGAAGAGGAGCTTGAGCAGTGGCAGGCTCGACTGCAGCAGGCTCAGGGTGAATTGGACCAGAAGAGCCGTGAGTTGGAGCAGCGCGATACGCAGTTGCATAATCATCGAATGGAGGTCAGCCAGAAGGCCGAAAAGTTGACGTCGGCGATGGCGCAGGTGTCGAGTATGCGCCAGCGCCTGCAAGGCATGCTCCTTGAGCTGGATCAGACCTTGGATGACCCGGCCTGAATCAATGTGTGCTGCGACCTGGCTACTTTCCTCGGTTCATTTATCATCAATCCTCGCCAGCCGACGCCAAGGCATGAAGCCGCGGCGTATCGGCACCATTGGACATTGCCTGGGGATGCAAGCGTTTGAGTACCAAGCTGATTACCAAAGAAGGTCATGAAGCGCTGAAAAAAGAGCTGGATTACCTGTGGCGTGAAAAACGTCCGGACACCACCCGCAAGGTGACCTGGGCGGCTTCCCTGGGGGATCGCAGCGAGAACGCGGATTACCAATACAACAAGAAGCTGCTGCGTGAGATTGATCGGCGGGTGCGCTATTTGCGCAAGCGTCTGGAAGACATGCGGGTAGTGGAGTACATGCCCGAGCAGGAAGGGAAGGTGTTCTTCGGCGCGTGGGTCGATATCGAAAACGAGCAGGGCGAAACCAAGCGTTTCCGTATCGTCGGCTATGACGAAATTTATGAGCGCATGGACTATATCTCCATCGATTCACCGATGGCGCGGGCTCTGCTGCGTAAAGAAGTTGACGATGAGGCCATCGTGCAGACCCCGACCGGCGAAGTGTGCTGGTGGATTACCGGTATCGAGTATGTGAAGTAGACGATGGCCGGCACGTTAACGCGAGCTGGCCATCGGTCGTTTCAGCCTTCGCGCAACACCGTCAACGGGCTGGCATTCAGCGCACGGCGCGTACCGAATACTCCGGCACCGCCGATCAGCACGGCACCGATCACCGGCAACAGCAATAGCCACGGGTGAGGGTGCCAGACCAGGTCAAACGCGTAGCGGTACAGCACCCATGTCACCAGTTCCGTGCCCAGTGCTGCCAGCAGGCCGCTGACCGCGCCCAGCAAGCCAAACTCGATGCGCCGCGCCTTGACCAGCAACTTGCGCTCCGCACCCAACGCCCGTAACAGCGCACCTTGGCGAATCCGTTCGTCCAGGGTGGCCTGCAAGCCGGAAAACAGCACCGCCATCCCCGCAGCCAACACGAACAACAACACGTATTCCACCGCCAGGGTCACTTGGGCGAGGATGCTGCGCAGTTGCTCCAGCAAGGCCTCGACCTGCAGGATCGTCACCGCCGGAAACGCTCGCGACAGGTCGACAATCTGCTGGTCATGGCCGGGCGCCAGGTAGAAGCTGGTCAGATAGGTCGCGGGCAGGTCTTTCAAGGTACCGGGTTGGAAGATCATGAAGAAGTTGGGCTGGAAGTTATCCCAGTTGATCGTCCGCAGGCTGGTGACGCGCGCTTCGCGGTTCTCTCCACCGACGGTGAACACCAGATGATCGTTGAGCTTGAGCTTCAAGCTTTCAGCGACTTTGGCTTCCACCGACACTCCCGGGATGTCATCGCTCGGTTGCTGCGACCACCACGAACCTGCGGTCAGCACATTACCCGGCGGCAGGTCGGCCGCCCAGGTCAGGCTCAAGTCACGCTGCACGGCACGGTCACCGCTGGAGTCTTTACTGACGATCTGCTGCACCGGCTCGCCATTGATGCTGATCAAGCGGCCCGGCACCACCGGGTACAGCGGCGCCGCTTGTGCTTGCACGTCCAGCAGGCGGGCGCCAAAGGCCTCCTTGTCGGCTGGCAGGATGTTCAGGGCGAAATAGTTGGGGGCGTCCTTGGGCAGCTGGTTTTGCCAGGTGTCGAGTAACTCGCCGCGCAGCAGGGCGATCAAACCCATGGACAGCAGGATCAAACCAAACGCCAGGGACTGCCCAGCCGCCGCCAGCGGATGACGCAGCAACTGGCCCAAGCCCAGGCGCCAGGGCAGGGTAGCGCGCGCCAATAAGCGCCGTAGGCTTTGCAGCAGCAACAGCAGCAAGCCGCCGAGGATCAGCGCAGCCACTACACCACCGCCCAGTAACGCGAAGGTCAGTACCAGATCGAGGCTCAGTCGCCACATGATCAGGCCGAGCGCGAACAGCGCAGCGCCGTAAACCATCCAGGTACTGGAAGGGATCGGTAGCAGGTCGCGACGCAATACGCGCAAAGGTGGCACGCGGCCCAGCGCCGCCAACGGCGGCAGGGCGAAGCCTGCAAGGGCGACCAGCCCGGTGCCGATGCCGGCCACCGCCGGCAGCAACCCACCGGGTGGCACGTCTGCCGGTAGCAGGTCATGCAGGAAATAGAACAGGCCAAATTGCGCCAGCCAGCCGAGCAGGGCGCCGGCCAGGCTTGCTACCAGGCCCAGCACGCTTAGTTGCAGGCTGAACAGCAACATCGCTTCGCGGCGTGACAAACCGAGGCAGCGAAGGAGTGCACTGGCGTCGAAACGGCGGCTGGCAAAGCGGTTGGCCGACAGTGCCACGGCCACCCCGGCCAGTAGCACTGCGACGAGGCTGGCCATGTTCAGGTAGCGTTCGGCCTTACCCAGGGCACCGCCGATTTGCTGGTTGCCGTCCCGCGAATCCTGCAAACGCTGGTTGGCGGCGAGGCCCGGTTTGACCAAGTCGCGATAGGTTTGCAGCGCCGTACTGCCTTGGGGCGCGCGCCACAGTTCGCGGTAGCTCACGCGGCTGCCGGGCTGAACCACGCCGGTAGCGTCCAGGTCCGCCAGGTTGATCATCACCCGTGGCGTGAGGCTGTAGAAGTTGCCAGCGCGGTCGGGCTCATACGTCAATATGCGTGTTAGATGCAGGGTCTTCATGCCGACATCAATGCTGTCGCCGAGCTTCAGGTTCAGCGCCGTCAGCAACCGTGCTTCTACCCAGGCTTCACCGGGCTTGGGGCCACCTCCGGGGGTTTGAGTACCGAAGGGCTCTGCGGCACTTTTCAGCTCGCCACGCAGCGGGTATTGCGCGTTGACCGCCTTGATACTGGAGAGTTGGATGCCGTTATCCGTGGCAATAACGCTGGAGAACTCGACGATGCGTGCGTGATCCAGGCCCAATTCGGTCCCGGATTTGATTTGCTCGGGCCGGGCGGGCGAGCTGCCTTCGAGTACCAGGTCGGCACCGAGAAACTCGGTGGCACGCAACAGCATGGCGCCGTTGAGGCGCGCGCCAAAGTAGCCGATGGCAGTGCTGGCTGCCACGGCCACCACCAGGGCGAAGAACAATACGCGCAACTCGCCGGCGCGGGCGTCGCGCAGCAGTTGACGCATGGCAAGGCTGAACAGGCGCAACAGCGGCAAACGTGCCATCAAGGCTCCAGGGGCGCGACCATCAGGCCAGCTTCAAGGCGGATCAGGCGTCGGCAACGGTGGGCCAGGCGCTCGTCATGGGTCACCAGCACCAGGGTCGTGCCGCTCTCTTTATTGAGTTCGAACAGCAGGTCGCTGATGCGCTCACCGGTGTGGCTGTCGAGGTTGCCGGTGGGTTCATCAGCGAACAGCACGTCCGGCTCGGCGGCAAATGCCCGGGCGATGGCGACCCGTTGTTGCTCACCACCGGACAGCTGGCGTGGCGAATGGGTCAGCCGTTCGCCCAGGCCCACGCGTTCCAGCAGGTGCCTGGCGCGCTCGCGGGCGTCTTTGCGGCCGTCCAACTCCAGCGGCAGCATGACGTTTTCCAGGGCGTTGAGGCTGTCGAGCAGTTGGAATGATTGAAAGACAAAGCCCACGTGCTCGGCGCGGATGCGCGCGCGCTGGTCTTCGTCGAGGGTGCTCAAGGCTTGCCCGGCGAGGGTGACTTCACCGCTGCTGGGCAGGTCGAGGCCCGCCAGCAGGCCGAGGAGGGTGGATTTGCCGGAACCGGAGCTGCCGACGATAGCCAGGCTATCGCCCTTGTTCAGTTCCAGGCTCAGTTCGTGCAGGATAGTCAGTTCACCTTCCGCGCTGGGAACCACTTTGCTAAGGTTTCGCGCGGTGAGAATGCTTGCGCCCATGGAGAATCCAATGCGAATGTGGTTTTTGAGTGCTGGCCTGGCCTTGATGTGCATGGCCCAGAACGCAGCGGCGGGTACAGTCCTGATCGTTGGCGATAGTATCAGTGCCGGTTTCGGACTGGATACCAGCAAAGGGTGGGTGGCGTTGTTGGGACAAAGGCTCAAGAGCGAAGGTTTCGACGATAAGGTGGTCAACGCTTCCATCAGCGGCGACACCAGTGCCGGAGGCCTGGCGCGGCTGCCGGCGGCGCTCGCAGAGCATAAGCCGGACCTGGTGATCATTGAGCTTGGCGGTAACGACGGCCTGCGCGGCCAGCCGCCAGCGCAATTGAAACAAAATCTTGCATCGATGATCGACCAGTCCAAGGCCGGTGGCGCCAAGGTGCTGTTGTTGGGCATGCAATTACCGCCCAATTACGGCCCGAAATACACCACCGCGTTTGCCGAGGTCTATGGGGCCCTGGCCAAGGAAAAAAGTGTCCCGCTGGTGCCGTTTTTCCTTGAAGGCGTGGGCGGCCATCCGGAGCTGATGCAGGCTGATCAACTGCATCCGGCAGTCGGCGCCCAGGGCAAGTTGCTGGAAAATGTCTGGCCGACGCTAAAACCGCTGCTATGACGCTTTTCTACCGGCAGGCTTTCGGCTAAGGTGGCGCCCCCCCGATCTGGAGCCCCCGATGTCGCGCCCTGCCTGGTCCCTGTTCAACTACCAACTGATCGAGCCTGACGAGCAGTTGGATCTGTTCGCCTGCCAGGAAGTCCGGGTGCATCTGGTCGCACGTCAACTGGAGCTGGGTGGCTCCATCGACCGTACGCTCTGCGGCACCTTGCTGCCCGCGCAACCACGCTGGTCGTCGGTGGATCGCTCGATCTTCCAGGACCAGCGGCTGTGCCCGCTGTGCCGGGCCATTCTTGAATCGCAAAAGCGCGGCACGCCGTTGATCTGGCCGGAACTGCGCTTCGAGTAGTCGCTGGGTGGGTGGGTGCTTGACGCTCGCTTCACGTATACAATCAGTTTTTTCCTACCCGTCGTTCTGCGAAGGATTTTCCGGATGTTGTCGCGCCTTTCCGTCGTTACCTGCTGGCTGTCGCTCGCTGCCCTCTGTGCAGCCGGGTCGGCATCAGCCTTGCAGTTGCCCCTGCCACCGCCGGGTGAAGACATCGTGGGTCAGGTCCAAGTGATCAAAGCCAAGTACGAAGACACCTTTGCTGACCTGGGCACCACTTATGACCTGGGCTATTCGGAGATGGTTGCGGCCAACCCGGGCGTTGATGCCTGGTTGCCCGGCGCAGGCACCGAAATTGTGCTGCCCACACGGTTTATCCTGCCTCCCGGCCCGCGCGAAGGCATTGTGATCAACCTGGCGGAATACCGGCTCTACTACTACCCAAAAGGCCAGAACGTGGTGTACACGTTCCCGTTGGGTATTGGCCGTGAAGGCTGGGGTTCACCGGTTGCGCACACCACCATCACCGGCAAGATTCCCAACCCGACCTGGACACCCCCCGCGTCGATCAAGGCCGAGCACGCCGCTAACGGCGATCCACTGCCTAACGTGGTGCCGGCCGGGCCGGACAACCCGCTGGGGCCGTTCAAGTTCACCTTGGGCACGCCGGGTTACTTGATCCACGGTTCCAACATGAAATTTGGTATCGGCACGCGTACAAGCCATGGTTGCTTCCGCATGTTCAACAACAATGTGCTGGAAATGGCCGACATGGTGCCGGTCGGCACGTCGGTGCGCATCATCAACGATGCCTACAAGTTCGGCAGCAGTGGCGGCAAGGTCTACCTCGAGGCGCATACGCCGCTCAACGACGACGGCACACCGTCAGTGGTCGACAAGCACACTGCGGTTATCAATGCCTTGCTCAAACGCGAAGACCTGGCCAACAACCTGCGGGTGAACTGGGATCAGGTGCGTGACGTGGTCGCGGCCGAAGATGGTCTGCCCACGCAGATTGGTGTGCCGGGTGGTAATGCACCGGTTGCGTCCAGTGCGCCGGTCGATCTGCAGCAATAAGCCTGTCACTCAAACGCCCGCTTCGGCCTTGCGCTGCGGCGGGCTTTTTATTGCCTGGTTTTCAGGACGCAATTGCAGGCAATAAAAAAGCCGACCCAAGAATGGATCGGCTTGATAACAACCCCGAGGGATTATTACTTGCGGCTTGCTTTTTCAAGCATGCGCAGAGCGCGCTCGTTAGCTTCATCAGCAGTCTGTTGTGCTTTTTGAGCAGCAGCCAGAGCTTCATCAGCTTTACGGTAGGCTTCGTCTGCACGAGCCTGGGAGCGAGCTGCTGCGTCTTCAGTTGCAGTCAGACGAGCTTCGGTTTCTTTGGAGACGCTGCTGCAACCGGTAGCCAGAACTGCGGCCAGAGCCAGAGCAGAGAATTTCAGAACGTTGTTCATCGTGTTCCCCTTCAAGGACTTTCTATTAAATGGCTACTTTCTCAGGGTGAGCTGATAGCCGGCGTACATACTACTCATTACTTGTAGTAAGTAAACTGACGTAGCGCAAGAAGCAAAAAAAATTCTTGTGCCGAATCTGTTTTGGCTAATATTTTGGAGGATTGTATAAAAACTGCCCAGTTTTTTCATTTTGCCGGGAACTGGATCCACGCTGAAAGGTGCGGCCCGCATGTGCCACGCCACGTAAACGGGTAAAAATTTATATATCGACGTTGACACTTTTTTTACTTGGCCCTTACCTCACCCAGCATCTTTTGCGCATGTAGAGGTGACTTTAAGAGCGGCAGTTCGTCTCAAGCTTCAACTGCCGGCAATGTTCAGGCTATCGATCACAGAGTGGTCGATGCCCTTTCTGTAACCTCCAGCGACGGGAATGACGAGTGCGCCTTGAGCAATTGCAGGATTGGCGCCTACTATTCCCTACGTGCTGGTTGTGAGCGCTATAGGTTTTCTCGTTGTCGAAACCGGCACGGGGTGGCGTAGATGTTCCTTCGCCGGAAAAACATCGGTAAGGTAGGGGTCGAAATCCAAGACCCGCGAGGAGTAGTGATGAGCGAGGCGTTGTCCATCCACCATGACCAGGCTGGTCATCAGTTCGAGACCAATGTGGACGGTCATCGTGCCTATCTGACCTATATGGACCTCGGTAAACAGACACTGGATATCTATCGCACCTTCGTGCCCAATGCGTTGCGCGGTCGCGGCATTGCTGCGGCGTTGACCGAAGAAGCGTTGAAGTTCGCCGAAGAGGCCGGGTATACGGTGATCCCTTCGTGCTCTTACGTAGAGCGTTACATGGAGCGCCACCAGCGCCATGCCGCGAAGCTGTAACGTATCGGCCGCACCACGAAAAACGCCGGGCTAAGCCTGGCGTTTTTGTGTGCGCAGTTTGAGGTCAGGTGCGTTTGCGTTTCGGCAATACGTCCTTGAGCTTGGCATGCATGCTGCGCAGGGTGGTTTCGGTGGCGGACCAGTCGATGCAGGCATCGGTGATCGACACGCCGTACTGCAAATCGGCCAGGTCTTTTGGAATCGCCTGGCAGCCCCAGTTCAGATGGCTCTCGACCATCAGGCCGATAATCGACTGGTTGCCCTCAAGGATCTGGTTGGCGACGTTTTCCATCACCAGCGGCTGCAGGGCCGGGTCCTTGTTGGAGTTGGCGTGGCTGCAGTCGACCATGATGTTCGGCTTGATCTTGGCCTTGTTCAGTGCCTGCTCACACAGCGCAACGCTGACCGAATCATAGTTGGGCTTGCCGTTGCCGCCGCGTAATACCACGTGACCATAGGCGTTACCCTTGGTGGTGACGATGGACACGCCACCTTCCTGGTTGATACCCAGGAAACGGTGCGGGCTGGACACCGACTGCAGCGCGTTGATCGCAACCGTCAGGCCGCCGTCGGTGCCGTTCTTGAAGCCCACTGCCGACGACAGGCCGGATGCCATTTCACGGTGGGTCTGGGATTCGGTGGTGCGCGCGCCGATGGCCGACCAGCTGATCAGGTCCTGCAGATACTGCGGGGAGATCGGGTCGAGGGCTTCGGTGGCGGTGGGCAGGCCCATTTCGGCCAGGTCCAGCAGCAACTGACGACCGATGTGCAAGCCGTCCTGAATCTTGAACGAGTCGTCCAGGTACGGGTCGTTGATCAAGCCTTTCCAGCCGACGGTGGTACGCGGTTTTTCGAAATAGACGCGCATCACCAGGTACAAGGTGTCCGACACTTCAGCCGCCAGCACCTTGAGGCGCTCGGCGTATTCGTGGGCAGCCTTGAGATCGTGGATCGAGCAAGGGCCGATCACCACAAAGAGGCGGTGGTCGGTGCCGTCGAGAATGTCACGGATAACTTCGCGGCCCTTGGTCACGGTCTGCAGGGCAGCGTCACTCAGGGGGATTTCGCGCTTGAGCTGATCGGGAGTGATCAGGGTCTCGTTGGATTCGACGTTTAGGTCATTGATCGGTAAATCAGCCATCGTGTTACTCGCCAGGGTCACGGGTGCCGGCCGCCAGCCATCCCCGTGCGGCGGGCACAGCATGATTTGAATACAGGGGGGAGGAACCTTAGCGCGTAACACGGGCCCGCGACAATGGGCAAAGCCGGGTTTAATCCAGCGCCGGCGCCACAAAAGTCTCACGAGAGAATTCGCCGGCATGGCGCGAGACCCACTCGCGGGCCATGGCTTCGAGTTGCGCAGGCGTCGGCTCAGCGTGTTCTTGCAAGCGGCAGTAGCGTTCGATCTGGCACACTTGCTCGCCCATGCGCGCACCGAATAAGGCGTGTTCATCGGTAAAAGAAATACCGATGCGATAGCTATTTTCGACCTTGCGGCACCAGGCTACATAGCCTGGATAACAGGCGCTGGCGCCCAGGGACGGAATGCGCAAATCAACCGCCGTACCCTGGCGCCAGGCACGCGGGCAATTGCAGGCGACGCCGCCCAGGCCGATAGTGTGCAGGCGTTGGCGGGGAATGGCAGGAGCGGGACGTTGGATTAACTCGACAGCGACATCATCAGGGTGAGGTAAAAAACGACCCATGTACACGGACTCCGAGCACCGTCCAGTTGACGGCAGCAGCAGCAGTATAGTGAAGGAACTGGAATTGACCGACCTGGATATTGACCAGCAACTGCTGGGATTGCCAGGTATTTCGCTTTTGGTGTTTACCAGTGTCGGCTGTTCCAGTTGCCGCTGGGCACGCCAGCAACTGCCGGGTTGGCGCTTGCCGGTAGACCGCGTGTGCTGGGTGGATGCCGGGCACAACGGCGGTGCGGTCCAGCGCTACCAGATCTTTCATTTGCCCGCGTTGTTCCTCGTGTGCGAGGGTCAATTCCTTGGGCAATTACAGACGCGTCTTACGCTTGCCGACCTTACCGAAGCGGTGAATGACGCACTTACCCGCACACCAGAGGATTTGCCATGACCGCAGTTGCATCCCCGTCGCCACGCATTGGCATTATCGGCACCGGTGCCATCGGAGGGTTCTACGGCATGATGCTGGCGCGTGCCGGGTTCGATGTGCACTTCCTGTTGCGCAGCGAATACGCAGCGGTCAGCGAGCACGGTCTGCACCTCAACAGCACGCTGCATGGCACGTTGCACCTGCACCCGGTGCAGGCCTATGCCCGCGCCGCTGATATGCCGGCGTGCGATTGGCTGCTGGTAGGCACCAAATCCACCGGCAATGTGGACCTCGCGCCGACCATTGCCCAAGTCGCCGCGCCGGACGCCAAAGTGGTGCTGTTGCAAAACGGCCTCGACGTCGAAGACAGCCTGCGCGCACACCTGCCGCCGTCGCTGCACTTGCTGGGTGGCCTGTGCTACATCGGCGTGCACCGCTCCGCACCGGGCGTCGTCGAGCATCAGGCCTTGGGCCGGGTCAATCTTGGCTATCACAGTGGTACCGCGGCCAACGATGAGGTGCGCCAGAAGACGATTGTCGAAGCGGGGGCGGCGCTGTTTCACACGGCCGGCATTGACTCCCAGGCCATGGCTAACGTGCACCTGGCCCGTTGGCACAAGTTGGTGTGGAATGTGCCGTATAACGGCCTTTCCGTGTTGTTGGGCACCGGTACCACGGCAATGATGGCCGATGAATCCAGCCGCGAGTTGATCCAGGCATTGATGGCCGAAGTGGTGAAGGGCGCCCACGCCTGCGGCCATGAAATTCCTGCCAGCTACGCCGAGCAGATGTTCGCCATGACCGAAACCATGGACGACTACCTGCCCAGCATGTTCCACGACCATGTGCACAAGCGCCCGCTGGAGCTGGCGGCGATTTACGCCCGGCCATTGGCCGCTGCGAAGGCGGCGGGGTGTGAATTGCCACGTATTGAGGCGCTGTACCAGGCCTTGAGTTTTATGGATCGGCACAACCGCTGATTCGGGGGGAACACCATGGCAAAGGGATTGGGCGACAAGTTGGTGCTGGCGATTTCATCGCGGGCACTGTTCGACTTGAGCGAGAGCCATACGATATACCTGGCCGAAGGTGTCGAGACCTACCGCCAATATCAGATTGAACACGAGGAAGAAATTCTCGAACCCGGCGAGGCCTTCCCGCTGGTCAAAAAACTTCTGAGTCTCAACGCCAGCCTTGGCCGTGCCCGTGTCGAGGTGGTGCTGGTGTCGCGCAACAGTGCCGACACTGGCTTGCGTGTGTTCAATTCGATCCAGCATTACGGCCTGGACATTTCCCGCGCCGCTTTCGTCGGTGGGCGTAGTCCTTATCCTTATCTGGCCGCGTTTGGTTGCCATCTATTTCTATCGACCCACGCGCAAGACGTGCGCAGTGCACTGGACGCCGGTTTTGCTGCGGCGACCATTCTGTCGGGCGGCACGCGACGGGCCTCGAGTGAGGAACTGCGGATTGCCTTCGACGGCGATGCGGTGCTGTTTTCCGATGAGTCTGAACGTGTTTATCAGTCGGACGGGTTGGCAGCCTTTCAGGCCAGCGAGCGCGAGTCGGCGCGTCAGCCTTTGCATGGTGGCCCGTTCAAAGGTTTCTTGGCGGCACTCAACCTGTTGCAGCGTGAGTTCGCCGACGAGGCGTGCCCAATTCGCACCGCGCTGGTCACCGCGCGCTCGGCGCCGTCCCACGAGCGGGTGATCCGTACCTTGCGCGAATGGGACATCCGCCTGGATGAATCGCTGTTCCTCGGAGGCCTGGATAAATCCGCGTTTCTGGAGGCGTTCGGCGCTGATGTGTTTTTCGATGACCAGGCAGGTCATTGTGAGAAAGCCAGGGAAGTGGTGGCCACCGGGCATGTGCCCCATGGCATCAGCAATGAGTTGAAAATCCACACCGAGAGCTAAGCCGAAGTCCCTTAGGCGCTGCTAAGCTCATTCAATCCCCGCCATCCTGGCCGTCCAGGAGGTTCTATGATTCGTTCGATGCTGTACGCCACGGACCTCGGTCTGTATGCGCCCTATGTCATGCAACATGCGCTGGCACTGGCCCGAACGTTCAAGGCGGATTTGTATGTGGTTCATGTGGTCGAGCCGATTGGTCTGTTCGCCGAATCGGTGTTGCAGAGCTACCTTGATGAGAAGGCCTTGAGTGAATGGCAAAGCCAGGGGCTGACCACGGTGATGGCGACCATCGAGCAGCGCGTGCTGGACAGTTTTCGCGAGGAGTTGGGGGAAGAGGAGCAAGACTTGAAACTGATTTGCTCGGTGCGGGTGATCCAGGGGGACCCGTGCGAGGTGATTCTCGACCAACTGCGTAAACTTTCCGTCGACCTGTTGATCGTAGGTAGTCATAGCCACGCAACCGCTGCGGCCACACCGCTTGGGCGCACGGCGGCGAGGGTGCTGCAGCTGGCGACAGTGCCGGTTTATATGGTGCCTTCGTTACAACGTCGACGCGGTGATGACAACTGATCAGTGAATACGATAAAAAGTTCTAGATTTATAAGTCTAACCTTTAATATAGTTATATACCGTCGCTGATACCCGTGGCGTCTATCTGCTTTGAGGGACACATATGAAGCTTCAACAACTGCGCTACATCTGGGAAGTGGCGCACCACGACCTCAACGTTTCCGCTACCGCTCAAAGCCTTTACACCTCGCAACCCGGTATCAGCAAGCAGATCCGCCTACTCGAAGACGAGCTGGGCGTTGAGGTGTTCGCGCGCAGCGGCAAGCACCTGACCCGCGTCACCCCGGCCGGCGAACGCATTATCACCACCGCCGGCGAGATCCTGCGTAAAGTCGAAAGCATCAAGCAGATCGCCCAGGAATTCTCCAACGAGAAAAAGGGCACCCTGTCGATCGCCACCACCCACACCCAAGCGCGTTATGCGTTGCCGCCGGTGATCCGCGACTTCATCAAGCAATACCCGGACGTCGCCCTGCACATGCACCAGGGTTCGCCGATGCAGATCGCCGAGATGGCCGCAGACGGCACCGTCGATTTCGCCATCGCCACCGAAGCCCTGGAGTTGTTTGGCGACCTGGTGATGATGCCGTGCTACCGCTGGAACCGTTGCGTCGTCGTGCCCCAAGGTCACCCACTGGCCAAGTTGCCGAAGCTGACCTTGGAAGCCTTGGCGGAATACCCGATCGTGACTTACGTGTTTGGTTTTACCGGCCGTTCCAAGCTCGATGAAGCCTTCAGCCATCGCGGTCTCACACCGAAAGTAGTGTTCACCGCCGCTGACGCCGACGTCATCAAAACTTATGTGCGCCTGGGCTTGGGCGTGGGGATTGTCGCCAAGATGGCGGTCGACACCAATCTCGATAAAGACCTGGTGGTACTCGACGCCAGCGAGCTGTTCGAGTCCAGCGTGACCAAGATCGGCTTCCGCCGGGGCACGTTCCTGCGCGGTTTCATGTGCGACTTCATCGAAAAATTCGCGCCGCACCTGACCCGCGAGGTCATGGCCAAGGCGATCCAGTGCCATAACAAGCAAGAACTGGAAGCGCTGTTCGACGGCGTAGAACTGCCCGTCCACTGAGTGGCTTATCGGGCCTCGGTAACCGTAAAGTGTTGCCGAGCGCCCGCCACCAGAATCTCCACCTCATCGCCTTCGAACTTGCCCAGCAGGCTTTTGCCCAGCGGCGATCGCGAGGTGATGACAGTCACCGGTTGCCCCACTACGTCCACCTTCAAGCCTGCCGCATCGGGCGCCAAAAACAACCATTGCTGGCGACCGTTCTCGTCTTCCAGGCCTAGCAGCGCGCCGACTTCTATGCCGCGCTGATCATCGTAGGCACGTAGTTGCAGGTTCTGACACAGCACCAGCGACTGTTTGATCTCCTCGACACGCTTGGCTTGCCCGGCCGCGAGGTAGGACGCTTCCAGCCCGAGTGTGTCGTATTTGTTTTCGGCGATGTTTTCTTCGTGGGTCGCGGTTTCGTAAGCGGTCTGCGCAGCACGTTGGGCGATGTCGAGGTCGACGCTGAGTTTGTCCAGAATCAACTGGAGGACGGCGTGCTTATTCATGGTCATCAATCACAGAATTGCAGGACATTCGCCTTGCTCTTTTCATTGGGCGCGTTCTGGTCCTGTTGCAGCCAGAACTGGCATTTAGGGTTGGACAGGTTACGCGCGTTGTTGCGCGCCTGGTCCAGGGTGTGTTGCTGTTCCTGCTTGCGAAGGTTTTCCTGGTATTGCTCGAACATGCGGTTCGGCGGCTGCGGCGCAACAACGGCCGGTTGACCCAATTGCTGAACGGCTTGAGCAACCGGTGCCAGGCTCTGCGGGAACAGGTAGCGCGACGCCAGCCAAGTGGTTAGCACAATGGCGATAAACCCAAGCCATAGGCCGAACGCCACAGCAACACTGAGCTTGAACAGCGACAACGAACGATCAGCCATGGTGGCCTCCTGGCAGGCATTTGCGACATGGCGGCGATTGTCGCACAGCTACTGTGCAGAATAATCGCGATCAAGCCTTCTGCATCGGCGCATTTATGCGGACAATCGAGCCTTTGAGCGTTGGAGCCCGGAATGAAAGCCCGCTGGGATATTTTTTGCAGCGTCGTCGACAACTACGGCGACAT
The DNA here is from genome assembly GCF_900624995.1 of Pseudomonas antarctica. Taxonomy (GTDB): domain Bacteria; phylum Pseudomonadota; class Gammaproteobacteria; order Pseudomonadales; family Pseudomonadaceae; genus Aquipseudomonas; species Aquipseudomonas antarctica. The sequence continues at coordinate 60,081 of NZ_UYXQ01000021.1, forward strand.
TGGCGTGACCTGGCGTCTGGCCCGGCAATTGGTGGTGGAGCACGCGTGTGAAGTGCGCTTGTGGGTCGATGACCTGCGGGCCTTCGAGCGCATGTGCCCAGAGATCGATGTGCAGCGCGACCAGCAGTGGCAGGAGGGCGTGGAGGTGCGTCAATGGCCGGCGCAGTGGCGCGATACACCTTCTGCTGACGTGGTTATCGCCGCATTTGCCTGCCAACTGCCGCCTGAATATATGGAAGCGATGGCCGCGTGCGAACGCACGCCGTTGTGGATGAACCTGGATTACCTCAGCGCCGAAGACTGGGTAGTGGGCTGCCATCGTCTGCCTTCGGTGAAGTTCAAGGGCGTGCAGAAGTACTTCTTCTTTCCCGGCTTTCGCCCCGGCACGGGCGGCTTGTTGCGTGAGGCTGGCCTACTGGAACAGCGTCAGGCGTTTCAACACGATGGCGCTGCGCAGCAATACTTCCTGCAAACATTGGGCGTATTTCCGGCAGCCGGTGCGCGGCTGATGTCGCTGTTTGCCTACGAAAACGCCGCGCTCGCCGGTTGGCTGGACGTGTTGGCGACGGACGGGCGTGCCACTCATCTGTTGGTGCCGGAAGGACGAATCCTCGGTGACGTTCAGCGCTGGCTCGGCGTTGATGGCTTGGCGGCCGGTGATGTTCACCAACGCGACGCCCTGACCGTTCAGGTGCTGCCTTTCGTGCGCCAGGAACAATATGATCGCTTGCTGTGGTGCTGCGACTTCAACGCCGTGCGCGGCGAAGACTCGTTTGTGCGCGCCCAGTGGGCCGGGCGGCCGTTGCTGTGGCATATCTATCGCCAGGACGAAGACATCCACCTGGACAAGCTCGATGCCTTCCTGGCGCTGTACACCGCCGCGTTATCGCCAGCGGCCAAAGCGGCACTGGTCGCACTTTGGCAAGCCTGGAACGCTGATGGCGAAATGGCACAACCTTGGAAAATGCTGCTGGAGCACTGGCCGGAAGTGAGCGCGCATGCCGAAACGTGGTGTCTGGAACAAGGCTTGCAAGCCGATCTTGCGACGGCGCTGGTACAGTTTTATGAAAGTTGGATATGATACGCCACCTTGATTTTTGTAAATCCCATCCAAATTTCGGATATACGCAATGAAAACTGGTAAAGAGCTGAAACCCGGTACCGTCATCAAGCTCGAAAACGACCCTTGGTTGGTTCAGAAAGCTGAATTCACCAAGTCCGGTCGTAACAGCGCAATCATGAAGACCAAGCTGAAGAACCTGCTGACCGGTTACAAGACCGAGATCGTCTACAGCGCCGATGACAAACTGGAAGACGTGATCCTCGACCGCAAAGAAGCGACCCTGTCCTTCATCAGCGGCGACACCTACACGTTCATGGACACCACCGACTACACCATGTACGAGCTGAACGCTGAAGATATCGAAGCCGTTCTGCCGTTCATCGAAGAAGGCATGGAAGACGTCTGCGAAGCTATTTTCTTCGAAGAGCGCCTGGTTTCCGTAGAGTTGCCAACCACCATCGTGCGTAAGGTTGCCTACACCGAAGGTTCCGCTCGCGGCGACACTTCGGGCAAGGTGATGAAGCCTGCCAAGCTGGCTAACGGTACCGAACTGCAAGTGGCCGATTTCATCGAAATCGACGACATGATCGAGATCGACACCCGCGAAGGTGGTTCGTACAAAGGTCGCGCCAAGAAGTAATTCTGGCCCCGCCGATACAAAAAAGCCCGACCTTGAGTCGGGCTTTTTTGTGGGCGTCAGTTGCTCAGACCGTCACGTGCAGGCGCACCTCAACGTTGCCACGGGTGGCGTTGGAGTACGGGCAAACTTGATGAGCGGCATCGACCAGGCTTTGCGCATCGTCCTGAGCCAGGCCCGGCATACTCACGTGCAAGTCGATATCCAAGCCGAAACCACCGGGGATTTGACCGATGCCGACGTGAGCAGTGATCGAGGTGTTATCCGGGATGTTGCGTTTGGCCTGGCTGGCGACGAACTTCAGGGCGCCGATAAAGCAGGCCGAGTAACCGGCAGCGAACAACTGCTCCGGGTTGGTGGCTTGGCCGCCGGCACCGCCGAGTTCTTTGGGGGTGGAGAGCTTGACGTCGAGGATGTTGTCGCTGGAAACAGCACGACCATCACGGCCGCCGGTGGCGGTGGCTACCGCGGTGTAGAGAGTTTGCATGGTGTTGGCCTCTTTTGGTTAGCGATAAATATTTGCGCACTAAGTAGTTGGTGAGGTGAATGTATAGCGCTAATGTTTAGTGCGCAAGGTAAATGCAAAAAAATGTTCTGCGATGAGTCATCTCCTGACACAGCACACCAACAAATGTGGGGGCTGGCTTGCCTGCGATTACGGTGTGTCAGCCGATGTATTCATGACTGATGTACCGCGATCGCAGGCAAGCCAGCTCCCACATTGGGTATTTGGCGTTTGGTCTACCGCGTCAGACGCTAGCCTGCAGATTTCTACGCAAGGCAATCAAATCGCTTTGCAACGTACGCAACTGCTCCAGCTGCAGCCCGCTGGCGCCGAGGATGCACTGGGGAATGCCCATGGCTTTTTCCTGCAGGGTACGGCCGGCCTGGGTCAATTCCACCACCACCACGCGCTCATCTTCGCGGCTGCGGGTGCGGCTGAGCAGGCCTTCGGCTTCGAGGCGCTTGAGCAGCGGGGTCAGGGAGCCCGGATCGGTCAGCAGGCGGCTGCTGATTTCACCGACGGTCAAGCCATCTTCTTCCCACAGCACCATCATGGCCAAGTACTGCGGGTAAGTCAGGCCGAGTGCTTGCAGCTGTGGTTTGTAGACCTTGGTCATCAGCAGCGACGTAGAGTGCAGGGCGAAACACAGCTGGTTGTCCAGCATCAGGTTTTCGCAAGGGGCGGGATTTTTGCTCATGGCGGTGCCTCGAAAAAGCGTGTCTGGGCTGGAATCTAGCGGTCAAACCTTTAATGCGCCAGATAATTCTGTCTGCCGAGTCAGACCAAGCCGCTTTGCAATGCCAGATCCCAAGGTGGCACGGGGCTGAAGCGTGACTTGAGGTATTCCAGCAACAACCGACTGCGCGCGTTGGCCTGTTGTTCCAGGCGCAGCGCGTAGATGCCAGCGGTTTCCGGGCTGGGCAGGCCGTTTTCGCAAAACAGCGGCAGCAGTTCGCCGCGCACCAGGTATTCACTGGCCAGCCAAGTGGGCAGGTGGGCAATGCCCAGACCGGCGAGAGCGCCCGAGAGCAGCGCTTCGGCGTTATTGGCACTCATGCGAATGCGCTGTGGCCGATAGGTGGCGCGGCGCCCATCCAACTCGAAGCGCCAGGCGAACATCGGCGCCAGGCCGTCCCAGTCGAGGCCATCGTGGTCGCTCAGCTCGCGTGGATGAGTCGGCGTGCCACGGCTTTTCAAGTAGGCCGGGCTGGCGCAGGCAATACGCACGATGCTGGCCAGCGGCGTGGCAATCAAGCGAGTGTCGACGATATGCCCTGCGCGCAACACCAGGTCGACCTTGCCCAAGTGCGCGCCCTGCATATCGACGAAGCTGTCGATCAAATGCAGGTGCACATCCAGCCCCGGGTACACATTCAGAAAGTCGGCGATCACCGGCGCCAGATGACGTCGGCCAAAGGCTGCTGGCGCGTCCACGCGAATCAGGCCCTCCGGTGCATGGCTGAGCGACACCGCCTCGGCCCGTGCCAGTTGCAACTCGCTGACAATCCGCCGCGCTCGCTCGGCAAAGGCCAGGCCTGCCGGTGTGGGCACCACGGCGTGGGTGCTGCGCTGGAACAAGCGGCTGCCTACCGAGCGTTCCAGGCTGTCGATACGCCGAGCCACTGCCGAGGGGGTTAGCGGGTGGCGGCGGGCGGCTGCGGAAAAGCTGCCGGTCTCCAGCACGTCCAGAAACAGGCTCAGTTGATCGGTCAAGGTATTTGGGTTCATAGGCGCGCTTATGCGAGATTGGCACAGCCATTGTGCGTTGCTGTGCGTTTCCACGCCAGAAGCGACTGCGTAGCATGCAAGGCCTGGGCTTTTGGAGTGACGCGCGGTGTTGGATTTAGCGATGTACCTGATATTGGGCGCGGCCCTGGGCACGGTGGGTGGCCTGTTTGGCATTGGTGGCGGGCTGATTGCCATCCCGGTGCTTGGTGTGTTGTTTGGCCTGGATCAGCAGCTCGCCCAAGGCACCGCGTTGGTGATGGTGGTGCCCAACGTGATGCTCGCCTTGTGGCGCTACCACCAGCGTAACCGCATCGAGTTGCGCCATGCGTTGCCCTTGGGCGTCATGGGTTTCAGCTTTGCCTGGCTGGGATCTATCTGGGCGGTCGGCCTGGATGCTGGCGCCATGCGCTTAGGGTTTATCGCGTTCCTGCTGACGCTCTCGGCGTACAACCTGTTGCGCCTGTTCACCCGCAATGCGCCGCCGACCGCGCAGATGCGTTATTCGTGGCCATGGCTTGGGGTGCTGGGTGCCGCCTCAGGTTCCATGGGCGGCTTGTTTGGGGTGGGCGGCGCGGTGGTTGCCACGCCGGTGCTGACCAGCCTGTTCGGCGCCTCCCAAGTGGTCGCCCAAGGCTTATCGCTGGCGCTGGCGCTGCCCAGCACCGGTGTGACCCTCGTGACCTATGCCTGGCACCACGAGGTGGACTGGATGATCGGTGTGCCGATGGCGGTCGGTGGCTTGCTGAGTATCAGTTGGGGCGTGAAAGTCGCCCACGCGCTGCCGGAGCGGATATTGCGTGGCCTGTTCTGTGGCTTTCTGGCGGTGTGTGCGGTGATGCTGACCTTTAAAGTTTGAAGCCCTCGAGGATGTACTCCGCCAGGCAGTCGGTGATGGGGGAGTTCATGGAAGGGTTACGCAGCAGCCGCAGGCTCATCGACGGCAACGCCGCAAAGCCCTCGTCGCTGCCGAGTATTCGCAGGTCTTCAGTGACCAGGCTTTCCATGCTGATCATGACTGCGAGGCCAGCGTTGACCACCGCCTGAATCGCCGCCACGTTGGAGCTGTGATAAGCCAGGCGATAATCGCGTCCGGACGCTTCCAGAGCCGTCCTTGCCCAATTGGTGTACAGGCAGTCTGCGCCGGAAATCGCCAGAGGCAAGGCCTCATGCTCGTCCACGCAGAAACAAGACGAGGCTACCCACACCATACGATCAGTGCGCAACAGCTCGCCGATTTCACTGCCAGGTTCACGGCTGATCACCGTCAGGGCCAGGTCCCGACGCTGCATCAGTACCGTGGACGACTCGCAGTGCATTTCAATCTGGATCAGCGGGTAGGCCTTGGAAAACCGCTTGAGAATACCCGGCAGATAACGCATCACGTAGTCGTCCGGTGTGCCGATGCGCACCAACCCGACCATGTGCGGTTCGCGCAGGGTGTTGAACACCTCACTGTGCAGCTTGAGGATACGCCGCGCATAACCGAGCAACACCTGGCCCTCGGGCGTCAGCCGCACCTGGCGGCCGTCGCGCTCGAACAGCTTGCGCTGCAGTACGTCTTCTTCCAGGCGCTTCATCTGCATGCTCACCGCCGATTGCGTGCGGTTGACCAGCTCGCCGGCGCGGGTAAAGCCGCCTTGATCGACGATGGCGACGAAGGTGCGCAGCACTTCAGTGTCGATGCTTGGGTAGTCGGACAATAGATCAATCTCTGAGATGTATTGCATAAGAAACATTCGTTGGATTGATCATAAGGCCAGGCACACACTCTCGTCATCCCCACTGGAGGGCGAGAAGATGAAAGGTCAGAAAGGT
>NZ_UYXQ01000022.1 GCF_900624995.1 Pseudomonas antarctica
CCTTGGTGATTTGCTGGCTTTCGCCGGCGGACTTGTGGACCGCTGTAAGCTGGCTGTTGATCGTTTGGCTGGTTTCAACGGCTGGAGCTGGCTTTGCTTTGCTGTTGGATGCTTTTACGCGCATGGCGGCCACTAACCTGTAGAAAATTAACTTGGCCAGGCATCGTACAGGAAATACTTGACAATTGCTTGGCAAATATCCTTTAGGAATAATGGGCGCTGCCAGAATTAGCCAAAGTTTGCTGTTGAAATAACCGTCTAACTTACTGTTTTACCTCGAAACCACTGGCGTAAACGGTCACAGGCCTTTGGCAAAATGGGGTGCGCTGATCAGACGAGCGGATCGGTTCTATCGCAACGCCACTCCAGCCCGCGATTTTTCAGGCGCGCGCGCGTGCTGGGCGCAACTCGGGTAGAATGCCGCCCACGTAACGAGGGTATTGGAAATGGCTTTAGTCGGGCGCTACAACAGCTTGCAAGTGGTTAAACACACTAACTTTGGTTTGTACCTGGACGGTGCGCAAGATGGCGAAATCCTCTTGCCTAATCGGTATATCCCCAAAGATATTCCCAGTGAAGATGAAGACTGGCTTAACGTTTTCATTTACCTGGACAGCGATGACAAACTTATCGCGACGACTGAAAAGCCGAAAGTTCAAGTCGGCGAATTCGCCAGTTTGAAAGTCGTCGAGGTCAACAGCATTGGCGTATTCCTCGACTGGGGTTTGCCAAAAGATCTGTTGCTGCCGTATTCGGAAGAAAAACGTCAGATGACTGCGGGTGAGTACTGTGTCGTGCACGTCTATCTGGACAAGCACACCAAGCGCATCACCGCCACCGCGCGCCTGGATCGCTACCTGGACAAGACGCCTGCCAACTACCAGGTTGGCCAGGAAGTCGACCTGCTGGTGGCCGAAGCCACGGACATGGGCTTCAAGGCGATCATCAACAACAAGCATTGGGGCCTGATCCACAAGAACGAAGTGTTCAAGTTCCTGCGCCCGGGCAAGGAAGAGAAAGGCTTTATCAAGGAGATTCGCGCCGATGGCAACATCAGCCTGAGCCTGCAGCCGGTCGGTCAGGAAGCGGCTTCCAGCCTGAACGCGAAGATCCTCGCCAAGTTGCGTGAAAACAACGGCACCCTGCCCGTCAGCGACAAAAGCGACCCGACGGTGATCAGCAACTTGTTCGGCGTGAGCAAAGGCAACTTCAAAAAGGCCATTGGCGCGCTCTACAAGCAAGGTCAGATTGTGATTCACGCGGATCGTATTGAACTAAGCTGAGTGCGGCTTGCTCTTCTGTAGGAGCAATTGGGCTCCTACAGAGGTTGCGTAAATGACCCAGAAAACACTGTTCGCTTACCTCGCCACCTTGCTTGCCTTCCTGGTGCTCGATGGCCTTTGGCTCGGCGTTCTTATGGGCCCGACCTACAAGTCACTGCTGGGCCCATTGATGCTTGACCAACCCCGCCTGTTGCCCGCCGTGTTGTTCTATCTTCTGTATGTGATCGGTTGTGTGGTGTTCGTGGTCCTGCCAAGCGCCACTTGGCAACGCGCCGCGCGCCTGGGTGCCTTGCTCGGGCTGGTGGCCTACGGCACGTATGACCTGAGCAACTGGGCCACGCTGCAAGGCTGGTCCGCTGGGTTGGCCATGATGGACATGGCGTGGGGCACCTTCCTGACAGCGGCGTGCTGCACGGTTGGCTACCTGTGTGCACATCGGGTGCGCCACTGATTGTGTACAGGATTTGTGTGCACCGTTGCTGAGCGCAGTTCCCACTTATAGGTCTTCATTAAACCCTTTGGAACGCCGTTCCAGAGGGATTGTGTTCTATTGGCACGCAATCTGCTGAAAGCCTCGTATACAAACCAGGCCGCCTCCCGTATGCATCCCGTTGCGCAAGCGCAGGCCGGTATTTCGAGGAACCAAGCGATGACCGAACAGTTGCCCAAAGGCTACAGCCCGCGCCTGTACAATCAGGACCTGGGCCCACTGCCGCAACAGTGGACCTGGTACAACATCTTCGCCTTCTGGATGAGTGACGTGCACAGCGTCGGCGGTTACGTCTTCGCCGCCAGCCTGTTCGCGCTCGGGTTGGCCAGTTGGCAGGTGTTGATCGCCTTGCTTGCGGGTATTTGCATCGTGCAATTGATCGCTAATCTGGTTGCCAAACCGAGTCAGCAAGCGGCGGCGCCTTACCCGGTAATCTGCCGGCTGGCGTTCGGCGTGTTCGGGGCGAATATTCCGGCGGTGATTCGCGGCCTGATCGCGGTTGCGTGGTACGGGATTCAGACGTACCTGGCTTCGAGTGCCTTGATCATCGTGGTGCTGCGTTTTTTCCCGCAGATGGCGGTGTATGCAGAGCCGCATTTTGCCGGCCTATCCTACTTGGGCTGGTTTGGTTTCCTCAGCTTATGGCTATTGCAGGCTGCGGTGTTCTGGGCCGGTATGGAATCCATCCGCCGCTTTATCGACTGGGCGGGGCCAGTGGTTTATGCGGTGATGTTCGCCTTGGCTGGCTGGATTGTGTGGAAGGCCGGCTGGGCGAATATCAGCTTTACCCTGGCGGAAAAATCTTTGTCGGGATGGCAGGCTTTTGGCCAGGTGATTGTGGCAACGGCGTTGGTGGTGTCGTACTTCTCCGGCCCCACGCTGAATTTTGGCGATTTCAGCCGCTATTGCCGCAGCATGCGCGACGTGCGCCGTGGCAATTTCTGGGGGTTGCCAGTGAATTTCCTGGCGTTCTCGCTGGTGACCGTCGTTATCGTCTCGGGCACCTTGCCTGTGTTTGGCGAAATGCTGCATGACCCGATCGCCACCGTTTCGCGAATCGACAACAGCATGGCGGTACTGCTTGGCGCCTTTGCGTTTGTTACAGCGACTATCGGCATCAATATCGTCGCCAACTTCGTGTCTCCTGCGTTTGACTTCGCCAACGTTGCGCCGAGCAAAATCAGCTGGCGTGCCGGTGGAATGATCGCGGCAGTCGCGTCGATCTTCATTACCCCGTGGAACCTGTTCAACAACCCGCTGATGATCCACTACACCTTGGATATCCTCGCGGCGTTTATCGGGCCGCTGTTCGGGATTCTATTGGTGGACTTCTACGTGATCAAAAAACAGCAGATCGATGTGGACGCGCTGTTCGATGACAGCCCCAGCGGGCGCTATTACTTCGACGGCGGCGTGAACTGGACGGCCGTCAAAGCCTTGGTGCCCGCGATGCTGGTGGGCGTCGCGATCACCTTCACCCCGGCTTTGCAGGGCATGGCCAACTTCGCCTGGTTTACCGGCTGCTTGCTGGGTGGGCTGTTTTTCCTGGTCCTTGCGCGGCGAGAACAGGTTCGCGTGCCGGCGCCGATGGTTGCTGGCTGACCGCCGCGACCGGGCGCAGCAATACCGCGCCAGCTAATGCCAGGCCTGCACCTGCGATCACCAATGCCGGTTGCAGGCCGCCACTCAGATGACTGCTTACCGACGCCAGCAAGGGGCCGCTCAATTGACCGATGGCAAAACTGGCCGTCAGTAGGCCGGTGCTGCGCTGATAGCCGTGGGGCGCGATTTCTCGTAAACGTTGCATCACCAGCATCATGCACGCCAGGAATGGCGTACCGCACAGCAACACCCCCAGCGCCAAGCCCAGCCACTGCCCAGCAAGCAGGCGAACACACCGGCCGCTTGCAGCCACAAGGTTGCCATCAGCCAGCGACGGGTGGTGTGCGGACTGTGGCGGCGCATGCTCACCACCACGACCCCGACGGCGGCCGTCAGACCAAAACAGGGCCAGAACAGATCGGCCTGCCACGCGCCTTTGAATTGCGCGCTGGCCATCTGCGAGAGGAAGGTCGCCGGGATGATGTAGCCCAGGCCGTAGAGAAAATAAATCCAGCACAAGTGCATGATGCTCTGGTTGCTGCCGGCACTGATGGCAGGTGCAACCGTGGTATTCGGTTGAGGCAGGAACGGCAGAATCGCCAGCAACATCAGCAGTGCCACCACGCCATACACCAACCACAGCGTGGCTGAACTTTGCCCCAGCAGGTTTGAGCCCAGCGCCAGCAAACCGGTCAGCAAAATCCCCAGCCCTGGCCCGGCGAACACCATGGCACCCAAGCGCGGGCGCCCGGCGGCGATCGCCAGTGGCTGGCTCAGACTGGTGATCATCACTAAGGCCCAGGCGCTCGCAACGCCGGTGCCGAAACGCAGCAGTAGATGCGGCCAAAACCCTTGCGCCCAATACGATGCCAGCGTCAGCAGCACACACAGCCACAGCCCACCGTACATACGCCCGCGCACATGGTGGTGGCTGCGGGCGAAGACTGAATCCACCGCGCCGACGAAGTAGCCCAGGTAATTGGCAGCGGCGATCAGGCCCGCGCCCGTCAGGTCGATTTGCCCCTCGCTGAGCAAATGCGGCATCTGCGGGGTAAGGGCGAAGCGGCCAATGCCCATGGCCATCATCAGGGCGATAAAGCTGGTGAGTAAGCGGGTCAGCGCTGACATGCTCTGGTTTCCTGCAAGGAGGCGACGACCTTCAGGCTAAAGCGAATTGACTTTCTGTAAAAATGAATAATAGTGACTAACTTGTTCAGTTTTGGAGAAAGGTATGGAGTTCAGTCAATTGCGGATTTTCCAGGCCGTGGCAGAAGAGGGCTCCATCACCCGTGCTGCCGAGCGCCTGCATCGCGTGCCGTCGAACCTGTCGACCCGGCTTAAGCAGATGGAGGCGCAGCTCGGTGTTGAGTTGTTCGTTCGTGAGCGTCAGCGTTTGCAGCTTTCTCCTGCGGGCAAAGTCTTGTTGGACTACAGCACCCGTCTGATCGCATTGCACGATGAAGCCCACGGCGCCGTTCAGGGCGGGCAACCGGCTGGCGACTTTGTGCTGGGCAGCATGTACAGCACCGCCGCAATTCATTTGCCCCAGTTATTGGCGCTCTACCACAAGGCGTATCCGATGGTGAACCTGCAGGTGCAGTCGGCGCCCAGCGGTGAATTGCTCGAAGGCTTGATCACTGGGCGGTTGGACGCGGCGTTGGTGGATGGCCCGCTGACCATTGCCACGCTGGACGGTGTGCCGCTTTGCGAAGAACGCCTGGTGCTGATTTGTGAGGCTGATCACCCACCCGTGCGCGGGCCGCAGGATGTTGCCGGCCGCTCGGTATTCACTTTCCGCCGCAGTTGCGCCTACCGCGCACGTCTGGAAACCTGGTTTTCTCACGAGCGGGTGGCCATGGGCCGGGCGATTGAGATTGAGTCCTATCAGGGCATGCTCGCCTGCGTCATCGCCGGTTCCGGTGTGGCATTGATGTCCGAATCCATGCTCGATAGCTTGCCGGGCAAGGGCAGCGTGTCCGTTCATCCCCTAACAGGGCCTTTTGCTACCGCAACGACCTGGCTGATGTGGCGAAAGGGTATGCTCGGCGCTAACCTCAATGCATGGATCGACCTGCAGCAGGAAGGCAAAGCCGAGTCCTTGCAGGACGCACGCGCGATTGCTTGAACGATCCGTCAGGATTTGGATCAATTCAGTAATAGTTCGTTGTGGTTTCGTTCAAGCATTACTTAGGACTTAGGGCTACTATCACTGTAGGAAAAGGCGACAAAACTCTCGCCGACCCGCATTACCCGCAAAGGGGGCAACCATGAAAGAGAAAATTCAAAACTGGCTCCATGACGTTGGAGTCGCGCTTGGCTTGATCGAGCCTCCGCTGCAACCGATCCCGATTCGCACGGATGACGAGCAGCGTCGGCCGCGTCGCCGCTAAAGCCGGTATCGCCGCAACAATAACTGTGGGAGCGAGCAAGTCCGCTCCCACAGTTGTTGTTGCGCAAGACCAAAAAAACGGGCGCGACATCCGACGTCGCACTCGCTGAAAAAAACGCCTCTGAATCCCGCCATGCCTAACCGACCGTCCGGATGATGACGTCTGGTTCCAGCAGAAACTTATCGAGCCTATCCTTTATTGCTTTCTCTGTAATGCAGGCAAGTAGTCCAAACTTGCGCGCGTCAGAAAGGTTCAGTAAATGTCGGAATTGGACTACCTGTTTATCAGACCTGATTGGCTGATCTAATTAAAAAGAAAGGCGTAATTTTAAATTCGTCAGCCTTTTTAAGGCTTACACGCGAAGATCTAGATGTTCGAGGCGCTAATTAAAAGTTGCTGGAGACACATTATGAGGCTCTCTTCCATTCCGTCAGTCGCCGTGTCACTCATCGCCACTACCGAAAATATTTTACATATTGCACCCGCGTCGAGGGGCTGGAGAGCCGACGCGCCCAGCAACGTAGTATTCTTTCCCCCGACATTAGCCAAGCAAGCGCTGCTCATGCAGATTGGGCTCCTGCGCCCATCAACGATTGTTGTCGGCGACCAACTGATCGATGCGGATGTCATTGACCAATGGCGTATCTCTCACCCCTTTGGAGCGCTCCATTTGGTTCGCAGAGGTACAAGTCTGGATAAGGTACGACTGGACCTGTGCGAAACCAACGATATTCGCGTCGTTAACACTCCCGGGGTCAACGCACCGCATGTTGCTGACTATCTCGCGCACTGGCTGACGCTGGCCGATGGCTCAATACCCCAGGATGTTTGTGTGCTGGGCTACGGCAATGTAGGACAAGAGCTTGTTAAGTTGTTGCTTGATCGAGATCCGGAGGTTCGGATCAAAGTGTTAGTTCGACACGACCGGGCGCCGGACACTATCGGAGACGCATTTTTCGACTTCAGAGTGTCATTTTTCGCCGACTGGCGCGAGGCATTGGAGGGGACCTCTGCTGTCGCCCTATGCTTATCCCTGAATGCTGAAACCGCTCACCGCATTGATCGTGCTCTCATTCAATGCCTGAACAGGCAAGCTCGCCTGGTCTGTATCGCCAAGCCCGACGTGTTCAGCGATGATGCTTTGCAAACGTTGGCAACGGCTGAAGGCATCCAGCTTGTACTGGATTACGGGCCCGGAACATTGAATGCCTTTCGGGTTCGCACCGAAGCGCTCGGCTGTAGTGTTTCCACATGGTGCAATCCGGCAATGCTGACCACGCAGGCGGCAACCACCGAAGCCTGCCATTGCGACCTCGACTATGCGGTCTCGATTCAGTTGGGCTTGATGGCCCTGCACGGCATTGTGAGCCGCAAAATAACCCAAATAATGACGATCCCCTCCGAACAGGCCGATACGCGTGCGCCACGCGTGTCGATCATCGGCAGAGGTATTAACGGTTTGCTTCAAGCCGTGATGTTCCGACTGGCGAATTATCAGGTCACGGTATACGGAGGAAATCAGCAGAGCGATGGCGCGAGCCATAAGCCTGTGAACATGCGCCATCTGTCAGCCACGGAGACGACTGCCAAGCCACTGCATAACGATTTCCTGACTCCCGGAAATCAGTATTTGGCCGTCGAGTGCAACCGTGCAGGCATCGAATTGTTTGAAAAACTCCTGGCCGACAACCCATCGCTGGCACGATTCGCGCGCTCACGGATTGTACGAGCCTACCGGGACGACGCCAGCGGTGTAGAGGCGGCGATCTGTGAGCAACGCGCTATCGAAAACAGGCCGTGGCCGAGTGGCAAGCCTGGACGTGAATGTGTAGAGATCAGTCAACTGCAATTCCAGGCAAGTTATGCGATCCCGGGGATCGGTCGGGCTATTGAGGTATCGGGCTACGATCTGGAATTTACTCACCTGATGGCTGAGACAGTGAGGCTTTTGCAGCGCTCTGGGGTTCAGTTCCTGACTCAGTATCTCAATCCAGTCCAAATTGCTGATCTGAGCAGAGAACATTTTGTTGTCACCGCCATGGGAGTGGAGGAGCCGGAGGCGATCGCGATCACGGGCTGGTTTTTCAAGTTGCGCGCTGTTGGGAATGAGGGGAAGGAACTGCGCGGACTCAAGCTGCAGTACGATCTGCCAATCGGCGTTATGAATTGCCGCTTGGACGGCGAATGTATTCTTGTCTCGGGCGGGCAGGTTCCGCCGGATGCGGCGCCGGCGTACAAGGAACAGATACTGACGGCTTGTCTGGCCGCTGTTTCTCGGCACTTTCCAACGTCTTACCGCAAAGCGATCGAACGTGGCGACTTACAAGTTATCGAATGTGTCCGACCCGGCTCTTCAGATGGACTATCAATAGTTTATTGGGCCGCCTACAACCGAATTGTGGCCGGGGCAACCTATGCCGCAGGCACAACACAGGGCTTGTTGTGGGCTTCTTTAGTCCAGGAAATAATTCAGGCAAGAGCGCCTGGCGTTTCGGCAACCTGGGCTGATTGAGAGTGTGCGGAAAAAAACGGGCGCGACATCCGACGTCGCACCCGCTGAAGAAACTGCTCTGAATTCTTTATAGCTCAAATCGCCCGAGCCGCGATCTTCTCCGGTCGTGGCGACAACAAACTCACCACGACAAAGCTCACCAGCCCAATCGCCAGGCTGTAGTAGATCGGCGTGTTCGCATCCAAGCCGTCCTTGAACATAAACGCCAGTGCGGTCACGAAGCCCAGGGTCATCGATGCAATGGCCCCGGACGTGGTCGCCCGTTTCCAGAAAATCGCCCCCATCAGCGGGATCAGCATGCCGCCCACCAACAGGTTGTAAGCCAGGGTCAGGGCGCTGATCACATCGTTGACGACCAATGCGATACCCAGCACGGCAATGCCCGTGAGCATCGTGAACAGACGGTTGACGTTCAGGCTCGACTGCTTGCCCCCGCGCAACCGCGGCAGCAGGTCTTCGGTCAAGACGGTGGAAGCGGCGAGCAAACCGGCGCTGGCGGTGGACATCATCGCGGCCAGTGCGGCGGCGATCACCAGGCCGCGAATGCCGTCCGGCAACGAGGCTTTGACGATAGCGGCGAAGGCATTGTTGACGTTGTCCAGGTTCGGCAGCAGCACGTGCGCCGCCATGCCGATCAAGGCGCACGCCAGGCCGTAAAGGATGCAGTAGAAACCGGCGAAGGTGCCCGCGTACTGGGCGACTTTTTCGTCACGGGCGGTGAATACCCGTTGCCAGATATCCTGGCCGATCAGGATGCCGAAAAAGTAGATCATGAAGTAGGTGATGATCGTGTCCCAGCCGATTTCGGTGAAGCTAAAGTTCGACGCTGGCAGCTTGGCCACCAGTTGGTCCCAACCGCCGACACGGTACAGGCAGATTGGCAGCAGGATAAACATCAGGCCGACGGTCTTGATCACGAACTGCACGATGTCGGTCAGGGTCAGCGACCACATGCCGCCGATGGTCGAATACACCACCACCACGCCACCGCCCAACAGCACTGAGACCCAGAACGGCAGGCCGAACAGTACTTGGAGCACGGTGCCGATGGCCAGGATCGAGGTCACGCCGATCATCAGTGCGTAGGCCAACATGATCACCGCACTCGCTTGACGCGCCATCGGGTTGTAGCGTTTTTCCAAGACTTGGGTGACGGTGAAGATCTTAAGCTTGAGCAGCGGTTTGGCCAGAAACAGGTTCAGCGCAATGATGCCCGCGCCCAGTGCGGCGCAGAGCCAGAAGCCGGAAATGCCATGCACGTAACCCAGGCGCACGGTGCCGACGGTGGATGCGCCGCCAAGAACGGTAGCGGCCATGGTGCCCATGTACAGCGACGGGCCCAGGTTGCGACCGGCTACCAGGTAGTCTTCGTGGGTCTTGGCGCGGCGCATGCCGTAATAGCCGAGCACGAGCATGCCGGCGGCGTAGATGAGTACGACGAATAAATCCAAAGCCATGACGGCGGGTCTCCGATTATTTTTTTAGGCTATTGAGGTGCTTTCTGTGGCGAGGGAGCTTGCTCGCGCTGAGCTGCGAAGCGGCCCCCTGGGGCCATAAACAGCCGCCGGTTCGGGGAACACACGAAGCAAGGTGAGGTACACCACCGAGGCCAACCCCAGCGTCACCGGCAGGCTGATATCGATGCCATCGGCGAGGTTGCCCAGTGGCCCGACAAACTGCCCCGGCACGTTGACGAAGCACAGGCCCACCAGTGCACTCGGGATCCAGGCCCCCAGGCCACGCCAGTTCCAGCCATGGCTAAACCAGTAGCGCCCGCCGGTTTCACCGCGGGTGAACACCTGCAGATCATCCGGGCAGTAGAAACCGCGACGTACGATCAGGCCGATGATCATCATCACCATCCACGGCGTGGTGCAGGTGATGATCAGCACGGCGAAGGTCGACACGCTTTGCACCAGGTTGGCGGCGAAACGTCCGATAAAGATGAAGGCAATCGACATCACCCCTATCAGCAGCGTGGCCTTGACCCGTGACAGCAGGCGCGGGAACACGCTGGACATGTCCAATCCGGTGCCATACAGCGACGTGGTGCCCGTGGACATGCCGCCGATCACCGCGATCAGGCACACCGGCAGGAAAAACCAGCTCGGCGCGACCGCCAGCAAACCGCCGACGTAGTTGTTGGCTGCGATGTAGTCCGGGGCCTTGACCGCCACGATGGTCGCGGTGGCCAGGCCGAACAGGAACGGAATCAAGGTAGCGATCTGGGCCAGCACCACCGCCAGCATGATGCGTATTTTCGGCGTCTCACGTGGGATGTAGCGTGACCAATCACCCAGGAACGCGCCGAAGGAAATCGGATTGCTCATGGCCACCAACGCTGCACCGATAAACGCTGCCCAGAAGCCAGTCTGGCCGATGGCGACGGTGCCGGCGAAGTGGCTGTCGAAGGCCGGCGCAAACGCGAAGATCCCCAGCAGGAACAGCAGGCTCGCCGCCCACACGGCAATGCGGTTAACCCACAGCATGAAGCGAAAGCCATAGATGCACACGGTGAGCACCAGCAGGGCGAACAGGCCGTAGGCCAGGCCCAACGTCAGGTCGGTTTCTGGCAAACCAATCAGGCGTTTCGCACCACCGACCAACGCATCGCCTGAACTCCACACCGACAGTGAGAAGAAAGCAATCGCCGTCAGCAGCGATAGAAACGAGCCCACAATCCGCCCGTGCACACCAAAGTGCGCACCGGAAGACACGGCGTTGTTGGTGCCGTTGATCGGTCCGAACAGGCCCATCGGCGCCAGGATCAGCGCGCCCACCAGCACGCCCAACACAATCGCCCAGACACCGGCCTGGAACGACAAGCCGAACAGCACCGGAAACGCACCCAGTACGGCGGTGGCAAAAGTATTGGCACCGCCGAAGATCAGTCGAAACAGATCCTTGGGGCTGGCGGTGCGTTCGTGGTCGGGGATCTGTTCGACCCCGTTGGTTTCTATCTTTCGAATACTTTTATCGTTGTTTTTATTATTCATGATCAGCTCCGATCACAGTGGCTAAGGGGGCGGCAGCCCTTCCGGCATAGCGGACAAATGTTCGTGACAGGCCAGCCACAGGCCTTGTTTTTGTTGTGCGTCCGACCCTTGTCGGGTGAAGACAATGGTCTCGCGCTCCTGGCTAAAAACGTGCTCCCCGTTCATGCGCAGCTCGGTGGCCACGTCATGCATAAAAATCGCCACGTCACCCTGCAAGCTGACAATGGCGTTGCTTGACGTGCAGGACAGCACCTCAAACCCCTCGCCCCGGCGCCAGCTGTCCCACAACGCCTGGTAGGCGTCGCGGCTGAGCAGCGGCTGGGGGAGGGTGTAGAACACAAAGCTGGCATCTTCCGTGAACGCGCCGAAGTAAGCGGCGCGGTCATTGCGGGCAAAGGCCGACACCAGGTCGGCAGCGGCTTGCAGCACAGCAAGCGTGCTCATCAGCGATGCGCCACGCCGGGCAGTACGCAGAGCATCTCGTACAGCAGGTTGGCGCCGAGCAGCGAGGTGTTGCCGGTGGTGTCGTAAGGCGGCGAAACTTCGACCAGATCGCAACCAATCAGGTCGAGACCTTGGCAGCCACGGATGATCTCGATCGCCTGGATGGTGGTCAGGCCGCCGATTTCCGGCGTGCCGGTGCCCGGTGCCCAGGCCGGGTCGATACCGTCGATGTCGAAGCTCAGGTACACCGGGCCGCCGCCGACTTTTTCACGTACTTCGGCCATCAATGGCGCAAGGGAGTGGTGCCAGCATTCTTCAGCCTGGACCACACGAAAGCCCTGCTTGCGGCTCCAGTTGAAGTCTTCGGCGGTGTAGCCCTGGGCGCGCAGGCCGATCTGTACCACGCGGTCGCAATCGAGCAAACCTTCTTCCACCGCGCGGCGGAAGGTGGTGCCGTGGGCGATTTTCTCGCCGAACATATGGTCGTTGACGTCGGCGTGGGCATCAATGTGCACCAGCCCGACCTTGCCGTGTTTCTTGTGAATCGCCCGCAGGATCGGCAGGGTGATGGTGTGGTCGCCACCCAGGGTCATCGGGACGACGTTGTGCTCCAGGATCTCATCGTAGGCTTCTTCGATGATGCGTACGGCGTCGAGCAGGTTAAATGTGTTGATTGCTACGTCGCCGATGTCGGCAACTGACAGCGAGTCAAACGGCGCTGCGCCGGTGGCCATGTTGTAGGGACGGATCATCACCGATTCGGCGCGGATTTCCCGCGGCCCGAAGCGGGTGCCGGCGCGCAGCGAGGTGCCGATGTCCAGGGGCACGCCGACAAAGGCGGCGTCCAGGCCTTTGGCCGACTGCAGGTGGGGGAGTCGCATCATGGTGGCGATGCCGGCGAAGCGCGGCATTTCGTTGCCGCCCAGTGGTTGGTGGAAAATCTTGTCCACGGGATTGCCTCATCGTTGTTTTGTTTATTAGAGGCCGATTCTGCGAAAAGCCCGGGACGGGAAGAATCGGCAGGGGCAAATACTTAGTTCAGATTTTTCTAAACTAAGGCGCGCAGGTAGACTGCCGCCATCCACACCCGGAGACGACCATGGCCAACGCCTTGCCCGACCTGAAACTCCTGCGCATTTTCGTCAGCGTCGTGCGGCATCAAGGGTTCGCCAACGCCCAGCACGAACTCAACCTCTCGACCTCGGCCATCAGCACCTACATGAGCCAGTTGGAGGCGGCCTTGGGCCTGGTGCTTTGCCATCGCGGGCGCGGCGGGTTCAGCCTGACCAGCAAGGGCGAGCTGTTCCATCAGGAAACCCTGCGTTTGTTGGCCGAACTCGAAGGCTTCGAGCAATATGCTGCAGCGCTCAAGGGCGAGCTGCGCGGTACCCTCAAGCTCGGCGTCCTGGACTCCACCGTCAGCGACAAGGCGCTGCCATTTGCTGAGGTGATCGGCGCCTACAGCCTGGAACACCCAGCGGTGCATTTGAATTTGTCGGTGATGAGCCCTTACGAGCTGCAATTGGGTGTGCAGGATAACCGCTTGGATTTGGCCATTGGCGCCTTTTCCAACCGCATGAGTGGGCTGATCTACATGCCGCTGTACCGCGAGCAGCACTGGTTGTATTGCAGCACCCGGCACCCGTTGTTCAGCGAACGGCGTATCCCCGAACAGGTGATCACCCAACAGCGCATGGTCGGGCGCGGCTACTGGAGCCAGGCCGAGCTGGCACGCCATGGCTTCAAGCACAGTGCGGCCACCGTGGAAAGTATGGAGGCGCAACTGATCCTGGTGCTGTCCGGTGCCTACATCGGCTACCTGCCCGAGCACTACGCCCAGGCCTGGGCCGACAAGGGCGACCTGCGCGTATTACTGCCGGCAACCTTCGGCTACCAGGCGCCGTTCTCGATGATCATGCGCCGGGGACGCAGCCGCGAACCGCTGATCCAGACCTTCCGCGATTTACTCAAAGCTCAGCTCAATCAGGCCTGAAAAACCATGTCCAGACCCCAATGCTCCCGCTGCCTCAGGCCCGTCGCCCACTGCCTGTGCCCGCTGATCCCCAGTCTCGACAGCCGCACTCGCGTGTTGCTGTTACAGCATCCCAGCGAGGTCAACCACGCACTCAACACCGCACGGTTGGCAGCGTTGGGCTTGAATAATGTGCAGTGGGTAGTGGGTGAGGTGTTCGAAGACCTGGCGACATTGTTGAATCAGCCGGGTTATCAAGCGCGGCTGCTGTTTCCGGCGGACGATGCGCAGCCTTTGCAACCCTACAAGCCCGACGATCAACTGCTGTTGCTGGTAGTGCCCGACGGTACCTGGCGCAAGGCGCGCAAGCTGTTGCACCTCAACCCGTTATTGGCCGCGTTGCCACGGGTCACGCTGGCCGGCGACAGCGTGTCGCGCTATCGCCTGCGCAAGGCGCCTGGGCCCGGCGCCTTGTCCACGGTGGAGGCCATTGCGCAGGCGCTGCAGGTGCTGGAAGCGCCTACCTCATTCGAGTTGTTGCTCAAGCCTTTCGACGCCTTGATCGAGGGCCAGATTGCGGCGATGGGGCCGGCGGTTTTCGAGAAAAATCACGGTTGATGCAGGACGCTATATAACTACCCGAATGCCTGCTTGCGACGCGATAGGCTGACCTTTTCAGGAATAGAGAAATGGTCGAGCCGATTACCAACAGGGCGCCGCAGGACTCGTTGTCCGAATTTATCGCGGCGCGACAGGGCGCATTGATGGCAGGCCCTGAGTGGTCAACCTTGCAATTCTTGGACGCTATGCGGGGCACGCTCCATGGTTTTCTCGGCGCGCTCAATGCAGCACAAAAGCTTGAGTACGTGCGTCTACAGCGAGCGTGGATTGATGCCCAGAACACCGCGGAGAAGGCGACTTATGCACTAACCGAATCATTCCAGCAACAGGCGCTGGCGTCACTGCGCACCGAGTTGAAAACCCTGACTGGGCAGGACATCGACCCCACTGTTGCACGCATCCATATCCGCTATAAGTCCTTGGACCGTGAACGCCGCGCCGCCGATGGCGGGCAGGACGGGACGATGAAGGTTGCCAGTATGACCTTGTGGAACGCTGCCTGCATGAACTACAACGGTTTGACCGGCTGGAGTTATCCCGGCCGCACGGGCCTGGCCGATGCCAGTTATCTGGACGAAGACATCAAGGCTACTGCCGACGATTTCATTAAATTGGTACGCGAGCTCAATCTTGGCGGCCAGCTGCAAGCCCGCCTTGATCAGGCATTGCTCCCCACCGGCTTGCTGGGGAACAGCATCATGGGGTTAGCGAAGGCCGAGTTTGAATTCGCGTTGATTGAGGCCCTGAAAAATACCACCGACAGCCGAGTCGACCGAGACAAATATCAGCAGGTCAAGCGCGCGCTGGTGGGGCAGACGCCGTGGGGGCGGGTGGAGGAGATGCTGCTGTTTGTCCCCCATGGCGTGGATAACACCCGTTGGGTGCCTCAACACGTCGGGTTGACGGGTCAATACGTGGGCCAGCCTCCGGGTGACAAACTGAGCATCGCGCATATCGTTTTTGCCGTCAGCGGTAGCCCGGGTGCCTTCAGCTTTTTCCCGAATCGCCCTGGCGGCTCTCTGCGTCACCACGACAGTCACCGGGAAGCCTGCGAAGAGTTTCATGTCGCCTTCGATGGCTTGTACCGCAGGGGGAAAGTCGATTGGCTGTACCAGATCATGTCTCTTCGAGACAGCGCCCGGCTGATAAAGATTGCCCAAGGTGCGCCGCCGCCTGATCTCGAAGGGTTCGCCAAACTGCTCTATCGTTTGGCTCAATCCATTCCCACAATGAATAAGATGGAGCAGATCGGCTACGCGCGAAATGCGGTGCAAAAAACGCCCGTGGTCAGTCTGAACGACTTCTATATCGAGCGTTGCCGAGCCAACCTGCAGGCATTGGCCAATCCCACCCCAGGTTTCATGTCGAACATGCTCGAGCTGTTCGGAACGTTGATCAGCGAGATCCTCAATGTGCTGTTGATCCCGGTACCGGGTGCATTGAAAGGATTGGGGCGGGTACGTGCTTTCGCGATGTTTGTTGCGATGGAGCAAGCCTTGATCGAAGGTGCCCACCACGCCCTTCAAGGTCAGCCTGGAGAGTTGCTCCAGGGCTTTGCCGATCTGGCCGATCTACTGATCAGTGGTCGCCTGCATACACGCCTGGCCAAGAGCGTGCAGCGCCGTCATCAGGCGCTGTACCGCCAGCTGTCTGAACCCCATGGCGGCGCGCCTGATGTGCAGGGCCTGACGAACCCTGAGTTGCTCGAAAGGATGCTCGGCAGGCAAGGCACTCCGGCGCGGGATATGCAGGCTCTACTCGACTTAAGCGGCACTTCGCGCAAGGTGTTGAATCAGCTCTGGGCCGTCGAACGTCCGACGGCCTCCCTAGTCGATGCCGTGCAGCGATTTCAGGCCGACAGGTTGATCGACTGGGTGGTGGAGGGCGCCGACCCCAGCCGTCCCGCCCCTCTCGAGGCTGTTCACGTCATGGCGCCTTTGCTGACCCAATTGGACGCTTGGCCCACGGGCACTGCCTTGAGCATTGAAAATCATCAAGGCCAGGAGATTCGCCGCTACAGCAAGGGTTCAACGCTCCCCACGACTGAGGTGGTGACGGTGACTGCATTGGAAAACTACCAATTCGCTTATGCCACGCCACGCCAGCTCACGGCCCATTTGCCCCAGGCCATTGTGGGAGTGTTGCCGACGATTTTTTCTGCTGGCGAACAGCGGGTTCGCCAGCAACTGGCCTCCCTGGCCACGGCCTTGAGAATCGATCTGTTCGACGCGCTCACTCGCTTCGCCGAGGTCAGCCGCACGCTGGCCAGTGGTGCCAGCGCAACCGTACGCACGTTGTTGCCTGAGAGCATCGGGCATGAGCCTCCCGTCCCCGCTGTGATCACACAGTTGCAGGCTTTGCACCCGCAATTAAGCCTGGCGCGGATCCTGGAGGTGCTGCGCGATCACCCGTTGTCACCCCATCAGCAGGAGCAGCTATTGCGCTCGCAACTTGAACCCCAAGCGCTTTACAACGCGCTGCGTGCCGCGCGTCAGGTGGCCCGCCAAGAGGTCATTGTCGACGGGCTCTTTTACCCACGCAGGTTTGACCAGCAAACCCAGAACTGGGCCTGCGAGTTTGCCACCGGCGTATTGCGTGACCTGAGCGGCCAGGCATTGATCGTCAGCCCTGCGAAACAAGCAGTGCCCTACGTTTCCAACGGTAAAAGGGATCGGAGCATCGTTGTTATCGATGAGCTGCGAGGGCGCTTCTGCGCGTACGACTACCGGGAGTCTCGCAGGGGTGTAACGCTGACCGGTGCCGACAGTTTCTATGAGGCGATCATCAACCAGCTCGCCACGTCGGATCTGCATCGCCTCGGCTTGAATGCACAACAGGCGGTTACCGAGTTTCGTTATCGGGTTGCTCAGGCCATGTTGAGCAATCGAGCGCTCGATGGCTCGTTTTATCCTTACCAGCGCAGGATCGAGCGCTATGTCCACGCCGCCGACACTTCGAAAATCGCACGCCAACCCGATGCCCTGGGCCTTTACCGCCTTGGGACGGATCGCTACGTGTTTATCGACGGGGAATATTTCAAGGTCGCCGAGGCTGGGGAACCTAGTGCATGGCGCATTCAACACCCGTCCCTGGACGACGCCTATGCACCGGTACTGACCCACAACGGCGCTGGCGCCTGGCGTCACGAGTGGGAAAAACCCTTGACCTGGGACGGGCAGAAGCCGTTCCAGCGTCTGGGGCCATTGGCGCGTGCATTGTCGCCGGATGCCATCGATCAGATTCAGCAGATCAGCGGGGTGACGCCGGACATCCTGCGTCGGGTACATGTGCGTAACGAGCGGCCCCCCGCGATCCTGAGGGAGACCGTCGAGCGCTTCACCCTTCATCAGCGGCTTAAGACGCACATGCAGGGGATGGACGCGTTTGAGGGCACCGCAGCGGGGCGCGACTTCTTTGATCAACTGTTGGGAGAGATCGGCCCGGACAGCGCCGATGCACTGGTCGGGCGCGCTGGGGTCAGCAGGGCAGACCAAGTAACCGTGCTGGAAGCCAAAGTCATGACCAACAAACCCTTGATGGAGCGGTTAATGTTCAGGGCGATGTGCCACAAGGCCGCGCAGTCATCCGACCCCCTGGCGCAAGTGGTGCAGCGCGTCTTTCCCAGTCTCACCGCAGTCATTGCCGAGGAGTTGGTGAGCCAGGCCAAGCCTGTTGAGCGGACAGAGCTGGAGGCTGGCCGCGTGCCTTTTACGTTTGCACCGTCGGTGCGTTGGTGGCTGCATTATTTACGCAAGGCGCGCGCTTTGGAGGGGGTGCATTTGCCCGCAGCCGCAAATGCAGACAGCGCGAAACTGATTCTGCATACCTTGCCAGCCATCGACGGATGGCCAAAAAACCTAAGGGTCGAGGTCTGGGAAAGAGGGCGTCTGGTCGACAGCATCGGCCCTGCCGGCACGCCACTAAAGCGTGTATTGGAGGTAATGGACGGTCACTATCAGGCCTATAAGCCGAGGGGCGACGGTGAGCGCCACCCAATCGGCGGCTTCGGTGAGTTTCTGGTGGTTTTGTTAGGCGCACTGCCGGCCCGTGAGCGCCTGGCGTTGGGCTATACCCATAGGGCGGGTATTGAAGAGCTGACACAGGAAATTGCGCGACGCCTGGAATCCCGGCAGGTATTCGGGGAGCCGTTCGGCATTGAAAAGCTCCTCGGCATGGTGCCGCGCCCCTGGTTCAACCCGCCGCGACGATTGAGTGACGGGCGCATAGGTTATCCGCTGAGCGGCGAGGCGGGCGCAGGCGGTGTAAACCCAGGGCAGGTAGCGCGGTTACGAATGTTGTATCCGACCAAATCTGATGCAGAAGCCATTGAGATCCTGCGAAACGTAGCTGACACCTTCGAGGACCGGCAGGACTTTATCAGCGGCCTTTTCAGCGAGCGAGATGGCTTGAATGCCGGCCTTGAACGATGGTGCTTGCTGTGCAAACCGGTGAGTTTGAAAAACCACCTTGAAGCCTCCGAACGGATTCGACGTTGCTGGAGTAAGCAGGCCTCTCCTCATGGTGTGCCGCATGAGCTGTACCTCGACGACTTGGCTCTGGATAGCCTGCCGCAGATGGACGCAAACTTTTTTCATGTCACGCTGCTGAGCTTGAGGGACAACCAGTTGCACGCGCTACCGGCAGGCTTCCTCAAGCGCTTCGGGAACCTGTGCAGCCTTTCTCTCGATGGCAACCTTTTGGACCATTTGCCTGAAGGGCTTTCGGAGGTGCAAGACGTGAGGCGGCTGAACCTATCGAACAATCGCATTCGGCCTAATTTGCAGGATGTGCGGTATCTGACAACGTTGACACGCCTGACCCATCTGGACCTGTCCTATAACCCTCTTGGCCAGGGTCAACAGTTGAACCTCCATCGTTTGAAAGCACTGACGGTCCTCAAGCTGAGAAATACCTATATCAATCGATTGCCCCGGGGGGCGGTGACCCTGCGAAAACTTCGTACGTTCGATTTGCGCGATAACCGTATCAACGGGCTGACCGAAACAGATCTGGGCTTCAACCTCAATGTCCATATCGCTATGGATTTGCAGGGCAATGAGCTTTCTGACAGTACGATGGCGGTATTCAATCAATACCGACAAAGGCCGGGTTACCAGAACGTCTATTTTGGTATGAGGGAGGAGCAAATCTCGGTTTCTTCTTCTGTCGAGCCTTGGTTGGCTTCAACCCCTCCAGACCTGTCGGGGCTGCGTCGGGCTCTTTGGTCTCAGGTATCCTCACAGCAAACCGCGCAGAACTTTCTCGTGCTGTTGGGGGCTTTTGCTTCCTACCAGCCGTTTATCGCTGCGAAGAATCGGCTATTACGCGAAGACATTACCCGCAGAGTCTGGCAATTGATTGACAGCGCAACCCATGACGAGCAGGTCGCGCGGGTTTTGTTTGAGGAGAGTTTGAAGTACATCCGCGGCCACGCGGATGGCTGGCTGCTGTGCCTTAATGACCTGGAACTTGCGGTGTTGCCGTTGCAGATGCTGGCACCCGGCAGTCAAGCCACGGCTGCGGACTTTTTGAACTACTACCGGGCACGTCGCCGCATCGCGTCTCTGGAGTACCGGGTCCGGTTTGACTACCCCTTTCATTCAAACGTCGAACACAGTATGTACCTGCTGGGGTGTCGGCTCGCTCTGGTGCAGGCGTTGGATTTGCCGGTGCCGCTCACGGCGCGCTTTTCTACACTAACCGTGCAGATTGACGCGCTTGCGTTGAATGAATATCGCAGGGGCATTATCAATGAGGAGGCTCAAATCGACTGGCCTGATCTGCTTAAGGATGAAGAGTATTGGGTGGGGTTTCTGGAGCGAAAGTACCGTTCAGCGTTTGAATCGGCGCGAAGCCCCTACGATGATCAGTTCGAACAGGCGGTGGATCAAAGCGAACGTGGCGAATTGGGTGATAACGCGTACAGGCTTAAGGTTGACGAGATTGGCGTGGCCATGCGCTCGTCCAAGATGAACCTCGTCTTGCGGTTCACCACCCTGGAATGGAGGGCTTTTGTCAGCAGCGACTGATCTTGCTTATACCTCAGTGGAATAAACACCGCACTTTGCGTGATATGGCCCGCCAGCCTTTCCCGGTATGATGTTCGCCCCCGCAGTCTGGATTGCGAATACGCCATGACCTTGCAGTACCCTACAATCGCCGATTGCGTCGGCAACACGCCCCTGGTCCGCTTGCAACGCATGGCGGGTGAAACCAGCAACACCCTGTTGCTCAAGCTCGAAGGGAACAACCCGGCCGGCTCTGTCAAAGACCGCCCGGCGCTGTCGATGATCACCCGCGCCGAGTTGCGCGGGCAGATCACGCCCGGCGACACCCTGATCGAAGCCACCTCGGGTAACACCGGCATCGCCCTGGCCATGGCTGCAGCGATCAAAGGTTACAAGATGGTGCTGATCATGCCCGACAACGGCAGTGCCGAACGCAAGGCGGCGATGACAGCCTATGGCGCCCAACTCATTCTGGTCACCCAGGACGAAGGCATGGAAGGCGCTCGCGACCTCGCCGAACGTATGGCCGCCGAAGGCCGTGGTGTGGTGCTTGACCAGTTTGCCAACGGCGATAACCCCGAGGCTCACTACAC
Organism: Pseudomonas antarctica; assembly: GCF_900624995.1. Classification (GTDB taxonomy): domain Bacteria; phylum Pseudomonadota; class Gammaproteobacteria; order Pseudomonadales; family Pseudomonadaceae; genus Aquipseudomonas; species Aquipseudomonas antarctica. Next base: position 20,912 of record NZ_UYXQ01000022.1, read on the forward strand.
CAGCACCGGCCCGGAAATCTGGCGTCAGACCCAGGGCACCATCACCCATTTCGTCAGTTCCATGGGCACCACCGGCACCATCATGGGCAACTCGCGTTACCTCAAGGAGCAGAACCCGGCGATCCAGATCGTCGGCCTGCAACCGATGGAAGGCGCGGCCATCCCCGGCATTCGCCGTTGGCCCGAAGAGTACTTGCCCAAGATCTACAACGCGACGCGCGTGGACCGCATCATCGACATGGCCCAGCGTGAAGCCGAAGACACCACCCGTCGCCTGGCGCGTGAAGAAGGCATCTTCTGCGGCGTGTCCTCCGGAGGCGCCGTGGCCGGTATGTTGCGGTTGTCCAACGAAGTGGAAAACGCGGTGATCGTCGCGATCATCTGTGACCGGGGCGACCGTTACCTGTCGACCGGCATCTTCGACGAACCCAACTGATGGCCAAGCACGAGAGAGGCCTGCGCTTCCAACCGACGGGCGGCAGCCGCGCCGCGCAAATTCCTGTAGGCAAGAAACAACGCCTGACCATCGAGCGCCTGGCCAATGACGGCCGCGGCATTGTGTTCTTTGAAGGCCGCACCTGGTTTGTAAATGGCGCGCTAGCTGGCGAAGAAGTCGAAGCGCGGGTGTTGGGCGCCCACGGCAAAGTGGTCGAAGCGCGTACCGAGCGTGTGTTCAAGGCCAGCGAGCTGCGCCGCCCGGCGCCTTGCGCGCATTTTGGCCGCTGCGGCGGTTGCAGCGTGCAGCACTTGCCCCATGACGAACAACTTGCCCTTAAACAGCGCATGCTTGCCGAACAACTGTCGCGTGTGGCCGGCGTCGAACCGCAAGCGTGGGCCGCACCGTTGAGTGGGCCGGAATTCGGCTACCGTCGTCGCGCCCGCGTGGCCGTGCGCTGGGATGCTAAGGCGAAAAATCTCGAGGTGGGTTTTCGCGCCGTGGCCAGCCAGGACATCATCGCGATCGATGATTGCCCGGTGCTGGTACAGGCCTTGCAACCGATCATGCAGCGTCTGCCGAACCTGTTGCGCCGCCTGAGCAAACCGCAGGCGCTGGGGCATGTGGAGTTGTTCAGCGGCTCGTCCATCGCCGTGTTGCTGCGGCATATGGCGCCGCTGTCCGAGGCGGACCTGTTGGTTCTGAAAGAATTTTGCACCTTCCATGAGGCGCAGTTGTGGCTGCATGGCGAGGGTCAGCCGGAGCCAGTCGAGGCGAACTCGGCGCTGGGTTATCGGTTGGCGCAGTGGGATCTGGAACTGGCTTATCGGCCAGGGGATTTTGTGCAGGTCAACGCCGACGTTAACGCCGCGATGGTTGCCCAGGCCCTGGAATGGCTGGCGCCACAGCCCGAGGAGCGGGTGCTGGATTTGTTCTGCGGGCTGGGTAACTTTGCTTTGCCGCTGGCCAAACACGTGCGCGAAGTGGTTGCGGTAGAAGGTGTGCAGGCGATGGTGGACCGGGCGGCGCAGAACGCCGTCAGCAACAATTTGCATAATGTGCAGTTTTTTCAGGCCGATCTGTCCCAGCCTTTGACTGACGCGAAATGGGCCAAACAGGGCTTTTCTGCGGTACTCTTGGACCCACCCCGTGATGGTGCCCTGGAGGTTGTGCGCAAGCTCGCCACCCTTAAGGCCAAGCGCTTGGTGTATGTGTCCTGCAACCCAGCCACGCTGGCGCGCGACACGGTTGAGTTGGTCAAGCAAGGCTACCGGCTAAAACGTGCCGGGATCCTCGACATGTTTCCACAGACAGCTCATGTCGAGGCCATGGCGTTATTTGAAGCGGGCTAGGATGCCCGTTTAATCCGACTGGCCTATAGTCTCCTGGGCCGTGACCTGTCAGGGAGTTGTACGTAGCCTAGGGTTGCAACGCCAGGGTTACGCAGCAGGTCAGCGATGATTTTTGGCGCATCAAAGGTGCGTCGTAGGGAAGGTAAGCAAGATGGTACAGGTGAGAGCACACCAGCCGATCAACACCGACGGCAGTATCAATCTCGAGGCATGGCTGGATCATGCCGTCAGTGTCGACCCGGCACTGGACCGTGAAGCCTTGAAAGCAGCCTGCGAGTTCGCTCGTGAGTCTGAACAGCAAGACAATGCGGCCAAAAACCTGTGGGCGGAAGGCACGTCAAGCTTTCGCACCGGGTTGGAAATCGCCGAGATCCTCGCCGATCTCAAGCTGGACCAGGATTCGCTGATCGCCGCCGTGCTCTATCGCGGCGTGCGCGAAGGGCATATTCCGTTGCCGACGGTCAGTCAGCGATTCGGCACGGTGGTGGCCAAATTGATCGACGGCGTGCTGCGCATGGCGGCCATCAGCGCCAGCCTCAGCCCGCGTCAATCCATGGTGCTGGGCACCCAGGGGCAGGTCGAGAATCTGCGCAAAATGCTGGTAGCGATGGTCGATGACGTGCGCGTCGCGCTGATCAAGCTGGCTGAGCGCACCTGTGCGATCCGAGCGGTGAAGACCGCCGACGACGAAAAGCGCAACCGTGTTGCCCGCGAAGTGTTCGACATCTATGCGCCGCTGGCGCACCGCTTGGGTATCGGCCACATCAAGTGGGAGCTGGAGGACCTGTCCTTCCGCTATCTCGAACCCGATCAATACAAACAGATTGCCACGCTGCTGCACGAGCGGCGGCTCGACCGTGAGCGCTTTATCACCGATGTGATGGGCCAGCTGCGTTCGGAGTTGCAGGCCACCGGCGTGGATGCCGACATCAGCGGCCGTGCCAAACACATCTATTCGATCTGGCGCAAAATGCAGCGCAAGGGCCTGGCCTTCAGCCAGATCTACGACGTGCGAGCCGTGCGCGTGCTGGTGCCGGAAATGCGCGACTGCTACACCGCGTTGGGTATCGTGCACACCTTGTGGCGGCATATTCCCAAGGAATTCGACGACTATATCGCCAACCCCAAGGAAAACGGCTATCGCTCGCTGCACACCGCAGTGATCGGCCCCGAGGGTAAGGTGCTGGAAGTGCAGATTCGCACCCACGCCATGCACGAAGAGGCTGAGCTGGGGGTTTGCGCGCATTGGCGCTACAAGGGCACCGACGTCAAGGCGGGTTCCAACCAGTACGAAGAGAAAATCTCCTGGCTACGCCAAGTGCTGGAATGGCACGAAGAACTCGGCGACATCGGCGGCCTCGCCGAGCAATTGCGTGTGGATATTGAGCCGGACCGGGTCTACATCTTTACCCCGGATGGTCACGCCATCGACTTGCCCAAAGGTGCCACGCCGCTGGACTTTGCCTACCGCGTGCACACCGAAATCGGCCACAACTGCCGGGGCGCCAAGATCAACGGGCGCATCGTGCCGCTCAACTACAGCCTGCAGACCGGTGAACAGGTCGAGATCATCACCAGCAAGCACGGCACGCCGAGCCGCGACTGGCTGAACCCGAACCTGGGCTACATCACCACGTCGCGGGCACGGGCGAAGATCGTCCACTGGTTCAAGTTGCAGGCACGTGACCAGAACGTCGCCGCCGGTAAAACCTTGCTCGAGCGCGAACTGGCGCGCCTGGGCCTGCCGCAGGTGGACTTCGACAAGCTGGCCGAAAAGGCCAACATGAAGATCGCCGAGGACATGTACGCCGCCCTGGGGGCCGGCGACCTGCGCCTGGCGCAACTGGTCAACTTGGCGCAGCAGTTGGTCGAGCCGGAGCGCGGCAGCGAACAGCTGGAACTGATCCCGCGCAAAGCCACCGGCTATAAGCCGGGCAAGCGCGGCGACATTCAGATCCAGGGCGTGGGCAACCTGATGACGCAAATGGCCGGCTGCTGCCAGCCGTTGCCGGGCGACGCCATCGTCGGTTACATCACCCAGGGCCGTGGCGTGAGCATTCACCGCCAGGATTGCGCCTCGGTGCTGCAACTGGGTGGGCGCGAGCCGGAGCGCATCATCCAGGTCAGCTGGGGCCCTGTGCCGGTGCGCACTTACCCGGTGGACATCATCATTCGTGCCTACGACCGTTCCGGCTTGCTGCGTGACGTGTCGCAAGTGCTGCTCAATGAGCGGATCAACGTGCTGGCGGTCAACACCCGCTCGAATAAAGAGGACAACACTGCGTTGATGTCCCTGACCATCGAGATTCCGGGGCTGGACGCGTTGGGGCGGTTGCTGGGGCGGATTTCCCAGTTGCCGAACATCATCGAGACCCGGCGTAATCGCACGCCATGAGTGGCTGGATGAGCGCGGACTGAGAATGTGGGAGCCCGCTCCCACATTTGATCCTCAGTGTTCCCACTTCAGCGGAAGAGACTGATGTATTCACTTGAAGACCTGCTGCACCTGATGAATCGCCTGCGCGACCCCAAATATGGGTGCCCGTGGGACATCAAGCAAACCTACGCGACCATTGTCCCGCACACCCTCGAAGAGGCCTATGAAGTTGCCGACGCCATCGAACGCGGGGATTTTGATCACCTGCAAGGTGAGCTGGGCGACCTGTTGTTCCAAGTGGTGTATTACAGCCAGTTGGCGAAGGAAGAAGGGCGCTTCGAATTTGCCGGGGTGATCGATAGCATCACCCGCAAGTTGATTCGCCGTCATCCTCACGTGTTCCCCACGGGCGATGTCTATGCGCCGGTGGATATTCCTCAGTTGAGCGAAGAGCAGGTCAAGGCGCGTTGGGAGCAGATCAAGGCTGAGGAGCGCGCGGAAAAATCCGACGCACCGCAGCAATTGTCCCTGCTGGATGACGTGCCCACGGCTTTACCGTCGCTGTCCCGCGCGGCCAAATTACAAACGCGCGCCAGTCAGGTCGGTTTTGACTGGCCATCAGCCTTGCCGGTGGTGGATAACGTGCGCGAAGAACTCGATGAAGTACTCGAAGCCATGGCCGATAACGACTCGGTGGCGATCGCCGATGAAGTCGGTGACCTGTTGTTTGCAGCGGTCAACTTGGCGCGTCACCTCAAGGTTGACCCGGAAACTGCGCTACGTGGCGCCAATGCCAAGTTCGAACGACGTTTCCGATTTATCGAACAGGCATTGCGCGAGACCCATCGTCCCATAGAAGATTGCACCCTCGAAGTGTTGGACGCCCTGTGGGGCGAAGCCAAACGTCAGGAAAAGAATGTGTCCAGCTGCGGTTAAGCAGTTGCCTAAGTGAGTAAGCACCATGAGCCTTTCCCTTCGCGACCAGTTGCTTAAAGCAGGTCTGGTCAACCAAAAGCAGGCCAAGCAGGTCGGCAAAGAGAAGCAGAAGCAGCAGCGCCTGGTCCATAAAGGCCAGGCCGAAGTTGATGACACCCAGGCACGTTTGGCTGCCGAGGCGCACGCCGAGAAGGTCAAGCGCGACCAGGAGCTGAACCGCCAGCAGCAGGAAAAAGCCGAGGCCAAGGCCCGCACGGCGCAGGTCAAGCAACTGATCGAGACCTCGCGCCTGCCCAAGCTGACCACCGAGGACTACTACAACTTCGTGGACGACAAGAAGGTCAAGCGCCTGTCGGTCAACACGTTGATGCGTAACAAGCTGAGCAACGGCTCCCTGGCGATCGTGCACCACGGTGGCAGCTACGAGGTGATCCCGCGTGAAGCGGCGCTGAAGATCCAGGAGCGTGCGCCGGAGCGTATCGTGCAGCTCAATCTCCTCACCGAAAGCCAAGTGCCGGATGAGGATGATCCTTACGCCGCCTACCAGATCCCGGATGACCTGATGTGGTAAGGCGGTAAAAACAGCCATGTGGTGAAGGGCTTGCCCCTGCCAAAACACACAAACCCCGCTCAAAAGGCGGGGTTTGTGTTTTAACCAGTAGCGTCAGCCGATCACCAATCCACTGCGTAACTCAGGCTGAAGGTACGACCTTGGGCATTCGGGTACGGTGCACGCGCGTTGGCCTGGGCGAACATGTTTTGGTAGTTGCGGTTAGTGAGGTTGTACACCGCACCTTCGAGGCGACCTACCGGCAACCTCACCGAACCCAATAGGTCGGCCAGCGTATAGCCTTTGATGTCGCGGCCGTTGTTGTCTTTGAACGCGGCGTCATAGTCGGCCAGGCGCATACCTTGCAGGCGCAGGCTGTAGTCGCCACGGTCGTAGCCGACAAAGGCGGTGGTCTTGGCGGGAGAGATACGTGTGGCAGGCAGGTCGATCCATTTACCGTTCTGCTGGGTCTCGCCTTTGGCGTAAGCGTAAGTACCGCCTACTGACCATTGATCGGTGAAGTTGTACGTCAGGCTGGTTTCAATACCGCGCACACGCTCTTTCTGATTGATCAGGCGCAGTACACGGTCATTGGCGTCATAGAACTGGGTGACATCCGAGGTGTTTTCATACGCTGTGACGTTGGCCAGCCACTTGTCCCAATTGCCACGCCAGCCCAGCTCGTAGCTGTCGACCTTCAGCGCTTGGGCATTCAGGTTTTGAATGTCGTACTTGCTGTTCACGTCACGCAGGAAACGCTGGATATCGGGCAGGGAAAAGCCCTGGCTGAAGTTGACGAACACATCCTGGTTTTCGCTCAGGTGATACACCGCGCCGAGGTTATAGAGGGTGTCATCGTATTTGAGCGTGCCACCGGGCAGTATCGCGCGATTGCCGGTCTGGACGATTTCGCCATAAGCGATGCTGTCGGAAACCTCGCTTTCGATCCACTCGCGGCGTACGCCACCACGCAAGGTCCAGTCATCGATGTCATAGGACAGCTGCCCAAAGATGGCTTTGGTGCTGGTCGCGATGTCGGGGCCGAGTTCGAACGTGGTGCCGGTCTTGGTGTAGGTCAGGCCGTTGACGCGGTATTGGTCGCCGCGCTGGCGTGAGGTTTCATGGTCATAATCAGCGCCCCAGACGAGGTTGCCGGTGGCCGGGCCGATGTCCGGCATTTGCGTATCGATCGCCGCGCGCAGGCCGTAGACATCCTGCACGCTGTTGTTGTCGGAGACCCCGGCGCGGCCACGCGACAGGTCCGGGAAGAACAACGCGTCGGCACGCCGCCAGTAACTTTCGAGCTGCAAGCCCTGGCCGTAGAAATCGTTGTCGGCGTAGTTAAGGTTGACCGCCTGGTTGTGGGTGAAGGGTTGGTCATCCAGGTCCAGGCCTTTGACCGCGACGGCAGTGTCGCTGATGCGTGGGTTCTTGGTGTAACGGGTGTCTTGCTCGTCCTTGTAGTCTTGCAACGACAGGCTGATCTTCTTGTCGTCATCCAGCTCGTAGCCGAAGCGACCTTGCAGGTCATAGGTGTCGGTGTCCATGTTGCTGCCCTGGGACGTGTCCTGGGGAATGCGCTTTGCGTTGCCGTCGAACTGATCGTTGCGTTGTACGTAGTTACCCGAAAGATACCAGTCCACCGGGCCCTGACGGCCCGTTGCGCTCTGGAATGTTTCGTAGGAGAAACCTTTGTGACTGAGGTTGTTGCCGGCGGTCATGCCGATTTTGCTGCTGAAGGCCAGGTCTTCACCTTTGTTGCGCTTGGTGATGATGTTGATGATGCCGCCTGACGCACCTGCACCGTAGACACTGCTGGCGCCGGATATCACTTCAATGCGCTCGATACTTTCCGGTGCCACGCTGTTGAGCTGGCGGAAGTTGTCGCGCGTGGCGTTCTGGGACACACCATCGATCAGGATCAGCGTATTACGCCCGCGAAGCGTCTGGCCGAAGTTGCTCATGCCACCGCTGGAGGGAGCAATGCCCGGCACCAATTGCCCGAGCATATCCGCAACCCGGCGTCCCGCACCCGTTTGCTGGCGGATCTGGTCTTCGCTGATGACCTGCACAGAGCCAGGGATCGCCGCAATACTGGTTTCATTGCGTGTGGCCGAAACCACCGTTGCCTGTAATTGCAGGTTGGTGGGCGCTGCTTGGGTGTCTTCAGCTTGATCGGCCCAGGCTGGGCCGCTCATAGATCCGAGCAGGGGCAGCAGGGCTGCCAGTTGCAATTTGTTCATGACCTTGCCTTTGAGTTATTAGAAGTATTGACAGAAAAACCGGATGAATCGGGTGTTCGGGTGAGCGAACGGATGGCGCGAATACCCAGGGCGGCCAAGGCATACGTGAGCGCGACCAGCCAAAAGCTGTGCGCCAAGCCCACCATCGCCATGCCGATGCCGCCCATCAAGGCGCCGCACAGCGCGCCGGCTTTGGCGGCGCTATTGCCCATGCCCAGAGCAAAACCCTGCTGGTTGGGCGCAACGGTATTGGCGATCAACGTGTAGGCGACGGGCAGCAACGCGCCTTGCCATACGCCCCACAGCAGCCGGCTGGCGAGGAAGCCCAGCCATTCGTTGGCCATCGCCGTGAAGGCAAGCGTCAAGGCGCAGGACCACGTGATCCATTCGATAATGCGCAGCGTGTGTGCGGGTTGATGTCGGTCAAACAGCCGCCCCCAAAGCGGGGCGGACAGTGCCAGCGTGAGGGCGCTGGCGGCATAGCTGGCGCCGATCAACCATGCCGGTGCGTGTAAAACGTCGGCGACGTAGAGGGCGTAAAACGGCTGAGGCATCATCTTGGCAGCCTGAATCAATACGATGATCCCCAGCATTGCGCCGAGCCAGCCTTTGGGCAGTGCGGCGGGTGCGCACGTGCGCGTTGGCCGCGAGCGCGGCGCATCGCTGGGCAGGAACACGCTAATCACTGCACAGACCAGGCAGACGGCGGTGGCGCTGTAGCACAGCAGTGCAAAGCCCGAGATATCCATCAGCCAGCCGCCCAGCACCGGCCCAGCCAGTGACCCCACTGCGGTTGCCGATTGCAGTCGCGCCAGAATGTGCCCGCGCCCGCCATCACCACAGTAGGCCAGTGCGTAGGCTTGGGCCGCTGCAATAAAGCCGGCCAGCGCGCCTTGCGCCACCCTGATCGCCACCAGCAGCCACGGATCGAAGGTGATAGCGGCCAACGCCTGGCACACCGCCAACGCCAGCAGCGCCCGAATGATCATCGGCTTGTGGCCGGTACGGTCACCCAGGCGCCCCCACATTGGCGTCAGGATCATCGCCGCCATCATCGGCCCGGCATACACCAGCGAAGACAGCAGGCCGGTGTACTGGGCATTGGCCACGCCGAGCAGCTTCTGGATCTGCAAGGGCCAGAAGGGGCCGCTCATTTCCATGGCCCCCATCGACACCAGTTGAATCACCACCAGCAGCCGCAGCGCGGTGTGGTTAGCTGCCATTGGCGGCTGCACTCAGCGGGTTGGGCAGCCGCCCGACGATGTCGGCATGGCTTTCCAGCAGGCGCATGCGCATGAACGACTTGGCCGGCCAGTCCTGTTCCATCAGGGCTTTGCGCTCGGTTGCCCAGCGCTGTGGTTCGACCTGGCTGCGCACGTCGTCGAAACACTGGCTGACGTGGGCCGACAGTTCATTCCAAAGTAACGCCTGGGGGATATCGAAGTGGCGGGCACTGAGCAATACCAGTTCGCCCAGGTGGCACATGAATACCGTGTGCAGCAGCTTGTCACGTACAAAGCCCGCGTCGTCATACAGCGTCATCTTGGGGTCGTGCAGTTCGATATCCAAACCGTGGGCGTGCAAGGTCTTGCGGTCGATTCGAATATCACCGAAGTCACGCAACAGTAGGCGGTTCAATTGGCCGTCGGCGGCCATGACCATGAAGGCGTTCTGCTGGTGGGCCTCGAAGGCAACGCCATAGCGCAGGTACATGCCCAACAGTGCCGGTACGGCGATCGCGGCATAGTCGCGAAAGAACGCAAGCATGGCATCGGCGTCGTCCAGGCCTTTGCTCAGGCGTACCCACTGCCTCAGCAGCGGCTGGCCGTGCTGGTCGATGGCAAACAGGCTGCCCACCGGCACGGCCATTTCGCCCGGTTGGAGCAGGCTCTGCGGGTTGTCGCGGTAGAGAACGGCGAGGTGACGGGAGTGCTCATCATTGGCCGGTTGGGGTTTGAAATGCACGCCGATCCGCTCCGGGACGATGCTCAGGATTCGCTGAATTGCGGGCTCGCGCTCAAGGATCGTCAGCAGCAAATGGCTGATTCGTGGGCCCATGCGCGCCGAGCGTGGTGAAACAGTTCGTTGCACACTGGTCAGCCGTAGTGAGACCGGGAGTTTGACCATCGGCGCGTCGCGGCTGCCTTCAGGCAGCACGGTCCTGAACGACATGGTCGGGTGGGCGGTAAACGCGACGATATCGGTCAGCACCAGCAGCTTGTCACCGATTTCGTTGGCGAACAGTTGCGGTAGCTCCTGGCGTGCTTGCCAAGGGTGAGCAGGCAGCGGCAGGTAGTCAGCTGCCTCAAGCCCCTGCGCTGCAAGCGCTGCGGTCAACTGCCGGGCTGCCTGTGGAAAGTGCTGTTGCCACCACTGCCAGTAATCTGCGGTATCGGCCAATACTTCGACATGCGCATATTGGCGGTGGAGCGCGCAAAGGAATACCGGGAAGCGCGCTTCGAACTCCGGTGAGAAATCGATCACCTGGTCGGTAACCAAGCCCAACTTGGTCTTGTAGTTGGGGTGCCATGGGTGGCCCAGCGTGCCCCATTGTTCAAGCACGGACGTAGCGTTGGTCACGCTCGCATCGTGCTTGAGGTGGCTGAGCAGATTGTGCTGATGGGCTGGGTCCATTGCTGCGTGCAGCTTGAGTGTCCACTGCGCGTGAAAGGCAAGGCATAGCGTGTCGTTGACAAAGCTGTCATCGATTTCGGTGTTAAGACGGCTCAAGACGTTCAGGTCGGCCGATGATTCGAGGCTGTTGTTAAGCAGCGTCAGTAAGTGCGACGGGAATTGAATGTTTTGCTCGGTCTGGTCATTACGAAGCAGTGTGACCTGGCCACGCAGGTCCCAGCTGCCCATGCGGCCGGGGCGCAGGTGATCGAAGCGCAGGCGGGTTTGGTCAGGCAGTGCCAGCCAGCAGTGGCCGCGTTCGTCATAGGTGCGCGTGTTGGGGTCCAGCAGGCCTTCACGAAACAGTGCCTGGATCAGACGTTGGAAACTGCGTTCGGCGGCGGGCGCCAGCGTGTTGATCAGTGCATCAAGGCTGATGTGATTGGCGAGGAATTGCGGCGTGACAAGTGCTTCACCCCAGCGCTCAAGCAGTAATTTTTCCGGCGTGCTGTTGTGGCCATGCATCAAGTCGAATTCCTTATCCGTGGTCCTGGGTGACAGGCGTGCGAATGGTATCGAGAATTATTACCAGATGTCTATTTTTTGTTACGCTTTTTGCGCACCCGTTTATTCAAGCGGGCGGAGGGCGTGACTTGCCGGCAAATACTGAGTTCAGGGATAGGCATGTGACATGCCCTGGAGGCGTCTGGAGCAGGCTAGTTCGGGGGACATAGCGGCCTCTAAGACGCAAAAAACCCGCGCATTGGGCGTAATGCCGTTCAGTTAAGCGAACGCAATGCCCAAAGCAGCGAAGATTAAATGTGGGAGCGAGCTTGCCCGCGATGACCATGGGTATCTACGCAACTTTTTGTGTTGCGCTAAGTTTTTGACCGGGTTTTTAGGTAGATATGAGTACATATCTGTTGCTGCGGTAACGGCTTCGTAGGGGTCCGCTCTTACAGCGGCTCACTTTTGGAAAGACCCAAAAGTAAGCAAAAGGTCTTTGCCCCACCACTCGGTGCCTCGCCTAGGCTCGGCATGCCCGCACGCAGGCTTGAATCCGTGGGCCGCCGCCATGGGCCATCCTTGGCCCATCGCGGCTAACCCGGCTTCCTGCCGGGTTACCCACGGATTCAAGCCTGCGTTCGGCCATCGTGGTTAACGGGGCGCCTCAGATCAAGATCAAAAGCAAGAGCACGGCGGCCTAGTAGCCGACCTGAGTGGTAGAAGCAAAAGCACAGCAGAAGCACAGCAGAAGCAGATCTGCTTTTCTGTGGGAGCTGGCTTGTCGGATCGCCGCACCGCTGCGATGCAGACACCTCGGTGGATCAGGCATAACCAGTTGATGCCATCGCAGGCAAGCCAGCTCCCATATTAGATTGAGTTCAGTTTCAAATATCAGGTCGGCTGTCAGGCCGCCTCGGCCGTGCTTTTGATCTAACCACTCAGGTCGGCTACTAGGCCGCCGTGCTCTTGCTTTTGATCTGCTTGATCTTGATCTTGATCTGAGGCGCCCCGTTAAACCACGCTGGCCGAACGCAGGCTTTGGAGCGTGGGTAAACCGGCAGGACGCCGGTTTAGCCGCGATGGGCCAAGGATGGCCCATGGCGGCGGCCCACGGTCCAAAGCCTGCGTGAGGGCACACCGAGCCTAAGCGAGGTGCCGAGTGGTGGGGCAAGAGCCTTTTGGTTACTTTTGGGCTCTTTCAAAAGTGACCCGCCGTAAGGGCGGAACCAATATCAGCCGTTACCGCAGCAACGGATATGTACCCCGCGCCCCCGCGACAACCAAAGAATTCAACCCATAAAAAGATGTGTAGATACCTATGCCGCGATGACGTCGGCCCAGCAAACATTGATGTTGACTGACCCACCGCTTTCGCGGGCAAGTCGAATCGTCGCACCGCCGCTCCCACAGGGGATCTGCGCTTAACTGAACGGCATTACGCGCATTGGGCGGGTTTTTTGTGGAGGCGGCCCGGCTGCGTGGGGCCGGGCGTCTACGTGATATCAGCGTTTCAGGAGCTTTGTGCCTGGCGTTTCATCTCAAGAGTTTCGAGCTCGTTTTTATAATTGTGGGCTTCGTTCTCGTTGTGGAACATGCCGACCAGTTGGTCTTGTTGATGGACATCCCAGATGTGAATCCCATGGCCCAGTGCTTCATGAGACATGTGTGCATCGTCGCGTTCAGTTACTTTTACAGTCATCTGCTTGCTCCAATCTCTGGTTGATCTGCGGCAAGTCGTCGCAGGCCTCTTTTATATGTTTTGTTAGCTTGCTAAGTAAACTGGTTTTGCGCGCAACAATTCATTGCAGGAAACGCAATATTCCCGCAGGCCACGTAAACCGCGGCATTGCGTCGCAGGGTGCTGAGTTTTATGACAAAAGTTTCATGTTTCAGATGGCTTTCAAGCTTAGGTCAGCCGTGCTGACGTCATCGCAGGCAAGCCAGCTCCCACCGTTGAAACTCATTCCAATGTGGGAGCTGGCTTGCCTGCGATAGCGGTAGAGCGTCCAGCACAAAACCTGCAGGCGAAAAAAAGCCCCGCATTCAGCGAGGCTACTTTTTCAGCTCATCAGCCTATCAGCTACCTTTGACAGCCTTGCCGTCAACGGTGCCGTCCAGCAGCATGATGTTGTATTCCTTACCGTCGGTTTCCACCTGACGCAGGGCAACCAGGATGCCGCCCCAGTCCTTGGCAAACCACATCTGGGTGATGCGCTTGCTCTGCGACGGGTCGCGCACGCGCTCGACCTTGATCGCGTCAATGGTGCCGGCTTTGGTCTGAACCTTTTCCGGGCCGATGACACGGAAGTCGTAGGTGTCGACGTCGGTGCCTTCAACCACGCGGTAGCTCATGCTTTTCTTGCCGGCGGCGACGTCACGCTGCAGGGCAAGCTGGTAGGTCGACTTGTCGAGCATGCCGCTTTCAAGGGTAACGTTGACCGGGTCCTTGTTTTCGAAGCCGGTGACCTTGTTGGCTGCGGGGTCGAAATCCAGGTTGATTTTCTTCGCCTTGCCCAGGCCGCCGCGTTCGAAGGTGTAGCTCTTGGGTTGCAGGGCGTCCTTGTCGAAACGGATCACGCTGGTTTCGGTGAGGCTGGCGATCAGCATGGAGGCCTTGAAATTCAAGGTCCATGTGCCGTCGCCATTCTTGGCCAGGCTGCGTTCAGCCGAGCCACTCATTGGTAGCTGTTTCCAGTCGGCGGTGTAGCTGGCGGAGAACGGGTGAAGGTCTGCTGCTTGCACGGCAGGCAAGGCGAACAGCGCAAAAGCGAAGAGCAAGGCGCGACGCATAAAATCTCCTAGGTTCGAATCAAGTGGCCGCTGGCCGCAAGTAACTGACCGTCCAATAATGCACCGTGTTCACCAAGAATCAATCGCCCCTCGGCAAACCAGCGAACAGCCAGCGGGTAAATCCTGTGTTCCTGGGTGTGAACCCGTTGCGCAAGCGTCTGCGCCGAGTCTGCAGACTCTACCGGAACCACTGCCTGTACGACCAGAGGCCCGCCATCGAGTTCCTCGGTCACAAAGTGCACACTGCAGCCATGCTCGCTGTCACCAGCGTCCAGGGCGCGCTGATGTGTATGCATGCCTTTGTACTTGGGCAGTAGGGAAGGGTGGATATTGAGCAGACGCCCTTCGTAGTGCCGCACGAAGCCTGCGCTGAGGATGCGCATGAAGCCGGCAAGGACCACCAGTTTGGGATTGAAGGCGTCGATCAGTTCGATCAAGGCGCTGTCGAAGGCCTCGCGGCCTTCGAAAGCCTTGTGATCCAGCGAGCGGGTTTGGATGCCCGCGTCCCTGGCGCGTTGCAGGCCGTAGGCGTCGCTGCGGTTGGAGATCACCGCAGCGATGCGCACCGGGCTGTCGCCGATGCGCGTGCTGTCGATCAAGGCCTGCAAGTTACTGCCGGTGCCGGAGAGCAGCACCACGACATCACAGGTCTGAGACATCAATGAGCCTTGAGGTTCTTCAGTTCAACCTGAGCCGCGCCTTCGGCAGCGGTGGCGATCTGGCCGATGACCCAAGGCTGCTCGCCTGCTTCGCGCAGGACGTTCAGCGCGCTTTCAACGTGCTCTTGCGCCACGCAGATCACCATGCCCACGCCGCAGTTCAGCACGCGGTGCATTTCGGTTTCGTTGACGTTGCCTTTCTCTTGCAGCCAGTCGAAGACTGCCGGGCGCTGCCAGCTGGCCACGTCGACAATTGCCTGGGCACCTTTTGGCAGAACGCGCGGGATGTTGTCCAGCAGGCCGCCGCCCGTGATGTGGGCCATGGCTTTGACGGCGCCAGTGTCCTTGATCAGTTTGAGCAGCGGTTTGACGTAGATGCGGGTCGGGGCCATCAGCAGGTCGGTCAGTGGCTTGCCATCGAGCTGGGTGTTCTCGATGTCGGCACCGGACACTTCGATGATCTTGCGGATCAGCGAGTAGCCGTTGGAGTGCGGGCCGGAGGATGGCAGGGCGAGCAGGGCGTCACCGGCAGCCACTTTGGAACCGTCGATGATTTCGGATTTCTCTACAACACCCACGCAAAAGCCGGCCAGGTCGTAGTCTTCGCCTTCGTACATGCCTGGCATTTCAGCGGTTTCGCCGCCGACCAGGGAGCAACCCGACAGTTCGCAGCCCGCGCCGATACCGGTCACAACTTGGGTTGCGGTCTCGACGTTGAGCTTGCCGGTGGCGTAGTAGTCAAGGAAGAACAGCGGCTCGGCACCGCAGACCACCAGGTCGTTCACGCACATGGCAACCAGGTCGATGCCGATGCTGTCGTGCTTGTTCAGGTTCAAGGCCAGGCGCAGCTTGGTGCCCACGCCGTCGGTGCCGGAAACCAGCACAGGCTGTTTGTAGCCGGCCGGGATTTCGCAGAGGGCGCCAAAACCGCCCAGGCCGCCCATGACTTCGGGGCGCGCAGTGCGCTTGGCGACGCTCTTGATGCGTTCGACCAATGCTTCACCGGCGTCGATGTCTACACCGGCGTCCTTGTAGCTCAGGGAGGGTTGCTTGCTCATGATCCAGGCCTTTAGGGGGGATTTCTGGGTAACGACCGAGTTGGCGAAGGCTTTCGTGAAGAGGCCCAGCCGTTGACGGTCTGCGAAGGCGCGCGATTTTATCAGGCTTGAGGGGCAGCGGCCATCCTCGGGCCGACGGGCAGGGCCATATCGGTTAAAAAAGCCGGTTAAAAAAATGCTAATCGGGTCTGCCTTGGTGCGTATTAAGGTATAGCCTTTAACCCGCTATCGTTATGACAGTACAAAAACTTACCGAGACCCGTGAATGTTTTACTGGCTGCTGTGGTCACAGCCATGCCATGCGAGTTCACGCGGTCTGTTCCAGCCGCTAAATTTGTCGTTCGGGAATCTTCCATGCGTCTGTGTAAATTCTTCTTTGTAGGCTGCTTGTCGTTGGTCAGCCTGGCAAGTCATGCCGAAACCCTCAATGGCCTTTATCAAGTACTCGAACCGGTCAGCAGCCAATCGCCCCAAGAGCGCGACCAAGCCACCCAGCGCGCCGTGCAAACCTTGGTGATTCGCCTGACTGGCGACGCCAAGGCTGCCGATGGCCCGGGCCTGGCGGCGATTCGCAAAGACCCGCGACAAATCATCAGCCAGTACGGCTATGACGCCGGCCCGCCGGAAAGCCTGCAAGTTGATTTCGACCCGGTGAGCACTGATCGCGCCTTGCGTGAGGCGGGTCTGTCGATCTGGGGCAGCAATCGGCCGTCGATTCTCGGTTGGTGGCTGAACGACTCCACCGAAGGCAGCAGCCTGGTCGGCGATGGCCAGGCGATTGCCGGCACCTTGCGTCGTGCCGCGCAACACCGTGGTTTGCCGCTGCGCCTGCCGCTGGGAGACTTGGATGAGCAAGTCGTCGCCACTGCGCCTAATCTTGAAAGCGCCGACGCCACGCCGCTGCGCGCCGCCTCCGAGCGCTATGGCGCCGATGCACTGCTCACCGTGCACGCCCGCCAGCAAGGTAATCAATGGCAGGCCAAATGGCGCCTGTGGTTGGGCGACAAAAGTGAGCAGGGCAGCGCCCAGGGTGCGGATACCGCTGCGGTAGCGGATGCCGTGTTGCTTGCGGTCAGCCAAAAACTGGCGCCACGTTTTGCCGTTAAACCGGGTGTGAGCAGCGAGCAGTTGCTTGAAGTGCAGGGCATGAACCTGGAGCGCTACGCTGCCTTGGGCCATCTGCTCGAACCTTTTGGTGGTCAGCCGCAGCTCGTGGATGGCAATCGCATCGTGTACCGCGTCAATGGCAGTGCTGATCAGTTGCGTACCCAGTTGAGCCTGGCCAAGTTGCAGGAAGTGCCGGCGGGTGAGGCCCCCGTCCAGCAGCCCGTGGTTGACGGAACACCGCCGGCCGCCGCACCCGAGCCCCAGGCGCAGTTGCGTTTTCGTTGGTAGATATTCTTCCTATATAGATAGAAGCAAATAATGGAGTGGTTTATGGCGGATACGCGTCGTTGGGTGTGGCTTGGCGGGATTGTCCTGCTGTGCGTCTTTGTGTTCTTGCTGCATTCGATCCTGACGCCGTTCCTGGTTGCGTTGCTGTTGGCCTATCTGTTCGATCCAGTGGTCGATCGCCTGGAGAAAGCTGGCCTGTCGCGAACCTTGGGTGTGGTGGCGGTGTTCGCCCTGTTCACGTTGATCATCACAGCACTGGTATTGGTGTTGGTGCCGATGCTGGTCAAGCAGCTGTTCCGTTTATATGAACTGGCGCCGCAGATGCTCGACTGGCTGCAGCACACGGCAATGCCGTGGGCCCAGGCCAAGCTGGGGCTGGCGGACGGTTTCTGGAAGTTCGACAAGGTCAAGGCAGCGATCAGCGAGCACATGGGCCAGACCTCCGATATCGTCGGTGCCGTGCTGAGCCGGGCCACGGCCTCCAGTTTGGCGTTGATCGGTTGGTTGACCAACTTGGTGCTGATCCCGGTGGTGGGGTTCTACCTGCTGCGTGACTGGGACGTCATGATGGCCAAGATTCGTAGCCTGCTGCCGCGCAACAGCGAAGAGCGCATCGTCTCTCTGGCGGGAGAGTGCCATGAGGTGCTCGGTGCATTCGTTCGCGGTCAGTTGCTGGTAATGCTGGCCTTGGGGGTTATCTATGCCGCCGGGTTGATGGCTATTGGCCTGGAATTGGGCCTGCTGATCGGCTTGATCGCCGGTTTGGCCGCAATCGTTCCGTACATGGGCTTTGTGATTGGTATTGGCGCAGCGCTGGTGGCCGGGCTGTTCCAGTTTGGCGGCGACCTATACCCAATGCTGGGTATTGTTGCGGTATTTATGGTCGGCCAGGCCCTTGAGGGTATGGTGCTGACGCCGTTGCTGGTAGGGGACCGGATCGGCCTGCACCCGGTAGCAGTGATCTTTGCGATCCTGGCGGGCGGTGAGCTGTTTGGCTTTACGGGCATTCTGCTGGCGCTGCCGGTGGCGGCAGTGATCATGGTGTTGGTGCGCCATGTGCATGATCTGTACAAGGATTCGGATGTGTATACCGGGGCTGAAGACCCCGACCTGTAACCGCTTCTTCACAAACCCGGCCCAGGCCGGGTTTGTTGTTTCTGCAGGCGGGGCGTCAAACAATTTGCGCAAATCGACCCAGGTTAACGCAAACCTTTGATTTTGCTTGTGGTCTGCTGCATTGTGCGCCCGGCGTCACGGGTATAAACTTTGCAAACTTTACACAGAGGCCACTAACGGTTCGTTTGGAGCCGTTCAGTCAGCATGAAACCGATTCAGCTGCCCTTGGGTGTGCGTCTGCGTGACGACGCCACCTTCATCAATTACTACCCAGGCGCCAATGCCGCTGCACTCGGCTATGTCGAGCGGCTCTGCGAAGCCGACGCCGGGTGGACTGAAAGCCTGATCTATCTGTGGGGCAAGCACGGCGTGGGGCGTACTCACCTCTTGCAGGCGGCGTGCCTGCGCTTTGAGCAGATGGGTGAGCCGGCGGTTTACCTGCCGCTGGCCGAATTGATGGACCGTGGCATCGGCATCTTCGACCATCTTGAGCAATACGAGCTGGTATGCCTGGATGACCTGCAGGCGATTGCCGGCAAGGCGGATTGGGAAGAGGCGCTGTTTCACCTGTTCAACCGCTTGCGCGACAGCGGCCGGCGCCTGTTGATCGCCGCGTCTACCTCGCCGCGTGAACTGCCCGTGAAGCTGGCAGATCTCAAGTCGCGCCTGACCCTGGCGCTGATCTTCCAGATGCGGCCATTGTCCGACGAGGACAAATTGCGCGCGCTGCAATTGCGTGCATCCCGTCGCGGCCTGCACCTCACCGATGAAGTCGGGCACTTTATTCTCACCCGTGGCACCCGGAGCATGAGCGCGTTGTTCGATTTGCTTGAACAGCTCGATCAGGCCTCTTTGCAGGCCCAGCGTAAGCTGACCATCCCTTTCCTCAAGGAAACCCTCGGCTGGTAGCCAAGCCTTGTATTTCGCGGCTTTCGGCAGATTTCAGGCGCCAGAAAACCTGCATTTGGGCCGCTTTGGCCACGCATCAGGCGTGAATTGGGTGTTAAGGGCTTAGATGTCAGCGTTCAAGCAAGAAGTCACATAGGTCACGATTGAATTTGCAAATCGATGTGATAGTGGGCATAGTCTCGACTTCTTTACATATCAGCCACGGTCGTGCCCATGCTAAATCGCTTCGCACCCCTCGTGCCTCTCGCACTCGTTACCCTGTTGTTTGGTTGCGCCACCCACACTCAAAACGTGGCTGAGCAGCAAAAACCAGCACAACAGTCCCAGGCAAAGTTCGTTGCAGCGCAGTCTTCCACTGTTTATGAGGAAGAAGTTGCAACTGAGAAAGAACTGGCCGATTTCTCCGGCAGCAAGCCGTACCAGCTTCCAGTTCTGGCCGACAGCATTCTCGAACGCGGCATGTCCCTGATCGGTACCCGTTACCGTTTCGGCGGTACCTCCGAAGCCGGTTTCGATTGCAGCGGTTTCATCGGCTACCTGTTTCGCGAAGAGGCCGGCATGAATTTGCCTCGTTCGACTCGCGAAATGATCAAGGTTGATGCACCGTTGGTCGCACGTAACAACCTCAAGCCCGGTGATCTGCTTTTCTTTAGTACTGCTGGCCGTGGTCGTGTGAGCCACGCCGGTATCTACTTGGGCGATAACCAGTTTATCCACTCCAGCAGCCGTCGCAGTGGCGGTGTTCGAGTCGACAACCTGGGTGACAGCTACTGGAGCAAAACCTTCATCGAAGCCAAGCGCGCACTTGCCATGGCCCCGACTACGGTTACCGCTAGCAAGTAAACTTAAAGTGATACTTGAAGTTTGACGTGTAAGCGCTAGAATCCCTGGATATTGTTGTAATCCGTTCGCGCGAGCTTTGCTTGCGCGTTCTGGTTTTCAGCCTTCGGCAGCGAAAAGCCGCATCCAGACCAGGATTGTTCTGCCCATGTCGACCTCAGCCCGCCTCATTCTGCTTGTTTGCGCCGCGCTCCTCAGCGCCTGCGCAAGCCGCCCACCGCCACCGGCTCCTGTAGCTGTCAAGCCTAAGCCGGTGTTCAATTACGCCAGCCAAAGTTTCTCGCCTGCGGCCGAAGACGTGCTCTTTCGTGCGCTGGGTCTGGTCGGTACGCCTTATCGTTGGGGCGGTAATACACCGGCCTCCGGGTTTGATTGCAGTGGCTTGATAGGTTTTGTGTACCGTGACGCCGCCGGCATCAGCCTGCCGCGCACCACTCGCGAGCTGATCGTGATGCGTGCCCAGGACGTCAGTGAAAACAACCTTCAGACCGGTGATCTGATCTTCTTCGCCACCGGTGGCGGTTCGCAGGTGAGCCACGCCGGCATCTACGTGGGCGAAGGGCGCTTCGTGCATGCGCCGCAGACCGGAGGCACGGTGAAGCTCGATACACTGTCCAAAGCGTATTGGCAGAATGCCTATTTGAGCGCCAAACGTGTATTGCCGGGGAACCTGGCGCGTAATCCCTGAGTCGCACAACGATCAAAATGTGGGAGGGGGCTTGCTCCCGATGGCAGAGTGTCAGTCGCCAGCTCGGTTGACTGATACACCGCTATCGGAAGCAAGCCCCCTCCCACATTGAGTTATGCGCTGGGTTACTTAGCCGCTGAAACCCGCCACACCTTATTCCCCACATCATCCGCCACCAGCAAATCTCCCTGCTGATCAATCACCACGCCCACCGGCCGGCCCATGGCTTTCTCATCTTTATCGAGGAACCCGGTCAGTACATCCACCGGCTGCCCTTTGGGTTGGCCACCCTCGAACGGCACGAAGATCACCTTGTAGCCACTGTGCGGTTTGCGATTCCACGAACCATGCTGACCAATAAACGCGCCGTTGCTGAACGGCGCCGGGAGCTTGCTGCCTTCGGCGAAGGTCAGGCCCAGAGAGGCAGTGTGCGGGCCTACGGCATAGTCCGGGGCGATGGCCTTGGCGACTAGGTCCAGATTTTGCGGCGTGACGCGCACATCCACATGCTGGCCGTAGTAACTGAACGGCCAGCCATAAAACGCGCCATCCTTGACCGACGTGATGTAATCCGGCACCAGGTCGCTGCCGATCTCGTCGCGCTCGTTAACCGCCGTCCACAGCTTGCCGCTCTGCGGCTCCCACGCCATGCCGTTCGGGTTGCGCAGGCCTGAGGCGAAGATGCGATGCTGGCCGGTGGTGCGGTCGACTTCCCATATTGCCGCGCGTCCTTCTTCCGCTGCCAGGCCGTTTTCGCCGACGTTGCTGTTGGAGCCGACACTCACATACAACTTGCTGCCGTCTTTGCTGGCCACCACGTTTTTCGTCCAGTGGTGGTTAATGCTGCCGCCGGGCAAGTCGACCACTTTGGTGCCGGCGGCCTTGATTGCGGTTTCGCCCGGCTGATAAGGAAAGCGCAACAGCTTGTCGGAGTCGGCGACATACAAGTCGTTGCCGACCAGGGTCATGCCGAACGGCGAGTTAAGGTTCTCCAGGAACACCGTGCGCGTTTCAGCGACGCCGTCGTGGTTGGCATCGCGCAGCAGGGTGATGCGGTTCGGGCTGGGCACACCAGCACCGGCGCGGCCCATGACTTTCTCCATGACCCAACCGCGAATGCCTTTGGAGTCATCCGGCTTGGGTGGCGCGTTGGTTTCCGCCACCAGCACATCACCGTTAGGCAACACATACAGCCAGCGCGGGTGGTCCAGGCCTTCGGCAAACGCCGTGACTTGGGTGCCGACGGCGGCTGTGGGTGTCGCGCCCTCTGGCCAGCCAATCGCCGGGGCGATGTTCACGGTGGGTATCAGGGTTTTATTCGGTTCCGGCAGCTTGGGCGAGGGCCCGGTGCCGTCGGAGACCTTCAGGGTAGAGCTTTCACCGCAGGCGGCGAGGGTGCCTGCCAGCATGATGAGTAGGGCGAGTCTGGTTTTGTGCATGGTTTTCTCCTTAATACCTGTAAGGGTAGAGGTGTTTGTCGGTCCGATCGTTCCAGTACAAGGCCAGCTTTAATTGACGCTCCACCCCCAACCCACTAACCTTCGCGGCTTGTTCCAGGTGCTCTGTGACCTGTGGGTCGACAGAGTGAAACAGGGAAGCCGGTGAGTGAGCGCACTTGTACACAGTGCTGCCGCGATTCCGGCGCTGCCCCCGCAACGGTAAATGAGTCAAGACGGTGCCTTTTGCCACTGTATCGCTGGCGATATGGGAAGGCGCGCCGTTGGCCTGCTTCTATAACGAATGCGCCACTCATGAGTCCGGAGACCGGCCTGGATCATCCAACAGCATCACGGTGGGCGATGCTTGGCTGTCTGTTTGTCTATTTTCCTGCCCGCCGTTTTTTGTCCAGCCCCAACGGAGAGCTGTCATGACCGATTCCCCCGACCGCGACGAACGCCACCTGGCGCGCATGCTGCGCAAAAAAGCCGTGATCGATGAACGCATCGCCAATTCCCCGAACGAATGCGGCTTGCTGCTGGTATTGACCGGCAACGGCAAAGGCAAGAGCAGCTCGGCGTTTGGCATGCTCGCCCGCGCCATGGGCCACGGCATGCAGTGCGGCGTGGTGCAGTTCATCAAGGGGCGCCACAGCACCGGTGAGGAACTGTTCTTCCGCCGCTTCCCCGAGCAAGTGCGCTTTCACGTGATGGGCGAAGGCTTCACCTGGGAAACCCAGGACCGCCAGCGCGACATCGCCGCCGCCGAAGCCGCGTGGGCGGTGTCCCGCGAACTGTTGCAAGACCCGTCCATCGGCCTTGTGGTGCTGGATGAACTGAACATCGCCCTCAAGCACGGCTACCTTGATCTGGACCAAGTGCTCAGCGACCTGCAAGCCCGCCCGCCGATGCAGCACGTGTTGGTCACCGGCCGTGGCGCCAAGCCTGAGCTGATCGAAATGGGCGACACCGTCACCGAAATGGGCATGCTCAAGCACGCGTTCCAGGCCGGTATCAAGGCACAGAAGGGCGTCGAACTTTGAATCAGCCCCGTCATTGCCCGGCCGTCCTGATCGCCGCACCGGCGTCTGGCCAGGGCAAAACCACCGTCACCGCTGCGCTTGCCCGTTTGCACCGTAACTTGGGGCGCAAGGTGCGTGTGTTCAAATGCGGGCCGGACTTTCTCGACCCGATGATTCACGAGCGCGCCAGCGGTGCGCCGGTGTATCAGTTGGACATGTGGATGGTCGGCGAGCAGGAAAGTCGCCGTTTGCTGTGGGAAGCGGCGGGCGAGGCTGACCTGATCCTGATTGAAGGCGTGATGGGCCTGTTCGATGGCACGCCCTCCAGCGCCGACCTGGCGCGGCACTTTGGCGTGCCGGTGCTCGGCGTGATCGACGGCACCGCCATGGCCCAGACCTTCGGTGCGCTGGCCTTGGGCCTGGCGCGTTATCAGCCGGACCTGCCCTTCGCCGGCGTGCTGGCCAACCGTGTCGGCACCCTGCGCCATGCGCAATTGCTCGAAGGCAGCCTCACCGAAGGCCTGCGTTGGTATGGTGCGTTGTCGCGTGAAACCGGGATCGAATTGCCCAGCCGTCACTTGGGCCTGGTGCAAGCCAGCGAATTGAATGACCTCGACGTGCGCCTGGACGCCGCTGCCCAAGCCTTGGGCAGCAGTTGCGAAGTCGCCTTGCCGCCGCCGGTGACCTTCGCCGCGCCCGAAGTGGTCGAGGCTGAACCGTTGCTGGCCGGTGTGCGCATCGCCGTGGCCCGTGACGAAGCCTTTGCCTTCACCTATGGCGCCAGCCTCGACCTGCTGCGGGCGATGGGCGCCGAGTTGTGCTTCTTCTCGCCGATTCACGATAGCGAATTACCTGACGCCGACAGCCTGTATTTGCCCGGTGGTTACCCGGAACTGCACCACCAGGCGCTGTCGGAAAACACCCCGATGCTCGACGCGATCCGCGCCCATCACGCCGCCGGTAAACCCATGCTCGCCGAATGTGGCGGCATGCTCTACCTGCTGGACTCGCTGACCGATGTCGACGGCACCCGTGCCGAACTGGTCGGCCTGCTGCAAGGGGATGCGGTGATGCAAAAGAAGCTCGCAGCCCTGGCCCTGCAAAGCGTCGAGTTGCCCGAAGGTGAGCTGCGCGGTCACACCTATCACCATTCCCTGACCAGTACCGAGTGGCAACCAATTGCCCGTGGCCTGAGCCCGAACGGCGGGCGCGGTGCTGAGGCGGTTTACCGACAGGGGCGGATGACGGCTTCCTACGTGCACTTTTACTTTCCCTCCAATCCGGCTGCGGTGGCTGCACTGTTTGCGCCAGACCTGAAGATCGCTATCGCAGCGATGGAGCGACCCGACAAGCCAGCTCCCACGATTGACCGAGTTGACACGCAATCTAATGTGGGAGCGGGCTTGCCCGCGATAGGGTCATGACTGACAACGCCTTCCCCCAAGCCGACCGCGACGCCGTCTACCGCGCCATCGCCGAACGCCGCGACATGCGCCACTTCACAGGTGGCAGCGTGGCCCCCGACTTACTGCACCGCCTGCTCCAGGCCGCGCACCAGGCGCCCAGCGTCGGCTTGATGCAGCCTTGGCGGTTTATCCGCATCAGCGAACGCCCATTGCGCGGGCAGATTCAGCAACTGGTGGAAGAAGAGCGCGTGCGCACCGCCGAGGCGCTGGGCGAGCGCTCCGATGAGTTCATGAAGCTCAAGGTTGAAGGCATCCACGACTGCGCCGAGGTACTGGTGGCAGCACTCATGGATGATCGCGAACGCCATATCTTTGGCCGCCGCACCTTGCCGGAAATGGACATGGCGTCGTTGTCTTGTGCGATCCAGAATCTGTGGCTGGCGGCTCGCGTCGAAGGCCTGGGGATGGGGTGGGTCTCGTTGTTCGAACCGCAAGCATTGGCCGATCTGCTCGGCTTGCCGCCTGGCGCCAAACCCCTTGCGGTGTTGTGCCTGGGCCCGGTCGCCGAGTTCTACCCGGCACCGATGTTGCAGCTCGAAGGCTGGGCCGAGCCGCGGCCGCTGAGTGACATGTTGTATGAGAATGTGTGGGGAGTGAGTCAATGAGTGTGGCCTTGCTGTGTGTCGCTGCCGTGGCGCTGGATGCGCTGCTGGGCGAGCCCAGGCGCTGGCATCCGCTGGTGGCGTTCGGCAACTTCGCCGGACGCATCGAGCAACGTTTCAACAGCGGTGGCCGCGGCTGGCGCAGCCACGGCGTGACCGCGTGGTTTGTCGCGGTGGTGCCGCTGACCTTGCTGGCCACCGCGTTGTCGTGGGCGCCGTATATCGGCTGGGTCCTGGAGATAGTGGCGCTGTACCTGGCGCTGGGCATGCGCAGCCTTGGCGAACACGTCATCCCGGTCGCCCAGGCGTTGCGCAGTGATGACCTGGATGAGGCGCGCAAACGCGTGAGTTACCTGGTCAGCCGCCAGACCAGCGAACTGGACAGCACCGAAGTCGCGCGCGCCGCGACCGAGTCGGTCCTGGAAAACGGCAGTGACGCGGTGTTCGCCGCGCTGTTCTGGTTTGTCGTTGCCGGTGTGCCGGGCGTGGTGCTTTATCGCCTGAGCAACACCCTCGATGCGATGTGGGGCTACCGCAACGAGCGCTTTGAGCGTTTCGGCTGGGCGGCAGCGAAGATCGACGATGTGCTCAACTATATTCCTGCACGCCTGGTGGCGTTGACCTACGCCGTGCTCGGCAAAACCCGCCTGGCGCTCAAATGCTGGCGCAGCCAGGGCCCGACCTGGGACAGCCCCAACGCCGGGCCAGTGATGGCCGCCGGTGCTGGCGCATTGGGGGTGGAACTGGGCGGCGCGGCGGTTTATCACGGTGAGCTGCATCAGCGCCCGCAACTGGGCGAAGGCCCGGCGGCTGACGCCGATTCCATCGACCGCGGCTGGCAACTGGTGCAGCGCGGCGTCTGGTTGTGGTTGTTGATCCTCTGCGCGGGGGCGCAATTCTATGCTTGAGCATGGTGGGCGGCTGCGTAAGGCAGTGATTCAGTACGGGATTGCCGAGGCTGACTGGCTCGACCTGTCCAGCGGCCTGGCGCCCTGGCCGTGGGCAATCCCTGAGATCCCGTTGCGGGCCTGGGCGCGATTGCCGGAAACCGATGACGGCTTGGAAAAGGCCGCCTGCGAGTATTACAGCGCCGCCCATGTGTTGCCGGTGGCGGGTTCGCAGGCGGCGATCCAGCTGCTGCCGCGCCTGCGTCGCTCCGGCAAGGTCGGGGTGCTGTCGCCGTGTTATGCCGAGCATGCCGAAGCCTGGCGCCGCGCCGGTTACGTGGTGCGCGAAGTGCAGGAGCAAGAAGTCGACTTCTTTCTCGACGGCCTCGACGTGCTGGTGGTGGTCAACCCCAATAACCCCACCGGCCTGAGCCTGCCGCCGCAGCGCCTGCTGGAATGGCACTCGCGGCTGGCCCAGCGCGGCGGCTGGCTGGTGGTGGACGAAGCGTTTATGGACGTGACCCCGCAGTTGAGCCTGGCCAGCCAGACCCATCAAGTCGGCCTGATTGTGCTGCGCTCGTTCGGCAAATTCTTCGGCCTGGCCGGTGTGCGCTTGGGTTTTGTGCTGGCCGAACGCAAGCTGCTCAAGTTGCTCGCCGAACAGCTCGGCCCTTGGGCGGTCAGTGGGCCGACGCGGGTGCTTGGCCAAGTGTGCCTGCGTGATACGGCCGGGCATGTCCAGCAGCGCAGGCGCTGCATCGAAGCCGGCCAGCGCTTGTTTGCACTGCTTGAACGCCGCGGGTTCCAACCCCACGGCGGCTGCGCGTTGTTCCAGTGGCTGATCACGCCCCACGCCGAACGCCTACACGAGTTCATGGCTCAGCGCGGCATCTTGTTGCGCCTGTTCGTCCACAACAGCAGCCTGCGTTTCGGTCTGCCTGACACTGAGGCGCATTGGTTGCGACTTGATCAGGCCTTGGCCGCTTACAAGGACGTCGCATGAGTACGTTGATGGTGCAAGGCACCACCTCCGACGCCGGTAAAAGTACCTTGGTGACCGCGCTGTGCCGCTGGCTGGTACGCCAGGGTGTGGCCGTGGCGCCGTTCAAACCCCAGAACATGGCACTCAACAGCGCCGTCACCGCCGAAGGCGGCGAAATCGGCCGCGCCCAGGCAGTGCAGGCCCAGGCCGCCAACCTGGCGCCACACACCGACATGAACCCGGTACTGCTCAAGCCCAACAGTGACACGGGTTCCCAGGTGATCATTCACGGCCGTGCGGTGACCAGCATGAACGCCGTGGCCTATCACGACTACAAAGCGATAGCGATGCAGGCGGTGCTGGCCTCCCACGCGCGGTTACGCGACGCTTACGCGGTGGTGATGGTGGAGGGCGCAGGCTCCCCGGCGGAGATCAACCTGCGTGCCAATGACATCGCCAATATGGGCTTCGCCGAAGCCGTGGATTGTCCGGTACTGTTGATCGCCGATATCAATCGCGGCGGCGTGTTCGCGCACCTGGTCGGCACCCTGGAATTGCTGTCGCCGACCGAGCAGGCACGCGTCAAGGGCTTCATCATCAACCGCTTTCGCGGCGATATTGCGCTGTTGCAGCCAGGGTTGGATTGGCTGGAGGCGCGCACCGGCAAGCCGGTGGTGGGCGTGTTGCCTTACGTCATGGACTTGCATCTGGAAGCCGAAGACGGCATCGACCAGCGCCAGATCGACAAGGCCGCGCAGGTGCTCAAGGTGGTGGTGCCGGTGTTGCCGCGTATCAGCAACCACACGGATTTTGATCCGTTGCGTTTGCATCCACAGGTGGATTTACAGTTTATCGGTCCGGGCCAGCCGATTCCGGCGGCTGACCTGATTATCCTGCCGGGCTCGAAAAGCGTACGCAGCGATTTGGCGTATTTGCGTGCCAGTGGTTGGGACACGGCCGTGGCGCGGCACTTACGTTATGGCGGCAAGGTGCTGGGGATTTGTGGCGGGTTGCAGATGCTCGGTGAGCAGATGCATGACCCGCTCGGCCTGGAAGGTGCGGCCGGGTCGAGTGAAGGCCTGGGCCTGCTGGCGTTCAGTACGACGCTGGAGGAAGAGAAGCAGTTGCGCAATGTGCGTGGGCGGTTGTTGCTGGAGGATGCTCAGGTCAGTGGCTATGAGATCCATGCGGGTGTGACCTCGGGCAGTGGCTTGTCGCGTGCTGCTGTGCTGTTGGATGATGGCCGTAGTGATGGTGCGCAGAGTGAAGACGGGCAGATTCTTGGCACCTATCTGCATGGGGTGTTCGAGACGCCGGCCGCTTGCAGCGCGTTATTGCGCTGGGCTGGTTTGGCGTCTGTGCAGGAAGTGGATTACCACGCTTTGCGCGAGCGTGATATTGAGCGGTTGGCGGACTTGGTGGAGAACCATCTGGATACCGGCTTATTGCGTAAGCTGTGCGGGATTTGACGGTGTACACACGGACTTTAGGTGGGAGCGGGCTTGCCCGCGATGGCGCCCGGCCAGCCAGCCACTATTCAACTGATGCACCGCACCCTAAATGTGGGAGCGGGCTTGCTCGCGAAGGCGGTGGGTCGGTGTACATATCCATTTCTTTGGTAACGGCGACCTATGGTTCCGCTCTTACAGCGGGTCACTTTTGGAAAGACCCAAAAGTAACCAAAAGGTCTTCGCCCCACCACTCGGCACCTCGCCTAGGCTCGGTGTGCCCGAACGCAGGCTTGAATCCGTGGGCCGCCGCGATGGGCCATCCTTGGCCCAGCGCGGCTAACCCGGCGTCCTGCCGGGTTACCCACGGATTCAAGCCTGCGTTCGGCCAGCGTGGTTTAACGGGGCGACTGAGATCAAAGTCAAAAGCCAGATCAACAGCCAGATCAAAGGCCAGATCAAAAGCAGATCTGCTTTTCTGTGGGAGCTGGCTTGCCTGCGATGGCGGCCTGCCAGCCAGCCACTATTCAACTGATGCACCGCTCCCACATTTGACGGTGCCCACTTCAAGCTACCGGCCGGCCAATAAAGGTGCCTTCCCATGTATCAGTTGATCCTCGGCGGTGCCCGTTCCGGTAAGAGCCGTCTCGCCGAAAAGCTCGCCAGTGAGAGCGCTTTGCCCGTTACCTATATCGCCACCAGCCAGCCGCTGGACGGTGAGATGAACGAGCGCGTCGCGTTGCATCGTCAGCGTCGCCCTGATCACTGGGGCTTGATCGAGGAACCCATCGAATTGGCGCGCGTTCTGCGTGAAAACGCCGCCGCCGAGTGCTGCCTGCTGGTGGATTGCCTGACCATGTGGCTGACCAATCTGCTGATGCTCGAAGACCCGGCGCGCTTGGCGCTCGAGCGTGACCAACTGCTGCAAACCCTGGCTTCATTGCCTGGTGAAATCATTTTTGTCAGCAACGAGACCGGTCTGGGTGTCGTGCCGCTGGGCGAATTGACTCGCCGCTATGTGGATGAAGCCGGTTGGCTACATCAAGCCTTGGCTGAGCGCTGTCAGCGTGTTGTCCTGACCGTCGCCGGCCTGCCCCTGACTTTGAAAGGTACTGCGTTATGACTGACACTTGGTGGCTCAACCCCTGTAAGGCCATTGACGCTTCGGCGCATGACCACGCGCTGGCTCGCCAGCAGCAACTGACCAAGCCGGCCGGTTCTCTCGGCCAGCTGGAGGCCGTGGCGGTGCAGTTGGCCGGCTTGCAGGGCCAGGTCAAGCCGTTGGTGGATCATGTGTGGATCGCGATTTTCGCCGGTGATCATGGCGTGGTCGCAGAAGGCGTGTCGGCGTTTCCCCAGGAAGTGACCGGGCAGATGCTGCACAACTTTGTCAGCGGCGGCGCGGCCATCAGCGTATTGGCGCGGCAGTTGGATGCGCAGCTGGAAGTGGTCGATCTCGGGACAGTAACGCCGTCGCTGAACCTGCCGGGTGTGCGTCACCTGAACATCGGCGCGGGCACGGCCAATTTCGTCAACGGCCCGGCGATGACTGAGGCTCAGGGTCGATTGGCCCTGCACGCCGGCCGCGACAGCGCGCGCCGTGCCTTGGCGAGCGGCGCGCAGCTGTATATCGGCGGTGAGATGGGCATCGGCAATACCACCGCCGCCAGCGCCTTGGCCTGCGCGTTGCTCGATTGCCAGGTGAGCGACCTGACGGGTCCGGGCACCGGTTTAAATGCCCAGGGCGTCAGTCACAAGGTGGCCGTTATTGAGCGCGCATTGGCGTTGCATGCCGGGCAGCGTGGCGACGCGGTGCAGACCCTGTTCAACCTCGGCGGGTTTGAAATTGCCGCGCTGGTCGGTGCTTACTTGGCCTGCGCCCAGGAAGGCATTGTAGTGTTGGTGGATGGATTCATCTGCACGGTCGCGGCGTTGGTTGCCGCCCGCCTGAATCCGGCGTGCCGTGAGTGGCTGGTGTTCGGCCATCGCGGTGCTGAGCCAGGTCATCGGCATGTGTTGCAAAGCCTTGAGGCGCAACCGTTGCTGGAATTGGGCCTGCGCCTGGGTGAGGGCAGCGGTGCAGCGCTGGCGGTGCCGTTGTTGCGCCTTGCGTGCGCAGTGCACGGGCAGATGGCGACCTTCGCCGAAGCCGCCGTGGCAGACCGCCCGGCATGACCTTGCACCTGGACCTGTTGCGCCACGGTGAAACCGAGCTGGGCGGTGGCCTGCGCGGCAGCCTGGACGACGCATTGACCGCCAAGGGCTGGGAGCAAATGCGCGCCGCCGTGGCGGAGCAGGGGCCGTGGGATCGGTTGATCAGTTCGCCGCTGCAACGTTGTGCACTGTTCGCTCATGAGTTGGGCGCGCGGCTCAATCTGCCGGTGAGTCTGGAAAAGGATCTGCAGGAGCTGCACTTCGGCGCTTGGGAAGGGCAGAGCGCAGCAGCGCTGATGGAGGCCGACGCCGAAGGCCTGGGCCTGTTCTGGGCTGACCCCTACCGTTTCACACCGCCAGAGGGCGAGCGCGTCAGCGACTTTTCTGATCGTGTTCTCGGCGCCGTCTCACGTTTGTATCGGGCGTACGCCGGTGAGCGTGTGTTGCTGATCAGCCACGGTGGCGTCATGCGCCTGCTGCTGGCGCAGGCGCGTGGCTTGCCGCGCGAGCAGTTGCTGAATGTCGAAGTCGGCCACGGCGGGCTGTTCCGCCTGCAGGTGGTGGCCGATGGTGTGTTGAAGGAAGGAATCTGACGATGCTGGCGTTCTGGATCGCCCTGCAATTTCTCAGCAGCCTGCCCATTCGTTTGCCGGGCATGCCACAGCCCCAGGAGTTGGGGCGTTCGTTGCTGTTTTACCCTGTGGTCGGGTTGTTGTTTGGGGTGCTGTTGTGGGCCCTGAATACGGCGTTGATGGGGGCACCATTATTGCTGCATGCAGCGCTGTTGCTGACGGCCTGGGTGTTACTCAGCGGTGGTCTGCACCTGGACGGCCTGGCGGACAGCGCTGACGCCTGGCTCGGTGGGTTTGGCGACCGCGAACGTACGCTGAGCATCATGAAAGACCCGCGCAGCGGGCCGATTGCCGTGGTCACGCTGGGCTTGGTGTTGCTGCTTAAGTTCACCGCATTGGTGGCCTTGATCGAGCAACACAACAGTACGGCGCTGATCCTGGCGCCGCTGATCGGGCGTGCTGCGATGTTGGCGCTGTTCCTCACGACACGCTATGTGCGTGCAGGCGGATTGGGGCAGGCGTTGTCGGATCATCTGCCGAGGATCGTCGGCCAACAGGTGCTGATCCTCAGTGGCCTGGCCTGCCTGCTGATCGGTGGTTTCAGCGGCGGAATCGCTGTTTTACTCGCTGCGCTGGGCTTTGTCGGCCTGCGCCAGTTGATGATCAACCGCCTTGGCGGCACCACTGGAGACACGGCCGGCGCACTGTTGGAGCTGCTGGAAGTCGCGGTGTTGGTCGGCTTGGCGTTGTAACACTTTCTTGCATTTCCATAATCGCGGGTATATACACCTTCCATGCTTGCCTCCCAATGTTTATGCACCAACCTGCGACGTGCCGCCCGTGGCGTCAGCAGGCACTACGACGGCGCTCTCGACGGCTTCGGGATCAACGTCGCCCAGTATTCTTTGCTGTGTAACTTGCAACGTTTGGATCAACCGAGCATTTCCAGCCTGGCTGAAGCCATGGGCCTGGATCGTAGTACCTTGGGGCGTAACCTGCGGGTATTGGAAGGCGAAGGCCTGGTGCAGTTGGTCGAGGGTGATGACTTGCGCAACCGCCTGGTGGTGTTGACCGTCGCCGGCGAGCAACGTCTGGCCGCCGCATTGCCGGCATGGGAAGCGGCGCAGCAGAAATTGATTGATCAGTTAGGCGCCGAAAAGCGCGAAACCTTGTTGGCCTTGCTGGACGAACTCGCCTGAGCGCGAATTTGCTCGAATACAAGCGGGTATATACCCGCGACGGAGAATAAGAATGACCTCGATGTGGCGCACCAGTGGCTGGGTTCTTGTGGGGAGTGCGCTGATCCTGGCGTTGTCCTTGGGTGTGCGGCATGGCTTTGGCCTGTTCCTGGCGCCGATGAGCACGGAATTCGGCTGGGGCCGTGAGACCTTTGCCTTCGCCATTGCCCTGCAAAACCTGATCTGGGGCCTGGCCCAGCCGTTTACCGGCGCCTTGGCCGACCGTTTTGGCGCCACCAAAGCAGTATTTGTCGGCGGCGTGCTGTACGCCGTGGGCCTGGTGTTGATGGGCATGTCCGATTCGGCGTGGTCACTGTCGCTAAGTGCGGGCTTGCTGATTGGGATCGGGCTGTCGGGCACTTCGTTCTCGGTCATTCTGGGTGTCGTCGGGCGCGCGGTACCGCCGGAAAAACGCAGCATGGCTATGGGCATTGCCAGTGCCGCAGGTTCTTTCGGCCAGTTCGCCATGGTGCCTGGCACCTTGGGCCTGATCGGCTGGCTGGGTTGGTCGACTGCGTTGCTGGCGTTGGGCCTGATGGTGGCGCTGATCCTGCCGTTGGTGGCGATGCTCAAGGACAAGCCGCTGCCGGTCATGGTCGGTCAGCAAACGCTGCGCGATGCGTTGAAGGAGGCCTGCTCCCACTCCGGTTTCTGGCTGCTCGCGTTCGGCTTTTTTGTCTGCGGTTTCCAAGTCGTGTTTATTGGCGTGCATTTGCCTGCGTACTTGGTCGATCAGCACCTACCGGCCACGACGGGTACTACGGTGCTGGCTTTGATCGGCTTGTTTAACGTGTTTGGTACCTACACCGCCGGCTGGCTTGGCGGGCGCATGTCCAAACCGCGTTTGCTCACCGGTCTGTATGTGCTGCGAGCGGTGGTGATCGTGCTGTTCCTGTGGGCACCGGTGACCGAAGTCACGGCCTACCTGTTCGGCATGGCGATGGGCTTTCTGTGGCTGTCCACTGTGCCGCTGACCAACGGCACGGTCGCGACCCTGTTTGGCGTGCGAAACCTGTCAATGCTCGGTGGGATTGTGTTCCTGTTTCATCAGCTTGGCTCGTTCCTTGGGGGCTGGTTGGGCGGGGTGGTCTATGACCGAACCGGCAACTACGATGTGATCTGGCAGGTGGCGATTCTCTTGAGTCTGCTGGCTGCGGCGCTGAACTGGCCGGTGCGCGAGCGGCCAGTGCAGCGCTTGCAAACGCAGCTGGAGGCGGTATGAGTGTAACGGTGCGATGTTTGATGTTTACGGCGTTCGTCGTTCTGTTGCTGCTGGCCTGGTGGGGCTGGCAGCGCGGCGGGCTAGCGTTGATGCAACTGGGTATGTCGATCTGTTAAGTTTGTGGTCTGGAAACGTTTAAGGACTCCGCGACATGCACAAGCGCTGGCTTGCAGTACCCGCCCTGATGGTAATTGGCAGTCTCGCCATGGCCGCCAATTGCCCGCCGTTGCTGGAAGGGCAGTTGCCCAAGTTGCGGGCCAAGGAATCCATCGATCTGTGCCAACGTTTTGCTGGCAAACCTCTGTTGATCGTCAATACCGCCAGCTTCTGTGGTTTCGCGCCGCAGTTCAAAGGCCTCGAAGCGTTGTCTCAGCGCTATAAAGAACAAGGGCTGGAAGTGATCGGCGTGCCGTCTGATGACTTCAAGCAGGAAGCCAAGACCGGCGAAGAGACTGCCAAGGTCTGTTACGTGAATTACGGCGTGACCTTCACCATGACCGAGCCGCAGAAGGTCAAGGGGCCGGATGCGGTGCACTTGTTCAAGGTCCTGGCGCAGGAGACCAGTGCGCCAAAGTGGAATTTCTATAAGTACGTGGTGGACCGCCAGGGTAAGGTGATCGCCAATTTCTCCAGCCTGACCAAGCCGGACAGCCCGGAGCTGATCAAGGCGGTTGAAGAGGCTATTGCGTCTAAACCCTGATCACCGCCGACTAAAAAGCCCCGCCTCCTTTGCAGGAGAGCGGGGCTTTTTTATACGGTTTGAATCAGAACTTGTACGTCATGCCCAGGCCGAAACCGTTGGCGCTGTTTTCGTACTTGGACGCATAGGTCTGACCCAGCGCGTTCTGCTTGTTCACCTTGACCGGCTCTTCCTTGAGGTAGGAGTAAGCCAGGTCGATGGTCATGTTATCCATCACGGCGTAGCCCAGGCCGACACTGAAGATAGTCCGGTCACCGGTAGGAATACGCGGCGAACGGTCAGTGTTGTTGGTCGGTGACTGGTCGAAGGTCAAGCCGGTACGCAGGACCACTTGCTTGGTCACTTGGTACGAGGTACCCAGGGCGTAGGCCCAAGTGTCGTGCCAGTTTTGCGGCTCTTGGATCTGGCTGACGATCCGCGGTGCGAGTGCACCACCGGTCGTTGCCGTCACACCTTCGTTGTTGACGGTAATGTCTTTCAGGCGGCTCCAGCGCGTCCAGGTCGCACCACCGTAAACCTTCCAGGCATCGCTCAGGTCTTGAGTAACCGAAGCGTCCCAGGATTCAGGGGTGTCGACTTTCAGCGAAGCGTCGTAGCGGTTGGCACGCAGGTAACCGCCAGGAACGCCGGCGCCTGGCGTAACGTCGGTGTGGCCTTCGAGCTTGTATTTCACTTTCGAGTGGTAAGTCAGGCCGACACGGGTGGTGTCGGTGGCTTGCACCAGGATACCGGCGTTGAAGCCGAGCGCGGTGTCGTCGCCTTTGACTTTGATTTTGTTGTCGCCGGTGCCTGCCAGACCTGGGAGCGGCAGCCCCGCGAGGCTTGGTTGCGACTCCAGTGTGCCGGAAATGCGGTTAATGGTCGGACCAAAACCGATCGACACCTTGTCGTTGAAGGCGTAGCTCACAGTCGGCTGGAAGGTGATAACAGCCACTTCACTCTTGTTGCCGAATGCGCGGCCTTGGAAGCCACGTTCGTAGTCAGTCTTCAGGCCGAACGGTGCGTAAACACCGAAGCCGACTGCCCACTGGTCGTTAAGTTTGTTGGTGTAGAAACCAAAAGGCACTGCGGTGAACGGCACCATGTCGCCTTTGTTGCTGCCGCGTGAGCGGCCGCTGGCGTCTTTGATGTCGGTCGAAGCATCGATAGCGGCGACGCCACCGGTGATTTGCTGGCCTTCAAGGCGAGCCATACCGGCAGGGTTGCCGTAGACAGTGCTGGCGTTTTCGGCAGAAGAAGAGCGGCCTGCGAAACCCGTACCCATGCCGGCGACATCTTGTTCGTTGAGGGCGAAGCCACTTGCGAACAGTTGGGAGGATGCCATGGCAACGGCGAGGCTAAGTGTGGTCTTGAGCATTACTTTTTTCATTATTAGAACTCCGTGGTGATCACCGCAGCGGAAAGTATCAATAAAATTAACTTAGCGCTATAGGCTGTAATGTAGGAGATAGAGCGGTTTTGTAGGACAATCCGACCAGATTCGATGTTTTTAGCCGAATCTTGCAAAATGCCTGATCAGCAAGTGACCTGATTAATGGGTGAAACACAGGTTTGCCAGGCGTGGGTAAAGTCCCGTAGCCGACCTTGAGGATGAAATATTTCTTTCCAGATACGCGCCATGGCCAGTACGTCACCCGCTGGCGGCAGTGCAGAGCGATGTTGTTCTACCAGCAGCCAGGCAACAGCAGTGGCGTAACGCAGGTTGACCGTCAGCTCCAGCTGGGGCGCGCTGAGGAACGCATGCTGACTGGCCAGGCCGCGTACCAGGCTGGCGCGCTCGGGGTCTTGTGCGAGGTAGTCGTCCCACAGGGCGCGATGACGCGGTTCGGTGATGCTGTACAGGCCGTGGCCGCGCCGGTCATGCAGCGCGGAGCCAAGTTCCGACTGGCTGGCGGCAATGCCCAGCAACAGGGCTTCAGCTGTCGAGTTATGGCGGCCGAGGTAGATCAACGTCGGCCTGATCACATAACGACACAATTCGCTGGCGGCGATACCCATACAGGCCTCAATCCATGAAAGTGGTCGACGATGCCTGAGAAGGGGGGCTTGGCAGCGGTGAATCGGATCTCAGGCTCGTCGCAAGCGGATCAGGCCGCTTGAGTTGAAGTGTAGTGTCATATTTGTGATGTAAAGGGCTGTTTTTAAAACATCTTCTTCGTTTAGTTATAACGTTTATATCTATTCGAACTTAGTGCATGTATTCCAAAACCAAATTTCAGGCAATAAAAAACCCTGCGTTTTAAGCAGGGTTTTTTGTGTTTCAGCGACTCGGGTCGATCAGGCAATCAATGCCTGGCGGGTACGCTCGATCACGGCCTGCAGCGGCTCTGCGCTGGAGTATTGATCGGGGTACAGGCGTTCGCTGTGACGAGCGATGCCGTGTTCGTTGACCAGGGTGAAGCTGAAGCAGCCTTTGCGAGCGGCCATGATCAGGCAGTTCATTGGTGCAAAAGCGTTGGTGAGGGTGCGAATGGCATCCTGAGTGTGGATTTGAGCGTGCATATTATTGGTGTTCCTACAAATGACACGGTTAAGAACCGTGCAACGTTAAAACGTTCCAGTAACGTTGATCACCATTGATCAAACGAAGAACCCGACTGGAACAAAGCAGCCAGTTTGAAGCG
Source organism: Pseudomonas antarctica (assembly GCF_900624995.1). Classification (GTDB taxonomy): domain Bacteria; phylum Pseudomonadota; class Gammaproteobacteria; order Pseudomonadales; family Pseudomonadaceae; genus Aquipseudomonas; species Aquipseudomonas antarctica. The sequence goes on from NZ_UYXQ01000022.1 coordinate 57,734, forward strand.
CTAATACGTTAGGCGCGCTTGGGCTGGCAGGTAGGTACTTAGGAGGGCAGGCAACACAACAGGGGCAAAGGTTCTGGGCCCGGGGTGAAGATCCTGATCAATTTGCAGGCTGGTTCGGTCAGAGTATTGAAACTTCGCGACACCCTTTGCTTGTTCAAAGGCAGTGTCGTCGCAAGGAATACCTGGAAACCATCGAGGTGGTCGATCCCGTGTTGTTCAGGGGAGTTGTTCGACCAGAATTGACTTTCAGCTTGGTACTAACGCTGCGGATAGTAACGGATCGAAACGCGAAAGGAAAGCGCCCTAACCAAAAAACTTCAGTCAGCCGCCCAGCAACCCTCGATACACCAGCACCGTGGTCGTCGCCGCCAGTGAACAGCCCAGGGCGTAGGCCGCCAACGACAGGCGCCAGGAACGGCCGGTCTCGATCACTTTCATTACATCGCGCATGTCATTGATCCGGCCTTCACCCAACTCAATGCACAGGCTCACTGCGGTAAAGGCCGCCGACAGCAGAATGGCGATGGCGAACAGAGCACCGTCAGGAGAAGGCAGCGCCGCGTTGATGCAAAGTGAAGTCGCGCAGATGGCCAGCAACAACACGGCGAATAAGAGGATTCCTTTCATCAGGCCTTACAAGGTTACGTGGAGGTAGGGCAGTGTGGCGAGACGGGGCAAATTTGAAAAGTCCCCAGTTTTGGACCTGCGGTAACATTTTTCGTACACGCTGAAGCAAAAAACCTCGGCGATATAACCAGTGGATGGGTACTTGTGCACATTAGTTGCGAAGTATGTAACCGCTCCGTCACCCCCCTGGAAGCGCCGCCATTTGCCTGCAATGAAAATTTAAGTCAATGAAAAATATCGCTTTTTTTTATTGGTGAAAAAATCGTCAGTTTGACTGCGGCCCCCGTTCCATGGGCCTTTGCGCGAGCTAAAGACGGGTTGTCCACTGAGTTATCCACAGCTTCTGTGGATTGTCCCAAGCGCTTGCTCTAGAACGGGCGTGCACGGATTTTTCAGCTTTACCTGTAGGAAAAAAAGAGTAGAGTTGCGCGCCTTCCGTTCTGTCCCGCAGTGCTTTATGAAGTTTCGCTCAGTATCACCTTCTGTTACCGACACCCCTCAGACTGTTACCGCACCCAAGCGTTTCTCCTTGAAAGTCGCTTTGTGGCTGCTCGACAGCCCGCGGCTGGGGCACAACACCAACGTCAAGCATTTTGCCGGGCGCTTGCTCAAGCAGCCCGCACGCGAAGGCGTGGTCGCCGCGCAGAGCCGCTTGGGCCAACTGATGTGCCGCGAATGCGGCAACGCCCGTGACCGCCGCATCGGCCATGACCTGTTGCGCCTGGCCGCCCGTGCCGGCGACCGCCGTGCCCAGCGCGAACTGGGGCAGGTCGAAGACTGAGCTGTCCTCAAGCCCTATGCTTGGTTAACCTTGCTCTTTTTCGGTGATGGCAGAAATGGCGATGGCTTTTGACTGGACCAGTATTGCCTTGGGCCTGGCTGGCGCTGCGGTGCCTTTATTGGTCGTGTGCTGGCAGATTCAACGGCGGCTGAGCGCGCGTATGACCGGCTGGGAACTGCTGGAAGAGCGCTTGGCCACCGCGCAACTGGCCCAGGAAGGGCTGGCCGCGCAACTCGACGCCAGCCGCGACGAGATCAGCGACCTCAGCCAGGCCAACGCCGCCAAACAAGCTGACCTGGCTGCCGTGCGCCGTGAAGTCGAACTGCTGCAGATCGACCGTGATAACGCCCGCGACGCTGCGCACGCCTGGAACCTCGACCGCAGCGCCAAGGATACTGAGCTGCGCCGCCTTGACGCGCTGTCGGCCTCACTGCGTGCCGAACTGCGTGAGCAACAGGAAAGCCATCAACAACGCCTCGCCGACCTGCAAGGCGCGCGGGACGAGTTACGCGCGCAGTTCGCCGAACTTGCAGGGAAGATCTTCGATGAACGTGAACAGCGTTTTGCCGAAACCAGCCAGGAGCGCCTCGGCCAGTTGCTCGACCCGCTCAAGGAACGCATCCAGTCCTTCGAGAAACGCGTGGAAGAAAGCTACCAGAATGAAGCGCGCGAACGCTTTTCCCTGGCCAAGGAGCTTGAGCGCCTGCAGCAACTGAACCTGCGCCTGTCAGACGAAGCCACCAACCTCACGCGGGCGCTCAAGGGCCAGAAAACCCAGGGGAACTGGGGGGAATTGATCCTTGAGCGCGTGCTGGAACATGCCGGGTTGGAGAAGGGGCGCGAGTATCAGACCCAGGTCAGCCTCAAAGGTCCGGACGGCGAACGCTTCCAGCCGGACGTGTTGATCATGTTGCCCGGCGACAAGCAGGTGGTGGTCGACTCCAAGGTCAGCCTTACGGCCTATCAGCAATACGTAGGGGCAGAGGATGACGTGATTGGCCAGGCAGCGCTCAAGCAGCACGTGTTGTCGCTGCGCAATCACGTCAAAGGTTTGGCCGGTAAGGATTACAAGCGCCTCGAAGGCTTGCACAGTCTGGATTTCGTGCTGTTGTTCGTACCGATAGAAGCGGCGTTTTCCGCCGCGTTGCAGGCCGAGCCGAACCTGTTCCAGGAAGCGTTCGACCGCCATATCGTCATCGTCAGCCCCACGACCTTGCTGGCGACCTTGCGCGTTATCGATAGCCTGTGGAAGCAGGAGCGCCAGAGCCAAAACGCGCGGGAAATCGCCGAGCGCGCCGGTTGGCTGTATGACAAGTTTGTGTTGTTTATCCAGGACCTGGATGAAGTAGGCAACCGCTTGCAGCAGCTGGATAAGGCTTACAGCGCAGCGCGAAACAAGCTGACAGATGGCCGCGGGAATCTGGTCAGCCGTACCGAGCAATTAAGGTTGCTGGGGGCGCGTGCGAGTAAAAGCCTGCCGGCGGATTTGCTTGAGCGGGCGATGACCGATTCAGACGGTGTCGCGCACCTACCTGAATAAAAACGATCCAAATTGTGGGTGGGAGCAAGCCCCCGCCCACAATTTTTAATCGAGTACTCCCTGTTTATAAAGGCAAATGCCTGCTGAGTAACGCCCGCAACGCCGCCGGCTTCACCGGTTTGGCCAAATAATCCAGCCCCGCCGCATGCACCTCAGCCACCATCTCCGGCCGGCCATCAGCGCTGATCACCACCCCGGGAATCGGCTCCGCCAACTGCGCGCGCAGCCAGCCCATCAACTCAGTACCCGTCTCGCCGTGGTCCAGGTGGTAATCCACCAGCGCCAATTGCGGGCGCACGCCATCGGCCAGCAACAGCGCGCATTGCGCCTGATCGGTGGCGGTCCACACCTCGCAGCCCCAGCGCGTCAGCAGGCTGCGCATGCCGATCAGGATGCTTTCTTCATTGTCCACGCACAGCACCTGTGCACCGCTCAATGGCAGCCCATTGTCCTGCTTCGGCTTGACCTTCAAACTGGCCTGGTTACCTGCTAAAGGCACACGCACGCTGAACACGCTGCCTTTGCCCGGCCACGAACGCACGCTTAAGCGATGGCCCAGCACACGACATAGACCGTCGGCGATCGCGAGGCCCAGGCCCAGGCCTTTTTCGGCGCGGGTCTGGTGGCTGTCGAGGCGCTTGAACTCTTCGAAAATTACCTGCTGTTTATCCAACGGAATGCCCGGGCCGCGGTCCCACACTTCCAGGCACAGTTCACCCTTGCGCCTGCGTACGCCAAGTAGCACTGGGCCGTCGGCATAGCGGAAGGCATTGGTGAGAAAATTCTGCAGGATCCGGCGCAGCAACTTGATGTCACTGTCTACCCGCAAACGGCTGCCGCGCAGGCGGAAACGCAGACCTTGCTCGTGGGCCAGCGCCTTGAATTCGGCGCCCAGGGTGTCGAACAGTTCGTTGAGCACAAAGGGCTGGCGGTGAGGGTTGATCTTGCCGTTTTCCAGGCGCGAGATATCCAGCAGGTCGCTGATCAGGTCTTCGGCGGAACGCAGCGAGCTGTCCAGGTGCTGCACCAACTGCCGGGCTTCGCTGGACAGGCCCTCGTTCTGGTGGGAGAGGGCGGCAGAAAACAGCCGCGCCGCGTTCAGCGGTTGCATCAGGTCATGGCTCACCGCTGCCAAAAAACGTGTCTTCGACTGACTGGTGGATTCGGCCACGCCTTTGGCGTCGGTGAGTGCCACATTGAGTTGCGACAGTTCATGGGTGCGTTCGGTGACCCGTTGCTCCAGGCCCTCGTTGGCCTCGGTCAGCGCTTGTTCTGCTTCACGGAATGCCGTGATGTCGGTGAAGCTCATGACAAACCCGCCGCCGGGCATAGGGTTGCCGATCAACTCAATCACGCGTCCATTTGGAAACAAGCGCTCGGATGTGTGTGCGCGGCCCTGGCGCATCCAGTGCAGGCGTCGCGCCACGTGGACCTCGGCTTCGCCCGGCCCGCACAGGCCGCGCTCGGCGTTGTAGCGAATGATATCGGCAATCGGTCGCCCTACGCTGATCAAACCTTCGGGGTAGTTGAAGAGTTCCAGGTATCGCCGGTTCCAGGCCACCAGCTTGAGTGACTGGTCGACCACGCTGATGCCCTGTGTGATGTTTTCAATGGCGCCTTGCAGCAACGCGCGGTTGAACTGCAATACTTCTGACGCTTCGTCGGCGATCCGTACGACGTCCTCCAGCTGCATTTCCCTCCCTTCAATCGCGGCTTTTACGACAGCGCGTGTCGAAGATGCGCCCAGTACACCGGCCAATAGCCGTTCGGTGTGGGCGATCCAATCGTTATCGGCATTTTGGTTGGGGTTGAAACCTTTGCCTTGGCGATAGGCGAAGCGGATAAAGCTCTGTTGGGCGCGTTCCTCGCCAACAAAGCGCGCCGCGAGACTGAGCAGGTCGCTGATCTGCACGGACAGCATCGAGCGCGCGCTGGCGCGCTGGCTGATTTCCTGGCCGATAAAACGCCCTGCCTGCCAATGCTCGGAAACGCGTGTACGCGACAGCATCGAGACCCAGACAAACAGCGTGAAGTTACCCGCCAGGGAAAACACGGTGCCCAAGGTGAGTGAGGTGACGGATAAACCCAATGGGTGCGAATGCATCCACGTCAACCCAGGGAAAAGGCTGAACGACCAGCCGAGACTTTTCGCCGTCACCGGAAGGACCAAGGTGTAGAACCACAGAAAGGTGCCCGCCGCCAATCCGGCAAACACGCCACGCCGGTTGGCCTGTTTCCAGTAAAGCGCACCGAGCATCGCCGGGGCCAGTTGAGTCACGGCGGCGAAAGCGATCTGGCCGATGGTCGCCAGGCTCGCGGTGGAGCCGAGCAGGCGATAACTCACATAGGCCAGCAGCAGGATGATCACAATGCTGACCCGGCGTACCGACAGCATCCAATGGCGGAACACTTCGAACGGCCGCTCGGCGCTGGAGCGACGCAGCAGCCACGGCAGCAACATGTCGTTGGAGACCATGGTTGACAGCGCAATACTCGCGACAATCACCATGCCGGTAGCCGCCGATGCGCCACCGATAAATGCCAGCACGGCGAGGGCAGGATGCGCCTGTGCCATGGGCAGGCTGATGACGTAGGAGTCTGGCAATACCGAGGCAGGCAATAGCATTTTGCCGCCGAGCGCGATAGGAATGACGAACAGCGCGGCGAGGATCAAGTACGCCGGGAACACCCACTTGGCGAGGCGCAAATCCTGCGGGTCGATGTTCTCCACCACGGTGACGTGAAACTGCCGGGGCAGGCAGATGATTGCCATCATCGCCACACCGGTTTGCACCACCATCGACGGCCAGTTGATGGTTTCTTTCCAGTATTCCTCAAGGCGCGGCGCCAGCATCGCCTGGCTGAACAGGTCGCCGAAACCGTCGTAAAGGCCGTAGGTCACAAACGCACCGACGGCCAAAAAGGCGAACAGCTTGACCAGTGATTCAAACGCAATCGCCAGCACCATGCCACGGTGGTGCTCAGTGGCGTCGAGGTTGCGCGTACCGAACACAATGGTGAACAGCGCGAGCACCAGCGACACGATAAGCGCGGTGTCCTGGGCGCGGGTGCCGGTGGTGTCAGGGCCAGACCCGATCAGCAGGTTTACGCCCAGCACGATGCCTTTGAGTTGCAGGGCGATGTAAGGCAGCACGCCGACCAGACAGATCAGCGCGACAACCACCGCCAGGGACTGGGATTTGCCGTAGCGCGCGGCGATAAAGTCGGCGATGGACGTGATGTTTTCCTGCTTGCTGATCAGAATCATCTTCTGCAGCACCCAGGGAGCCAACACCAACAGCAATACCGGTCCTAAATAGATCGGTAAAAATGCCCACAGTTGTTCGGCGGCCTGGCCTACCGCGCCGAAGAAAGTCCAGCTGGTGCAATAGACGGCCAGCGACAGGCTGTACACCCAGGCACGCATCTTTGGCGGCAACGGCGCGTGGCGGCGGTCACCGTAAAAGGCGATGGCAAACATAATGGCCATATAGGCCAGGGCAACGGCGGCGATCAGCCCGCTGGACAGCGTCATGGTAACTCCGAGCAGAAGAACACCCAGGCATTCCAGGCCCGGTAGGACAGTCTCGCATGATGCTTGGGGTTAGTCAGTGTCGACCAAGGTCGTGTGGGCGCTGGCTTGCCCGCGTTGCAGGCAGCTCGGTCTATCCGTGGCACCCGGTTGATGCGATCGCAGGCAAGCCAGCTCTCACAGAATTCAGCTCCCACGGCTACCTCGGTGGCAGTGTCTTCTGACGCAAGATATAGATCGTCACCAGCACCGCACTGGTCAGCATAAACCCGCGTGCCCAAAACAAAGGCACCAGGTAGCAGGAGACGCCAATGCTCAGCCACATCAGGCCAATTGCATAAACCTTGCCCTTGAGCGGAATGCCATTGCCGTCTAGGTAGTCTTTGATCCAGGGGCCCAGGCGTGGGTGTTCCACCAGCCAGTGGTAGAAACGCGGGGAGCTTCGAGCGAAGCAGGCGGCGGCGAGAAGCAGGAAGGGTGTGGTCGGCAATACCGGTAGGAAAATGCCGATCACCCCCAGCGCAACGCTCAGCCAGCCGATGGCCAGCAGTGCGTAACGCATGAGCGCAGAGCGGTTGCCCATGGGTGTCACGGGCAAACGACTCAGTGGTGACGTGGCTTGAGGATCGCCGGTTTTTCGTCTGGTGCGTTGCACAGCAGGTACAGCGCGGTCAGGGCTTCCGGGATCTGTACGATCATGTCGTCCATCAGATTGGCGTCGGAGGCGATGTCGGAAAACTCCGGCTGGTCGTCGAACAGGCCCGAACCGACCATGATCGGCAGCAGCATTTCGCTGACTTCTTCCTCGGCGGTTTCGAACCAGGCGGCTTCGCGCAGGAACACACCTTCCATGAAGCCGATGCACCAGCCGCGCAGGTCGGAGTCGTCCGGCTCTTCGCCCAGATCCAGGTCGCATGGCAGCTCGAACTCCTCATCGGATGCCAGTTGGCGACCGATGTGAGCCTTGAGGGCCAGCAGGGTGGATTCGATTTCTTCGCGCTGGGCGGCATCGGCGTAATGCGGTTCTTCGGCGAACAAGGCGTCGATCCACTCACGGTCCGGCACAATGTCGGACGAGATCGACAGGGCGGTCAGGTAGCCGTGGGCGGCCACGTAGTCCAGCGCCTCGTCATGCAGCTCATCGGCGTCGAGGAAGGCTTGCAGGCGGGTTAGTTGCTCAGCGAAGGACATTACGGGCTACCTTGGGAATAAACGATGCGCAATTCTAGGCTTTCTTGAGCGCCCAGGCCAGCCACACGGCATATTTGCCGGGTTTTAGATAGCGGCCGCTATTCGTCAGTCGCGCCCTTTGCGCAGTAACCCTCGGGTATACTGCCGCGTTTTGTGATGCCCCGGCAGGCTAAGCGCCAACCCGCGAAAACTTCGCTTACGGATTATTTCCCGTGAAAGCGTGTTTTTTCGGCCAGCCTGTACAGAGGGATTTCGGCACCATTTTTGGAGTTTTACATGCTCGAGCAGGCTCAACGCGTCCTCAAGGACATCTTCGGCTACGACCGTTTTCGTGGCCGCCAGGGTGCGGTCAATGATCGCGTGGCCAATGGCGGCGACGCCCTGGTAGTGATGCCT